>JABLXU010000013.1 GCA_013177805.1 Candidatus Omnitrophota bacterium
GGCCGGGGATAATCAGATAATACAACGCGATCCCCGCCAGCCAGGCCCAAACCAGAATCCGGTTGGGAAAGTGAAAACCCACCCGCCACAGTCCGGTGAGAAACGGAATCAAGCCCGCGTAGATCAGGATATCGAAACCGAAGCGGGTGAAGATCAACCGCCGCCAGAATCCGGGATTCAGGTAGACCGCCAGCAGGTTCTCCCGCCATGAGAATCCCTTGAAATGCCACATGAAGGTGGCCCCGCTTTTAAGAAAAAACGTATGCGCGTGCGAGTACCATATGACCATGGGAATCAGCACGCCGGCCGCGTAGAGCCAAACGGGAAGGGAGGCCGCCAACCGGGTGCCATAACGCCGGTAGAAGACCCAGCCGAGCGGCAGCGCCATCAGCAGGCAGGGCGGTTTGAGCAGTACACCCAACGCCAGCGCCGCGCCCGAGGCGGGCAGCCACCGGTTTTGGTTTTCTCTTTCCCAGCGGAGCAAAAACGCGAGGGAGGATGTGGAGAGAAAAACCATCATCATGTCCGGCTGGAAGGTCCGGCCGTAATAAATCGAAAGCGGGGCGGCCGCAAACAACGCGGCGGCAAAAACACCCGCCAGCGGATGGCCCAGTTGCCGTCCGATGTCCCACAGCGCCCAGGCCACACCGCCCGAACAGAGGATGGTGACCAACCGTCCCCAGACTTCGTTGGGGCCGAATCCGCGGTAAAGGGCGGCCACCAAATAGGAATAAAACGGAAACTCCATCTCCGCCTGCCCGCGCGGGCCGCACCAATCGATTTCCGGTTCCCAGAACGGCAGGCGGTCTTCGTAATAATTCCGGGTGATGGCGGCAGTCTCGGTTTGCCGCCAGGCGTTCATGTCGTACAGGGGATTGGTGACGCCATACAAGCGAAACGCCAGCGTGAAGAGCCAAACAACGAAGAAAAGACGGCGGCAGGCCGCGAGGGAAACCGCGGGCTCGTGCCGCAATCGAACCGGATGGGGAAAAGGCATCAGGAATTCACTCCAACACAGGCAAGACGGGACCGGTTCCACGCGTCCCGGATATACGCCGGATCAGGCTTTGCAAAGCCATTCATAAAAGGAACCGCTGAATTTTTCAAGGATGGAAGAGCGGAGGGTGGGCCCAATGGGCTGGTCTTCGGCGTGCTGGATCTGATCCGGCGTCTCGATGTTTTCCAGGATATCTTGGAGGAAGCAGGCGGCTTCGCCGATCATTCCGCATTCCTCCCGCAGAACGGCAATCTGCCCCCGCAAAGAGTCCTCGATTTGCTGGATGACTAGGCCATTCAGTTTTCCTTGGATTTTAGGAATCTCCACCCCCCGCTTGCGGATGGCGTCCAAGAGTTGCATGAGCGATTTCAAGTCGTAGGGATTGATCGAGAGGGGATCGGATTGCAATTGGGCCAACATGACATCGTTCAGATACGAACAAAGCCGTTCCAGCAACTCCGCCTCGCATTGATAAATCGTCTGCTGGGCCTCCAAAAATTTCACCAGCTCTTCCAGATACCCAGAAACCAGCGGCTGGACGGCCGCGTAATCAGGAAGCCCCGTATCCAGAAATTGCAGCAGTTTTTTCTTGATTTCATGAGCGTGGACCAGGTGTTTCGGGCAACCGTCTTCTTGCCTCCGGAGGATTTCCGAGTAATGGCCGCGTTCGGTCACCCCGAAATGATCATAGCGGGTCACGAACAAAAAGTAGCAGATCTTTTTGGAACAACCAAGCGAATGGAGGCTGTCATGATAACAAGCCAGGTCGCTGGTGGTGAGGTAAGCGGGCAGGAGATCGGAGTCTTCGAGTTGGGAAGATTGCAGGTTCTGAATCCGCTGGGAGAAGATCTTGTGCTTGGCTGACCGGCGGAACACGATTTCGATGTTGTCGAGCAGCAGCTTGCCGTTTGGGGTTTGCCGGATTGCTTTCCGCGGATCTTCTTCCTGGGAGATTTGCCCGTATTCCGCCAGCAGATCCTCGATGAGTTGTTCCGCCGCCTGCATGTAGCCTTTCATCAGTTCGTTCCTCTCCGGATGGGGAATTGAGGCTTGATCCCTATTCAGCGGCCTGCCATGGCATCGAAAAGCGGAAATATTGTAAACTACCGGGAGGGGCTTCGGCTAGCTCAAAATTACACAAGCGGATATCTACTTTTTTTTCTTTTTCAGCGCTTCCGCGAAGGCCTCGGCGATCGCGTTGGCGGGTTTGAACTTGGGATGGGGCTGCTTTTCCCTTGAATCACGCGAACCTTTGGAAGCGGACTCCGGGGATTTCGCGGAGGATCTTCTCTTGTCCTCGGCGCGGTCCTCCAGCCGCATGGTGAGCGCGATCCGCTTGCGCGGCAGGTCGACTCCCACCACCTTGACCTTCACCACGTCGCCCGCCTTCACCACATCCCGGGGATCACGGACATATTGATATGACATAGCCGAAATGTGTACCAGGCCGTCCTGATGCACCCCGACATCCACAAACGCCCCGAAGTTGGTGACGTTGGTCACCACGCCTTCGAGAATCATCCCCGGCTGCAGGTCTTCCATCGAGACGATATGGTCCTGGAACACGGCGGTTTTGAATTCAGGCCGGGGATCCCGTCCGGGCTTTTCCAACTCGGCCAGGATGTCCTTCACCGTGGGCACGCCGAATTGCTCGTCGGCGAACTCCTCCGGCGGGAGCGAGCGCAGGAACGCGGTGTCGCCAATCAGCGTCCGGATGTCCTTGCCGCTGGCGGCCACGATGCGCTCCACCACGGGGTAGGCTTCCGGATGCACCGCCGAGGCATCCAGCGGATTGTCCCCGTTCATGATGCGGAGAAAGCCGGCCGCCTGCTCGAAGGTCTTCTCGCCCAAGCGGGGGACTTTCTTTAACTCCAGGCGGTTTTTGAACGGCCCGTTCTGGTTGCGGTATTCCACGATGTTGCGGGCCAGCGATTGATTCAATCCCGCCACGTAGGTCAGCAGCGAAACCGACGCGGTGTTCACGTCCACCCCCACGGCGTTGACGCAATCCTCCACCACGTTGGCCAGGGCGCGGCCGAGCAGGGTCTGGCTGACGTCATGCTGATACTGCCCCACGCCGATCGACTTGGGATCGATCTTCACCAGCTCGGCCAGCGGATCCTGGAGCCGCCGCCCGATCGACACCGCCCCGCGCAGCGAGACATCCAGATCGGGAAATTCCTTCGCCGCCAGTTCCGAGGCTGAATACACCGACGCCCCCGCTTCGGACACCACCAGCTTGGTCAGGTTCAACTCTGGATGGCGTTTCATCAGGTCGTGGACCAGTTTGTCTGTTTCGCGCGACGCCGTGCCGTTGCCGATGCTGATGAGCTCGATCCGGTGTCGGCGGCACATCTCCGCCAGCGTGGCGATCGACTCGTCCCACGCGTTGCGCGGCTCGTGCGGGTAGATGGTCGCCTTCTCGACGAGCTGGCCGGTCCCATCCAGCGCCGCCACCTTGACCCCCGTCCGCAGGCCGGGATCCAGGCCCAAGGCCGGGCGCGGACCGGCGGGCGCGGCCAGCAGCAGATCGCGCAGGTTGTGGGCGAACACCCGGATCGCCTCCTCTTCCGCCGCCTTCCACAGGCGCATCTTCAGGTCCACGTCCAGGTGATTGAAGATCCGCACCTTCCACGCCCAGCGGACGGTTTCCCGCAGCCAGGCGTCCGCGGGCCGCCCCTGGTCCTCGATCCCCTTGTGCCGGGCAATCATTTCCTGACACAGGGCAACCTCCTTGCGCTCCGCCGCCTCCGCGTCGCGTTCGAGGGACAGGGTGAGTTGCAACACCCCTTCGTTGCGGCCCCGGAACAAGGCCAGCGCCCGGTGCGACGGGATCTTTTTGAGATCCTCCTGGTAGTCGAAATAATCCGAGAACTTGGCGCCCTCGATCTCTTTCCCCTCGATCACCTTCGACCGCAGCACGGCGTTTTCCCACACCGTTTCGCGCAGATTGCCGATCAGCTCGGCGTCTTCGGCGAACTCCTCCATCAGGATCTGCCGCGCGCCCTCGAGGGCCGCCGCCGCGTCCTCCACCTTCTTTTCGGGATCGATATACTTCGCCGCTTCTGCTTCCGGAACCAGCGTGGGATCGGCCAGCAGGTCATGGGCCAGAGGCTCCAGTCCGGCCTCGCGCGCGATCTGGGCCTTGGTGCGCCGCTTGGGTTTGAAGGGCAGATATAGATCTTCCAGGCGGGTTTTGGTGTCCGCTTCTTGAATGGCGGTTTGGAGCTCGGGTGTGAGCTTGCCTTGCTCTTCGATGCTTTTCAGAATGACGACCCGCCGCTCGTCCAGCTCGCGCAGATACCGTAACCGCTCTTCCAGCGCGCGCAGTTGCGTGTCATCCAGTCCGCCGGTCACTTCCTTGCGGTAGCGCGCGATAAAGGGAACCGTGGCCCCCTCGTCCAGCAGCCGGACCGCCGCCTCGACCTGCTTCTCCTGAACTGCCAATTCGTCCGCGATGCGTGTTTCAATGCTTTTCATACGCTTGATTGTCCCTCACCGTCGGCATCTCATCCCCTCGGGGAAACGGCATCCATTGTATTCCAAACCTGGGGGAATCAAGGGAGCGGAGGGAGGTGGGAATTCCCCACTTCGGATTCGGAATAAAGGTACACAGAAACAAGAAACGCCCTCAGCGGCTTGAGGTGTTATGCAAGCAAGATGTGTGTGTCGGATTGCTATGTGTGGCTCACCAGGAAAATACGTACTTTTTTAGGAGGTGTGATCGATATCCAAATGGACAGACCCGAAAGGTCCACCCCAATCCCCTCTCCTTCTGGGAGAGGGCCAGGGTGAGGGAATCTTATGAGGTACATTGGCAGGGGCGGACCTATATGTCCGCCCGATTCGCATCGGATATCTTTTTTACCATTTTGTACACGTCTCTAAGATAAATCCTAAATATCGGATTAATTATCTTTTCATTATTCCGTCCTTTTTTGGATACTGTTCGTATTAGTGATTAGGTGGCGTGATCAGCTGGCGCTTGGAAAGTAGACCAACGGTTTTTCAGCGGTCCATGAGGAGAGGAATGGGGTGAGGTCTTTGGTCTGGCATGTTCGAAAAGCAACCGGTCCTCGAGGAAATCATTCGCCTGACAGGCCCGGAGGCCGTGAAGCGGGCAAACGAAATCCTGGGTGAATGCGCGGAGACCGAGGATATCGTCCAGGAAGCATTTATAAAAGTATATAAAAGACTGCTTCGGGATGAATGCATCCGCCATCCCCGCACCTACTTTTTTCGTGTACTCAAAAATCTATACGCGGATTACCGGAGGCAAAGCAGAATCACGGCGCCGGATAGCGTCCTCACCCCGCGGAGCGATCCAGCTCCCTCGCCCCGGGAACGCATGATCGAGGCGGAGGAGGAAGGATATCTACGGCATTGCGTCGATCGTTTGCCTCTTAATCAAGGGAAAGCATTGATTCTCTACCACTTCGAGAGAAAAACGTATCGCGAAATCGCCCGGGAAATTGGAAAAACGGAAAAAGCCGTCGAATGCCTGCTGGCCAAAGCCCGAAAGCGGTTACGGAAAATTTTGGAAAAAGAGAGGGTTTTAGCGGAGGTTTGGCGTCTATTAGATAAAGTTCTTTAAAGATGGAATTCGCAGGATTAGAAGGTGTTAGCAAATCATCGGAAATTGATCTATTGAGTAATATTACTAAAGGAGGTGTTTTTTTCGGGAAGCGATCGAAAATCAATCTGACAGACAAAAATAATCCATTTTAAGGAGGTTGTATGAATGGATATTGGATGGCATTCATGAAATAAAAGGGATTGTAACTATTTACCGGTTTGCAGTAAAACCTTCGAGCGCCAACGGCGCAGCATGAGTGTAGCCCAGTGCGTAAGCCCTGGAAAAGATAAAAGAATAGTAATTAATCCCCTCTCCCTTTGGGAGAGGGTTAGGGTGAGGGAAGCCCTGAAAGGGCGAAATACATAATATACGTGCAATCGGGTAAACAGTTACGAAAATAATATTAGTATATATTATTGAAAAATCACGGATCCGAAAGGAGAGTGTGACCATGAGTACCAAAATCCTTGATTACGGGAAGTGGAAAGGATGTTTCTTATTATCAGGCCTCTTTCTTTTCCTTTATGGCGCTTTTGCTTCGTATGACGTATCCGATTCCTATTCCGAGGGTGCATGCCCATCCTGCTCTTCTCAAGATGTCTGGAAAGATGGCTGTGGTGCATTGAATCAATGTGTGGATGCAGTGGTTTTTGAAGAATTGGCTTGTTGCTATGGGGTTAATGACATGGGATAGCCAATGCGCAAGCACCGAGACCCCGGTTTGGACGGTTTATTGGACACTAACAGGTACTTGTACGGATCCCAATGTATCAAATTGTCCGGGATCATCTAAACCCAATGGATTCGGAGCTCGATGCTTCAATAAAGCATCATGGAATTATGTTAGCTATCATGGTTGTGGATTATTGCGATTTCAGTTTGAGGTTTTAATTAATTATGTAAAATGTGGGATACCCGTATAAACAAAATGAATGAAACCCTTGTATCAGAAAAGGAGTCAGATCATGAGAACCATGATTCTTTCACTGGGTGTTTTGAGCAGCTTGTTAGTTTATCCCGCCTTGGGGATGGACAACCTGTCGATTGTGGAACTGAAATCCTTGATTGAAAGGGAACTCGGCGGTATTCAAGCATTTGAACTGCAGTATGCGGGAACCATGACGGTTCCACCGGTTCAAGAGTCCAGCGCGATGTCACCGGAATTTTGCCGGGAACAGATCGCTTCATTGAAGCAAACCTTGGAGAAGCGGAAAGCGGGCCTGTTGACACCGGATGAGGCGGTTATGCAAGCGGATATCACGGATGATCAAATCGAGGATTCGATTGCCAAACTCGAGAAAATGATCAGCGGCGGCCTGCAATTCGAGTCGTATTACGTTTTTTCCTGTCTTGGAAACAAAATGCGGGAGGACGTTTTCCGCGCCAATGATACCACGGGTCATCATTATTATCTGTTCGATGGTGAAAAAGGATATGTCATTTTCCCCGAGAAAAAGCGGATCGATATTTCACCCGGATTCACGCAACGCTGGCGGCTGCCTGTAACCCGTGGCGGATTTGGCTTCAACCTGGATTATTTCACTGGTGAGGGTTTCACGATCACCCGCCTGGATCCTCAGTTCCATGTGATCCAAACTGCGCCGGAGAATGGAAATCCGGGTGAACAATTCGCTTTTACATTGCTGCGTGATAACCCGGTCTATTGGGAAAAGGCAGAAGCCCTGAATGAGCAAGGTCAGGTGGTCAAGAGGGTGATTTGTGAAAACTTTGATCAGACCGGGCCGGTCTGGGTTCCTCAGGTTATCAAGATTCAGGAACGCCAGGGCATAAACTTCCACGATTCCATTTCCTTGACCCTCGTGTCCGCCAAGTTCAACGACGCTGAATTTCCGCCGAGATTTTTCGAACTTCCACAAAACGACAACTATGTGACAAAAACCTATAACCGGTAAAGGGACTCCCGACAGGAAGAAAACTTCTCCCCTCTCCTATCTCCACCTGAGGAGAGGGGAGAAATATTTTTTAAACATCCATCATGGATTGGAGTGATAAGTGCGGGCACCCAGGTCCACTTCTGCAAAAATACCCTCACCCTGGCCCTCTCCCAGAGGGAGAGGGAATTCAAGGCCCTGGCTGTGACCCTCCCAGGGCTAAAGCCCTGGGCTAGATTAAACGCTCAGTGGGCGCTCAAAAACTGTTCTGCATACCAGTCAATAGTTACGTTTGATGAAATGAATACTGTTTATTCAAGAGACAATAGCCCAGGGCAATGCCCTGGGCTATCTTATTTCACGCCTTCGGCGCTTTGAAATCAAATCCGAACAGCGTTTAGCAGAACTTGATCTCCCCCAAAATCATCCTCCGCGCTCTCCGTGCCTCGGCGGAGAAATCGATCAAGGCTTGCTTGCGCGGGGATGACATTCGCGGGTGACTTGTGGGTAAACGTAAAATCGGCCCCTTCACTCCACAAACTCGAACAACGGAATCGGCTCATCACAATACTGGCAGGGGATGTGCCGCTTGCCTTGTTCCAGGCGGTACTCGATCGCCTGGCGGTTCTCCACCGTGTGGCCGCATTGCGGGCAACGGTAGATCAGCTCCCGCTTCACCGTTCCCGCTTCCGCCCATTTCTGCAGGTGTTCATGGATGTACCGCAAAAACAGGGCCTTGGTGTCCATGGTCGCGTTGCGCCCGAAGAAGATCGAAATCAACCCCTGGCCTTCCCCGGGCCGGCTTACGGTGAATCCGCAATCCCGGCCCAGCGGATTCCGGAACTCCGCCATGTCCGGCCCCAGGGTCTTGAGTTCGAACGCCCCGCTGGAGCATAACCGCACGAGGAGCGCGGCGTAGATATTTTCCACGGTTCCCGCGAACCGGTACACCACCTCCACCGGCGGCGTGGCCGGGAGGGCCGGTGTGGAAGGCCGCACGGCAGAGGAAAACACGAGAAACGGCCCTTCCCGCACGGCCAGTTCCCGCTTCAGAAACAGATCCACCGCCAAACGCAACATCGCGCTTTCCTGGCCGGGATCGGACAACCGCTCCACCCCGCCGAAATCGATCCGGCCGTTCAGGACATCCAACTCAGCCACGCAGCCCAATCCCTGGGGATGCCGGCGCGCCGCGTCCAACACCGCCATGGCATACCCGCGCAGCCGTTCCGGTTGCAACAAGACGTAATCCCCTAACGCGCAAGGCCATGCCAATCCCATCGCCTGCGCCAGGAAAATGCACGCGTCCAACTCCACGTCGGACAACTCCGTGTTCAGGAAGGTTGACTGGAATTCATCCCGCAAATCCTGCTTCCGGATCAGGATGTCTAACTCCTCCCTGCGCCGCGCCAGGAATTCGTGGAAATTCCAGTTCGCTTGTGGAGAGGGGATTTCCGGTACACGCTCCCACGGGATATGCTCGAGGATCGCCGGCCGCAACCTTTCCACGCCTTCGCCCGAAAGGGATGCGACAGGAATCCAATCCACGATGTCCTGTTCCAGGCAGAGCCATTCGCAGTGGCGTTCCATCTCCTGAGTCACCGGGGCGCGGTCGTGGTCCAGGACCAGCAACAGCGGACAGCCGGGCACGCCCGCCCGTGAGAACGCCTGCCGCCACTCCATGACCTCCAAGGCCAACTCACCGGGTTGAGCCGGATCAATTAGGAGTACTCCCAATGCGGTTCCGTCCAAGAACAACTGATTGATTGCTTTGTCTCCAGGGGGGCCCGTCAGATCCCACACATAGGTGTCCCGCGTAACCAATCCACCAGGCCGTGACAACGTTTCGGAATGAAGGAGCCAGAATTTCAAGCCCTCCGCCGGGGGGATTGGTTCGTATGGTTTTCCCAACAAAGCCCGGAGGAGCGTGTATTTCCCCGGATAGTCATTCCCGGCCAACACGACCTTGGCGGCGGAAATATGGTCACAGGCCGGCCGGGTGGTCGCGTTGATCAGCGCCTCGAAGTCCAGATCCCAGATCCGGACCGCCTTGTCCTGTTCGCCCAGAATGGCCAGGCTTGGCTCCCGCGGATTGAACGCCAGGCCCGTGGGCCATGATACCGGGTCTTCGAACACCGCCACGGTTTCCCAGGTGCCGTAGCGCCAAAGTCGCACGGTTTCGTCGCGCGCCTTGGAAACCAGCAGGCTGCCGTCATGCGAAAAGGAAACGCAATCCACCGTGTCCTTGTGTCCTTCCAGAACACCCATCGGCTGGCCGGTTTCTGGATTCCACAGCCGGATGGTGTCATCTCCAATCACCGAGGCCAATGTTTTGCCATTGGGAGACCAGGCCAGGCTGAACACCCATTTTGAAGGCCCGACCGGAATCCGCAGGGACTGGCCTTCCGCAATGTTCCATATCCGGATGGTGTGGTCCGCGGAGCCCGAGGCGAGGATTTGGCCATTGGGGGACCAGGCGAGGCTATACACCCGGTCCGTGTGTCCTTCCAGAGTCCGCAGGAGTTCACCAGTTCCCGCGTGGGTCAGGCTGATCTTCCAGTCCCGGAATCCGGAGGCCAGAAGCTGGCCGTCGGGCGACCAGGCCAACGTGAACACCGATTCCTTATGCCCTTTCAGAACGCGCTTTAAGATGCCGGTTTGCGTGTCCCAAATCCGGATATGATCGCCGCTCGACACCGAGGCCAGCGTTTTGCCGTCTGGTGACCAAGCCAGGCTGAATACCCGGCCTTCCAGGGTCCGGATCAACCCGCCGCTCCCCGCGTCCCACAACCGGATGGCGTGATCGGCCGAGCCGGCCGCGAGAATCCGCCCATCAGGCGACCACGCCAGGCAGACAATCCAGCGGGAGGCGCCCCGCAGCGTGTGGCGCAGGCGGAATCCGGCCGGCATGGATTTGACACGGGCCGGCGGCGTTTTCATCCGAAGCATGAATAGGCTCCTTTGACCTCACGAAGGAAGGACTGTGCATCTGCTAAAATTATAGTCCCTATCCCGCATGCGGAGACAATTATTCATATGAATCAAATCATATTAATTCCAGCGGGCCATTCCAGCAAACGGAGGGAGGTGTTAAACCCAGGGTTAAAATTTTGGGCTAGGTTAATGCCGTCCCCAATAGGAGACTCCCCGGTTTTGCGAGGTGAAAAATCAGAATGTGGCAAGCCGTGGCGCGGTGAAAGAGCTTTCTTCACCCTGGCCTTCTCCAAAGGGAGATGGCGGTCCCAGAGGGAGAAGGAAAATTGGATGTGGTTTTCATCAATCCCATTCGGATAGAAGCGAACCGGCGAGATGACAAAAAAATGCCCGTGCTTACCGGATGAGCTGAAAAAAACGGCGTCAATGAGGATGGCTTGGCGATGCAGCATCCATTGATGCAACGTCCTCCCATCCGATGTTATCCATGGCTTCCGTCCCGCCGTTTTTGATCGATGACCGCCATTTTCTTCCGGACGGCTTCTGCGAGATCAATCTTCCGTGCGTTGGCGTAATTGAGCAAGGCGATGAACACATCGGCTGCTTCATCGGCAAAGCGTTCCGGGGAAACCTCCAGATTTTTCCAGGCTTTTTTCTCCAAATTGGCCAGCTCGCCGGCTTCCCCGTTTAACTCCAAGGCAAAGAAATTCGCCCCCCGAACTGGAAACGCCCGGATCTGGTACTGCTCAAACTCCCGCTGCAAGCCAGCCAGGCTGTCATACTGGGTGGGAAGCCACCGCGTCACGTCATCGGACATCACTCGTTGTGCTCCTTGAACAAGCTCTAAAGAGATATTGATAATACGCAACGATTCCCTGGATTGAAGAGAAAGGATGAATTTCGCTTTTTCAAGGCCTCCCTCTCCGTAGATCTCTGCCTGAGGGAGAGGGAATGATTTAGTGCTCTCTCCTGCGCATATCACAAATTCAGCACAGGGAAAGTTTCGTATGGGGGGTAAATCATTACCTTGGCATTGAAGGAGGATCTCATGCTTAAAAAAATGGTCTGCATTCTGGTTAGCGCAATGGTGTTCAACTTAGGAACCTTCGCCGCTGAAACTCCAGCAAAAATCGAGACAGTGGAACAAGCGCTCGCGTGGCTGAAATCTACCTCTACGCGGATGATTCAAGAAAGCCGCCGCGCCATGGCCGATGGCACGGCCGCGTTTCCTCCGCAGGTGGGCCCGGGTTACGAGGCCTTTTGGCTGCGGGATTACGCGTACATGCTGGAAGGCAATCCCGGCGCGTTCGAAAACCAGGACCTGCTGAATGCCTGCCGTCTCTTTGTCCAATCCATACGGGAGGATGGAGCGGGAGTCGATTGCGTGAAATTCGACGGCACCCCGATATACAAACCGGGCATGGGAAGTATGGGGGAAAATCCCGTGGCTGATGGATCGCAATTCACGATCAAAGTGGCATGGCTCACGTATCAAAAAACCGGTGACAAGGAGTTGATACTGGAAATTATCGGCCGCCTGGTGTCGTGCCTGAAAGCCTGCCCCCGGCATCCGGAAAGCGGCTTGGTCTACATCGACCCGGCCCGCGAATACGACCGCTGTCCGTATGGCTTCACCGACACCGTCCGCATGAAAGGCGAGACCTTGTTCTGCAGCCTGTTGTTTGTCGAAGCGGCGCGCGAACTGGCCGATTTGTTGCGGGTGGTTGAGCGGCACGAGGAAGCCGAGGAATGGCTGGCGGAATCCCGCCGGGTGGCCGCACAAATCCGGCTGGTTTTTTGGGATGATGCCATCGGCTTGTTCCGCGCCGCCACGGTCCAATGCAAGGAACCGGACATCTGGGGTTCAGCCTATGCGGTCTATACCGGTGTGGCCGGCGCGGAGCAATCGAAACGCGTCGCCGCGTATTTGGCTGATCATTATTCGGAGCTTACTCAACACGGCCAGGTCCGGCACACCCCGGCGGGCGTGTATTGGGAGACGGCGGGTCCGCGGGACGAGTATCAAAACGGTGGTTATTGGGCTACGCCGGCGGGATGGTTCGCGTATACGTTAAATCTGGCCGATCCCGGCCAAGCGGACCGCATGATCATCGAGCTGGTGAATGATCTGCAAAAACGCCACTGCCCTGAATGGATCTTCAACAATCGCACCCAACTGCCCGGCTACAACGCCAGCGCGGCGCTGCCCATCGCAGGCATCGAGAAGATGCTGCGCTACCGCGAGGCGCAAGCCGGAAAAGCGGGGATTCCAGAAATTCATCACTGAGGCGCGGAGGACACGGAGAGAAAGAAGGGGCACGTCGCCCACGCCCCTGTTCATGCAACGGGCTGTTTCTCGCTCCCTTCTCCCTCGGGGCGAGGGCCAGGGTGAGGGAAAACGGAGAGGGCGCCAGGCAGCCCATCCGTGGACACGGCTCATTCCCTTCTCTCCCGTTCGTCAAATCTGGTTGACACTGAAAACGCAATCATGAGAGAATGAATCGAATCATTGGGAAATCCATTTATTTCAATGAGGCTGACTCATCGGGAGGCTCTACAATGCGTATCGCCGGAGATGCCCGCCAGATCCGCCGGGGATTCACCCTGATCGAATTGCTGATCGTCGTGGCGATCATCGGCATCTTGGCCGCGATTGCCGTGCCCAATTTTCTGAACGCGCAGGTCCGGTCCAAAGTCGCCAAGGCCGAGAGCGAAATGAACTCATTCGTGACCGCCTGCGAGATGTACCGGATCGATCACGGCAAGTATTTTCCCCATGCCGGCTATCCTTCCTCCGTTATCCATGTCCCATGGCAGAACAAATACCTGACCACTCCCATCGCGTATTTCTCCGCCCAACCCCGTGATCCATTTCAGGACATCACCGTACCCGATCCCAATTCCTGGAACCTGACCTTCGGCATGTATCACATGGAATCCATTTTTATGCCCGACGGCTCCTTCTATGCCGGCGGGGCGATGGATCCCAAGTTACGCGTGCCCAACAATCCCGCCGACGTGGCCCGCGCCTTTGCCAACCGCCCTCATTCGTATGAGTTGTGGAGCGTTGGCCCGAACAACAAACTCGATTACAACGTGGCGGGCAGCGGGATCACCGGCTTCATTTATTACCGGGCCAGCAACGGCATCCACAGTTTAGGCGACATTGTCTGGATCCGTCCCTGAAGGTGCCATCGTGAACCACTCCTTTAATTTAACCATCAACCGGCGCGGTTTTGTGACGTCCGTATCAACGGCCGCGGCGCTCGCGGGATTCGGTTGCCTGTTCAACAATTCCATGGGTGCTTCAGTTTCCCCGGCCGATCTCGAATCACGCCTCTTCATCATGGACACCTGGTTTTGGGACAACTCATTGGACGCGTCCCGGCAGGTGGAAATCCTGAACCGGATCGGGATCCCGCGGGGGAGCGATTGCCGCAACCAGTGGGACACTTTTCCCGGCGTGCTCAAACGGTTCGACCAGGCCGGCGTGGCCATGGCCGCGGTGTATCTCCGCCTGGATCTCGACGCGGAGGAATTGCCGGCCTTTGTCCCTGCCCTGCTTCAATCGCTGAACGGCCGTGGAACGTTGTTGTGGGTCAATCCAGCCAGTGGAAAATTCAAGCCATCGGATCCAGCGGGGGATGCGGCCGCTGTGGCTCTCCTGAAAAAACTCGATGCGTTGGCCCGGCCCGCCGGAGTGCCGGTTTCGTTATATCACCACCGCGGGGACTGGTTGGAGAAGGCCGGCGACGCGTTCCGCGTGGCGGAGAAATCAGGTCTTGAAAACGTGGGGTGCACGTTCAACCTGTATCATTGGCTGGCCACCGAGGAACCGGATGATTTGGATACCATCGCCCGGGCCGTGTTGCCTAAATTGAACTGCCTGAACATTAACGGCGCGATGAAGGATTCCGCCACCCTGGATGTGCGGAAGGCCATCCTGCCCCTGGGCGAGGGCGATTACGATGTCGAGCATTGCGTCCGGACATTCGTGAAATTGGGATACCAAGGCCCCATTGGCTTGCAGGGATACGGCATCGGCGGCGACGTGGAAGCCAAACTGATCCAATCCCGCGACGCCTGGCGGGCCATTTGCGCGCGGATTGCGAAGGGGTAAATCTTGAGCCGTAGGGGCACGTGGCCACGTGCCCCTTCAAAAAACGAACATGTAGGATGGATTAGCGAAGCGTTATCCATCATAACCCTTCCCTCGCCCTGGCCCGCTCCCCGAGAAAGAGATTTCTTATGTACTCCCATCTTCTATATGCATAACCCCCAATCATGCCATAAGAAATTGCTGCATTGGAGCAAATTGATTCAAAAACAGGAATGATCATTTAGAGTGAGTTTCCCCGGAAGGGTGTCCCCTCACAAAGGATTACGAAGGTGTTTCCATCCCGCTACTAAGTTATCCCATCAGCGAAACAGGAATAATAAATTCGATCTATTGATTAATTATTAACCATAGAAATCTATTTCGTCTCTATTTACTTATTTTAGGTGATAATGGTATATTCATCTCATCTCAATTCGATCTTGATCTTATAAAATCGATCATATGATCGAAAAAATCCGAAAGGAGAGCAGCAGAATGAAGCAGCAGTTTTGGATGATTGGCGGGATTGCAGTGGCGGCCCTGGTGATCGGACCCTGGGGCTACACGCAAGAGGCAGGCGATGTCTACATGTGGGAATTCAACGAGGGCAGTGGCACTACGGTGACGGATAACAGCGGCCAGTTCACGGCCAGCGTCGGTTTGCCCTTGGATCCCGCGCAGGTTCCAGAATCCCTCGCCGATTCTCCCTCCGGTGCGGCGGGCGACCGGGCAGTGCGGGTGAACGGAGGCCTGACGGTCGACGACTCGGATTCCCCGGTGCTGGCCATCGAGTCGGGTCCCATCACCATGGAAACCTGGATCAAGCTGGAAGGCCTGAATCAGTACAACGGCGTTCTCTCGTATGGGGCTTCTTACAAGATGGGTATCAACAACGGCGTCTTCGTTTGGACCTTCTATGGCATCGAGGATGTGAACAGCGGGATTGCCATCGAACCGGACAATGCCTGGCATCATATCGCCATGGCGTGGGAGCCGGGCGTGGGGGTGCATTTCTACTTGGATGGGGAATCGATGGGCATGGTAGAAACGGCCAATGCCGGCCGGGCGTTGCAAAACCACCTGCTGGATATCGGCAGCGAAACGGCCGGCGCCAATCCCCTCCCCGGCCTCCTCGACCGGGTGCGGATCCACAACGCCGTGCTTACCGCCGATCAGCTCGACAGCGACGCGGCCCATCCCAAGGCGCCGTTGGCTGACACCATTGTGGCCTACGACTTCAACGAAGAACAACTGCCCTACGCGAATGGAGCCGGTGCTATCCGGCCGGCCGTAAGCACAGCCGAGCGGGCATCCGCCGACACCCGTCCGGATTTCGTGTTGGATTCCCCCACGGGAGCCGCCAACGATTATTCGCTCTATTTCGACGGGAATGACCGGGTCATCTTCGTGGATGAGCAAGACATCATGCAGTTCATCGATGAAAGCTTCTCCTTTGAAGCGTGGCTGAAAATCGACGGCACGCAACCCAATAACCGCGCCATCCTCTTCGCGTATGGCGTGGGCGGTCAGAACGGGTATTCGTTCTCGTTCCGGGACAACGGTCCCAAGCCCGCGGCGGATCCGGATTCGCCCTCCGGCCAGGCTGGCGATTACTCGGTCAAGGTGAACCGGGGATTGACCACGGATGATTCGGATAATCCCGTCTTGGCCATCCAGGAAGGCCCCATGACCCTGGAGGCCTGGATCAAACTGGAACGCTTGAACCAGTTCAATGACATTCTGTCCTACGGTGACACATACAAGATCGGCATCAACAATGGCCAATTCGTTTACACGTTCCGGACCATCGAAGATGTCAACAGCAATGTGGCCATCACCGCCGACAACCAATGGCATCACATCGCCATGGCCTGGGAACCGGGTGCAGGCGTGACTTTCTATTTGGACGGCGTTCAGGCGGCTTATGTGGAAACCGGCAGCGCCCACCGGGAACTGCAGTCGAACATTCTTTATATCGGCACCGGCGCCGGCGGCAGCGCCTTGCCCGGCTGGATTGACCGCGTGCGGATCCACAACGCCGTGCTCTCCGCGGATCAACTGGACAGCGATCCGGCCCATCCCAAGGCGCCGTTGGCCAGCACCGTGGTAGCTTACAATTTCGACGAAGGCCGGCTGCCCTATCAAAACCAGACCGGCACCCTCCGGCCCGCCGACAACCAACAGGGCCGCTTTACGCTGACCGTCACCACCTATGGGATCCTCGATGCCCATTCGAATGCCGAAATCCCGGATGACGGGCAATGGCATCACGTGGCGGCGGTGCACGACGTCTTCACGGAACTGCGCTTCTATATCGACGGCCAGCTGAAAGAAACCAGGCCCTATGAAGGGGGGGTCCAGTTCGCGGAAGTATATGAATTCTTGATCGGCCATGAACGGAACGGAGGTTTGCCCTATAAGGGTTCCATGGACCGGATCAAAATCACCCGCGCGGCGTTGACCGAAACCAGCCTTGATTACTTCCCGCCGGTTTCAGTGGAAGAGTGGTCCTTGTTCTGATCCTGCAAGGAATGGGAAGGGAGGCCTGGCGTCTCCCTTCCCTTTTTTCTTCTCCTGCTCGGCTTACCTTTCCCCGGCGAGCAATTACACTTTCACAAGAATACCCAACGGAAGGTCATATGACTCTACGATGAAAAACAGTCTTGGTTTTACACTGATCGAATTGCTGATTGTTGTAGCGATTATCGGCATTTTAGCCGCCATTGCCGTGCCCAATTTTCTCAACGCCCAAATCCGCGCCAAGGTCGCTCGCGCCGAGGCCGATGAACGCTCTATCGGCACGGCGTTGGAAGCGTACCGGCTGGATCACAACGCTTATCCCCTGGGCGGCGCCACCACCGGGGTGATGTTTGGACTGGACCGGCTGACTTCTCCCACGCCCTACATGTCCTCGTTGCCTACGGATCCTTTCGAGTTCAAAACCACGGTCACCGCGGGCGGCTACGGCTGGTTTCCGGATGTGATTCCCAACTATGTGTATCTCTACGCCAAGGGCGGCAGTGAAGCCCTCAGCCGCGATTACTTCTACAACACCGGCCGGATGAAAAGCCCGACTTCCGCTCCGCCTGCCATCGTGGACATGTGGCAGCTCCGCAGTCTGGGCCCTAACGGCCAGGGCGATTACGCCTTGGCCTACAGCCCCACCAACGGCTTGGTCAGCATCGGCGATATTTGCCGCTTCGGACCATAGTGCTCAAGTCGAATGGAGGAGAGGGTCCCCATATAATCCCTCAACCCGGCAATCTCCCATCCCGGCTCCCTATCCCAACTGGGGGAGGGCCGGAAGAAGGGGAAGCCTTGTCCCCATGGCATGGCTGAACGGATTGGATTGCCATCCCACGAACCCAATTGAGTCTCCTTCAGGGACCGGCTTGACAACCACGCGGAGAACCCATCCGGAGCGGCAGCCGGAGATCCGCATTTTTCGCATTATCCAATCGTGCTTGGATTTTGTTTTCCCTTGTCCTCCCCGGCGGATGACGCTGGGTTTTCCCTCGGTAAGCGATTGCCCATTTCCCGATAACAGATATACTTCCCCTCGGATTTTTCCCGCCGGCCAAGGGTAGTCCATCACGAACCGTATCCTTGCGGAATAGACTCCTTTAACCCGGAATCGAATCCTCCATCACCTGGAAACATGTCATGGAATACAGGAGCGCCTATGAGTTCCGAATCTCAGTTGCTGGAAACATCCTCCCTCGAGGCTGAAGACACCGCCATGAAAAGCCGGGTTTCAAATCCTGCCATCCGCAATATCGCCATCATCGCCCACGTCGACCACGGCAAAACTACCTTGGTGGACTTCATGTTCCGCCAAAGCGGCCTGTTTCGCGCCAACCAGGAGGTCGCCGAGCGGATCATGGACAACCTCGACCTGGAACGGGAACGGGGGATCACGATCGCCGCCAAGAACTGCTCGGTGCACTGGGGCGGCGTGAAAATCAACATCCTGGACACGCCCGGACACGCGGACTTCGGAGGCGAAGTGGAGCGGGCCTTGATGATGGTCGACGGGGCGATCCTGCTGGTGGACGCTTCCGAAGGCCCCCTGCCGCAGACGCGTTTCGTGCTGAAAAAAGCGCTGGACGCGCGCCTGAAAATCATCGTGGTGATCAACAAGATCGACCGCAAGGACGCGCGGGCGGATCAGGTGTTGAACGAAATTTACGACCTGTTCATTGACCTGGACGCCACCGAAGAACAAATCGAATTCCCCATCCTGTACGCCATTGGACGGGAAGGCATCGCGCAACGGTCGCTGCACGAACCAGGAGAAAATCTCGCCCCTCTCTTCGAAGCGATCCTCAACGAAATCCCCGCTCCGGCCTACGATCCCGCCGAGCCGTTCCAAATGCTGGTGACCGACCTCGATTACTCGGAATACCTCGGACGGCTGGCGATCGGAAAAATCTCCAACGGATCCGTCCGCAACCACGACAGCTTGGTGTGCCTGGGCCAGGACGGGAGGATCAGCCCCCTCCGGGTGACACGGCTGCAGGTCTATGAAGGGATCAACCTCAAAGAAGTCGGCTGCGTCGAGCCGGGGGACATCGCCATCCTGGCGGGGATCGACGAGGTGCATATCGGCGACACGATCTGCACGCGGGAGAATCCCAAGGCGTTGCCCCGCATCACGGTGGACGAACCGACGGTCTCGATGAAATTCGGCATCAACAACTCCCCCTTCGCCGGCAAGGAAGGCAAGATCATCCAATCCACCAAAATCCGCGAACGGCTCCTCAAGGAAACGCTCCGGAACGTGGCCCTCCAGGTGGAAGACACAGACGACGCCAACGTGTTTCTGGTGAAAGGGCGCGGTGAGTTCCAGATGGTCATCCTCATCGAGACCCTGCGCCGCGAAGGATTTGAACTGACCGTCGGCCGCCCCCAGGTGATCTACAAGGAGGTGAACGGCAAGCGGCTGGAACCGGTCGAACACCTGTTTGTCGATTGTGACGAGGCGTTTGTGGGTATCGTCACCGAAAAACTCTCCGCCCGCAAAGGCCGCATGGTGAACTTGGTCAACCACGGAACCGGACGGGTGCGCATGGAGTTTTCCATCCCTTCGCGCGGCCTGATCGGCTACCGCAATGAGTTTCTCACCGACACCAAGGGCACCGGCATGATGAATTCCTACCTGCAAGGCTACGAGGAATACCGGGGCGATTTCCCCACGCGCCTGACCGGCTCCATGGTGGCCGACCGGCAAGGCGTGGCGGTCGCTTACGCGCTTTTTAACCTGGAACCGCGCGGGGTGCTGTTCGTCAATCCGGGAACGCCCGTGTACGAAGGGATGATCGTCGGCGAACACAACCGCGCCAACGACATGAACGTCAATGTCTGCAAGGAAAAGAAACTCACCAACATGCGCAGTTCGACCAAGGATGACGGCATCATGCTCACCCCCGTGCTGCCCATGACGCTCGAGAAAGCGATCGAATTCATCCGCGAGGATGAACTGGTCGAGGTAACGCCGAAATCGATCCGGCTGCGTAAGGCCATCCTCCCCGCCAGCCAACGGAAAGTGTAAACCAGCCCGCCCTAGCTGACCCACTCCCGCCGGCGGTTCACCTTCGCCAGCGCGGCCTGGGCGATTTGCACATCCTCGGCGATCTCGAAATCGAACATCCCCGCCAGAACATGATCGGCCCCGTTGTCGAAGGCGTATTGAAACGCGTCCTCCGGCGGGATGGCTCCCGCGGCCATGACCTTGAAGGCGATCCATGGCTTGCCTACATCCTTCATGACCTCGATCACTTCGTTCGGATGGCTGCACCAGTACCCGGGGAATTCGGTGTAAGGCCCTTGGATCTCCTCCGGCTTCGGCCCGCTGGGATAGTTGTGATGGTGAAAGGTCTTGATGTAGAAATCGGCCCCGGCGTTGATTTTCTCGCAGGCGGTGATCACCCGCAGATCGTGCGCGCCCACGCCGCAAGGAACACCGAACTCCTTGGCGGTGGCGACCGCCTTAGCGATCAGGTCAGGGCGGCCCTGCTCCACTAACTGATCGGACCGCACGCCCCACACATACACCGCGTCCACCCCCGCCTCCACGATCTCCCGCACCTGCCGGCGGTATTCCTCCATCGAATCGTCGATGGGCGCGGTGGGGCAAATGATCCATTGGATCTTCCCGCCGCGCTCATGGCGGTACCGCTGCAGGAAATCCATGACTCCCGGCGCGGTGTGAATGACCACCGTGTTGACGCCGTGCTTCTCGGCCAGCGCCATGGTTTCCCAAATCTTCTCCACGGTGTTGTAGTGCTTTGCCAGGTTATAGACATATTTCAAATCCCGGCTGTGGGTATAGTGGGTGAGCAGGTTGCCGCCCAGCAACAGCCGGCTGACTTGCAGGTCCCCGATTTTCCCCTGAGGCAGCGCGCCGCCACCCGCGGCCGGCCCCTCCCCGGCTGGTTGCGGCGCGTTTTCAGCCCGCGCCGTTGGGGACAGCGTTTTCACGGCCCAGGCCCCCCCCACGGACGTAAGCAGCGAGTTGCGAATGAAAGCACGGCGGTCATAAGCGATTGGCATGGCGGCTCTCCTGTGTTGGATCTGTATATTTTCAGAAGATTCCTATTTTTCTCCCACTCCTCCGGAAGAACGGCTATGGATAAATGAGTGGCATTGGCCCAATTGTTCAACCCGCCGGGGGAAATACTGTTTTCCATCCGGCGCCGGCAGCCGCGGTCCTATAGGCAAACTCTCCCCGTTCGGGGGGGTTCTGGAGCCTGGCCACCCAACACCGGTCCCAAGAAATCCGCCAGTTGCCGGGCCTAGGCTTCAAGACGCTTCCGCAACCAGGCTGGCCGCTGGGTGCAATGCGTCCCGCCATGTACCCCGCGAACACCTGCCGGTGCAGCGGATTCGGGAAGATCATGTGGGGAACCAGTCCTCCTGTTTCTGGATTCCCACTCCCACTCATACCACGAGTTGAGCTCGGAGTAAATGCTGGATTTGAACAAAAACTTACACCCTTGTTTCTCCGGCAACCTACTGTTTCTCAATCCGGTCAGGATCGGCGAGGGGGACAAGTTTCGGGGTCCACTACCGTAATCCGGCCATCCTGAATCGAGAGGGAGCGGTTGCCGTGGAGGAATTCAATCAGTTCGTGTCCGATCAGGGCGGCGGCTTGAGGCGAAAGTATCCCGGCGGCCACTAAGTCTTCCGGGGACTCCGGGTGGAGTTGCAGCAAGGTGGAATATTGGCTGGAATCGAGCAAATATTTGGCTGCCACCTCGTGCTCATCGGCCAGCAGATTCACAAAGACCCGGATCAGATCGATCACCCGCGATTCCTCAGCGGAAGGGTGCTCTTTCGGTTCCACGCTAAGCGGTTCTCCTTGTTCCCCCCGCCGGATGGCGTCCAAAATGGCTTCTCCTTGGCGGGAAAGGTCGTTTTTGGAGATGCCCCGGAAGGTCCGTAACTGATCCAGGTTTTGCGGCCGCGCGGCGGCCAGGGTCATCAACGTGCTGTCGTCCGAAAGCCATTTGCGGGGAACGTTGATCTCCCGAATGCGTTGTTCGCGCCAGCGGACCAGTTCCAGCAAGACCGGGTAATCCTTGGGCGCCAGACGGCCGCTTTTAAAAAGCCGCCGCGCGATCTCTTCCGGTTTGGGTTCGTACAAGGCGGGATCTTCGTACTGCCGCGACAAGGCCAGGGCCCACTCCCGCCGTCCCCGCTGGTCCAAACGGTGAAGCAATGCTTTTCCCAGGGCCACGAGATAAATGACATCGGCGTGGGCGTATTCCAACAATTGGGGGGGAAGAGGCCGCAGAGACCAATGCGTCCGGGAATGGACCTTTTTCAGTGACACCCGTAACACGGATTTGAGCAGGGTGCCCAATCCTACGCTTTCACCATATCCACACAACGAAGCCGCCAGGGAGGTATCCAGAATGGGTTTCGGCACGATACCAAAGCTGTGAAATAGGGCTTCCTGGTCGCCATGAGCGGCATGCACGGTCTTAAGGATGGCGGGATTCTCTAAAACATCCAGCAGGGGACGGAGAGCGGATAAGTTCCCATGATCCGCCTGCAAAAACGCTTGGGCATCGATTAACCAGGATTCCCGCTCCGTGGCGATCTGCAGGATTTCCAAAACCGGAAAAAAGGTCTTCTCCCGAATGAATTCCGTATCGAAAGCGATGATGGATTCACGCTGGAGTTTTTCTACAATGGGAGGCACTTGATGCGCGTCGGCAATCAAACCGGAATGCAGATGCATAAGCGGGGTGGTCCTCAAATTTAGAATGAAATCCTCTCTCGATGCGCTTTTTGGAATTCTCTTCTCAAGAAAAGCGTACTCTCTCTTTTAAGGAATACAATACGGAAAATATCATATCGGCTCAGGCGGAGGTTCCCCCTCCCGCTCAACCGCGCTGGTCCTTTTGTTACCGCACATTCGATAACTCAAACACATACGCGTGCCGGGAGTGGATTTCATCCACTTGCAGCCGGGGAACGGAAATCCGCATCCGGCCGTCTTCGTGCTTCCAAGACAAAGATTGGTTCCACCCCAGGAGACGGACGGTAGTCTGCCCGGAAGGTCGCGGTTTTTCAAGAACCAGTTCGCCCTCGGGCCATCGCAAGGAGATGGCGTACACCAAGCCCTCCTTGGTGGTATAGCGGATGGAATCGCCTTCGCCGGTGTAAATCCACGGCCGGGTACCGTAGATCGCCTCACCGTTCACCCGCAACCAATCCCCAATATCCAACAGACGTTCCTGCATGATGACTGGAATCCGGCCATCCGCCGTGGGGCCGACATCCAATAGCAGGTTGCCCCCTTGGCTGACGATATCCACCAACATGTGGATCAATGACGTGGAGGATTTGTAATCCCGCGGGCCTTCCAGGCGGTTGAATCCGTATGACGCGCCGATCCCCTGGTTTTCCTCCCATTTGGAGCGCTGGATGGCCTCGCCGGGCTGGGTGTCCAAACCCTGGTATCCGTATTCCGAGGTGTAATATCCGCCATGGAGGCCTCTCGTGTCCTTGCCCCAACGGTCGTTAACCACCACAACATCCCGCACGGCCGATTCGTTGAACAGCCAGGCCAGCAGTTCCGGGCTGCGCCAGGCTTCGCTGGTTTGTTCCCACTCGCCGTCCGCGAAAAGGATCCAGGGCTTGTACCGCTCGACCAACTCTTTAAACTGGGGATGGAGATGTTTCTCCACGTATTCCGGCAAATTATTGCGGTACAAAGGGTTATACCATTCATAGAGCGAGTAGTAGTAGCCCATGATCAAACCCCGGGAACGGACCGCTTCGGTCAGTTCACCCACCAGGTCGCGATGGGGGCTCAGGTCCACGCTGTTCCAGTTCCAGCTGTACGAACTGGGCCACAGGCAATAGCCATCGTGATAATTGGCGGTCAAGACCACATATTTGGCCCCCGATTGCCCGAAGAGCTCGGCCCATGGCTCCGGATCAAACATCTCCGCCGTGAACTTGGGCACGAAATCGGCGTATTGGAAATCCCTCCCATACGTCTTCTCATGGAAGCGCCGCACCTCGTGATTCTCGATATTCATCCAGTTCCCGTACCATTCCGCGTATTGGCCCTTCGGCGCCCAGGCGGGCACGGAATAAATGCCCCATACGACAAAAATGCCGAATTTGGCGTCGTCGAACCAAGGCGGGATGGGGCGCTGGTCCAGGGATTGCCAGGTGGGTTGGTATTTCACGGCCTGGACCTCCTCCGCCGGGGCCGGGATCGAGAGAATCACGCTCGCGGATAAACATGCCATCCCGGTACGGGAAATTAATTCTTTCATCGACGCACCTGTTTCAAGCCAACCGGCTGGAGCGAAGGATCAATTGCTCCGGAATTGGAATACCGGAGGACATCCTACCAAAACGTTGCGCTTCGCTCCATCCAGGGAGAGTAACTTTTGTATCCTTCTGCTCTTGATAGATTCCGGGTATTCAGCCTCCCTGGCATGCATTCCATTCATCTAAGCCGGGGCGTACCCATGGATATCTCCTGATATCTCAGGAAAGATCTAGGCGAGCATAAAAACGCAACATCATCCTCCATTGATCCAAAATCGGACGAAATGGGGTTACAATATAAAAAAGCAGCCGCGCGGAGGGAGGAAGGTTCCAGGGGAATGATGAAAATCATCGACAAAATCATCCATTGTATACGGGGAAGAGGACAAAACCCCGGCAATCTCATCATACCGGGATTCCTGAGTTGGGCCGATTTTAATCACCGCCTCATGCAAGAAAGGGCCCGTGCCGACCGTTCGAATACCCAGTTCACTTTGGTAGTTTTTTCTTTCACCACGCCCGAATCCATTAAGGGGAATCATGACCGCTTTTGGGAGATTTTGGGTTCTGTGATCCGCGAACGCACCCGTAAAAGCGACATCAAAGGTTGGCATGGGAAGGAAAACCAAAGACTGGGGATTATCCTCCCCGAGACGGATATAGAAAAATCTTCCAAAGTCATTTCCGAAGTGGAAGACAAATTCCAGAAAACACTCCACCTTTTGAATTTCCACCAAATTCCGGATCTAACCGCCGATGTGTTTCTCTATCCCACCGGCCGGAATCAAGCGGAATCGGCATCCGGGTCCGCTGGACATTTACCATCCGAATCCCATCCCCGTGATGTTTCCACTTGCCCCTCCAACCAACAAACCGCTTGAAAAAGGGAAACCCCCGTTGAGTGCGGAAAAATCATCCGCGGCCGGTTCTGCTCATCCGAATGCGATTCATACCCAGACGGCTGGCGGGAGGTGAAAAGGAAACAGGTTTCGCGGGGAACCGGCCGGAAGTTTAGTTGCGCAGGGACTGGCTGTCGTGTATCCATTCCACGGCATAGCGGATCAATTCCGAATTTTTCGTGAGGTTGAGTTTTTTCTTGATATTGGCGCGGTGGGCTTCGATGGTTTTGACACTGCGCTGGACGCAATGGGCGATGGTCACTGTGCTGAATCCCATGCCGATCATTTCGAGGATTTCCAATTCACGGTCGGTAAGGACTTCGACCGGCGAGCGGACCGGCAGACGGTTGTCGGAATAATTTTTTTTCAGCATCAGGCTGACCATGCGTTCGCTCAGGTATTTTTTGCCATTCAGGATTTGGAAAATGGCCTGTACGATTTTGGCCGGTTCTTCCCGTTTGCTGATATAGCCCATGGCGCCGGCGTGCAACACCCGTTCCGCGTACAATGCTTCATCGTGCAACGACCAAACCAGCAGTTTGACCGAACCAAAACGCTGCCGGATGGTGCGAATGATTTCGATCCCGCAGCGCTTTTCGAGCGAGATATCCAACACGGCCATGTCCGGGCGGACGCGTTCGATCAGCCGCAGGGCTTGGTCAAAATTCGACGCTTCCCCGCAGACATCCAGATTTTTCTCATTCCCTAAAATTTGGGTTAATCCAAACCGCAAGGTGGGTTCATCGTCCACGATGACGACGCGGGCTTTCCAGTTAATTGGATTGACCGAGTTGTATTCGCTGGAATCGATCATGTGTTCCCTCGTAATTCGGTGTTTCAGCATGAAGCATACCTACAATGCTAAGACAACGTGAGAATGGTTTGCGCATCGCACTTGTCAGTTTTGCGACCCTTTGAAGATACCCACCTTCTTGAGTCCAAAACGATAACATCCCCCTCTTCGAAGCAGCCATCCTCAACACCGAATGACACGGAAACACAACCACTAGGAAAACAACCTGATTTTCCCCGAAGAATTAATTCTATAATAGGTTTTCCCAGATTCTTCGTAAAAAACCAGAATGTATCTTAAATTATAACATCGTACCTCTGGCCTCGCAAGCACAAATTTTATTCTCTTTCCCGTAAAGATGAGGGTCTCACATTCGACCGGTTGGGTACCGGTTTTCAAAGCAGCCAAGCCAGGAGCCATCCCGCCGCGAGCAGGATCAATCCCAGGCACCCGGCGTACAAACACCCCCCGCACCCGCAGCCTTCCATGCGCATTTCCATGGCCATGACCCGCGGCGGCAGACCGGCCGGCCGCCGCCCTTCGGACCATTCTGTCTCCAGGGGCGGCCGCGTCTCATCCGGCCACTCCACGATTTCCACCTCCACCGGCCGGAACTCGCCGGGAGGAGGGGTGGCATCCGGGGAACCGGGGGAGGATTTAGGCTTGTTTGCCATGCGAAGCTTCCAACGGATTTGGTATGCCGGATGGTTTAGGCCATCCGCACGTTCCCGGGCGGAAGTAATTGCGCCAGGATGTTCTCTCTCGGATAGGCGTGGCCCTTATGTTGCACGAAACCTTCCCCGTACGCAAATCCGAATTCCGCGCCCCGTTCCGCCGCCCATTCTTTCATGGAAAGCAAGTATTGATCCACCCCGTGATGTTTCCGCAGCCATTCGCGCTGCGAAGCGTGCGCGGCCAACATTTGTTCCTTGATCCCCAGGGTCGTGGAGATATCGACACAGAATTCCGGCCGCATGCGCCGCCCCAGGGTGTCGATGCCCTCGAGGGGATCCATATAGTAGAGGGCGGGGATATGGTCCATAACCGGGGCCAAGCCCGTGTAGTAGTTTCGGAGTCCACCCACGAAGGTGGCGTTGCGCACCAGCACCGCCGTGTTGATGTGGTCGGCCATGTAGTCCTCGGGATAGGCGGTGAGGACGAGATCCGGATTGACGCGCCGGAGGAATTCGGTGACCACGCGGCGCGAGCGGTCGTCATCGAAGATTTCGAAATCCGGAAACTCAAGGCAATGATATGGGGCGCCCAGGAGGGCGGCGGAGCGCTTGGCCTCCTCGCGGCGGAGGACGGCGATCTCCTCGCAGCGTTTGTCCGGCGTGCCCTTGTCGCCGTTGGCTACCGTGGCCATGACGATTTCGTGCCCCGCTTCTTTCAACAACGCCAACGTGCCCGCCGCCAGGAATTCGATATCGTCCGGATGAGCGTGAATCGCGAGAATTTTCATGTCCGGCCTCTATCCTTCCATCCGGACGCTGCGGCCCGAAAGCGCCGATTCCTCAGCGGCATAGCAGAGTTCCATGATCCTCGCCGCGTACGCGATAGGCACGCTGGAATCCACCCCGCGCTCCAGGCAATCCACGAAGTGGTTGATCTCGCCCTGGAAGGGATGGTGGGTGACATCGCCGCTGTCGGGGAGGATGGTGGGAATCGTGGCGAAATTCGTCTGTCCGGGGAGTTTTCTGGACGAATAAAGCTGGTTGTTGCGAATGGTCCCCTCCGAGCCCAGGAGCAGAATGGGGAACATATAAGGGGCGTTGACCTCGATGCAGCTGGTCACCTTGCCGCAGCGGCCGTCCTCGAATTGGACCAAGGTGACCAACGTGGGCGCGTATTCATAGGCCATGTAGATGTCCCGCTTCGAACGGGTGGCATAGGCGTGTACTTCGGTGACCGGGGCTGCCCATGAACCACACGAGGGCGTCCAGGGCGTGGCAGCCGGCCGAGAGAAGGGTGTTTCCGCCCGCGGCCTTGGTTTTGTTCCACTCGTACTGCTTGTACCAAGGACCAATTCCGTGATAGTAATCCACCTCGCCGTAGAACAACTCGCCCACCGCGCCGTCATCCAGCAGCGCGCGGATGATCGAAAACAGCGGATTCCAGCGCAGGACAAAACTCACTACCGACTTGGTCCCGTGCTCCGTAACGGATCGCGTCAACCGGTGGAGATCCTCCCGCGACAAGGCCACCGGCTTCTCCATCACCAGCTGCGCGCCGTATTCCACCGCGCACAAGCCATGCTCCACGTGCATCGTGGGGATGGAGGTGATGGAGACGATATCCGGTTTCTCCTGTTGCATCATTTTTTCGACGGAATCGTAACAAGGGACGTTCAATCCGTACTCCTCCGCTTTGCGCCGCGCCTCCTCCACGGTCAGCGAGACCAGCGCCGCCACTTCCGTCTGCGGATGCTTCTTGTAGGCGGCGATGTGCTCGCCCGACACCCATCCGCACCCTACCACGGCTGCCCGGTATGTAGTCATCGGTGTTTTTCCTCCTGGAAGGCTTCAAAATATCAGGGAAATATGAAACAAAAGAACAAGGACTCCGTCCTCTACTATGCTATAATGCGCCCACTATTGAAAGAAAGGTGAAGATCATGGCCGCGATCAATCTGTTATCCACAATCAAGGGATCCCTCCTGGAAAATTTTTACCCGCAGGGATGGGACCTGGAGAAGATCGACCGTTGCTGTTCGAATCCTCCCGAGTCCATTCTGGACCGGCAACCCTGGTGGCACAAGGACTTCCAACCCGTGCGCTGCGAAACAATCCAGGATTTTGACATGATGATGGGTTTCGAAATCGCCCAGACCATCCGCGCGTACCGGGAAGAAAAGCGGGAGGTGGTGTTCATTCTGCCGGTCGGCCCGATGGGGATGTACAAGTGGGCTGTCTTTTTCCTGAAGGCCTGGAACATCAATTGTGATCATTTCCATGGATTCAATATGGACGAATGGTCCGACCAGCAGGGCAACACGCTTGCTCCCGACGCGGTGGGTTCGTTCCAGCAGGCGATGGAAGAGGCGTTTTACGGCCCGTTGGGTGAGCTCACCGTGCCTCCCGCTCAGCGCCACTTCGCCACCAAGACCGATCTGCCGGAATATCCCGAACAGATCGCCGCGCTGCGCCGGGCGGGGGCGGCGCTGGTGGTGGTGTTCGGTATCGGCCGGGCCTGCCACATCGCTTTTTGGGAACCGCAATACGCGGGCGAGTTTTCGGAAAAGGAATGGATGGAGCAGTGCTACCGGCTGGGCGCGCCCCTGCATCCCCTGACGATCGAACAGAATGCCCTCACCAGCTTCCGGGGCCGTTACACGCTGATTTCGTGCTTCGCCAACACCATCGGGCCGGGATTGTTCCTGAAAGCGGACAAGATCATCGGCGGCTGTGACGGCGCGTTTCCCAACGGGATGCAGTGGCAAGGCCCCAGTTTGTGGATTACGCTGCGCTACGGGCCCGACCGCTGGCTTCCCTCGACCTTCATGCCCACGCAGCCCGGCCGCCTGTTCTTCCTGAAAGACCTGGCCGGCCCGCTGGTAGCCGAATGCCACTGAGGCGGTGGAAAAAAAACGGATCCATCACGGAGACGCGGCGGATGCGGGATAGGGTAGTGGGAGGTGGTTGCGTGAAACCGGGAGGGGCATGATTGGCGTAAGGATTTTCCTTCACCCCAGCCCTCTCCCGGGAGGAGAGGGAGGAGTAGAGCGGGGGGGATTGTCTGAATCAGGATGGCCTGGATGGACAAGATGTTCGGGATGGTGGTCGAGGATCATGCCCCGGTTTGAAACATGGGGCTACTCCCGTACGTCCCTTTTCAGGGCCGGAAGTTAGTTTTTGATTTGGGTGGGCTACGTTTCGCTTTGAGCCCACCCTACTATCGATGGGAGGAGCCCTGGCCGTGGATAATCGTCCGAGGAATCAGGGCCGTTGGCCGTCCGCGTTTACCTTGATTGAATTGCTGATCGTCGTGGCGATCATCGGCATCCTGGCCGCGATCGCCGTGCCCAATTTCCTCAACGCGCGGCTCAAGGCCCTGACTTCGCGGGTCCAGGCGGATATGCGGACGGTCAGCAATGCGTACCAGATGTATTATCTGGACCGCAACGCCTGGCCGCCCCACTGTGACGGCCCCGCCCAGCATCGCTTCGTCACCACGCCCGTCGCGTACTTGAACATTTCGGCGGAGGATCCCTTCGCCCAATCGGAAACGGCGAAAGCGGATACGTTGTGGCAGAACACCTGGGGGCAGTATCACCCGGAAGTGGCCATGGCCTGGAATACCAAATCGTATGGTTTTGAAAACGGCATCCAAAATGATCCGGAGTATTTTCTGGCCAACCAAAACGCCGCTTTTTTCGTCATGAGCTTCGGTCCGGATGGGGATTTGGATTCCCCCCGGCCCAGCGCCGCCCGGTACGAAGCCAGCAACGGCTTGGTTTCCAACGGCGATTTCCTGACTCCCATCCCCGGCAGTTATGGACATGGGCATCCGTATACCGGATTCTACGATTGTTCGGGCTATACCGCCGGGGAATTGTAGAGATTGATACAATCGTGTAGCGGATCAATATATCAACCACGATGGCGCCGCGGTCCGGGTGGTTTGGTCCGCGCCGATGTTGATCCCGCCCGCGCCCGCGCCGATGGCGGGAGATCCGGGTTTCAAGATGAAATTCTTGGCATTGATACCGGTCAACAGCGGATCCATGTTGACGAGGTCCGTGGCGTCCGGCGGTCTTTCCACTTTTTCATTACCTCCGCCGAAATTTCCCGATCCAGTGATCAGCAGATTGTGGTTTTCCTTAAAAGCCAGCAATTTGTCCCCATGTCCCCAGCAGGCGACCGGGCCGAAGGGCGCGAAGCCCGCGGCGGGGTCCACGTTCCCGCCGGGGATCAGGATGGAATTTGTGATTTCCACCTCGATTCCATCCCCGCTCGAATCGGCCAGGGATTGCAGGGAGATCAAGAGCGGCTGGTTCGGGGTTTCGACCGGATAGCCCACCACCGTGCATTGGTCGATCACCAGTTTGCCGGTCATGCCCGGTTGTCCGCCGAATTGGCCGTAGCGCAGAACCGCCTGCCCGCTCGTGTAATCCATGAAACAGCGGCGGAACGTGATGGAAACCGCGTCCAGGTCAATGCGGGCGATCGCGCCCGGTTCGCCCGCGCCGCCGAATCCGGTGAAGACACAATCCTCGAAGGTCACGTTTTCGATCACGGTTGGGTCTCCATCCGGCTGGTTGGAATTGTCATTTTGCGTATTGCCGAACAGGGCGATGAAAAATCCCGGCGCGTACGGGGCTTCTCCCACGGGCGCGGCCGTGTCGTTCGCCACGAAACGCAGGTTGCGGATGGTGACATTGTCCGCGAAGACGCCCTCCCACTTGGCGGAATCGAGCAGGGTGATCGTGCGGGCCGGCCCCGCCGGATCGCTTTCCAACACGATGCTGTTTCCCGTGATGAACGGCAGCACATTGATCCCACCCGGTTCGAACACCAGGTCTTCCCCGACATAAATGACGTTGTTGGGCACGGATACCGCCGCGGCCAGTTCTTCCGGTGTGGTGACCGTCACGGCTTGGGAATAGGCGGGAAAGGAGACAGTCAATACCAAAATACAGGCCATTCCCGCGCGCGAGATTGTTTGGCGATTGCGGTTCATTATGGATTCTCTCCTTTAGTTGGAATGATAGCGATCTTGTTGCATGCCAGAGGATTTGGATTGGTGAGGCTCCGCGAGTCTCTCTCCATTATCCCCTCACCCTGGCCCTCTCACAAAAGGCTGATTTGTACTCAGAAGTGAAAGGTGGATGAATTGGCACGCCGGCGCGTAACTCATCAAGCCCGCCACCTCTCTGTTTCCACTCCCTCTCCCTCTGGGAGAGGGCCGGGGTGAGGGAAAATTATACTGAAATGGCAATCTATCGGCTGGCAGAAGAACCTGGTTCTTGAACGGGAGGGCGAGGCTCCTGCCGAGCCGTATGGTTCCGATACACTCCCTATGTCTAACGGCTCACCAGGAGTTTCGCCCTCCCGGATCAGAACTTGTGAGTGAAGATCAGCCCGAAGGGAGAGGGGAACCATCTGCGTTACGCGTCGCGCTGGTTCATCCTGCATGGCGTCCAAAATGCAATCCTGCCTATCAATGCCCCATGCGGTACAGGTCGCCGCGGCTGTAGAGGCCGTTGGAAGGCGCGTAGGCCAGCAGCCAGTCTTTGGCGGTGACACCGGGCAGGTCCTGCTGCCGTTCGCCGTCCGGTCCGCGGCCGAAGAGCACCCACGTGAGGCTTTCGTACCGCCGTCCGTTGAATACTTCAAACTCTTTCCGGCTGCGCGGCGGGGCCGGCCCGCACCGCAGATACCAGTACGAGTGGATCCACTCAGGAGGCAGCTGGTTCATCTTGTTTTCCAGGCTTTCGAACGTGTCGCGGGGCAGGCTGCTGAGATAAGCGATGGGCGAGGTCAATTCATAGTGATGCGAGATGATGGCCAAATTCACCCGTGAAAACGAAAAACGCCCGCCGATGGGCCGTTTGCCGGCATCGGGAATGTTCTGATCCTGCCAATCAGGCGGGTAGGCGTTGTTGTCCAACCGGTACATCTCCAGCGCGTGGTCGAGGGCCGTGAGATCGGCCTCCGCGCGGGCGATTTGCGACCGGACGCGCGCGTTCAGGAAATTCGGGACCGCGATGGCCGCCAACACCCCGATGATGGCCACCACGATCAGCAATTCAATCAAGGTAAATGAGCGATCGGTCATACCGGTTAGTTTACTGAAATGAGGATCCTCATCTAGTTATTGGAGGGAAAATGGCCTATTTTTATGGGGCAAGGTTTCTCGGACCGCGTATGAAGAAAACAGGAGACGGATCGTGGATAAAAAACGCGTGAATGATCAATTCGACATGAAACCCATGTACACCTGCAGCCGGCGCGGTTTCTTGCGCTGGGGAGTGGGCATGGCCGTGGCGGGGCCGTGGGCTTTGTCGCACGCCCTGGAGGCAGAAATCCCAGCCCGGCCAATTCCGGCGGAACACCTGGCCAACGCCAAGGCCGCCATCGCCGAATGCCGGGGTTACGGGCCGGAAGTCAAGGAATCCATGAAAAAATGCTTTGACCTGCTGGGCGGCATCGGCTCGCTGGTGAAAAACAAGACGGTCACGGTGAAGGTGAATTTCACCGGCAGCCCGTACGAAACGCTGTTCGGCCGGCCGCCGGGGGAAACCTACCTGACTCACGGCGCGACTGCCATCGCGTTGGCCTCCCTTCTACTGGAGGAAGGCGCGAAACGGGTGCGGTTCGTGGAATGCGCGTACTACCGCAAATCCATGGAAGAGGTCATGGAAATGGTAGGTTGGGATGTGAAAAGCCTGCTGGCGCTCGGCAACGTCGAGGGCGAAAACACCCGCAATCTGGGATTCGGGAAAAAATATTCGGAGATCAAAGTCCCCGAACCCGGCTATCTCTTCCACTCGTTCCAGTTGAATCATTCGTACGAAGACACAGACGTGCTGGTTTCGCTGGCCAAACTGAAGAATCACACGATTGCCGGCATCACGCTTTCCATGAAAAACCTGTTCGGCATCACACCATGCTCAATCTACGGCGACGACGCGGGCACGGAAGACGCCATCCAGGCGCGCGGCTCCATGCACGGAGGCGGCCGGTGGGGGAAAGAGATTGCCCTGCCGGGACTCAAGGAAAAACTCAGCCGGGACGCGGGATATGTCGTGCCCCGGGTGATCGTGGATCTGTGCGCGGCGTGTCCGGTGCATCTGGCGGTGATCGATGGCATTACGTCGATGAGCGGCGGCGAGGGATTCTGGTCGCGGGGCATCAAGCCGGTGACGCCCGGCGTTCTGATCGCGGGGCTCAATCCGGTCTCGACGGACGCCGTCGGCTTGGCGGTCATGGGGTATCCCGATCCCCGGGCGGAACGGGGAACCGCGCCCTTCGAGCAAGGCGATAATCATCTCCTGTTGGCCGAACGCGCGGGCCTGGGCACGGCGGACCTGGCCAAGATCGACGTGCGGGGCTTGCCGATTGAGAAGGTACGGTATCCGTTTCAATCGTAGAGGAAGGGGATGAAGGCCGCGGGAACCGTTGGCCGTCAATCGCCCAGGGCTGAAGCCCTGAGCGGCTTTAAAGCCGTCCCCTGAAGGGGACTCCAAGATACTCGATAAATTCATGGAAATATTCGTTCGGTTGATAGCGCCCCTTTCAAGGGGCCGCCGACAGCAGCCCAGGGGGTCAACCCTGGGCCGGTGGCCTGGATCCTCGCTTTCGCGGGGATGACACGCTTATCATCCAGGATCATTTTTGCCTCACCCCGGGTTTCATACCCAGGGGAACTCTATGTATCAAAAGGATTCACCATCATGCGTCATCCATGCCATTTTCTCTCACACCGGCGTTGGCTGATCTGCCTGGCGGTTTTGCCGATCGGGGCCGGATTCGTGAATTCCACTCTGGATGGATTCCCATTCTTTTGGCTGCCCAGCGAGGCGTCCGCCATGTCTACACCGGATACCGAGTTTTATCTGTTTGTGGGAACGTACACGTCCGGCGGCAGTGAGGGGATTTATGTGTACCGTTTCAACGCGGAGACGGGCAAGCTGACTTACGCGAACAAGGCGGCGGGGATTCAAAATCCATCGTACTTGTGTATCGAACCTCGAACGAAATACCTGTACGCCGTGAATGAAAATTCCCGCTCGGGCGGCGTCAGCGCGTTTTCCATTGATTTGAAAACAGGTGGCCTGACCTTTTTAAACCAGCAATCCACCCAAGGCGGCGCGCCGTGTTATGTCAGCGTGGACCGCGAGAGCCGCTGGGTGTTCGCGGCGAACTACAGCGGCCGCAACGCCTGCGTCTTTCCCGTCGAGAGCGATGGGAAACTGGCCCCCGCGTCGGATGTCGTGCAGCACACCGGATCGGGCGCGGATCCCCGGCGGCAGGAAGGCCCGCATCCCCACGCCATTGTGCTGGACCCGGCGGACCGCTTCGTGTTCGTGCCGGATTTGGGCCTCGACAAGATCATGATTTATCAATTCGACCGTGCCCAAGGGAAACTGGTTCCCAATACCCCGCCTTTTGTTCAAACCGAACCCGCGTCGGGTCCACGCCATTTTGTCTTCCATCCCAACGGCCGGTGGGCATATTCGATTCAGGAACTCGACAACACGATCATCGCGTATTCATACGATTCCACCACCGGCGCGTTGACGAAAATCCAAACCGTCCCCGCGTTGCCGGCCGATTTCAAGGGAACCAGCTATTGCGCGGATATCCACGTATCGCCCGACGGGAAATTTCTCTACGGCTCCAACCGCGGGCACAACAGTATCGTCGTTTACCAGATCGATCCGAACACAGGCCACCTGGATTACGTGGGACATGAATCGACGCAGGGGAAAACACCCCGTAATTTTGCCCTCGATCCCACGGGACAGTTTCTCCTGGCCGCCAACCAGGATTCCGGCACGGTGGCCACATTCCGGCGGGACGCCCACACCGGGCGGCTGGAGTTCACGGGCACGCTCACGGAAATCCCCATGCCGGTATGTTTGAAATTCATTCCGGCATCCAATGAACCGGCCAGTTCCGCAGCCAAGTCGTTGGAGTAAGTGGTAGGTTGCCGGACGATGTTATTCAGTTAAGGGAAAGCACAAGTATCCATTTTCAACCCCCTCCTAACCTCCCCCAATCTTCGGGGGAGGAATCGAAGCTGCACCGCAGAGACGCGGAGGGAATAATGCAGGCAAGAAGCCTGCACCACAATGGCCCCCTCACCCCCGGCCCTTCTCCCACAAGGGGAGGAAATGAGATAAGTAAGGCTCATCCGGCATGTGTATATTTTTTTCAGATGGCCGGTTCATATCTCTTTGAAGAAATCGATGCAAACTACCCCAAAATCCCCTCTCCCTCTGGGAGAGGGCTAGGGTGAGGGAATTTTTGTAGGGGCGGACCTTGGTGTCCGCCCTCGCCCCGTAGCGGATGGAATCAATTTTACTTCTTCAAGTACGCACTTCTCGGATGAACCATAAGTAAGTTTGATGGGTTACGCGCTTTCGCGCTAATCCATCCTACATTTTCCCTTACCCTGACCCTCTCCCCGAGGGAGAGGGGATCGCTGATAAAGGATTGTTTATTTGCCCTCCGTGGTGTCTTCACAAATGACCGTGACCTTCACGCGGGGATTCAAATCCAAATCCGGTTCGCATTGAAACTCGAGGGTATTCATCTCGTTCCGCAACAGAGGCAGGTTTCCCACCGGTTTCACGTTCGCGATAACGTTGCCATCTTTCCCGTAATGCTTGCAATCAGCAGCGGAGAACATTTCGATGTACTCGCCCGATTGCAGTTCGACCGGGAAGGTGATTTTCGTGTCCCCAACGCGGACCGTGGGATTCTTGATCGTCATGCTCACCGTGGGCAGGGCCTGGATGGGGCTGATCTGGCATTCCACGGACTGGCCGGCGGGGATGTTGTTAAGCCATACATTCAGATGGTCCACCTGGCTGAAGACCAGGTTTTCCCGGTAGGCCGAATACAGCGATCCGTACGGCCAGCGGTAGTCGCTGTAGCGTTCCGATTCCATCTCGATCAGTTCGAAATATTTCCAGCCGGTAAAATCGATCACGATGTACCGCTCGCCGTATCCGCCGATCAGGTGCTCGGGACTGCGCAACTGCAGGTTCAATACTTCGCCCCGCCCGTCACCCTTGACCCACACGCCTAGCGCTTGGTGGCCGTCCAGATTGAGCGGTGTGGAAAATGCCTTCCCGGTCATGGACCAGGCGGCGGAGGCCTCGGCGACGCCGGTGTTGGCGGCGGTGAGAATCCCGTTGGCCGGTCCCCCTTTTGTCCCTGAGGTAGTGGATCGGAAATTGCCGTTGACTCCTTCGGCGGCGGCGCGGTCCGCAAACTCATCTGAATTGGCGCAATCCGTGAGCACGAGGGCCTCCGTGGCGCCGTAGGGCATGGTGGACATGAGGGCTTCCAGCCGCAGCTGGAGAGGCTGGTCCGCGTAAGGATTGTTCACGTTCCACGTGTTGCTTCCATTCCGCAAGCCTTCCACTTTGTGTTTGATATACACACGCGGGACCAGCTGCCATTCGCCCTTAACGGTTTGCTTGAGGGTGAATTCCTTGCCCGGCTGGCGCAGCTGTTTCTTGGTCTTTTCGCCGAAATAGCCGGCGTGCCGCAGGTTCTCATACCGCCGGATGATTTCCGAAAACCGCTGGTAGAGAGGTTGATGGCGGTTCTCCGGATGGATGCCCATGATGGACAAGCCCACATCGTGGCCCAGGCATTTGCCGCAAAGATATTCGATGTCATCGAAGAAGGTCGGTTCGCCCTGAATGCCGGACCAGGTCTTGATCGCCCACCAGCCCAGGTGGCCGGGCAGAAACATTTTTTTCAGTTCCTCGTTGGCCTGGCAATGCAGATCGATGAAGCGCTTGTGCCCGCGGGTGGGATGGTCCCATGCGCCCATGCGGGACCGGACATACCACAGGTGATGATGGAAGGTGCTCATTTCCATCAAGGCCGGCTTTTTCAGGCGGGAGGCCAATTCGAAAACATACTTCGAACCGTAATGCCAGCTGTGTTCCCAACCGCCGAGGATGCTCTCGCCGTCCAGGGCGTCCAGGTACATCATGTCGAAGCCGCATTCGTTGTACATATCCGCCTGGCGGGCGGCGACTTCGGCCAGCAAAGTGGAATCCCCATCGGGGGTAAACAAGCCAAAGCATTCCTTGAGGTGATGCACCGGAGCGCCCTGGGGATGGGCAGCGGCCTTCGTGCCGTACGCGCCCCGCTGGCATTGGGTGAAGGCGTAAGGCGGTTCCTTGTCGATGCCCGCGTAAACGATCAATTCATCCTCGATTTGCAGAGTCACGCTGTTCTGGACAAAGAATCCTGTGATGGTGGACATGGTTTCCGTGGATTCAATCACCGGCACCGCCGATGCGTCGATAGTCAAATCGGCCGCGAGGGTGAAAGTGGCGTCCTTGCCCAGCCGGGGATCGGGTACGGGCGTGACCCAGGGGCATTTCTTGTCGATGAAGAACGCGTAGGTGTGTAAACCGGCGGAGATGCCGGCTTCATGCAGGCGGTCGATGACGGCCTTGAAACTCGTGCGGCCTTCCGGGTAGGTTTCGGGATTGGGCTCGCAGTCGCCGAAGCGGAACGAAGAGCCACCGTGGAAATCGATTTGCGTGATACCCAACTGCTTGGCGAGGGCGATCCATTCATCTACCTTGTCAATGGACAGATCCCCGAAGTTAAAAAGGTACGATCCCTGGTTGATCGGGGCATCCATGGCCCAGGGGCCGCCGATGGAGGAACGGGGGATCTCCCTCGCCTGGCTGACCACTTCTTTCATGACATCACGCAATTTCGCAAGGGGACAACCGATCAGGGCCGCTTCCGCTCCAATCAATCCGAAGCGCGAATAAGCGGACGCCCGCAAAAGGCGGTTGGCCTGGGGCAATTCGGGGACGTTGGTCTGAAGATCGAGGGCGAGGACGCATCCGGCCAATGGCTCGCCGGGATTCACGAGCGGGACATGCAGGAAGGTGAAGGAATCCACTTCGCCGCCGCTGACCTCCGCCACCTCGAACAAGAAATAGTGATCCCGGATCGTCACCTTCACCGCGGCACGGATGCCGGTGTCCCCAAATTCCAGATTGAGATGCTGCCCGTCATACGATGCGGCGGTGGCGGGATGTTCTTGTCCACCCGCCTGAATCGCGGCGCAATGCGAGGGAGAAGAAAGATCACAAAAATCCCGGCCGGTGGATTGATCAATAAAATAGTGGTTCATCCCATCTGGGCCGATAGCGTACTTCACGTATTGATTTTCCAAGACGATTTCATCCGCCTGGGCGGAGGGATAAACGCCAACAAGAAAGAGATAAAAGAAAAGCAGAAGAACGCTCACCACCGGGTGGTTTTTTATCAGCACGGCCTCTCCTCCATTGCCTCGCGTTGCGGAATGACATCATCCCATGTAAGGATAGCGCCATTGGGTAGGGGGAATGAACGTCTCCTTGATGGTCCGGGGGGAAACCCAGCGTTCCAGGTTGAGCCACGAGCCGGCTTTGTCGTTCGTGCCCGATGCGCGGCTGCCGCCGAACGGCTGTTGTCCCACGATGGCGCCTGTGGGCTTGTCGTTCACGTAGAAATTCCCGGCCGCCTGGCGCAGCACGGTCATGGCTTTAACGATGGCGGAACGGTCCAGGGCGAAAATGGAACCGGTCAATCCGTATGGGCTGGTTTTATCGCACAAATCGAGGGCGGCCTCATACTCTTCGTCGGGATAGACAAAGACGGTCAGAACCGGGCCGAAAATCTCTTCCGTCATCAGCCGGGATTTGGGTTCCAGGCTGCGAACGATGGTCGGCTCGATGAAGTATCCCATCGAGGCATCGCAGTTCCCTCCGCAAAGGATTTCATAGATGGGATCGGTCTTGGCGAGTTGAATGTATTCGGAGATGCTGTCGAACGCCTTCTTATCGATGACCGCCCCCATGAAATTTTTGAAATCGCAGATATCGCCCATGCCGATGTGCGGGATTTCATCCAGCAACCTTTCCTTTACCCGCGGCCAGAGGGATTGGGGAATATAGGCCCGGCTGGAGGCGGAACATTTTTGTCCCTGGTATTCAAACGATCCGCGGATCAAGGCAGTGACCAGGGCCTCGATATCGCATGAAACATGGGCAAAGATGAAATCCTTGCCCCCGGTCTCTCCCACGATCCGGGGATAAGCATGATATTTGCGGATATCCGAACCCACAGAAAGCCAGATGGTGGAAAACACATAGGTGCTGCCCGTGAAGTGAATGCCACCCAGGTCCAAATGGTCCAGCGCGGGAGGTGCGACTTTGGGGCCCGGACCGGGAATCAGGTTGATAACGCCATCCGGCATGCCGGCCTCCTGCAACACTTTCATGATGTAATAGGCCGGCAACACCGCCGCCGAAGCGGGCTTCCATACGACGGTGTTGCCCATCAGGGCGGGGGCGGTGGGAAGGTTTCCGGCGATGGACGTAAAGTTAAACGGTGTCAGCGCCAGGATGAAACCTTCCAGGGGGCGGTGTTCCATGTAATTCAACACACCTTTAGTGGACAAGGGTTGATCACCATACACCTCCTCCATGAAATGGGGATTGAACCGCCAAAAGTCAATCAATTCGCAAGCCGAGTCGATTTCCGCCTGGTGGCAGGTTTTGCTCATGTTGAGCATGGTGGCGGCGTTGAGGGTGGCGCGGTAACGGGTGGATAACAATTCGGCGGCTTTCAGAAGAATGATCGCCCGCGCGTCCCAGGGCATCGCCGCCCAGGTGTGTTTCGCCTCCAGGGCCGCGGCGATCGCTTGATGTGTGTAATCCGAGTCCGCCTGATGATAGTGGCCCAGCACCCTATGATGATTGTGCGGGCACCGCATATCCACCAGGTTGCCATTGCGTATTTCTTTTCCCCCGATGATCATTGGAACCTCGACGGGATTCTCCATCATTTCCTGGAGTTTGGCTTGCAGTTCCGCCCGTTCCGGCGATCCCGGCGCGTACGAAAGAATCGGTTCATTTTGCGGTTCGGGGATGCGAAAGATACCGTTAAACATGGAAGTCTCCCATTTCGCAGTGGATTAAATCAACACAGATGCCCTACCTTCCCAGATTCAATTTCGCAAGTCAATCGAACCACTCGGGATTCGCCAGTATTCCAGGCAATAATCTCCCCCTTGATCAACGCTCCCTTAGAAGTGGGCGCTTACGCGGCCATGGTCCCCGATTATTTCACGCTTCCCGATTTTTTTTATGAAAATACCATTCCAAACCGCATGACCTGACGGCTTGATTCATGGTAGAATAGCGAAGGTTGTATATCTATCCTGTTTTTAAAAGCAGAATTGATCATGAAACAAAACCAATCCTTCACCCTGATTGAATTGCTGATCGTCGTGGCCATTATCGGCGTGTTGGCGGCCATCGCGGTCCCGAATTTCCTGAACGCGCAAGTCCGGGCCTTGATCAGCCGTTCCATGGCTGACATCCGGGCGCAGGCGAACGCCATCGACATGTACCGGATCGACAACAACTTCATTCCCTTCCGGCCGCCGGGATGGCCGTGCGGCCTGTGCGAAGTCAGCCAACTTTCGCACACGTACAACCTGAGTCCGATCACCACTCCAATCGCCTACATGACCCAGATTCCATACGATCCGTTCATCGACATGCCCAGCAACGTGACGATGACCGACGACCGGGGAGACGGCCTGCAGGCGGGGTGGTATCTATACGTGGGGATCAAGCAGGGATTGGATTCCCTGCATGGGACCTGGTGGGTGTGGGGATGGGGGCCGGACAAGACGCGCCAGGCCTATCCCACCCGCCCCTACGATCCCAGCAACGGCCTGAACTCCAAGGGGGACATCATCGCCAGCGAAAAGCAGGGATTCTTGCGGATCGACCTCTCCGGTCCGGCAGGCGTCCCCTACACCCAAGATAACGAAACCATCAAACTGGGACAATGAAATGAAAAACTATCATCCTCCCGCTGGCATTCGGCCGGGGCGGACCTAGGCATCCGCCCCGGCCAATCCCCCCGTGGCATGGCCGGCCCGCTGGCATTATAAAAAAATCCCCCCGGAGACCACGATCCCCGGGGGATTTTTTTCCATGATGCCATCCAGGACCGGGATGGCACCGGTCCTGGAAAGCAATGCTTAGAACAAGGACCAGTCATCCACCGCGGTCGGCTCACCGGCCGGGTAGCACCAAATGTCGTAGAGATTGAAGGCCACGGCCCCGCCGTTCTGGCTCTTTTCCAGATCCAGTTCCAGCGTGACGGAGACAAGCACCTTGTCCGGATTGACCGGCGCGGCGTGTTCGTTGACTGCCGGATCGTTGGCATCGGCGAAGAGGCTGGAACCGTCGAGCCGGTCCATGCCGTTGATCAGCAAGGTCACGTCATCCCACATCCAGGTGGCATCCCCGGGATCGCGGAACCAATCGTCGGCGTGGATTTCGGTCTGCTCGGACGTGCCATCTTGATAATGCAACGTGCATTTCAGGACACCATAGCCGTTGCCTACGGTCATCGCCGCCCGCAATTCGCTGTACTGGCCGGGCGGAACCACGTTGAAGGTGAACGGCCCGCGCTGCGCGGCGGCGTTATTGAACTTGATCGAGTTTTTCAGGCCCAACTCTTCGAACGCGTTGTTATAGGGTCCCAGGATGTGGCCATTGAGGCCGCTCATGCGGTCGGGCGGCAGACCATTGGCCACAAACGCGGTGCCGGCCGCGTTGTAGTACAGATACCCCGCGACGATGAGATAGTAATTGTTGCCGATGTCATGTCCGAAACCCGGCTGGCCCGTAATTCCGTCGTCATACTGATCGACCGAAATGACATCCCACACCGGGAGGTTGGGATCACGGTTGGGATCGTTAAAGGTCAGGTCCACGCGTCCCGCCCCCGCCGGAGGCAAGGCCGGATCGGAGCTGATCCAGATGTTGTCGAAATACGCGGAACCCGAGCCCGAGCCGCGGCGCAAGCGGATTTCCGCGATGTCGCTGATTTCATCGTTGTTGGGTCCGCCGGCATCGTAGGTATCCATCCGGTCGGATTCATCGGGATTGATCCACAGATACACGCTGTCGTTCTGTCCCGAACCTGAATTCAGGACATAACGGACCAGGTAATGATTCGCCACGGTATAATTGGCCTGGGTCAAGCTATCCCCGCCCGGCAGGTTGCCGATGCCCGCTTTATCGGCGTTGTAGGGTTTGCCGACGAAGCTGGATTCAGAACCGTTGGAAGCGAACAGGGTCAGTCCTGCCCAATGGTCGGCCGCGGGGCCTTCATCCAGAAAGACGAATGACACCCACAGCTCACCCGTGGAGACCGGTTCAAATTTGCGGCCGACGCCGTTATCCGCGCTTCCGGTCACCCGGACCGAAAATCCGCCAGGATTGTATTCAGCCGGTTGATTCTGCACCAAACCGGCTTCGAGGATTTTGGTATCCAGGGCGTTCGGCGATAAAGCGCCTGAATTGGCCCAACCCGATGCCCAGCCGAATCCGCCTTGTTGCTGCAGGTTGGCCAAAGCGGTGCCGGCTTGTTCCAGCGGATAGGAAAATGTCTCATAAATATTGAACCTCCGGAGAGGAACCGAAGAGGCCATGGGAACAGTTAAAGTGCCGTCCGTGGCCTCACCCGTGAAATTGATGTTCCCGTAGGAAGTCCGGGTCGGGGCCTGCAAATCATACGTCAAGGAAGCCGAGCCGGTGACGTTGCTCAACGTCCATGTGATGACGCCATTGGCCATGGTGAAGTTTCCCGCGGTGGCGTTCACGTTGCTGACCGCCAGATCGGCTGGAAGCGTTTCTTTCACCGTGAGATTGGCCACCGTCTGGCCTTCCCGCACGTCCACCCTCACGGTGATCCCCTGTATGCTCTGCCCGAGAGAATAGGATTGCACCGGCACAATCCGGCTGGCCGACCAGGGATATTCCTGGAGAACCACGTTTTGGAAATAACCCGTGCTGATCTGACCGTTGTTATGCGACGTCACCGCCAAGCCCACGTACACCGGATCCTGAAGACCGGGCACCACATGGGTCAAATGCAAGACCCGCTGGCCGGTTTCGAGATTCACGTAATAAAAGTTCAACGTGGTGCCAACCCGTTCCACTTCCACGTTGCCCTCTTGGACACCCGTCCCGTCAATCCCGCCAACCAGGGTAGCGTCGCCACCCCAGTCCGCCTCGGCACCTTGCGTATTCCGCCATTGCGGAGCAAAATCCTGCCCGCTGGACCGGATCATGGCGAATCCAAAGGGCGAACCCGGTGTCAGATTGTCCCGCACCATCAGGCCGGCCTTGGTCCAGGTGGCGTCCCCGCCTCCAACCTCCGCATAGACCTTGCCCTTGATCGTGAAGGCCCCGGTCATTTCCTTGTAGAGGAAATGAAAGCCATCCGCCGTGCCCCAGATATCGGCCCCACTGCCTTCAATGATGTACTCATCGTTCTCGAGTTTGGCGCTGCCCGCCGCACCCACATCGCCGATGTCCTGGGACTGGGTAAAAATCCCAATCTGCGCGTGGGACGGGGCAGCAACCCAGAGAACAACGGCTACCCAAAATCCGTATTGCGTGATTTTCCTCATCATGCCTTACCTCCCTGCATTCAATGTGTTAATGGATTAATCCAATGTTTGGCTACCTTACCACAATCCTATAAAAAAATAAAGAGGCCATCGGTTTGAATAATAAAACATGGCTAAATCGAAATGAACGTGCGGGGGGATTCCCCGGGGCGGACGGGAGGAATTACGTCAAGGACTTCGGACACTGGGCGAAGGAAAGGGACTGGAAAAGTTAAATCAGGTGGGTCAACACGAGGGTGATCAGGAAGGAGAGCACGGCACAGAGGGGGAACGTGATCACCCAGGCCAGGACGATGTTGCCCACGATGTTCCATCTCACGCCACGGATGTTCTTGGCGGCGGCCACGCCCATGATGGCGGTGGTGATCGTGTGGGTGGTGCTGAGGGGGATGCCTCCCAGCGAGGCCCCGAAGATCACGCCGGAAGCGGAGGTTTCCGCCGCGAAACCTTGCCATGGGCGGATGTCCACCATGCGCATGCCGACGTTTTTGATGATCTTCCAGCCCCCCACCATGGTGCCCGCGCCCATGGTGAACGCGCAGAGCAGGATCACCCATAGGGGAACATAAAAGTGGGGCAGGACATTGGCCACGACCAGGGTCATCGAAAAGATACCGATGAATTTTTGTCCGTCATTCATGCCGTGATTCAACGCCATGAGCATCGAGGAGACGATTTGCAATTTGCCGAACACGAATTTGGCAGTGCAGGGGGTGATTTCCCGGCAACCCGCGATGATGCATTTCGCCATGATGAAACTGATCACAAAGCCAAAAAAACTGGAGAGAATCAATCCCCAAAATACTTTCACCCAGCCGGCGGCCACCAAAGCCGAGGGGCCGGCCACCGCCAGGGCGGCCCCGGACATCCCGGCCACCAGTTCATGGGATTTGCTGGTGGGAATGCCGAAATGCACCGTGACGCAACTCCAGAGGATGATGCTGATCATGGTGGCTATGATGATATCGGGATTCATGGAGGCTAAATCCACGATGCCCTTCCCGATGGTTTCGGCGACGGCCGTGCCGCACAGGGTGCCGAGCATGTTGAAGAAGGTGGCAAGCACCACGGCGGCGCGGGGCGTCATGACCCGGGTGGAGACGACGGTGGCGATAGCATTGGGAGCGTCTGTCCAGCCGTTGACGAATTCCGCACCCAAGACCAACGCCAACACCAGCAGGAGATGCCAATCCATGGTGCGAAGGTCCTTCTATTGCGCGGCGCGGGCGATGGAGAGCATGGTGTCGGCGATGTCCCGTTCGTGGTCCGTGATGCGTTCCAATCCCTGAAAGATGCGCTCCCACTTGATGACGGTCAGCGGATTGGCGCTCTCCTCCTGCCACAGGGCGCTGACCGCGATGGCGTACAACTCATCCGCTTCCGATTCCAACTTGCCGATTTCCGGATTGCGGGCCGATAGGAGGTCGAAGTGGGCATTGCGTAAATCCTCGATCATTTTAGGAATTTCCTGGGCCATGTGAACGATGCAATTGAGAAGCAACCGGACCTGGGGGCGGATGGAATCGATCTGGTAGATATGCATGTGCTTGGCCACCCGCCGCATGGCGCGCAGGCAACTGTCCAGTCCGTTGGCGAGGAGCGTGGCTTCGGCCTTGTCAATCCAGCTGATGATGAAGGACTTATCGAGAATTTCGTTGAGCCGGCGCTTCAACTGGTCCCCCTCTTCTTTGAACCGGGCGATCCGTTGCGCGTGAATGAAACGTTCCTCTTTCCCGGCGGCAAATAAAGGATTCAATTCCCGGGCACACGACTCCACCAGGTTCGAATATTGCCCGAACAAATCCTGGAGATCGTTATCGGTGCGGTTTTGGAAGATCGTTTTGAAAAAGCGGGAAAAATAGGCAAACATTCGTTTTTCGGAATCTCCTGATGGACGGTTGAACCAGATTCATGAAAAACCCTATCCATGACCGGAAAAAGAAAAACCAGGGTAGACTAACCCAGTTTACTAGATCGATCCGGCATTTTAGAGCCCTGCGCGTCATCGGCATGGAAATTCAAAAGGAGATCCATTAGCCCAAAAGATTTCTTGACTCAGCCTGGCTAAAGGGGAGTGATTTCGTTGACAGGTTTCGAACAAGCGTGGGATAATCGCCTCCCATGGGGAAGTTCCAAACCGGAATGAGCAATCATCGGAATACACAAGGAAGGACGGCCAAACACATGCGGTACAATCCCAATCCGAAGGCGTGGGCCTGGTTGAGTCTGGCCAGTTGCTGTCTCGTCTGTATAGGCGGGGCCGCCTCATCCTCCCTCGCGGGGGAAGCGGAATCCCAAGCGGCAGTGGAAGGGATTTTTTCCGTGCGGGATTTCGGGGCGGCGGGCGATGGGCAGACCGATGACACCGCCGCCATCCAGAAAGCCATCGACGCCGCGGCAGTCAAAGGCGGACAGGTGTACCTCCCGCCGGCCCGGTACGTGGTGCGGGGCAGTTTGAACGTTAAAACAGGCGTGGTGGTGACCGGAGCGCACGAGGCGCCGTTGGCCATCGAACCGCTGATTGGCACGGTCATTCTGGCCATGGGCGGACGGGACGATGAATCCGCTCCCGCGCTCTTCGAAATGGGCCACTCCAGCACGGTCAAGGGACTGACAGTCTGGTATCCGGAACAAAAACCGGAGGACATCCATCCGTATCCCTGGACGTTCCATCTCACCGGATTCGACAACACGGTGGAGAATGTCACACTCATCAATAGTTACAACGGCATCCGGACGGGACCGGAAAACAATGTGCGCCACCGCGTCCGCAGCGTGTACGGATGCGTGCTGCGGCGGGGATTGTTTGTGGACAATTGCACGGATATCGGCCGGGTGGAGAACGTGCAGTTTCATTGCCATTGGTGGTCGGCGGCCTCGGTGGGCGGCAACTGGGATCCGGTGTACAAATACATGTACGAAAATCTTGAAGCATTTATCTTCGGACGCACGGATTGGGAATACGCATCCAACAACTTTGTGTTTCCCGCCAAAATTGGCTGGCGGTTCATCCAAACCGAAAACGGGGCCTGCAACGGGCAATTCACCGGGATCGGGGCGGACGCGTGCGAAACCGCCGTGCGGGTGGACGCCATCCAACCCATGGGCCTGCTGATCACCGGCGGGCAATTCGTTTCGTTCAACGGCCCATTCCCCGTGGAATTGATCGTCAGCCCGGGCTGCAACGGCAGCGTCCGGCTCGTGAACTGCGCCTTTTGGGGCCCGGCGCTGCACAATGCGGTCGTCGAGGGAAACGGTTTCGTTTCGTTCAGCGATTGCTATTTTAGCAGTTGGAACAAGGAGACACCGGACAATCCCTTGGTGGTCGTCAAATCCGGCCGCGTGCAGATCCACAACTCCAGTTTCGCCACGCCGCAGCCCAGCGTGGAACTGGGGGAGAACGTGAAGCACGCCATCATCCGGGGCAACAACGGCGTCAACGGTGTGCGGATCATCAACCATGCGAAGGAAGTCATCATCGAGGGAAACGAAGAGGCGAAGGATAGGAAGTGAAAATTATCCACCCTGGAACCCTGGATGGAAATCCCGGGCTCTGGAGTTTGGTTGTCCGGAAGCATAAAAAAACCGCGAAATCCAGCGAATCTTCCAATTACGGCCGCTTCAGGCGCGGGGGAATGCGGAGCACTCGTTACATAACTCATAGAACTCACAGATGATAAAGAAGTCGAAAATTAAGCCAAAATTTGAAAACTATCAGAGGATTTTGCCATGCTCCCTGGTGTAAGGGCCAATCTCCGGATCTTCTTCCTCTGGAAGAGGGACAGGGTGAAGAGAAGCCATGGACGAATGGATAACGGTTGCGCCTTTATCGCATACGATGGATTCGATATGATCGTTGTCTCAATGATCTCCCTGGATTCTTGAACCATGGACCGTACCCGTTTGCACGAAATCTTATCCCAATATCCGAATCACCGAATTTTAGTCTTCGGAGACTTTTTTCTCGACCGGTACCTGGTGATCGATCCCGCGTTGGATGAAATCTCCCTCGAGACCGGTAAAACCGCGTACCAAGTCACCGCCAAACGTTCGCAGCCAGGGGCAGCCGGCACGGTGGTCAACAACCTCCGGGCCCTCGAGGTAGGGCACATCACCGCGCTGACGGTCATCGGCGACGACGGCGAAGGCTACGAACTGCGGCAGGGACTGACCCGCCAGGGCGTGAACATCGACTCGATTCTCATCACCCCGGACCGCTTCACTCCCACCTACACCAAGCCCATGCGCAAGACCAACGGCGGCGAGGAGGAGATGAACCGCCAGGACATCAAGAACCGCGTCCCCCTCACCGAAGCGATGGAAACCGAATTGCTAAAACGCTTGGACGCATTATTGCCCGCCGTGGACGCGGTGATCATCGCCGACCAGGTGCAAGAACGGGACTGCGGCGTCATCACCGGCCGGGTGCGCGGCACTCTGGCCCGGCTCGCCACGGAACATCCCCGGATTTTATTCTTTGCTGATTCCCGTGAACGGATCGGCGAGTTTCACAACGTCTTGGTCAAACCCAACCGCTTCGAGACGGTCAAAGCCATCCATCCCGGCCATCGGGACGAATGCCCCACGCCCTTCGCCCTGGAATGCGCCGAAACGCTGCGGAAACGTACCGGCCGGCCGGTTTTCCTGACCTTGGACAAGGAAGGGATTTGCCCCGTTTCCGGGCAGGGCCAGACGATCATCCCCTGCCCTCCCGTCACGGGGCCGATCGACATCGTCGGCGCGGGTGACAGCGTCACGGCGGGGATTGTTTCTTCACTGATTTCCGGCGCGCAACTGACCGAGGCGGCGGTCATCGGCAACCTGGTGGCCTCGATCACCATCCGCCAGTTGGGAACCACGGGAACCGCCACGCGCCAACAAGTCCAGGATGCCTTCGATGCCCATGAATCCCTCTACGCCCACGTCTGAGGCAATCACTGAAAAACCGGACATCCAATGGCGGAACGCGGCGCCCCTCTCCGAACTGTGGGCTTACCGCCGGTTGATCCGGCAGTTGGCAGAGCGGGACCTCAAGGCCCGGTACAAGGTGTCGGTGTTGGGATTCTTTTGGAGCCTGCTGCGCCCGCTGCTGACCATCGCGGTGCTCGCCTTGGTCTTTTCGTTTATTATGGGCTTCGAAAGCCCGCGGTATGCGGTTCCGTATTATGTCCTGCTGCTGGTCACCTACATGCCGTGGTTTTATTTCTCGACCGCCCTCCTCGAAGGGACCCACTCCATCCTGGCCAACAGTCACCTCATCAAAAAAGTTTATTGCCCACGCGCCGTGTATCCCGCGGCGGTGGTGCTGGCCAATGGGGTGAATTTTGTGTTCTCGCTAGTGGTGCTGATCCCGCTGGTTTACATTCTGAGTGGTTCCAGTCCTTCATGGACCGTTCTGCAACTTCCCTTGGTGATCGGTTTCCATACCGCCTTGATTCTGGGAATAGGCTTCGCGGTATCCGTGTTGAACGTCCTCTTCCGCGACACCACCCAGATGATGGAGTTTCTCGTTTTCGTGTGGTTCTATCTCTCGCCGGTGTTGTATGATGTGTACGAGGTGTATCAACGCGTGGAGGGCGGATGGCGGTGGCTGTATTTTCTCAATCCGATGGCGGGAATCTTGGAATGGTACCGCTACGCCTTGCTGGCTTCCCGCCTGCGGGTGGAAGACGCGGCCTTCCCCGGCTTGGCTGAGTTACGCCAGCTGGTATTTTACGGGGCGGTCCCCTACGCGGCCGCGGTATCCGTGATTGGGCTCCTTGCGGGATACGCCATTCTCAAACGGTTGGAAACCCGGGCGGTCGACGCCTTGTGACCTTCCCCTGATCGATGCCATGCAGCCGGCAGCCTACGCACTCAATTACGAGCATGAAGAATCTCACTGGTGGTTCCTCGCCCGCCGCGAAATCATTGTGTCCATCCTCCACGCGCTGATGGTTGCGGAAACGCGGTCCGGTGCTCCCCGGCTTTCCATTCTCGATTACGGCTGCGGAACGGGCGGACTGACCCTGGCCCTCGCCCCTTTCGGGGAAGTCACCGGGGTGGATGAAAGCGGGCAAGCCATCGCCTGGTGCCATAAACGGGGGATGAACAACGTCCGGCGGATCGTAACGCCCCAGGAGTTGCCATCCGGCGCGTACGATTGGATCACGTGTTTCGACGTGTTGGAACATGTCGAGGACGATGGGAACCTCCTGCGCGAGTTCCGGCGCGTGTTGAAGCCCGGCGGACGGCTGCTGCTCACCGTTCCCGCTCTGCCCATCCTCTGGGGAGGCGAAGACGAGGTATCGCGCCATGTCCGCCGGTATACGAAACGGAATCTGCTCCACAAACTCCAAGCGGCCGGCTTCGAAGTTCATAAGATTTCGTATTTCAACACCTTGCTGTTTCCCGCCGTCTTGACGCTCCGGTTGTTCAACCGCTGGTTCCGGCCGTCCTCATGGAAGGAATCAGACTTAAAATCCGCCAACCCCCTTCTGAATTCGCTTCTCTACCGGATCTTTGCCCTGGAGCGGCACGTCCTGCGCTATGGATCTCTGCCCATCGGGGTGTCGCTGCTGGCGGTGGGAAAATCGTCCACCTGGCCATGATTTCCTCCCTTCTCTTCCTCTATACACTCCTGGCCGGTTTGGGTTAGGATATATCGCATCAAACGGCAACCCCGTAACATCACGGTGATGATTTCGTATTGGTTCAATAAAAATCCGGAGGAGTTCACATGGCATCCAAAGACGAACTGAAAAAATTGCTGGAAAAGCCTGTGTATCTGGCGCCCAACACCTATCTCCATTTCTACAACGGTGGAAAATTACGCGCCAAGTTCATGGGGGAACCCGATCCCAAGGACGATTTCCGGTCCGAGGAATGGATTTTCTCCACCAACCGGGCCATCACGCCGGGCCGCGACAATCCCCCCGACAAGGGCATCAGCCGGGTCATACTGCCCAATGGAGAGACCGCTCTGCTCACCGAACTGCTGGAAGCCTTTCCCGAAGAAACCCTAGGACGGAAGCATTACGAAAAATTCGGGGCGAAACTAGGCGTGTTGCTCAAGATTTTCGACGTCGGCGATGACGCCCATATCCCCGTCCATTGGCACCCCTCCCCGAAATTTTCGTCGGAACACCTCAATTCGCCCTTCGGCAAAAATGAGGCCTGGATCGTCATCGACACCCGGCCCGGCGCCAAGGCGTGGGTAGGTTTCAAGCGGGACATCACCAAACAGGAATTCAAGCAATGGATGGAAGCGCAGGATGTCGAAACCATGCGCCAACATATGCACGTGATCGAACCCAAGGCCGGGGATGTGATCTACCTGACCGACGGCTGGGTGCACTCGCTGGGCGCGGGCTTGTGCATCCTCGAACCGCAGGAACCTACCGATTGGAACATTCTGGCCGAATGGGAAGGGTATCCCTATGGACGGGAGGACGCGGCCTGCGGTCTGGATTGGGACACCGCCCTCGACGCCGCCCGCTTCGAGGCCATGCCGGAGGAGTACTTGAACAAATACGTCAAGCGCACTCCTAAGGTGGTCCGGGAACAAAATGGAAGCGTCGTCGAACAACTGGTTCCCGACGAAGCCAAAAAGTATTTCTGGGTCAATCGCTTGCGCGTGAACAAAGAACTCGACATGCCGGGCGGCCAAGGCTTCCATTGCCTGGTTCCCACGCAGGGTAAAGGGATTCTTCGCGGTCCCTTCGGAGACGTGGAAATCGCTAAAAGCCGGTCGGTCTTCATCCCGGCTTGCCTGCCAGGTTATACGATTGTCAATACCGGCACGGAAAATCTGGAAATCACCGCCTGCTATCCGCCGGAACTATAAAACAGGAAGGAATCGAGGCTGGTTTAAACATTCTCCCGGCCCGGTTCCGCAAAAAACCAGAGAAATTCGTTTCAATCCAACAGATTGGGGAGGTACGGCAAGCCATGTCAGTCAAGCTATCCATCGGTTCGTGGGCGTATGCCTTCGGCCCCTATGAATCCAATCCGGTCCCCTTTGACACCGTGGTCCGCCAGCTGGGCGCTTACGGCTTCGATGGCATCGAGATCGGCGCGTTCCGGCCGCATGTCCATCCGGACGATTATCCCATGAAGGCCGACCGCGAAAAAATCAAAAATCTCATCCGCGCCAATGGCCTGGAAGTCTCCGGCATGGCCGCCGACTTCTGGGCGTACCCGGGTCCAGGCACCGACGAAGCGCAGAAGAATGATTCCTACATCAAACTCTTCAAAAAGAATCTCCAACTGGCCCTTGACCTGGGTGCCCCGGCCCTACGCGTGGATTGTGTCAACGGGCCGGACGGCATTCCCGGCGTGGAGCGGCAAGTGGCCTTCGACCGGATCGTTTCACTGTGGCGGAAATGCGCCCAGATCGCCGAGGACTTCGGCGTGAAATTGGTCTGGGAATTCGAACCAGGCTTCCTGTTCAATAAACCCAGCGAAGTGGTGAATCTGGTGAAGGCCGTCGATCATCCCAATTTTTCCGTCCTGTTCGACACCTGCCACGCGTACATGTGCGCCGTGGTGGGCGCGCGCCAACCGGGTCAAAAGGAAACCCTGCCTGGTGGCGTAGCCGAATTCGCGCGGATGCTCAAAGGCCATATCGGCCACGTTCATCTAATCGATTCGGACGGAACCTTGCACGGTAACGAAACCAGCACCCACCGGCCGTTTGGCGAAGGCAAGATCAATTTCGACGAAGCCCTGACCGCCATCATGAAAGACGCCGAATTCACCGGAAAATGGTGGACCATTGACCTGTGTTTCTGGCCGGAAGCTTGGGAAGTCACCCGCAAGGCCCAGGAATTTTTAAAGCCCTATCTTCAGAAATACGGCCGGTAAAGGACCACCGCGGAAACAGAACGACGGATCCGCGCGGCAAAAACAACGTTTAAGAAATATTGAAAACGAGGTGTTATCATGGTAACCATGGCTGCTCAAGTCTTCTACGAGCCGGAAAAGATGGAACTGGAAAGTGTCAACGTTCCCGCTCCCGGCCCGGATCAAATTCTGGTGCGCGTGAAAGCTTGCGGCATCTGCGGTTCGGATGTCGCTTATTACTACGGCCAAAGCTCCCTCGAAACCCCCACGGGCAAAGGTCCTTTGATTCTCGGTCACGAGTTCACGGGGGAGGTCGCCGAAGTGGGTGCCATCCCCGAAAAATTGGGGTTGTTCCAAAAAGGCGACCGGGTGGTGATCGATCCGGTGCAGTATTGCAACGCGTGTGAAATCTGCAAACGTGGCATGCCCAACCTCTGCGAAAAGAAACAGGTGCTGGGCGTCTCCAGCAATGGCGCGTTCGCGGAATATTGCGTCTCCCACTACACCGGCGTCCACAAAATCCCGGCCAACGTGACCTACGAACAAGCCGCCATGACCGAACCGTTGGCCTGCGCCACCTACGGGGTCTCTAAAATGAGCATTCAACTCGGCGACTTCGCCGTCGTCCTGGGCGCGGGCGTGATCGGCGCGATGATGCTGCAACTGATCAAGTCAAGCGGCGCGGGTCAGGTGGCCGTTGTCGATACCTTGGATTACCGGCTCGACATCGCCAAAAAAGTCGGCGCCCAACTGCTTTACAACACCGCGGACAAGAATTCTCCCTACTACACGCCCGATCTCAAAAAAGAAATCGAAAAACTGACCAACGGCAAGTTCGCCGACGCTTGCATCGTCGCCACCGGCGCGGTGCCCGCCATGGAGCAAGCCCTGGAGATCACCGGCCGCCGCGCCCGGATCGTCTATTTCGGCTTGCCCGCCGACGACGCGGTGGTCCGGCTTCCCGCGCTGAAATCCATCTTCTGGGACAAAACCATCCTCTTCTCCTGGCTGGCTCCCCTCACCTGGCCGACCGCCCTCCAAGCCATCGCCAACGGCTTGGTGAACGTGGATCTGCTGCGTACCCATGACGTTCCCCTGTCCGAATTGCGTGAGACTATTGCCTTAGTGCGCGACCGCAGGGGCAATCCCATTAAAGCGGTCGTTCATCCCTAGCAGCATTTGGGAATGGTGTGGAAAGCCTCTTCCTCCCCGCTTGGGGAAGAGGCTTTTTCTTTGACCTTACGCCATTTCTTGCTCCGAACAAAAAGGAGCAAAGGATTCTTCCTTTATTTTGATTATTGTAATTATTTAGATATTTAGAATATGCATATTCCTTGATTTGTATGATGCAGACCGATGGAAGCAATGAAATTTTTTCCCTTAGAAGGAGCGTCAGGGTGAGGAAAACCTTGAAAGGGTGCAATTCTCAGCGAATGAGTACAATGTTACAAAAAAAACAATTTTTTTGCTTTCCGACTTCTTCTTTTTTTGTTTATCGGCTGTCCTTACTCCGCCGGTGCGCCCGCGGCCCGGGTTTTGCTCCGCTCGATCGACTGCAAGGCCAGGTACCGTTCCCCGAATTTGGCAATATTCTCGAGTTCGGTGTCGAACTGATCGAAATGGCGTTCCTCGTCGGTCACTAGATCCTCAAACACTTTCTTGGAAGCCGAATCGGCGTTCTGCGCGCATTCATTCGCCCAGAGGTTATAATCCTTCACCGCTTGCTGCTCCGACTTCACCCCGAATTCCAGCATGGCCTGGACATCCTGAATGGGATCCACTTCCGCCGAGGCTTTCAAGATCACGTCGCCTTTCAAAAACAAAATGCGTTCCGCGATGCGCTCGATGTGCAACATTTCCTCAATGGCCGTCCGTTTGAACAGGGCCGCAAGCAAATCGTATCCCTGATCGTCGCAATGAAAATGAAAATACATGTACTGGTGCACGGCGGCCAGTTCATCCGCCACGGCTTTGTTCAGTAGTTCAATGCTTTTTTGATACATGAGAGCTCCTCCAGTCGATTTCCTGAAACTCGATGATACTCCTTTTTCCGCGCGGCGTCATTCCCCAGGCCAAGATAATACCAGGCCTCCTTGCCCAACGGTCCATACGCCTTTGCTCCCAACCATCCAAAAAAAGTAATTTTCCCGCGCCCAAAGTAATTTTCCCGCGCCCGGATTCACCCCAAAAATCCGGAACAGAAATTCTTATTCACGGTTCTTATTCATGGGAGGCGGCAGACTTGGCTTTCACCTCCAACAGCTTCTTGAATGTTTTGTGAGTGGTCATGATGTCCCTCTCTCATTCAATTAAAAGTGGACAAAAATGATAAATAGAATTATTATTAAAGAATAGAAATCAGAGCATCGAGATCACTCAGCTCAATCCATAACACCGCCCCAAACCGCGAAATAAGGAAACCTCCTGTTACGGGATGTCCTGGGATCGTGAAAATCCCATTCCGGCGGATTCATAAAAAGAAGACGGCTTCGTATGTGATTGACTGAAAGCCGGAAGGCCGTTATTCTCAATGGGCGGCGTACAAAACGCCCAGGAGACTAAAATCCGTGAAAACTCGTCCGCAATCCGAAATCGAGGGACGGATCGGCCAATTCACTGCTCTCTGCCGGGAACGCGGTTTGAAGGTCACCCATCAACGGCTGATGATTTTCCACTCCCTGCTGGATACCATCGACCATCCCACGGCGGAAGAGGTCTTCTCCCGGATCCATCTGAAACTGCCTACCCTCTCGCTCGATACCGTGTATCGGACTCTTTCCTTATTTGAAGACTACGGCCTCATTTCCCGGGTGCAATGCTTGTCGGACAAGGGACGGTATGACGCGAATATGGATCATCACCATCATTTTATTTGTCTAAAATGTAAAAGTATCGAGGATTTTTACTGGCCGGAATTCGATCAACTCGAACTTCCCCCCATCACCCACACCTTCGGGAAAATCAATCTGAAAAAAGTGGAATTGCGAGGAATCTGCCAGGAATGTGAAAAAAATAATCATTCCCAATAGCGCCTTTTATATTGACAAAGCCCCTTTTTTTTGCTTTCATCTTACGAAAGATTCTTATTTATGATTAAGTAGCATTTAGGAAATGATCCCATCCCTGGCAGTGTTTTTCCGCTTGTGGAGGGGACATCCAATCTCAAGAAGCAGGTGACCACACATGGACGCGCAGCGACATACACGGATTCGCGTTGGTACGCTTCTGTGCCTGGCCGCTTTCCTCGGCGTGCCAGACGGAAGCGGCGGATTGCAGGCCGCCGCCTCCGGCGGGGCGGCAGAAATCGGAGCGGTTCCCCTGGGATTGCCTCCGGTTGAATACCCGGCGGATAATCCCCAAACTCCCGCGAAGATTGCCTTGGGGGAAAAGCTATTCATGGATGCCCGGTTCAGTTCCACCGGGGAAGTCAGTTGTTCCACATGCCACGATCCTAAAAAAGTTTTCACGGACAGTCCCCTGAAAGTGTCGGAAGGGATCTTCAAACTGACCGGTACCCGCAACGCTCCTACCGTGGTGAACGCGGCCTATATGCAGACGCAATTCTGGGACGGCCGTTCCCCCTCCCTGGAAGACCAGGCGCTGCACCCCCCGGTCAATCCGGTGGAAATGGGATTAAAAGATCATCAACCCATTCTGGATATCGTGCGGACGGATCCAGAGTATGTCCAGCAATTCAAGGAAGTCTTCGGCAAAAGCGGAGAAGCCGTCACCATGACGGAGGTGACACAAGCCATCGCCGCGTTTGAGCGGACCATCATCTCGGGCAACTCGCCGTTCGACCGGTGGTTCTTTGGCGGAGAGGCGGACGCCATGACCCCCCAGCAAATCCAGGGGTATCACCTTTTCGTGAACGAAGGACGCTGCGTTTCCTGCCATGTCATCGAACAAACCCAGGCCTTGTTCACCGACAACCGGTTTCACAATATCGGCGTGGGAATCAACGCCATCCAGGACCAAATCCCCAAACTGGCGCGCGAGTTTTTGAAGGCCGAAGCCACGGCTTCGGAGGTGGACAAGAAAGTGTTGACCGACAAGCGGACCTCGGAATTGGGCCGGTTTGCGATCAGCCGGAAACTCGATGACATTGGTTCGTTTAAAACGCCCACGCTGCGCAACGTCGCCAAAACCGCTCCTTACATGCACGACGGCAGCCTGGCGACGTTGCGGGAAGTCATGGAGCATTATAACAACGGCGGGGTGACCGAGCCCGGAGACCCGGTCAATGATTTTCTCAGCAGCGGAATCCGCCCGCTGAACCTGAACGACGAAGAAATCGATGCCCTGGTCGCCTTCATGGAAGCGCTGACCAGCCCGGAATACGCCCAATAAACCAAAGGGAGCGTTCCCTGCCAAAGGAGGCTATCATGACCGCAACCTGTCTATCCCGCCGCGATTTTCTCAAAGGCGCGGCCGCCTTGGGAGCGTTGCCGCTCACCATGGTGGAATTATCCTTCGCCGATTCGAGCAAGAATTTCACCTTCGCGCACATCTCGGATTCGCACATCCAGCAGATCCAGGGATCGAATTTCGTATACAACTGGGACCGCGGGCTGATCCGGGCAGTGGCCGAGACCAACCTGCTTACTCCCAAACCCGATTTCGTCGTCTTCGGCGGCGACCTGGCTCAGTTGGGTAAGAAAGAAGAGCTGGACCACGGAGCCGAAATGCTTTCCAAACTCAACTACAAGGTGCGCTGCGTGATGGGGGAACATGATTATTACCTGGACCTTGGAGAATACTGGTCCAAATTGTTCGGTCCCCATTACTATAGTTGGGATCATAAAGGTGTGCATTTCATTACTTTGAACAGCGTGCTCACGTATGACGAATGGACCCACAACCGGTGGCCCACTGCCGAACAACGCATGCTGGAGATGGCGGGCCTCGACAATCCCAACGGTTCGCCCTTCATGGTCGGCGAAGAACAACGGAAATGGCTCCAAAAAGATCTCGCGAAGGTGAAAAAGGACACCCCCATTGTGGTGTTCTCGCATTCCCCTATCCAGAAGATTTATAAAGGATGGAATTTCTGGACCGAGGACGCGGACGAAGTGCAAGCGCTCCTCCAGCCGTTCGAAACCGTCACCGTGGTGTACGGGCATGTCCACCAGATCCAATACAACCAGATCGGGAACATCAGCTTCAATTCCGTAATGGCGACCGCCTGGCCTTGGCCCTATCCCCAGAGTTACGCGCAAGCCGAAAGCCATTTGCCCAAACTCACCGTCCCCATGAACCGGGCCGATCCGTTCTTTGAACGGGACGCCACGGGCTGGCAACTCATCGATCTGAATACGGGACGCGTGACTCTGCGCTACAATCTCTGGAACAACACCAACCGCACGGTGGCCTATAATCCAGAAACAAAACAACCCGAGGACACGGTGTATCGCTCGGGGGCCGATTCCACCATTCTCCAGGGCAACGGGACCGGCCCAGGAATTTTGTGTGCGGGAGCCGGTCCGGAAACCCAGGCCGCGGGATTCACGATCACGAATTTCGCGGTGGGCATCCATTGCCAAAACGCCTCTCCGCAAATCTGGGAGAATGTGATCACCAACATCAATCTGGGATCGACGGCAGGGAACGGCATCCGTCTGGAAAATTCCTCGCCCCAGATCCGGAACAATGTGATCGCCCGGGTCGGCGGGATGGGAATCAGCGGCGAGGGAACCAGCGCGCCGTCCATCATCAATAACACGATTTACGACTACCGCTATTACGCGGGGATCTCCTTCGCCGCCTTGAATATCGGCGCGGTCTCGCCGGTCATTAAAAACAACATTATTCAGCGCGGCAATACCCTGCCGGTCGGGGGGATTTTGTGGAAGATCCCGGCGGCGCCGGTGATCTCCTACAACGATGTCTTCGATGTCGCCAACGTCACCGGCACCGGCTCCTACTACGCGCGGTCTGACGGCGCCACGTGGACCGAAATGCCCGGCGGCTCGGGGGCCTTGTCGGTGGATCCCCGCTTTGTGGACGCCGCGAACGGGTATTTCTATCTGCTGCCCATTTCTCCCTGCATCGACGCGGGCGACCCCGATCCATCCTACAACGACAACGATGGAAGCCGCAATGACATGGGAGCTTACGGCGGGCAGCGGTACGACCTGGGCGGCACCGCCCACGCCGGTTCCGGCTTCATTTTCACCTCGGTTGGCCGCATCCCCGTTACGGAAATCGTTCAGGTTTCCAGCGATCCGTCCTTTGGGCTGGCCCGGGTTTCAGCCGCCGCAGCCCACGATTTCTCCATTCCCCAATACCAGGATTCCCCATTCGGCGGATATCTGTGGCTCCGGGGGCTCTTCGGCGCGTCGGACAATGTGGACTATTATCAGATCATCGCCACCTCGGAAGACGGATCCGAGGAATTTGCCTTGAGCGATCCCCTGGTCAAGACCCTGACAACCATTCAGCCCGATGGGTCAACCACCTCGGTCAACATTCAGCTGGGGCCGCAAACCATCGGGGGAGTGCAAAACCTCTATCAGTTGAACAAGTCCGGATATTGGAGCCAGCAGGATCTCCGCATGATTTGGAACACCGGCGGCCGGAACGGACGCTACCGCCTCCACTGCAAAGCCTTCCAGCTAGCCGGTGTAAGTTCGGTCACGGAAGTGAGCCTTCCGCCCAATGCCTATGACCATCTCACGTTGTGGCTCGACAACTCACCCCTCAATGTCAAAATCAATCAGGTGTTGTACGCGAATGGAGATGGAATTGAGGAATGCCAGGACATCACCTTCCCGCATGCCGGCAGCTCGCAACTCTTGTTCAACATCACGGCCCATCACGCCAACGGCTTCCTCCGGTATTACGTGTTGGACAGCTACTGGGGGCATCACCGTTTCGGCGGCCGGTTCGAGTACGATCAATATGCAGGCTCCCACGACGCGCCGCCTCCCTTGTGGACAGGTGTGCTGAACCAGATGCTTCCTCCTCTCTCGCCCACCAGTTTGAGCGGGGATCACTTGCCGTGGGAGGATTGCGCCTACCGGTTCTACTTGGAAGCGGGATCACGCACCACGGATGGTTTCGTCTATCTGCAATACGGCACATACAGCGTGTATCATTCGGTCACCAGCGGCACGGTTACCGCCATGAAGACAAGCGGGGCGGACTGGACCTCCCGTTCCGCTTCCCTTACTTCGGCGGCTCCTCCCGAACCGATCGATTCCCCGCAAGTGCCAAGCGTTTCCGTGCGGCCGCCGCGGAGGGAAACCGTAGCGCAAATTATTTCCCCTCTCCCGACGATCCGGATCACGCCGATTATCATCCCGACCATCCCGATTCTGCCGACGATCAAACCCACACCCATTATCGTGGGGCCGATCATCGATGTGACGTTCATCCCCTTGGTCACCGCGGAGAGTTTTGTGGGCGAGTGGGTCAACGCCGATCCCGACACGGGCGGCATGACCCATATTCGCATCAACCGGGACGGATCCCAGATGACCCTTCACGCCTACGGCAAATGCGTGCCCACGGATTGCGATTGGGGGGAGATCACGGTTCCTTACACCGGCAATCCGTTTACCGCGGTGTATGAATTCGGTTTCCAAACCCGGACCCTTACACTTAAAATGAGCAGCGCTTCGGTTTTGGAAATCCATGACAACGTGGTCTTCGCGGCCGGGGGCGGTTATGAGGCCGATTATTTGCTCGTGCCCCGCGACATCTGGGTGGACGACGACAACACCACGGGAGTGGAGGATGGCACGCCAGGCCATCCGTACAATACCATCGCCGAAGGCATCAGCACCGGAATCCCCCGGCAGACCGTCCGGGTTATGCCAGGTCATTACAACGAAAAGGTCGTAATGAAAAACGGCCTGAGTGTCCTGGGTTCCGGCGCGGACACGACCATCATTGACGCGGGCGGGGCCGCCCGGGCAGTGGATTGCATTGGCATCGGCTCCGATACGATTTTCGGCGGCTTTACGGTCCGCAATGCCGGTTTGGGGGTTTATTGCCATACATCGTTTTTGACGATCCGTGAAAACTTAATCACCGGCATGGATCTCGATTCCCTCGGCGCGGACGGCATCCGCTTGGATGATTCGTCTCCCGTGATCCAGAACAATGTGATTTACCGGGTAGGCGGCATGGGCATTCGCGCGCAAGGCAATTGCCAACCCACCATCCGCAACAACACGATCTACGATTACCGGTATTATGCCGGCATTTCGTTCGCCGCCCTCAATATCGGCGCGGTTTCGCCCGTGATCATGAACAATATCATCGTGCGGGGGAATAACGAACCGGTCGGCGGTATCCTGTGGCGGACCCCGGCCACCCCGTTGATCTCGTACAACGATGTGTACGATCCCGCCAACGTCACAGGCGGCGGCTCCTATTACGCGGTCAGCGATGGGACGGTCTGGCATGAAGTAAGCGGCGGAACCGGCGCTATATCCGCCGATCCCGTTTTCGTGGATGCCGCGAACGGCTACTTCTACCTCGCCTCGACCTCCCCCTGCATCGATGCCGGCAATCCCGCCCCACAATACAATGACAACGATGGCACCCGCAATGATATGGGGGCCTACGGCGGCAACCGGCTCGATCTCGGTGGTTCTCAGGCTTTGGCCAGCGGCTTTGTCTTCACGAGTATCGGCAAGATCCCCATTACCGAGATCGTGAAAGACAAGACGCATCCCTCCCATGGGCTGCTGCGGGTCTCCGACAGCGTGGCGCACGATCTGCACGTGCCGAAATACACCGACACCGCGTTCGGAGGCGTCCTCTGGATCCGCGGGCTGTTCGGTGAATCCGATCCGGTGGATTATTATCAGATCGTGGCCGCGCCCTATGGCTCATCGGCCACCGCCGCGCTGAGCGATCCCTTGACCAAGTACAAGTTCACCATCAATCCCGATGGTTCCGTCACGACGGCCACCGTGAAAATGGGACCGCACACCATCGGCGGCGTGCCGAACCTGTACCTTCTAAACAAAGAAGGATATTGGACTTTCACCGACCTGCGGATGATCTGGAACACCTCCGGCCTCAACGGAAAATACAGCGTGGGCGTTAAGGCCTACCGTCTGACGGGGCCCGACTCGGTGGAGGAGGTCTCCCTGCCCCGCAACGCCTCGGACCGCTTCACCATCGTGATCAACAACCGGCCCGTGGAGGCGAGAATCGACGAAATCACCTACGCGGACGGAACGGAAATCCTGGAATGCGAGAGAGTCACCCTCCCGCACAAGGGGAATTCCAACCTCATCTTCACCATCACGGCGTGGCATCCCGACGGCTTCCTGATGAATTACCGGCTGAACTGCTTCTGGGGCAACAACCGTTACGGCGGCCAGTTTGCCTACGATCAATATACCGGTTCGCACGATAGCACCCCGCCGGTCTGGAACGGCTTATCGGGCTACACCCTGCCCGCGCTACCGCCGGTGGACGCCAACGGGGACATCATGCCTTGGGTCACATGCCCCTACCATTTCTACCTGGAGGTCTGGGCGAGAATCACGGACGGCGTGCAATACCTGGTTTGGGGCACGGACAGCGTGTATCAGTCCATCATCGCCCCGTAACCGGCCCTGCGGTTTCGATGGAGTTATTGATGATTAATCGATGCCTCGGGTCGTAGCGCAGGTCTCACGCCTGCCTCGTGAAAGGGGCGGACTCCCAAGTCCGTCCCTTTCTTTTCTGATGTAAAATCAGGCCATTCGAATTCAGATCCCCAACCCAACCACTCCCTCGCTTTCCGCAAAAATCCTTCACCAATCCGCGCGTTGAAACTCAAAATTCCCCAACGGTTATGATATGGTAACGCCAGCAATTCGATCTGACGGCACAAGATCAGGGGGCAACACCGATGGCTGACACGATGGAACAACGGTATCAAGAACGGCTGAAACGGTATGTCACCGCCATGCGCAATGAAAAACCGGACCGGATTCCCATCCGTCCCTTCGCGGCGGAATTCGCCGGCAAATACGCGGGGTATACCTGTCAACAAGTCACCCATGATATGGATCTGGCCTTCGCGGCGGTGCGGAAATGCGCGGCGGAATTCGACTGGGACGCGACAGTCGGCAACATGGTCTATGTCTGGACTGGGCTGGTGGACGCCGTGGGACTGAAATACTACCTCAAACCGGGAATCGACGGACCGCCTGACAGCGGTTTTCAATACCTGGAACCGAAAGACGAACAAAACGCCCACATGAAGGCGGACGAATACGATCTCTTGATCGAGGATCCCACGGGATTCCTGGCCAACGTCTGGATGCCCCGCGTCAACCGCGACGCACGTGGCCCCGGACAGCCCAACACCTACCGCAACAACCTTTCCTGGCTCAAGGGCGGAATGGGCATGTTGACGTATTTCAACAAGTTCGGGGAACAGAACGCGCGGCTGCGAAAGGAATCGGGAACTGTTTCGGCGATTGCCGGCTGCTTGAAGGCTCCCTTCGATATTCTCGCCGACAAGCTGCGCGGATTCGTCCCCCTGTGCATGGATCTGTACAGCCAGCCGGAGAAGGTCAAGGCCGCGTGCGAAGCGTTGATGCCTCACATGATGTACAACGCCTTGGCCGGCGCCGATCCCGAAAAACATGTTCCCATCGCGCTGTGGATGCACCGCGGATGTGTGCCTTTTCTCTCCCCCCTGCAATTCGAGCAATTTTATTGGCCCACGTTGAAACAAATGATTCTGGAAATTTGGAAACTTGGTTACCAGGTCTTGTTCTACGCGGAAGGCAATTGGGATCCGCATCTGAAATATTTCGCCGAATTGCCGGACCAATCCATTATCTTTCACGTGGACCGGGGCGATATTTTCAAGGCAAATGAGATACTCGGACATAAATTCTGCCTGAGTGGCGGAATCCCGAACGAACTCTTGGCTCTGGGCACCCCCGATGAGGTGAGAGAATACTGTAAAAAAGTCATCGACGGGGTTGCGCGGGAAGGAGGATACATCATGGACGCGGGAGCGATTATGCAGGATGATCCTCAAGTAGAAAACGTACGCGCCATGACCGATTTCACCCGGGAATATGGGGTGTATTGATATGGTATGTCGATATCCCGGGGAATTCTGGTCTTGACTCGATTCTGGAGATTCCGTAAGGAGAAAAATCATGCAGGAAGTTAATGTAAAACTTTTGAAACCAGGCGTTTGTGTTCCCTGGGAAGAACGGCGCAACGAATACGAGAAACTCCTGGGTGATGAACAGATCGTGCAAAAAGCCTGGGAAGACATGGATAAGCTGGCGTATCTCTACATCTGGTTTTGCCTCATTCAATTTTAAGGATATCCGCCTTGAAGGAGATCAACTGATGAACGAGCTTGGCAACTTGGCGATGGCTTTGTGCACTTTGAACGGAAACGAAGCGAAACGGCTGGTCAAAACCATGGTGGAAGAGGGTGTCCCGGCGTCCCAGATCCTGTCCCAATGCCATGCCGGTATGGCCAGCCTGGGAAAACGCTTCGACGATGGCGAATGCTTTATCCCCGAATTGATTCTTGCCGGGAAAATCATGGAAGACTTGATGGGAGACCTGGAGCCACTTCTGAAAGGGTCTTCCCCGGCCTCCGAAGAAGGCGCGGCCCGTGTGGTGCTGGGTACGGTGCAAAATGATATCCACAACATCGGCAAAGACATCGTGGCCATGATGTTGCGCGGCTCGGGGCATGAAGTCATCGATCTGGGCATCGATGTCGCGCCCAGCCGGTTCGTGGAAGCCATTCAAATCCACAAACCCCAGGTGGTGGGCATGAGCGTTTTGCTGACGACTTGTTATAAATCGATCACTAACACCTTGGAGGCATTCCGCCAGGCGGGCGTACGCGAACAGGTAGCCGTCATGGTCGGCGGCGCGGCGGCCTCCCAACTGCTGGCGGATAAGACCGGCTGCGATTTCTACGGGCAAACCGCCGTGGACGCGGTTACCATCGTCTCCCGCATCGCGGACTCGCAACGGCCCGCCTCTCCCGCCAACGGATAATAGTATTTCAACTGGCTTTCCCATCCGGCGTCCCTGGATCAGCGGCTCTTTCTGGCAAGAAACCGGATGGTATCACCCACCCGCAGCCGGTCGATCCAGCGCACCAGGCATTCTGGATAAAAACGCTCTTTCCATAACCGGCGGTGCAGATAGGGTGTCGGCGCTTCCATGGTTTGTTTGAATCCGATGATTTCGAAACCCGAATCCGCCAACAACCTCCGCAAGGTGGTCCGGCTGAAAAAATGCAAGTGTTCGCTCGCGTCCAGCCACTCCTCCCCGATGAACCGGTGCGGCAGACTGTCCGCGCAAGGCGTTTTGAGATACAGCAGCCCGCCGGGATTCAACAAGGCGTGGCACTGCTGGATCAGCGCGGCGGGATTCGCGACATGTTCGATGACGTCGATCACTGTGATGAGATGAAAACGGAACTCCACCGGATCCAAATCATCCACGGTTCCTACGCGGATATCGATCCCCCGGGCTTGACCGTAAGCGGCCGCGTCTGAATCGATGTCCACCCCCATGGCCTGCCAGCCGCACAACTGAAACACTTTGACGGCATACCCGGCCGAACAGCCGGCGTCTAAAAACCGCTTATCCCCGCCCAACGATTGTTCAAAAGCTATCCAATTAAAGTCATCGCCCCAGTCGGTTATCTCCTGATAAAGCGGCAATCTCCGGCAATCGTCTTCACGGGCCTGGCTCAAACCATCCAGACTGGCCTTGTATCGCCGCTGCAACGTGTGCTCACGGCGGGATGCGGTGGTGTAAAGTGCTTTGATTTGTTCCTGCTCCGGGAGGGGCGCGACGGAAATCATGGAACACCGGGGGCACCGCACCCGGATCCAACTCGTGATCCGGTCTCGCCATAATGGTTCGCGCGGGCCTTCCCAGCCGCACAGAAAACAGGAATCCAAGCGGGGAGGCGGCGGAACGGCTGGCTCCTTTGTGTCCGGCGGCGGAATGGCATCCAATACGATCTGGCCGTCAATCGTCTCCACCGGTTCACCGGCGGCAAGACGCCGGGATACGTGATGGAAAAACAGTCCGAGAATATCCAGACTCCGGTCCGAAGAACGAAATTCGAATAATTCATCGGCGATAGGCCAATCGTTTTGTTGCAACGCGATCAATCCAAGGCAAAACCGGGAAAAGCCATCCGGCGCTTCCTCTCCCAAATGCGTATAAATTATTGCCGCTTCATGGTACCGTTCGAGGTTGACCAGACCGGCGGCTTTCATTTTTCGCGCCCATGGCGTGTCCAACACGGTCTCGTGTTGATCGATGCACCGCACCAGTTCCACCCAAAAACCCATGTCATGCAATGTCAAGATTAAACCGCGCAGGGCTTCCGGTTCCAGCGGACGGCACCGGAGGGCGTTTCGGTAATACATCCGTTCACGGGAGTAGTGGGGATCATAAACATCCCGCGTTTGCCGGCACAGCTTTCCCAACCGCAAGGGCCATTCGAAATAACCGGGATCGGACAAGCGCGCCGCTTCCAATAGCAGCCCAAGCCGCTGCCACCGGCCTTGCCGCTCGTACCGCTCCACACCCCAATGAAACAACGGCCGTCGGAGAGCCACCGGCGCCAACCGGCTGATATGAACCATCCATTCCAGCCCACGGAGTTCCCGCCGGCATCTCGTATCTCCCAACTGACGCGCCAACTGACGCGCCAGATCAAACCTTCCGGCCTGACGGGCGCATTCCAAAAATTGCCGCCTCTGTTCCGAAGTGGTTCCTTCCCGCTCATTCAGCGTTTGGATGATCTGGCATGCCGCTGTCAAAAAACCCGCATGCCAACGGGCCTTGAATAAAAACCAGAGATAATCGCGGGCCGCCGGATCTGCTTTGACCGGCTCCAAAATATCCACCGCGTCTTGATACCGTTCCATGGCATAAAACAGATTGGCCAGATGGATCCGCGGTTCAATCGCTTTGGGATCCCCGTCAGAAACCAGACGCAACACTCGTTCCGCCCGCTCGAGTTGACGTGTTTGATATGCCTCGAACGCCTCCTGCAGCCACGAATTCATTCCTGCTCGGACATGGTTCGTTATCGGCGAAGGATCATTTCGGTTGGATTCGTTCATGGTATGCCTGGTTTGGCCTTCATTTCAGCAGGCAGGCCAGCAAAAAGGATTCCTATCACCGCGAATCATCCTCACTCCCGTTCACGTAACACCGATGTTTCTCTGTGGGCCACCCCTGAGTCCCCTTCCCGACCCAGTGAATACCTGATTATAAAAAACAGTCTATTCGAATTTTCTTTCTTACAAAAGAATGGCCGCATTCTTCTCGATCAGGTTCTTGGCCTCCCCGCCCCGGAGCAACCGGACCCAGGCCCGGAAAAGGCTCCCCCAGAGCGCCACCATTGGAGGCTATTCATATTCTCCGAAAAATCATTAAAGATCTTTATGCCCGCGTTCGTATTAATTGCATGCCCCTATCGTATCCAATTTTCGGAAAAAGGAGAAAAAAAATGATTCGCTCACGGTTCATCATCCTGTCCGGCTGCCTCGTGATTTCGCTTTTGGGATTCACAACCACCAGCGCCCTGGCCCAAGAGAGCATCATCCGGGCTGAAATCAATCCCCATGATGGCACTAGAATCTCGCTTAGCGCCCCGCTCTCTCTTCTGGAAACTCTCAAAATGTCGGTTCCCGGACAACTGGTCCAGGACAAGGAAGAAATCATCCGCATGGTGGACGAACTCATCGGCGAATTCGATTCGATCCGCGGAAAAGACTTGGTGCGGGTGGAGGGTCCGGATAAAGTACGGATCTGGGTGGACGAAGCCAATGGGGATAATCCCGAGGATCTCAATTTTATCCAGGTGAAAGTCCAACCCGCCGGCGGCAATCAACCAGCGGTTCAGATTCGAATCCCCAAAGGATTGTTCTTCCTGATTTCCTGCATTACGGACCAGTTCTTCGCCAAATACGGGGATGAAATTTTCGCGGCGATCCGGCAAAATATCCATCATCCACTCCAACCCTCCATTCCCGGGGAGGGAGGGGAGAAAGCCATGAAAAAGATGGAAATGAAGGAAAAAAAACCGGACAAGCAAGAAAAACCCGTGGATCCGGAAGCCATTAAAAAAGCGGTCATGGAAAGCATTCTCAAGGAATTACAGAAACACTTGGACATCGATTGATCTCCCCTTGTCTCCCACCCACGTCCGCTTTACGTCCCTGAAAAGGTCATTTCAGGGACGTTTTTGTAGCAATCCCCGAATCCCGCCTGTGATTTTTAGCCCGTAATCGGATAAAATCTCTACGCAGGCCATCCATGCGGTTTAAAAAATAAACAAAGAGGGTAAATCCACCATGCGTTCTTCCAAATCATTCCAGGGGTGGGCGGTCGTGGCGGTGCTGATGCTTTACGCCTGTGCCGTCACCCCGCTGACACAACGCCAACAACTTTCCCTGATCCCCGAATCCCAACTGATCCAATTGAGCCTGAGTTCTTACAGAGAAACCATAAGCAAGTTGAAAATTGCCACCGATCCGAACGAAGTGGAACCAGTCGTCCGGGTGGGAAAGCGCTTGGCTGCGGCCACGGAACAATATCTCCAGAGCCAAGGTTATTCCACAGCCTCTTACTCTTGGGAATTCAATGTGATAAAGGATGACAAAACCATCAACGCCTGGTGCATGCCGGGGGGAAAGATCGCTGTCTATACGGGGATTCTGCCCATCGCCCAGAATGATAACGGCCTGGCCGTGGTCATGGGTCATGAAATCGCCCACGCGATCGCCAATCATGGCAGTGAACGGCTTAGCCAAAGTTTATTGGTGGAACTAGGTGGAGCGGCGTTGTCCGTGGCCCTTCAGGAACAACCGGCCAAAACCAAGGAACTCTTCAGTCTAGCCTACGGCGCGGGCAGCCAGGTCGGTATTCTTTTGCCTTACAGCCGGTTGCATGAGTCGGAGGCGGACCGTATTGGATTGACAATCATGGCACTGGCTGGATATGATCCGCGGGAAGCCATTCCCTTTTGGCAACGCATGAATCAAGTGGGAGGCCAAAATCCACCGGAATTTCTTTCAACTCACCCGGCGCCGGATAGCCGTATCGCGAATATTGAGCGGTTTCTGCCGGAAGCAATGGCTCTCTACCAGCCTTGAGCACATAATCCCTTATCCAGGAAAGGATGCAGGAGCAATGGTTTGCCAGCGCAAGGGTGTATTTTTTGTTCCTTTTTTCATGGGTTTGACTGTCATGGCCGTCATGCCCTACGCCGAGACCACTGCGGAACGGTTGGGATTCCCCCCGGATTCCCGCCTCTTGATCATCCACGCCGATGACATCGGCATGTGCCACGCGGCAAACGTGGCCTTCATGGAAGCGGCCAAAGGGGGATGCATCACTGCGGGCAGCGTCATGGTTCCCTGCCCCTGGTTTTTGGAAATCGCGGATTTCGCCAAGCAACATCCGGAGGCCGACCTGGGATTGCATCTGACTCTGACCGCGGAATGGAAATATTACCGCTGGCGGCCCGTCGCCCCCGGTTCGTCTGTTCCCGGACTGTTGGATCCCCAAAGTTACATGTACCGGGATGTGCTCTCCGTGGCGCAACAGGCCCAGCCGGAAGAGATCGAAACGGAACTGCGCGCTCAAATTGAACATGCCCTGGCCCAGGGCCTCAAACCCACTCACCTGGACTCGCATATGGGCACTCTGTACGCGAAAAAAGAATTCCTGATGGCGGCGCTGAAACTCGCGGAAGAGTACGACATTCCTTTCATGTTTTTCAATCCCACGCCGCAAATCCTGGAAATGGCCGGCGGCCTCTATGACCGGAACCTGCATGAAGAACTGGCCAAACGGGGATGGCCGATGCTGGACGGCCTGTATTCGATCGAAAAAACACCTGTGGAAGAATCGGAGGCTTTTTACCAGGATGTTATTCAGAATCTAAAACCGGGTGTCTCTCAGATCATCATCCACCCCGCGGCAGAATCACCCGAAATCGAGGCGATTTCCGGTTCGTGGCGGCAACGCAATGCCGATTTCCGGATTTTCACCAATCCCGCCATGAAGCAGTTCATCGACGAACAAGGCGTCCAGTTGGTGGGTTGGAGGCAATTATACAATTTATGGAAGTCACGCCCACGCTGAGCGGAACCAGACCCTCGAACGGGTGGATTTCACGTCGAATGGATCCCAGTATGCAATTCCTCTTCAACATTCCAACCGCAACCAGTTACTCTAACGCCGAACTTGCTCGGTGCGTTATTCGTGAGAAGAACATAGATGGGCACGTTTTTCTAATTCCTTTTACTCGAGGAGAGGTCCAGGGTGAAAGAAGTCCTGAAAAGCAGAAATCCGTCCCTTCCCGGCGATCGAGTAAATCGTTGCTGACTCTCTTTAGAAAGAGTACATAATATGGCCTTGATTCAATGCACGGAATGCAGAAAAGAAATATCCCAGAAGGCGTATGTCTGCCCCCATTGCGGATTCGTCGCCCGGCAGTCCTTCTTTACCCTGATGCTGATTCTGCTATTGAGCACAATGTTTTTTGTAGTTTTGGATAAAGTGATCGACGTCTATCTCGCCATCACAAAACATTTCCTCTGAAACAATCCGCCTGACCGGACAACGGCGCGGTTTCCGGCCGCGATACTCATCGTGTTTCCTCCCCCGGAAAGAAAATATCATCCTCGGCTATATCGGGTATTCCGATAACCAGCACCCGGTGGTCGCCTTTGGAGGAATGGACAGCCCCCGGGTCCAATTTCACCATCACACCCGGCTCGAGGGGAAAGGTCTCGCCGTCCACGGTCATGATCCCCGATCCTTCCAACACATAATAGAACTCCACCGCCCGCTTGTGGTAATGGGCGCGGGAACCCTGAATATGCACCTGATGGATGAACGCGGGCGTGTCGTCTCCCTGGCTGAAGAACCGCTGGCGGGTTCCACACCGGCTGACCTCTTTCTCCAGGTCCGGCAACCGCCGGACGGTATAACGCTTCCCCGTCGATTCCATGACCTGTCCCTCCCCCTCGGCAATGTGTTGTTGGCCTGAACCATCCCGGCTGGATATATCATGAATCCCAAGAATAATTCAAGAAGGCGCCGGTTGCCTCCCTTGGTTTTTTTGCAAGCATCCCTACTATAAACAGTACCATTCCTCGCCCGTCAGGGACAAGAATGCGACTTATTCATCCCGGAAAGGATTATTCATCTATGAATCAGCCCAATACCATCCATGCCTTCACCATCTTCGGCCCTCCCGGCTGCGGCAAAGGGACCCAGGCGGCCATGATTAAGGAGCGGCTGAATTTTCTTCACGTCAGCACCGGCGACATTTTCCGCGCGGCCATCGCCCGCCAGGATCCGCTGGCCATGAAGGCTAAGGAACTGATGGAACGGGGCGAACTGGTCCCGGACGGCGTCATCAGCGGCATGTTGATGAATGAGTTAAAGGCGATCCTCGACCAGTCCACTGGCGCACGGGGAATCATCCTGGATGGATTTCCCCGAACCCTGGGCCAGGCCGCGCTCTTGCAGGAATTGCTGGAAAAATTAAACCTGCACTTCACGGGGGCCATCAGCCTGCGCGTGCCCGAGGAATTGCTGGTGGAACGCTTGCTGAAACGGGCGCAAATTGAGAACCGCCCTGACGACACGGAAGACGTAGTCCGGGAACGGATGCGGGTCTACCGCGAGAAAACCCAACCCCTGGAAGATTATTTCAAGCAAAGAAATCAATTGATCGAAGTGGACGGAGTCGGCAGCCTGGAAGAAGTCTACGAACGCCTGATTCCCATTATTCAGAGTTGGTAAAAAACGGTTTGGACCGCGATTTCATGCGCGATACCGGCGCCCGATCCTTTCCCTCGGCGTTTGATCCGGGCTTTCTCCCCGGCAGGACAACTGGTGTGATCGATCATCGGGAGAACAAGTCCCCGCGGAAGCGAGCATGGAACCCGTTCTCAATCCACGGCAAACGGATTTAAAATACTTCTGGTTGCCTGTTCCCTACAGTTTCCGGGTGTGGCCGGGAAGAATGTTGAACATGGGTCCAAACGGTGCAATCCGCGTATATCATTATGGTATGAGTTATTACCGATCCGCGCATCTCGATGGGTGGAAGGAAGAGCGGTCATGTTCACCAAACAGTCGTTGTTCATTGCCGGAATGGTGTTGCTGGTCATCTCTTCCGGATTTGCGGAGGAGAAAGCCGCGGTAAAGGAGGAAATCTGGCTGGCGGGGACCTTCAGCGAAATCAATTCGGCGTCCCCGGTCATCGGCGGCGCCACGGTCTCACTCTCCTTGGCCAAGGCCATCGTGGCGGCGGTTCCTCCCAAATACCTGAAGGAAACCAAGGAATCCGGTTTCGATCTGGTGACTATCGCCCAACTGGTGGAAGCGATGCCGGTTGATGAAGTTTTCGAATTGACCAAAGACGATTATCATTTGAAAATCCGGAAATTTCCCAAAGAAGTCCCGGCGGACGCGTATTCCTCCACGCTGATGATCCGGAACAATAAATTTTCCTTGCCCATCCCCTTGATGATCACGGGGACCGCGGTCAGCGTGCTCCAATACGCCTTAGAAGAGTTCAAAGGCATGGATGAACCTCTGACCCAATTGATCAACCAGGTCAAACAAACCCCGCCCGGTCTGATCCTCAAGGGCGAAGATCAATTGTTCGATTCCTGGTTGGAAATTTATTTACGGTAGAAATCCCGCATGAGTTGGCATAGCCTGCGCGCCCGCTTTGGCGAACGCCTGAAGCAACAGGTCCCCCTGGCGCCTTATACGACGCTCCGGATCGGAGGACCCGCCGAATACCTGCTCGAAGTGCATTCCACGGATGAATTGATTACCGCCTACCGGGCCGGTCAGGACGAAGGGCTGCCGGTGTATCTCTTCGCTGGATGCTCCAATCTGCTCATCAGCGACCGGGGCCTCGCCGGCTTGGTGTTGATCAACAAAACCGAATCGATTGCATGGGGCGAAAATTATACTGTGACGGTGGATGGCGGTTATTCTCTTGACCGTTTGGTTACGGACACCTGCGAACGGGGGTGGGCGGATTTGACGTTCGCCGCGGGCATCCCCGGTTCCCTGGGCGGCGCGTTGATCGGCGGCGCGGGTGCCTTTGGCCACTTGGTCTGTGAATATCTCCTGCGGGCTGACATCCTCCGCCAGGATGGTTCAGTCAGCACAGTCCCCCGGGAGGAATTGGGCATCAATTACCGCACCAGTGAGGCCAAAAAACGGGGCGATATCCTCCTCACCGCCGTCATGGGACCGTTTACTCCCGGATCGAAAAACGACTTGCTCCAGGAAGCAAATCGAATCCGGGCGGAACGGGAAACCAAACATCCTGGACCAAAATTGCCCTCGGCGGGATCATTTTTCAAAAACCTCCCACCCAGGGTACCGGGGGGGCACCGGATTCCCGCTGGAAAATACCTCGACGAAGCCGGAGTCAAAGGCCTGCGAGTCGGCGACGCGGGAGTCTTTGAGAAGCACGCCAATATCATAGTGAATTATGGCAACGCCACCGCCGAACAGGTCAACCGGTTAGCCGATCTGATGGCCGAACGGGTCAAGAAAAAATTCGGCATCGTCCTGGAACGAGAAGTACAATATTTGGCTTAGACCATCTGCCAACCTTATGTTAGATTATCCTCCAATGCCGAACGAACCACAGGATTCAGAAAAGTGGCGGGTGGTGGAAGCGTCCTTCATCACCAGCGCCCCCGATTTGCGGGGTTGTCCTCCACCCGCCTTTCCGGAAGTTGCCATCGCCGGCCGTTCTAATGTCGGTAAATCCACCTTGATCAACACGCTCTGCCGGCGCCGCAACCTGGCCAAAACTTCCAGCACACCGGGGAAAACCCGTTTGATTAATTTTTTTCTCTTGCGCATTGAACCGGGCACCCTCCGGCTTCATTTGGTGGATCTCCCCGGATATGGCTATTCCAAAGTGGATCAATCCACCCGGGAACAATGGGGTAAAAACCTGGCCGAGTTTCTGGAGAAAAGAACACTGCGGGGAATTCTGCAATTGGTGGACGCGCGGCACGAACCAACCGCCCTGGATCTCCAGATGCGGGACTGGATCACCGCCCGGCAAGTGCCTGCGATTACTATCTTGACCAAAAGCGACAAGTTGAAGCAAAACGAGATCCCTCAGGCCCGCAAACGAATCATTGATCGGTTCCACCTGCGGGAAGAAGAACCGTGCATCCTGACCTCCTCCCTCAGCCGCAAAGGGATGAAGGAACTTCTGGAGGCCATCGTCCGATGGATGGATTAACATTCCGGACACAAAAGGATGATGATCGTGGTTTCAGTTTTAGCAGGTTCCGTCAAAAACCGGATTCTCCAAAGAGGATTCTCCCTCCATTAAAAAAAGGAAGTAGGCTTTAGGCCTCACACTGCATTTCACCATCAACGGATTCCCGCTCAGGCCGGAGACAAGGGCATCGGGGCTCCGCCGGGCGCAGTGATCCGCAAGCTGAATTCCCACCCCCCGCCCGCGTTGAGCACCTTGAGCAGAATGTGGTTGATCCCTTTCTTCAATTGAACCGGCGCTGTGTCCTGATCGGGACTCCAGCCCCGCTCACCGATAAACCGGTGGACTTCGTTTCCATTCAACCAGCAGACCACATCATCATCACTCCCGATATGGAATACGGCCTCCCCGTCCCGATCGACTTGCACCGCCGCGTACAAATACACGCCGGCATCGTTCCATTGTCCCACGATGGCCCCCAAATTCATCCGGCCCGTAGGATCATCCAACACAGCCTTTTTCCACCGGTGCGTTTGCCCCTCGAAGGTCACCGTGCGTTGGGGATGGACCAGTTGATTGGGAGGGAACGGATCGGTTTCCCGCAGTTGCTCCCGGCCGGAGAACGGCCCCAAAATCCACCAATCGGTCACGAAACCAAAACCGCGGGTCAGATCGGCGAGAGGCCCTGCCGCTTCCACCGATTTCAAATACCCGGCCAGCCGCTGAATGATAGCCGGATCGTTGGTGGAATGGGCGGCTTGCAGGCATAAGTGGACCGCCGTGCGGATTTGGCCCTGTTGCTGCAAAGCGGGGGCGATTTTCGGTACGGCATGCGCTGCGGCGTTCACAATCCGGGGATTGTTGTCAGACAAAGCCTCCTGAAGTAACGGAGCCGCTCCCGCGTAACCTATGTCACCAAGCGCCGCCAAGGCCGCCTCGCGCGTGGAAGCATCCGCGTCCCGCGCGTAATTCAACAATGTCTGAACCGATTCCTGGCTGCCGCGCGATCCAAGCACACGGATCAATTGCACCTTTTGTTCTGAGGTGGCCTGGCTTAAATCACTCAGCAAGCGCTGAGAGGATTCCCCGCCCGGCAGCCGGGCCAGGATCGCGGCCGCGGCCTTTTGCACCCGGGGATCGGAATCCTTCAGACATTGCGACAAAACCGGTCCGGCCGCCGGAACTACGGTTTCCGGACGTTGTTCCATCAACGTAAGAAACTCTAAACGGATGGCGCCCCGCGTGTTCTCCAACGCCCTGATCACCGCCCCGGTTATCTCCTCTCCGGGAAACGTGGCAAGCAGATCACGCGCTGCGCCGCGCACCTGGGGATCCAAATCCCGCATGGCCACCATGAGGAAAGGCCAACTCCGTTTTCCCGCCGTCTGCGCCAAACCATAATACCCCGCGCACCGCAAATGAGACTCCTCCGTGCCGGTACAAACCAGCTGGTAAGCCTCTTGAGCATTGGTCACAAATCCCCGTTGCGCGAGAAGATCGGCCAATACTAATATCGACGCGGCCGCGGTCTCTTTTTCGGGACCGAAGCCGGTTTGGAATACGCGCTTCAAGGCCGAATAACATCGGGGATCCGGCAACCGGCCGGCCGCGCCGATGGCGGCCAACCGGACCGCGTAATTTTCCTCCCGCATCGCCCGCAACACGGCATCCACCGCCGCAACGTCATGCCGGGCTCCCAGAGATTTGATGATCGCCGCTTTCCAGGCCGGTTCGCTGGATTCATTGGCCGCTTTAATAAGGGCTTGCGTGGCCGCAATCCCGGGGATCCGTTCCAAGGCATAGAGAGCCATTTCGCGCACGGATGTGCGGTTCAAGAAGATAGCCACCGGGGCGGCGGATAAATCACTCCCGATCCGGGATAGCATCATCAAGGTGAACTTGGTCTGTTCTGGAGCGGGGTTACCCAGCAGGATGAGGAGCAATTCTTTTTCCACGGCAGCGCGTTCGCTGTCCGATCCGGGACGCGTGGACTGGTTGACTATGGCTTCCACAGTGCGCTTGGCCCACTTTTCTCCCGTTTGGCTTTCTCCGCCAATCTGCTGGATCAGCCCCCGCAAAACTGGAGGCCCCAACAATTGCAATTGATCCGAAGCCTGCTGACGAAGCGAAGCATCATACGCGGATAGTTGCCCAAGCAACACCTCCACGCTTTGCCCCCAGGAAAACACGGGGCACACCATGACCAGGGCCAGCAGGAACAAAATAGAAAGTTGTTGAATTCTCATGGATTATCTCCTATAAATAAAGCACTTATAAATACCATGGCGCACGATACGGACGGCTCAGCCAGCGGTTGGCTTCGGGATCGTTGACGAATTCTTCCCGAATAGGATCCCATTGCAGTTTCCGTCCCAGGCGCATGGCGATATTGCCCAGATGGGCGCATGTCACCGAACGGTGACCGATTTCCACATCACAAATCGGTTTTTTACGTGTCCGTATGCAGTTGATCCAATCCTGTTCATGCCCCGGGCTCTCATACAAATGCACATCGTTAGGCCCCAACGTTTCGTGCATAAGAGATTTGGGTTCGGTCTCCATGCCGCCGCGCCATACGTGAACCCAGCCATCGGAACCTTCGAACCGGGTGCCGTGTTCCGGATTGGTGGCGATCATTTTGATCCCATCCTCGTAATAATAGGTGCAGTTGAAACTCGTATAAGTCTCGAACATCCCGTCGCGGGGCAAAGTGCCGGTCCCTTCCACGGAAACGGGGCCGCTGAGATCCCTTCCCAATCCCCATTGGGCGATGTCGAAATGATGCGCGCCCCAGTCGGTCATCTGACCGCCGGAATAATCGAAAAACCACCGGAAATCCCACAGAAAACGCCGCCGGTTATAGGGAACCTTAGGCGCGGGACCGAGATACAGATCCCAATCGAGCCCCTCCGGCGGATCGCTGTCCGGCTCCCATGGACCATCCGAACCGTTGGGCAAAAAGACTTTGACGGTATGCACCTTACCAATGCGTCCACTGCGGACCAGTTCGCACGCGAAACGGAAATTGCTTTCCGACCGCTGTTGACTGCCGACCTGGAATACCCGTCCATACTTGCGGACCGCTTTGACCAAGGCTTTCCCCTCGCTGATGGTGAGGGTCAAAGGTTTTTGGCAATAAATATCCTTTCCCGCCTCGCAAGCGGAAATAGCGATCCGGGTGTGCCAGTGGTCGGGTGTGGCGATGAGCACGGCGTGGATGTCGTCGCGGTCCAACAACTCGCGGAAATCGTTGTACGTTTTACAATCCTGGTTGCCGTAGGTATCGTCCACCCGGTTCTTGGCGCGCTCCCGGTGCGGTTCGTACACATCACAGGTGGCTAGCACCCGGGTTTGGGGAATTCCCAGCAGGACGCTCATATTGCCCATGCCCATGCCGCCCAGACCGATGCAACCAATGGTAATCCGGTCGTTGGCGGCGACACGGCCTGGGGCATACAAGTCCTTGGCGATCACCGGCATTGCCAACGCGGCCATCCCCGTGGCGCGGGCGGCCGCCGCGATAAATCTTCTGCGGGATATTTTTCTGGACATTCAATTCCACTCCTCTTCCCAACGATTCTTCCCGGATGGGGCACTCTCCACTCTTCAGTTTCAATCATCCAGCCAGACAAGTAAAGGTTGGATCTATCTGCTCAGCCGCCGCCATTCTCTTCCAAGTGGAGGGAACTTTCGATTCAACCGGGTTTTATTTCTTTGCGGACGCAGATTGAAACGGCCCGCCGGGACATAGTATGATTTCCAATCATGGGTGAATTCAAAAACTCACCGAATCCAAACAAGGGAGAAAAAACCATGAAGCTTCTTCGCTGGGGCGCGATCCTCGCGCTGGTGCTTGTGATGCAAACGCATGGTTCCATGGCGGACGGTTGGAAATTCCTATTCAACGGAGAAAACCTGGACGGTTGGAACATCGCTGGAGACCAGGAATGGAAAGTAGAAGAGGGCATCATCCACGTGAAAGCGACAGGAAAACAGATGGGGTGGTTGATCGCCGAGGGAACCTACTCGGATTTTGTGCTGCAGGCCCGGTTCCAATGGACGAGCGGCAACAGCGGCATCCAAATCCGGAGCCGGCTGGAAGGGGACAAGATGATCGGGTATCAGTGTAATCTCGATCCCAGCCGCCCTACGGCTACCGGTACCTTGTTGGAAGAAAACGACCGGGGCTTGATCATGGAGACCAAGGTCAAAGCGGAAGACGTATTCAAGAAGGACCAGTGGAATACTTATGAAATCTCCGCCATTGGCGACCATATCCTGATCTATGTCAACGGGATCAAAATGGTGGATGTAAAGGACCCCAAAGGCGCCAAACAAGGTCTGATCGCCCTCCAAATGGCCCCGGGTGAAGGCGGCGCCATGCAGTGGAGCGACATCCGGATACTGGAAATTCCCAACCAGCAAGACTGGGTATCCCTCTTCAACGGTCAGGATTTGACCCATTGGAAATCCGTGGCAGACGCCACCTGGACGGTAGAAGACGGTGTGATTCATGGAAAATCAAAAGGTGGCGGTTATGGATGGCTGGTTTCCGACAAGGAATATACGGATTTTCACTTTTCCACCCGGTTCAAAATGGCCAAGGGGAACTCGGGCATTCAATTCCGCAGTTGGCTGGTGGAATCCGAAGGCATGGTTCATGGTTTTCAGGCGGACCTGGCCTCGGGCAGTGACTGGATTAATGGCCACCTCTATGACCAAAGCGAAAAAGGAGTGACCGCCAAACCATCATTCGACGCCAGCCGGATCATCGACTGGGAAGGTTGGAATACTTACGAAATCACCGCCATGGGCCCTAAAGTGGAGTTATTCATCAACGGCAAGAAAACTGTGGAACACAGCGATCCCACGCGGCTGAAGGGCATCTTCGCGTTTCAAATCCATGCGGGTGATACGATGGAAACCTTCTGGGATGACATCCGGATCATCCCATTCGAGTAAGACGCGCGGCATCTAGAATTCAAGGACATTCCAAGACAAAGTTCTTCTGGAAATGCTATACGCGAGGGCACGTGGCCACGTGCCCTCGCTTTTTATGGCTCATCCGGCATGTGCGTATCTTTTTCAGATTACGGGTCCGTATCTCTTTGAATGACCAATGAAAACACTCCCCCAAAAATGCCCTCTCCCTCTGGGAAAAGACCCTCAAAGCTCCCCTCTTCCTCCGGGAAAGGGCCGGGGTGAGGGTATGTTGTTAAGTTTGGAGGAAATTGTCCGCCCGTATTATCCGCCCGTATTACTTGATGGAATGAAACATATGGTTCAGCATACCTATTGACTTCCAGGACGAACCGAAAATATGAATGTCCCAATCCGTGGGTTCACCTTGATCGAGTTGCTCATTGTGGTGGCCATCATCGCCATCCTGGCGGCCATCGCGGTGCCCAATTTCCTCAACGCCCAAATCCGCGCCAAGGTGGCCCGGGCGCTGGCCGATCTGCGCGCCATCCGCACCGCCGCGGCCCTCTATGCCGCCGATCACAACGCCCCGCCGCTCAGCACCCATCCCGCCCTGGGAGACGACACCCGGGGCTATCTGCGCTTCAACACCACCACACCGGTCGCCTATCTAGCCACGGGATTGCTGCCGGATCCGTTCGTGAATCCCCGCGATCCGGATACCATCGCCCGCAGCGAGCAGTTTTATACCTATCATAACCTGGTTTACAACATCCCCCGGGGCGATTTCCCTCCCCTGTTTCTGGATTTTTACGGAACCTGGCGCGCCTGCTCGTACGGCCCCGACCGCACCTATTACAACGGATCGTATGGTTCGCTGGTGTATGACGCCACCAACGGCCTGGCCAGCGCGGGCAACATCTGGGTGTCGGAGAAGTCGATGACGGTGACGGGAGAGCCGGAGGGGGCGTTCTGATCACGAACCAATATGAAATCCCCGGAGGGAGGACAGCCTACGGCTTCGATGTCATCCCCGCGAAAGCGGGGATCCAGTGGGATTCACTGTGGAGGCGCGGGGGAAAAGCAGGGTGAGAGCGTGATCATGGACGTGAAAGCATGGTGAAGGAATTTTTGAAGGGGCGGACCTGGGTGCCCGCCCGAATCATCGAGTGGATGGAATGCCTTTTTCGCCAGCAGGCACGCACTTGTCGGATGAGCCAAACGTATCATGTTCCCTCTCCCGCTTGCCTTCCGCTCCAACGCACGTCGAGGACATCCCGCAGGCCTTCGCCCAGCAGGTTGAAACCCAGCACCGTCAGCGCCAATGCCGCGCCGGGAAAAAACGAAACCCATGGAGCCACCCGCAGGGCCGGTGAACCGTAGTTGATCATGCTTCCCCAACTCGGCGTGGGCGGCTGCGCTCCCAGGCCAAGAAACGAAAGCCCTGCTTCGGCCATGATCGCCTGCGCCAGGCCCATGGTCCACCAGATCAACGCGGGCACATAACTCGTAGGAATGATATGCCGGACCAGAATGCGGAAATCGCTCGCGCCAAACGCCCGTGCGGCCGCGACGTAATCGCGTTCCTTGACCACCATCACCTGCGAGCGCATCAGGCGGGCGAGGCCGGCCCACATCACCGCGCTCAGGGCAATGAGCACGCCCAACAAATCATGCTCGGTCTCTGAAAAAATCACGGCGATGGAGATCACCAGCAGCAAAAACGGAAAAGCCAGGGTCATGTCCACGAACCGCTGCAGAATCAGATCGGTCTTGCCACCGTAATAACCGGATACGCACCCTACCACCAGGCCGATCAGCAATCCCAGGGTCCGGGCCGAAACACCGATACCCAACGAGATGCGCGTGCCATGCACTACCCGGCTGAACACATCGCGGCCCATCTCGTCGGTCCCGAACCAGTGGCTCCAGGAGGGCGGCTGGTAGCGTTCCTCCAGGCGGATGGCGTCCGGCGCGAAAGGGCTGATCCACGGCGCCAACAGCGCGGCTAGGACCAGGAGGGTCACGATCACTCCGCCGGCGCGGATGTAGGGATGCCGCCAGGGTTTCATGTTTCATACCGGATGCGCGGATCGAGAACCGCGTAGAGCCAATCGACGATCAGGTTAACGGCGATGAAGATCACGCAGAAGAACAACACCGTGCCGTTGATGACGGGATAGTCGCGCTGCTCGATGGCAATCACCAGATGCCGCCCGAGTCCCGGCCACGAGAAGACCTTTTCGGTCAGCACCGAACCCGAAAGGTAACTGGCGAAATCCAGCCCGATGATAGTAACTACCGGAATGATGGCGTTGGCAAAGGCATGCTTGCCGATGACACACAACCCGCCGGCGCCCTTGGCGCGCGCGGTGCGGAGATAATCCTCGTTCAACACTTCAAGCATGCTGGCACGGGTCATGCGGGCGAGAAACGCAATGGACTGCGTCCCAAGCGCCACGGCTGGCAGGACGAGGTAGATCCAACTCCCGTCTCCATACCCGGACGGTGGAAACCATTGCAGTTGAATGCTGAAGAAATACATCAGCAACAATCCGAGCCAGAACACCGGCGTGGAAATTCCAAGCAACGAAAAAACCATGGCCACCCGGTCGATCCAAGTGTTGGGCATCAGGGCCGAAAGCAATCCCGCGGCAATACCCAACACCACGGCCACCGCCATGGCTCCCGCAGCCAGCCGCAGCGTGTAAGGAAAGCGTTCGAGAATCACCTCGGCCACAGGGCGGTGGCTGTCGTAGGATATCCCCAGGTCGCCGCGCAGCACGTTTTTAAGATAAATCCCGTACTGCACAAGCAGGGGCTGGTCGAAACCGTATTGTTGGCGGATGCGCTCGAGTTGAGCCTGACTGGCACGCTGTCCAGCCATGGCCAGGGCAGGATCGCCGGGCGCAAGCCGCCCCAGGAAAAAAGTGATGGTCACCACACCCAGCAGCACGGGCACCATCCAAAGCATTCGGCGCAGCAGGTAAACCCCCATCTCCTCACGCTCCCCCGGGATCCACTGGAGAATCCGGCATGGCAATATACTCCTCCAGATAGCGTGTACCATTAAAGACCATCGGTTCGGAAAATCTATGCAACCAAGGTTGCGTGACGTAATAAGTGGCCTGGTGCCAGAGGAAGAGTGCGGGCGCCGCTTCGGACACGGCCTGGTTAGCTTGCCGCAGCCAGTCTTCCCGCCGGGCGGGATCCAGCTCCCGCTGGGATTGTTCAATCAATTCATCGATCCTCGCGTCCCGAAACCGCGACAGGTTGCCCGCCCCGATCTGCGATGAATGAAAGAGTGGATACAGAAAATTGTCCCCGTCCGGGTAATCGGCAAACCAACCCCGGAACGCGGCGTCGAAATCGCCCTGCTGGAGCGCCTGGCGGTAGGATACCCATTCCAGCCGCCGCAGCCGCACGGGAACACCTCTTTCTTTCCACAACGCTTGGATGACCTCGCCGGTGGTGCGCACGAAATTCTCCCGGGACGGCATGATCAAATCCAGGCCGCGTTGCCGCAAGCCGGATCGCGCCAGAACGGCTTCAATTTCCTCATTCGTTACACGCCTCGCCGTGGATGGATCGATCGAACCAGGCAATCCGGGGGGAATCGGTCCGGCGCTGACCGAACCGGCCCCCTCACGCACACATTTCAGCACCAAGGGCGTATCGATGGCCCGGGCCAGCGCCCGGCGCGTTTCCGGTTGATCCAGGGGACTCTTCGAGCAGTTGAACAGAATCATATCGGTATTGAGCAGGGATTGGCGCCGCGTGAAGGATTTCCACCGCGGATGGGTGCTCCACCGGGGGATCTCTTCGATGGGCAGGGGAATGATGGCGGCGATATGGCCCGTCTCGAATTCGGCGATGGCCGTGAAAGGATTGCCAATCACCCGGTACCGCAAGCGCCTCAGCTTCGGCTTGGTTCCCCAATATGCCTCGTCGCGGATGAATTCCACGTCCTGGTCATGTTTCCACTCCCGTAAGATCCAAGGGCCGCTGCCCAGGGGTTGTTCGCCGAAGGGAATCCCCTCACGCTCGCGCTGCTCCACGATTTCGCGCGGCACCACCGAGGCGGCAGGCATGGCCAGCATGGCTAAAAAGGGGGCGAACGGTTCAGCCAACCGCAAGGTCAATGTGTGGTCGTCATGAATATCGATGGCCTGAATCTTTTCGATTACCCAGGTAGTAGATGACTGAGTTTCAGGATCGAGAATCCGTTCAAATGAATACTGAATGTCACCCGCGGTGACCGGACGGCCATTCGTGAAGCGCGCTTCGGGACGCAAATGAAAGGTATATCGCAGGCCATCCCCGGAAATCCTCCATTCCCGGGCAAGATCGGGCAGAATCTCCCCATGCCGTCCGAAACGCACCAGGTTGGAAAAGATCAGCCCCACCAGCCGGCCGTCCAGGAATCCCCACGAGCGGGCGGGATCGAGCGTAGGGGGATCACTGACGTCGTACAGCACCAATGTGTCCATGTCGCGGGGCGGGACGAAAAACGACCCGCGCCGCCCGCACGAAGCCATCAACCACCCCGCTCCGCAGGCATGAAGGAAAGAACGGCGGTTGAATTCACAGGACATCGGAAACCTTTGTTGAAAAATGATGCACCAGTATGCAACCGATTTGCGGAATACCCAAGACACCGCGGGATGATCTCAACTCATATCGCAGGTGAGATATAGGATGGATGAAAACGCTAAACTATCTCTTCTCCCTCACCCTCCAGTTTCCGCTTGACACAAGGCCCACGAGGGACTACTCTTCAATTTAGTGACGGACGAGTCCGTCCACTAATTTCCCAATGCATTTAATTATCCAAACGCAGGCAAAGTCCAGGGATACGCGATGGTTACCGTTTCCGCCCGCAAAACCGGCCGTCCCAAAAACGAACTCCTGACCGCCCGCCGGCGGGAGGAAATCCTCCACGCCGCCGCCCATATCTTCGCAGAACGGGGCTATCCCAATACCGATTTGCAGGCCGTGGCCGATACTCTCCAGATCGGCAAGGGAACCATTTACCGCTATTTTCCCAGTAAACGCGATCTCTTTCTCGCGGCTGTCGATCAGGGCATGCACCAGCTGCAGGAACTGATTGATACCACGCTGAGCGGCATCGAAGATCCCTTCGAAAAGATCGTGGTGGGGCTCCGCACGTACCTCGCCTATTTCAACGAACACCCGGAAACCGCCGAACTGCTCATCCAGGAACGGGCCGCTTTCCGGGACCGCAAAAAACCAACGTATTTCGAATATTGCGACGCGGTGGCCAACACGTGGCAAGTCATCTTCGAAAACTTGATTCGGGAAGGCCGGGTGCGCGATATCCCCGTGGACCGCATCCTCGATGTCTTAGGCAATTTAATGTACGGAACCATGTTCACGAACTTTTTCACGGGGCCAAACAAATCCTTTGAAGAACAGGCCCGGGATATTGTGGATATTACCTTTTTCGGGATATTGAGCCGGAAGGAACAACGCCGGCAACAACGTGTCGTGAACCGGCCGGAGACCCGGGAATAACTCTTGGGCCACACCGGCAAGGAAGCCACTATGACTCGCCCATCTCCTCCTCATCTTGGTCTGCCCGGATTCGCCCCGTATCGAATCGCGGCGCATCTTGAATGTTTCTTGGTGGTATGTCTCTTGGGATTGGCGGTCCAGGGATGCCACAAAATGGAAAACCAACCGCTTTCCACGATGGCCTTTGCCAGTCCGGATCCCACGCCTTCGCTAACACCCGCTTCCGCCCCTCTTCCGGAAGGTGAAAAAGCGCCCGTGGTCCGTGGAACGTTGCGGCTGGAAATCCCCGCCGTGGGAACCCTCCGGGCCAGGCAAATCACCAACATCGGGCCCCAGGTCACCGGCCGCGTGGAAGCCGTTTTGGTGGATGTGGGCGACCGGGTCCGCGCTGGACAGGAATTGGTCCGCATCGATCCCACGTTCTTCAACATCGAGTTGGATCAACGCAAAGCCGAGGTCGAAAATGCCAAGGTGGCCCTGGCCAACGCCGAGCTCAATTACAACCGGATGAAAGCCTTATGGGAGGTTCCCCAGGAGCAAAGCCCCTCGATCCCACAGAAATTATACGACGACGCCAAGGCGCAATATAATGCCGCCCTGGCGCAACTCAAAGTCGCGGAAGCCGCCTTGCGCTATTGCGAAAAACGGGTCCGCGAAACCGTGATCCGTGCCCCGTACGACGGGATCATCACCAAACGGTATGTCCACCCGGGAGAAATGGTCACCTCCATGCCGGTTTCCCGGCTGTTGGAAATCCAGGAAATTCAGACGCTGGAATTGGAATTTTCTCTCCCCCAAACCATGCTGAGCCAGGTTCACGAAGGTACCCCCGTTGAGTTTTCCGTGGAAGGCATCCCCGATGCCAGCGGTTCCGCGGCCATTGCGATCGTGTATCCGGATATCGACGAAGTCACCCGCTCGTTCCGGTGCCGGGTGTACCTCGATAATCCCGAGGGGAAATACCGGCCGGGACTGTTGGCTCAAGTCCGTGTCTGTATCCAGGAAATTCACGGCGCCCTGATCGTTCCCCGCGCGGCCTTGAATCAAAAAGGAGAAGAATGGCGCGTGACGGTCTTGAAGGACAACGTGCCCGAAATCCGGGCGGTCCAAGTGGGCCTGGTAACGGAGAATCAAGTGGAAATTCTTCAAGGGCTGGCCGAACACGAGGTGGTCTTGGTCCCTAAAACGGCTTCCTGATGAAACCCGAAGGAAGGAACGAAAAGGGGGAGGGCGAACCACCGGATCCGTGGTTATGGGCCCAGCGAATAGGGTTCTTGCGCTGTGCGGCGCTCCAAGAAACTGAATTTCTTCTCTCGCGGCGCTAGGGTCCAGGTATGGGTAGCCTAGACTATGGGCAAGGGATTCTTTTTCTGCGGTCGAATCATTCGTCGCATTCAATTGAACGGGTTTCGGAGTGAGGCAGGTACTCATCCATGACGATTTCCGACATCGCCATCCGGCGTCCCGTCTTCACCACCATGGTGCTGATGGCCATCATCGTCTTCGGTACCGTATCGTTTCAATCCATCGGCATCGATTTGTACCCCCGCGTGGAATTCCCCGTGATCGTCGTGATTTCCGTCCTGCCGGGCGCCGATCCGGAAACGATCGAAACCACGGTCAGCGACCCGATCGAGGAAGCGGTCTCCACCATCAGTTCCATCAAACACCTGCGCTCGGTCAGTTCGGACAGTGTCTCCCAAGTCATCATCGAGTTTGAGCTGGAAAAGAACGTGGATGTGGCGTACCAGGAAGTCCAGGCCCGGTTGGGGAGCATCCGTTCCCTTCTCCCCGACGATCTGGAAGATCCCACCATCTTGAAAATGGACATCGATGACGTTCCCATCTTGTCCATCATGGTCTCGGGCGATCTGCCCATCCGGGAATTGACCCATCTGGCCGACAAGGGCATCAAAGAACGGCTGCAGCGCATCCGCAATGTGGGGCAGGTCAGACTGGTGGGGGGGCAGGAACGGAAGATGTGGCTCTGGCTCGATCCGGCCAAGTTGGAAGGGTTTGGCCTGACCGTGCAGGACGTGGAACAAGCCCTGCGCACCGAACATATTGAGTATCCCGGCGGCCGGGTGGAAACCGGATCCAAGGAATACCTCGTCAAAACCAAGGCGGAATTTGCCTCGGCAGAGGAATTCGCGAACATGGTCGTCACCTACCGGAACAATGCGCCGGTGCGGGTGAAAGACCTCGGGTGGGTGGAAGACGGGATGGAAGAACAACGCTCCCTGGCCCGCCTGAATGAACAACGGGCGGTGGCCCTGGAGGTCCGCCGCCAATCCGGAACCAACACGGTGGAAGTGGCGGACGCGGTCAAAAGAGAAGTGGAAGCGTTGCGGAAAGAGTTGGCCTCCCGGGGCATCCGGCTGGAAATCGCCCAGGATTTATCTCACTACATCAAGGAATCCGTAAGGGAGGTGCACTTCCACTTGATCTTCGGCGGCGGACTGGCGATCTTGATCGTCTTTTTCTTTTTGCGCAATCCTCGCAGCACTTTCATTTCCTCCCTGGTGCTGCCCACATCGGTGATCGGCACGTTCACGCTCATGTTCGCCTTGGGATTCACGCAGAATACCATGACCCTCCTGGCGTTGTCGCTCTCCATCGGCCTGCTGATCGATGACGCCATCGTCGTCCAGGAAAACATCATGCGGCATATCGAGGCTGGCTTGCCCCGGCGGGAAGCCGCCGGCCGGGCAACCCACGAAATCGCCTTGGCTGTCTTCGCCACCACCCTCTCCGTCGTGGCCGTGTTCGTGCCCGTGGCGTTCATGAAGGGCATCGTAGGCCAATTTTTCTATCAATTCGGCCTCTGCGTAGCCTTTGCCGTGCTCCTCTCCATGTTTGTTTCCTTCACCCTGGACCCCATGCTCTCCTCCCGCATTCTGCGCCCGCCCAAACGCGGCCTGTTGTACCGCGTTTCGGAAGTATTTTTCAATGCTATCGACACCGCGTACGAATGGCTGTTGCGGATCGCCCTGCGCCACCGATGGGCGGTGATCCTTATCGCGGTGGCTTCCCTCTACTCGGCCGTATATCTGGCTCAGTATTTAAAAACGGAATTCCTTCCCAAGGAGGACCGCAGCGAATTCAACATCCGCGTAAAAGCCCCGCTCGGCTCGTCCCTGAGTTATACGGATTCGATCATGCGGACCATCCGGCAACGCATCCAAACCCAACCCTGGGTGGCTTATACGTTCACCACCATCGGGGCCGGATCGCTGGAACGGGTCAACGAGGGCCTCATGTATGTCCGGATGACGGAAAAAGCCAGCCGCGCCATCTCGCAAAGCGACGCCATGGCCTGGGTGCGCGCGCAATTGGCGGATATGGCCGACGTGAAATCCAGTGTCGAAATGCTGGATATCATCGGCGGCGGCAACCAACGGGTCACCGACGTGGAGTTGGAACTCCGGGGAACGGACCTCGGCCGGCTGGAAGCGGCCGCTGACGAGGTGATGGATTTCCTGCGTTCCGCCGGCGGCTATGTGGATATCGATACCAGCTACGAAAAAGACAGGCCCCAACTGAATGTTTACGTCAAACGCGACCGCGCGGCGGACCTGGGGGTCAGCCCGCTGGCCGTCGCCGCGACCATCAAGGCGCTGATCGGGGGAAACGAGATCGGCAAGTTCCGCGCCGCCGGCGACCGGTACGACATCAGCGTCCGGCTGCAGGAACCTTTCCGCAACCGGCCCGAAGCGATCAACCGGCTCAAGGTCCGCAACAATCGGGGCGGACTGGTCAGCCTGGATAACGTGGTCCGCGTAGTCGAAGAAACCGGCCCCGTCCAGATCGACCGGCACGACCGCGTCCGGCAAGTGACCGTCCGCGCGAACCTTGAAGATGATCAGAAGGTGCTGGGCGACGCGGTGGCCGAACTGTCCGAATTCTTGCAACGCATGAACTTCCCGCCCGGTTACAGTTACATGTTCTCGGGTTATGCCGATGTTATGGCGGAATCGTTTTCCTACTTGTTGTTCGCGCTGATGATGACCATCATCATGGTGTACATGGTCCTGGCCGCGCAGTTTGAAAGCTTCGTCCACCCGTTCACCATCATGCTGACCTTGCCCCTCTCGGTGGTCGGCGCGCTGGGGGCGGTCATCGTCACCGGAAAGACCATCAACATCATGACCTTGATCGGCATGATCATGCTCATGGGGCTGGTCACCAAAAACGCCATCTTGTTGGTCGACTTCACCAACACCTTACGCACCCGCGACGGAATGGAACGCAATGCCGCCATTCTCAAGGCCGGCCCCATCCGCCTCCGCCCCATCCTGATGACCACCTTCGCCATCATTTTCGGCATGCTCCCCGGCGCGCTGGGCACCGGCGAAGGCTCCGAATCCCGTTCTCCCATGTCCATCAGCGTGATCGGGGGACTCACGACCTCCACCCTGCTCTCGCTGGTGGTCGTGCCGGTGGTGTACACCTTGTTTGACGATCTGATGCATCCCCGCGCCTGGCGGATTTGGAACGGGATCCATGGGCGCAAGCTCCAGCGCGGCTTGGCTGCGGAATCCGCCAAAGGAAAATAAATGAGCTGCCCCTCTTAATTTGCATCGCCAGCGGCGTCATAATTCCAACAAAGGATCATATATATTTATCACTGCAGAAAGGATCTTCCGCATGTCCCGATTCTATTTCGTAATATTGCTGGCGCTCATTAGCCCGGTGTCATTCGCCGCCAATTTGGTAATCGATGATTTCGAAGGCTACCTCGACGATTTCGAACTGCACGAAACTTGGACATTCACCAAGGCCGGCGGGCCGGATGGGCTGTTCGTCTACCTCGACACGGCCAAAACGCCCCCCAGGGGACCACCTGCCTGTTGATGGATGTGAACATGCCCGAAAAATGGTGGTACAACACCGTCCGGAAAACCATCGGCACCGGCCCGATCGATCTTGCGCAATACGGGGCGCTGACGTTTTGGTTCCACGGGGACGAGACCGTCAATCCGGCCAATATCACCTTCGTGGCCTTTCTCTTCGACAGCCAAGGCCGCGCCTTGCGTTTCGCGATTCCTGCCGATTATCTGAACGCCGCCGCCTGGCAAAAAATCACCCTGAACCTGGGTTCCTTCTCGCAGGAGGAATGGGATACCGGCTATGGGACCGACACCCCCGACGCGAATCCCGCGGATATTGTCTCCGTCGGCCTGATGGTCGTGGGCAATGAAATCGACCAGATCGCTACCTTCTATGTCGACGACGTCCAAATGACGGAACTTCCCCAGAATATCCTGGTCGACGACTTCGAGAACTATGCCGACGATTTTGAGCTGCAAGAAACTTGGACCTTCACCAAGGCCGGCGGCCCGGATGGCTTGTTCGTCTATATCGACAAGACCAAGACGCCTCCCCAAGGCAGCAGTTGTCTCTTAATGGATATCAACATGCCGGAAAAATGGTGGTACAACACCGTCCGGAAATCCTTGGTGGATGGCGCGATCGACATCTCCAAATTCGTCTCCCTGGACTTCTGGTTCCATGGGGATCCCACGGTCAATCCAGCCGATATTGCCTTTGTGGCGTTCCTGTTTGACAGCCAAGGCCGCGCGCTGCGGTTCGCGATCCCTGCCGACTATCTGAATGTCGGCGCCTGGCAGAAAATCACGCTGAACCTGGCTTCCTTCTCCCAGGAAGAGTGGGACACCGGGTATGGGACCGACACCCCCGACGCGAACCCCCAAGACATCACCACCGTAGGCCTCATGGTCGTGGGCAATGAAGTCAATCAAATCGCGACGTTCTACGTGGATGATATTCAGTTCGCCAGTAAAGGCGCGACGGCCTCGGTGAGCGGCACGATCACCGAAAATGGCGCGCCTCTCGCCGGCGTGACCGTATACGCCATCGAGCAAGGCGCCATCCACACCGCCACGACCGGCGCGGATGGCCAGTATACTTTCCCTGACCTGTCCCAAGGCAAGCAATACCGGTTTGTCCCTGTATTCACCGCGTACGACTTCACCCCCGGCATGGTCTTTCTCACCCTCCTCGAAACAGCCTACACCCGGGATTTCACCGGCGCGCCCAGCCTTTACAACCGTCTGGAAACGACGGCCATCCAGGACCAGTTCGATGAATCCGGTTTAAATCCCGCCATCGTGTACCGTGGCGCGCGGGACTGGGGCCATGCCGAGGCCGGCAACGTCCGGCCCATCATCGACGTGACCCAAGACAAAACCTACCCGGTCAGCTTCCCTGACGCCGCTGGCGGGGAGGCGGTGCTCTACGGCATTCCGGAAAACCCCCTTCCGGGCGCCACCAGCCCCCGGTTCGCGCTGGAAGTCGGGTCGTCCTACAGCTGGGACATGTTGGCGTTCGGCCAGAACACCGACCGCAACTACTATGTCGAAGTGGACGCCTATTGTGATGTCCGGTGGGACTTGAATCCTGGGTCGTTCGACCGCGTTTCCGTGGGCATCCACTGCAGCTTCGCCGATCCGGGCAAAATCGCGCTGGACGCCTATTCGGACACCAATCTGAACCGCAGTTCCGGCGGCTACGCCCTCTCGTATGAATCCGATACCGGCGACATCACCGCCCGCAAATACGCCCCGGCCAACGACAAGGCCCACGTCCTCAAACGGTTGGAGGGTTACGCGGTGGAATACGGCAAGGTCACGCTGAACGAAAGCGGCTGGCACCGCCTCCGTGTCGAATTCCTGAACGACACGATTACGTTCAAAGTCGATGGCCAAACCATCGCCACAGCTACGGATACAGAGTACCCCTTCGGCCCGGCGGGATTGCATTACCGCGCGTGTTTCACGGACGCGCTGTCCGATTTGGTCATGATGAACCATGCCCGCTTCGACAACCTCAAGGCCGGCCCCACCGGCCCCGTGGGCGTGGACGATTGGATGCTGAACTAATTGCGTTCCGCGTTCGTTGGTTGTAAACTACGGAAGGGGCGGTCGGCGTATCGCCCCTTCCTGTTTATTTATTTCATTTCATTGATTTCCCTCGTAGCAAGGAGACCCCGTGAATCGTTCCCGCGCTTTCACCCTCATTGAATTGTTGATCGTGGTGGCCATTATCGGCATCCTGGCGGCAATCGCCGTCCCCAACTTTCTCAACGCGCAAATCCGGGCCAAATATTCGCGTTGCCTGGCCGATATGAAAGCTTGCCAAACCGCCTTGGAAATGTACGCCATGGACCGCGGCGGATTTCCCCCCAACGGCATCGACGGTCCCGACAATGGCTGGGGTCTCTCCAAGGTGTTAACCACCCCCGTGGCCTATATCACTTCCATCCCCAAGGATCCTTTCTTCTCCCGCAAGAAAACCGCCCAGGAAGATTTCTACGAAGCCTATTTCGATCCCCGCGGCGAAGGGAAATATTTCTATCAGGAAGGCAACAATGTGTACCGCCAGAACATGATGGATCCCCGCCGTCCTGCGAATTGGCGGTATTGCCTCCAGGGACGCGGCCCCGACACGGACATCAGCAGCCCGGAAAACGGCTTCGCGCTCGAAGTGGACTGGCCCTATACCTATGGCTACGATCCCTCCAACGGCCTGGTCAGCGACGGCAACGTCGCCTTCCCGCGGTAAGCGCCTCCCACCCGCCTCCCCTTCTTCCCGCTTTCCCGATGGCTTTATACTTACCCCAACTTGATGGAACAGGAGAACCAATCGCGTGGCCCGTCACCATTGGTTGTTAGGGGGATTGCTCCTGGGAATTCTTGCCGGGGCTTTTCTGCATCCCTATTCGGATCAACCCGGTCTGGCCTATTCGAATCAGACCTTTCTGCAACCCATCGGCCAGATCTTTCTGCGGTTGATTTTCGTCACCGTCGTACCGTTGGTCTTTTCGGCGCTGGTCTTGGGCGTGTATGAACTCGGGAAAAGCCGCGGTCTAGGGAAAATCGCCCGGCAGGCTATTTTTTACACGGTGTTGGCCAGCACCGTGTCCGTCCTGGTCGGGATCACCTCAGTCAATCTCTTGCGGCCCGGCGCGCAATTCACTCTCGATACCGGCAAATTACAGGGACAATCCAGTTCCCTGCTCAACCTGAAAAAAAGCGTGTCGGAAGCGAAAAGCCTCTCTCAAGCCATCGTGGAGTTAATCCCCAACAATCCCGTGGATACCGCCGCCAAGGCCCTGGGCGGCGAAATGTTGCCCTTCATGGTTTTTTCGTTCCTCTTTGGATTGGCGTTGTCCCGCGTCCTTGATCCCCACGGCCCCAGTCCCGTGATCATCCAGTTTTTGGAGCAACTCTTGGCGGTCTCCATGAAGATGATTGATTTCGCTCTGCGGATCGCTCCGGTGGGCATCTTTGCCATCGTATTCAACACTGTCTTCCTCTTTGGCGTGGGGATCATCCAAACGCTCTTCTATTTCGTGGCCGTGGTGGTGGCGGGATTGCTGTTTCAACAATTCGTGGTCTACACGGTTTTACTCAAATATGTCGCCCGCTATCCGCCATGGGAATTCTTCCGCCGCTGCCGGGAGGTCTATCTCTACGCGTTCTCCACGGCGTCTTCCAACGCCACCCTGCCGCTGACCCTGGAAATCGCGCAACGCGAATTGCGCCTGCCCTCCACCGTCTCCCGCTTCGTGCTCACCGTCGGGGCCACCGCCAATCAAAACGGCACCGCCCTCTTCGAAGGCGTCACGGTTCTGTTTCTCGCGCAGGTTTATGGCGTGGATTTGTCGTTGTTTCAGCAGATCCAAGTGGTTTTCATGTCGATCCTGGCGGGCATCGGCACCGCCGGCGTGCCGGGTGGGTCACTGCCCTTGATCATGATCCTCCTGCAGACCGTCGGCATCCCCCCCGAAGGCATCGGCTTGATTTTAGGCGCGGACCGATTCCTCGATATGTGCCGGACCACCCTGAACGTCAGCGGCGACTTGGTCATCGCCGCCCTGGTTAGCAAGAGCTCCCAGGACGATCAGAAAAGTGAAGATCCAAATGATGCATCTCCTCGGCCTTGAGGCTGATCTTCAACCAGCACCCGAACAGGGGATAGAGGATATTGCGCCCGTACGGAATCCATCTCATCCTCAACCTCTCATCCCGGATACTGCGCGGGAGATTTCCCCACGGCCACGATGCTGCACGCTTGGACAATGTTCAGACCCAACGCCTGGGCCTTCTCGATCACGTGGGCGTTTTCCGTGCCGGGATTCAAAAAAACGGTTTGGACACCCTTCTGTTTCAGTTCATCCAAGACCTGGTACGTCAGGGCGGGAGGGAGATAGACGCTGGCCATCTCCACAGGCCCGGGAATATCCAGGAGGGAAGCGTAGCACTTCAAGCCCTCGATGGACCCGGCGCGGGGATTGACGGGATACACAGTATAACCCTGATCCCGGTAGGCCCGGACCGCTTTGTTCCCGTATTTCTCCCGGTTGCTGGACGCTCCGATGATGGCAATGGTTTTGGCATCGTTCATAAAGGTATCTACCTTCGAATCCCAAAATTTTTCAATTGAAACGAGGGAAACAGGCTGTATTCATTGGTGTCTACGTCCTCGGGCAGGCAGACCAGGAACTCGGCCATCGACGCCACCACGTCTGGTCTCAGATAGGTGAACTCCCTGGAATGCGGCCGGCCGTTGAGCGTCTCGAAGAAATCGGTCTCCGTCATCCCGGGACAGAGTACATGCACGTGGATGTTGTATTCTTGAACCTCCTTGGCCACGCAATGAGCGAATCCGCTGAGCGCCCACTTGGAGGCGAAATAAAGCGAGAAATTCTTGCGGTAATACTGCCCGCTGACCGACGAAATGAACAAAATCCGCCCCCGCCGGGCTTGCATCATGAACGGCAGCGCGCGCCGGGTGCACAAAAACGCGCCGCGGCAATTCACGCGCATGGTCAAGTCCCACTGCGCCTCGGTGATCTCCAGCATGGGTCCATGGCCGGGAATCCCCGCGTTGTTTACCAGAATCGTGGGCGCGCCAAACCAATGTTCGGTCTCCGCGAACCACTGTTCGACTTCCTCCTCTTGCGATACATCGGCGCGCACCGCCAGTGCTTCGATCTCCTGTTCCCTTAACCGGCGGACCGCCGCGGCCAGCCGCTCTTTCCGCCGGCCGCACAGACTCACCCGCGCCCCCCGCGCGCCCAGACGCAGCGCCGTGGCCAGCCCGATGCCGGAACCTCCGCCGCTGATCATCACGATTTCATTCCGCAACATCGGTCCCGTCCATCAGTACTGGCTCCGGTCAAAGGTGGTCATATAAGTCAGTTCGGGCACCTGGGCATGTTCAGGCAAACGCAATAGAAACTCCACCGCTTCCGCGATTTCCCGGGGTTGAAACCAGTCAATATCCAGATCCGGCTTGCCGGTCTCTTCGAAGATCGCGGTTTCAGTGAATCCCGGCCGCAAGACATGCACCTTGATGCCATGTCCGCACAATTCCTGGCCCAGGCATCCCGCGAAACCCTCCAAGCCCCGTTTCACCGCCGTGTAACAGGAAATGCCGGGAAACGAAAACAGCGCCGAAACCGTCGATAGAAATAGAATCCGGCCCCACCGCCGCGCGATCATTCCCGGAACCACCGCCTGGGTCACCAGGAAATGGCCCTTGAGGTTGATCTCGAACTGGGCGTCCCAATCGTCCACGTCCATCTCCCACACGGTCCCCTTCCGGTAGATGCCCGCGTTGTTGATCAAAATCCCGATCGGCCCCAGAGTGGTTTCAATCCGTTCCACCGCGGATTTCACATCGCTGGCCCGGCGGATGTCGAGAGGCAGGGCCAGATAATCCGGCGTGAGGGATTGGAGCTCCCGCGCCGCTTCTTCCAGGTACGGTTCCCGCCTCGCGCAGATCGCGATTTTCGCCCCTGCTTGAGCCAGATGCAAGGCGATGGCTTTTCCTATCCCCCGGCTGCCTCCCGTGATGAACGCGGTCTGTCCTTCCAAAAAACTCATCGGCGGATTCTCATGAAGCGGCTTCAATCGGCTCGGCCATGAATTGATCTTTGTATTGCAATTGATACAGGCGGTAATAAATCCCGCCCTGGGCCAGAAGCTGGGCATGAGTCCCCCGCTCCCGGATTTGCCCCTGGTGTAACACGAGGATTTCGTCCGATTGCTGAATGGTGGAAAGGCGGTGGGCCACCACCAGACAGGTCCGGCCGGCCATCATTTTCTCCAGGGCGGCCTGAATGAGGTGCTCGGTCTCCGTGTCCACGCTGGACGTCGCCTCGTCCAGCACCAGGATGCGGGGATTGGCCACCAGCGCCCGCGCGAAGGAGAGGAGCTGCTTCTGCCCCGCGGAAAACGTGGCCCCCCGTTCCTTCACCTCGCCCTGGTAACCGCCTGGAATCCGCTCGATAAACCGGTCGATTTGGACGATCCGCGCTGCTTCCCGGATGTCTTCTTCTTGGATGCCGGGACGGCCCAGGCCGATATTGTCAGCGATGGTCCCCGAAAAAAGAAACACATCCTGCAGCACCAATCCCATTTGCGGCCGTAACGAGGCTGGATCGTAATCCTGCACGTTGATGCCATCCACCAACACTTCGCCCCGCTGCACATCGTAAAACCGGAACAACAGGTTGATGATCGTGCTCTTGCCGGAACCGGTGGCGCCCACCAAGGCCATCCGCCGGCCTGGCTCCACCCGGAACGAAACATCCTTCAGCACCCATTCCTCGCCTGCATAAGCAAACCAGACGTTCCGGAATTCGATCGTGCCTTCGATGGTCTTACGGATTGGTGTGGCGGGCACGGGCAGGCATTCCCGCGTATCCAGCAACTTGAAGATCCGTTCCGCGGCGGCCATGGCGGTCTGCATAATGTTGAACTTGTCGGCCAGGTCGCGAATCGGCTGGAAAAATTGCTGCGAAGCCTTGAGAAAGGCCACCAGCGTTCCGAACGTCACGGCCGTGTCCTGAGCCAGCATCCGTCCCCCGCCGTACCAGAGCAATAACGCGATGGCCAACGCTCCCAAAAAATCCACCGTGGGCAAAAAGAAGGCGAAATTGACCACGCTGCGGAAATTGGCGTCCTTGTATTGCCGGTTGATCTCGGCGAACTGTTCGAAATTCCGTTTCTGCCGGCCGAACAACTGCACGGTCTCCATGCCGGAAATATTTTCCTGCAAAAATCCATTCATCCGCGACAGCAGCCGCCGAACCTCCCGGTAAGACGCCCGCACATGTTTCTGGAAGGTAAAACTGGCCCAGACCATCAGGGGCAGCACCGCCAGCGCCACCCCCGTTAGTGCCGGGCTGAGATACAACATGATCCCCAACAGGCCGGCGATCATTAACACATCGTTGAAGGTGAACACAATGCAGTTGGCGAACATCGAATCCAACGCCTCGATGTCGCTGCTGATGCGGGTGAGCAAAAAACCCACCGGCCGGTGATTGAAAAAGGACAGCGACATGGATTCCAAATGGCGGAACAAATGCAGCCGCAGATCATACATGGCCCGCTGGCTCATCAGGTTCACCAAATAAAACTCGATGTATTGGAATCCCAAGCCTGCCATCAGGAGCAGCGCGTATATCAACGCCAGGACGCCCAACCCTTCCTGAATCCGGTTCGTGATGTAATTATCCACGACGATCTTGTAGAGATAGACCGAAGCGGTCAGTTCGATCCCGGTAAACAAAAGCAGGGAAACCAGGGAGATCACGAGATACTTGCGGTATGGATAGACATACCGCATGAGACGCTTCATCAAGCGCGTATCGTAGGCCTTACCGGTTATGGTTTCTTCATTCATACTCGACAAGATCACATTCCAAGCCAATAATGGCTCATCCGGCAATAGCGCGCTTTGTTCTCCAGGTGACTTGTTGATCGCTCTTCCAATGGATCCAGGAGAATCACTCCCCCACCTCCCTCCCCCGTAAGGAGAGGGCCAGGGTGAGGGATTTTGTGTAGAAGCGGACCTGAAAATACGCCGCGGGCGGCGAGGGTATGGAATCCTTTTTCACCACCATGGACACGCGTGCCGGAAGAACCCCAATTATCCCAATTATTAAAGTAAAAGTATACCATGAAACCTGAAAATCCTGAAGTAACTTTCCTCCCGTCCCATGCCTGGAAAAACACGGTGGCCCTCAGCGTGGACGTGGAGGACTATTTCATGAGTCCGGAATGCATTCCCTTCGAAGAATGGGCCGGCTATCCCTCGGCCATCCATACGGGCATGGAACGGTTGCTGGAACTTTTCAAAGAATACAACGCCCGGGCCACGTTTTTCTTTGTCGGCTGGCTGGCGGAACGGTATCCGGAAATCGTGCGTTGGACCGCCGAGGCCGGCCACGAAATCGCCACCCACACCTACACGCACCATATCGTCTCCTCCCTTGATCAAAAAGAATTCGACGAATCTCTGGCGCGCAGTTTGGAAATTCTCCACGCCCTCGCCCCCGGGCAATCCATCCGCGGCCACCGGGCACCCGCTTTTTCTCTCCAGCGGAACCAAAAATGGCAATTCGATATCCTGCGCGAACATGGAATCGAATACGATTCGTCCATCCATCCCTACTCAACGTACCTGTACGGCGACGCCCGGGCTCCCCGTTTCCCCTATGTTCTGCATGGAATCGTGGAGCTTCCCCCCGCCGTTGTGGAATGGGCCGGATTCCGGTGGCCGGTGGGGGGAGGCGGCACCTTACGCATCTTGCCGGAGTGGTACCTCGAACGCGCCCGCCGCCGGTATCAAGCCGAAGGATTCCCCCCTGTCATTCACATTCATCCTTGGGAAACGGTCACCGGCCATCCCCCGCTCGATCTGCCCTGGAAACAACGGTGGATCCACTACGCCGGCCTGGACACCACCGTGCGCAAACTGCGGAACCTCCTGCAGAACCATACAGCCATCCCCCTCGGCGACTATTATCAACGGTTGTTGAAAAATCACACGGCCGGCCGGTAAAACAAGACATCCGGGGATATTCCTTCCTCAATTTCCCTCTCCCAGCCGGTTGCCCGCGGAATCGGCATAGAAATATCCCTTGCTGACCAGCCCGTTGCTGGGATGATAAGGCGCCGAGTGGAATTCATATTGATGATAAAAGTTCCGCGTGCCGGCATGAATCAAGCGGGGAGCAATTCCCGACGGTCCCGGCCCCCAGACAAACCACACGGCCTTGCTTTCGGTTGGATATTTCAGCGCCGCGGAGACATGGCGGACATACCCATAATAGAGGGGGAAGACCCGCGACGAATCGGAGCCTGGCGCGAATGGATCCAACCAATCCACCTCCGGGATATGAGGAAAGAGCGCCTGAACATCGGCGGCCAGGTTTCCTTCCCGCCGCTTCAGATCGTCGGGAATCCGGGCGGGCACGGTGGGATCCAACTGGGCGCCACCTGTCAAGGACAGAATCTGATTCGCCCGCCCGAAAAAATGAAGGACGTTAACCTCCATTCGCAATTCCCGGTACCGCCATGTCACGATCCCGGCCAGAAATGTGGCCGTCAGCAGGCCAATCAACAGCCGCGGCCACGCCCGTGGGATCCGCATGGCCTCACCCCCCGAACAATTGCCGTCGGTCTTCCTCCGCGTAACGGTCGGTCATGCCGGAAATATAATCCGCCACCGTGCGGGAAAGGCCGTCGCTTTCGATGCGTTGTTGATACGAGATGGGCAGTTGCCGCGGATGGCGGCTGTAATGCTCGAACAGCGACTCGATGATCCGGTAACACCGGCTGTTCGCCCGCAGCACACGCGGATGTTGGTATAAATGTTCAGACAAAAACGCCTTCGCCTCATTGACTTTCTGTCGCATGGCCTCGCTGAAATCCACCACCTGGGGATCGGGAACGCCGGTGAGGCCTTCCAACCGGCGCGCGGTGGCGGTAATGACGTCCGTCACTTCCAGGTTGATCACGGCGATGATCAACTGATACCGCTTCCGCTTGCTGTCCATACCTGGATTCTGCTCCATCGCGGCCGCGAACGCGTCCCGCCACAAAGGCACCTGGATGACGTCTTCTTCCCGCAAAAATCCGGCATCGATCCCGTCATCCAAATCATGGCTGGTGTAGGAAATGGCGTCCGCGATATCCACGATCCGCGATTCAAGGGACGGCTCCGGGGGCAGATCGGCACCCATTCCGGGGTAGGCCTTCTTCCCCTTGAGAATCCCCCGGCGGGTTTCGCGGGTCAGATTCAATCCCGGAAAATGGGGATAGCGGTACTCCAATACATCCACAATCCGCAATGCCTGGGCGTTGTGTTCAAAAAATTCGCCATCCTTCATCAATTCGTTCAGAATCCGTTCCCCGGCGTGGCCGAAGGGGGGATGCCCCAGGTCGTGCGCCAACGCTCCCGCCTCGCACAGTTCTTCGTTCAGGCACAAGGCGCGGGCCATGGTACGCGCGATCTGGGCCACCTCCAAAGTATGGGTTAACCGGGTCCGGTAATGATCTCCCGTCCCGGCTAAAAACACCTGCGTTTTGTATTCGAGACGGCGGAACGCTTCGCAATGTATGACGCGGTCCCGGTCGCGTTGAAAACACGTCCGGTACTCGTGCTCTTCCTCGGGATACAACCTTCCCCGGGAATTGCCCGAACAAACCGCGTACGGAGCCAAAATCTCCCGCTCGCGTTGTTCTTGTTGGATGCGCGTCAACAAAATCAATGCTCCACCCTCACTGGTTGTACGTTAAAAATCGTTATCACAAATCATATACGGACGGCCGATGGGCTCACCTTGATCCCTTCAGATCGACTCCGGTGGAACGTAACCCGGACGCACATCGCTCATGTCCACCGTCTCGTTGCCGACCCGGTACCGGTTGCCACCCAGGTAATACACCAAACGCGCCTGCGGCAACCATTCGCGATCATAAAAATTGGGATTCACTATAATGGAAAGCACTTCCCCTGTAATCAAGGGCCGGTTGCCGCTGGAATATATATCCCGCACCCGGCATTCGATGTTGGCCAGGCAATTGGTCACCACCAAGGGGCTGACCGCCCGGCCCCGCGCCGTGGTCAGATTCAAATGGCTGATCTTGTCCACATCCCGGCCGGAATGGACCCCGCAAAAATGGATCGCCTTCAGGAGTTTATCATCCGGCACGGCCAGGATGAAATCCCCGCTTTCCCGGATATAATGATAGCTCATGGAACTGGGCTTCAATGAGAGGGCAAGCATCGGGGGATCGCCGCTCACGGGCATATACCACACCAACGGACTGAGGGTGTTGTAGCGTCCCTGCCGCGACGAAAGCAGCAAAACCGGATGGGTTACCAGCATGGACTCAAACGACTCGTTGGGTATGGTGATCATGGGCGCGCAATGCCCCCTTTCGTCTCCCGCGATGGAACACCGGGCTTGCGGCCGGATTTCCTTCCCGCGGTTCAGCCCCGGCTCTGGCCGGAGCGGACCGGCGGTCCGGAAGGATTTCCGGGGAATCAAAACGAAGAGACGGTTTACGACCGTTGCTTTTCCCTTCGACCATTATTACAATCGCTTTTTGCATATACAATCCTGGCCAACGCAAAAGCCGTTAAAGTTAGGTAAGTGATTTGGATATCGCAACCACCCATTTAACCCGTTCGCCGTATGATATTTTGAAAGTGAACCGCTGGGTTACGGACGAGGTCATCAAGCAACAGTATTTTCACCTCGTCAAACAATATAACCCGGAATATTTCCCGGATGAGTTCATCGAAATCCGGACGGCGTATGATGTGTTGAAAGATTATAGTACCCGGGCGGCCACGGATATCGAACTGTTTTCTCCCGCTCCCCCCTTCTCGTTTTCCGATTATCCGGAATATCCTCATCAAACCCTCTCGTTGTTCAAACTGAACCAGGAAATGAAGACCCTCCGCGGGGATACACCCCTGGACCAGCTGACCGGCGAGGTGCGCGCCCAAGCCCTCCACCTGCTTCGGGGTATCGGGCTGTACTACGTCTCGCACAACCAGTTTCCCGAAGCGGTGGAAGCGTGGCGGCAGGTATTGGCCTACGCCCCGGACGATGAGGAAACCCGGCGGAACATATCGTACGTCTATTGGAACGAGGGATATGAACGGGCATTGGAAGGGGATTTCGCGAAAGCCCAGGAAATCTTCTCCCAACTGGTGGATTCCGGCCTCCACCATGGGGCGGTCTACCAGAATTTGGCCCTCTGCCTGGAAAAACAAGGCAACAAAGATGCCGCTCTGGAAGCCTGGGGCCAGGTTTTGGACTATTATAAGAAGCAACTGAAGAACGACCCGGCTAATGAATACCTCAAGGCCTTGGTTCTCGCCATTCACAAGTACACAGGTGGAAAATTTTTAAAAGACTCCAAGACGGTCAGCGATGACAGCGAATACGTCTCCGCCCGCTCAGCCAAGGAACTGGGGTACGCGTGCATCAAAAACGGCAACTGGAAACAAGCGGCCGAAGCCTTGGAACGCGCCCTCAACGAGGATAAAAACGATATCGATGTCCTCTGCCAGCTGGGTTGGGCCTATCTCAACACCAATCAACAAGCCAAGGCTTTCCACATGTGGAACAGCGCGTTGAAGAAAGCCCCCGGCCGCCGTCAAGTGATCGACCACCTGGTCCGGGGCTACACCATTTTCGGCAAACGGCTCAAGGAACAACGCATTTTCAACCAGGCGCTTGTTCAATTCAAAAACGCGTTGAAATATGAACCAATGAACGTCGAACTGCGCACCTTGCTGGCGGATACCTACTATCAAATGCGCAACTATCCCTCCGCCATTCAAGAGTATCAGCGCATCCTGGAAATCGAACCCCGGAACAAAGAAGCGCGGCAAGGGATTCGGGAAGCCAAACGCCTCGGGGGGCTGCGGTAATGGGCTGGCTTCAGGATTCCATTGACCCAAAAGAAGAATTCCCGATCGATTTTTTGCCGTTGGAGACATTGGGAGAGAAGCACGGAGACGCCCTCAGCCTTTTCTATCGGCATGCCCTTAAGGAACGAGAATCCGGGCAGCGGCTCCCGGTTCCCGTGTCCCTCGACCGCCCCAAGGAGGCTTTTTTCCGCCGCATCCTTCCAATCCTGGATGGATTCGATAATATCTTCAAATACGCCGGCACCAGTAACATCCAGGGGGATGAAACGCTCTCAAATTGGTTGAAAACGCTGGAAACCATGTACCGCCGCTTGTTGTCGACTCTAGAAAAAGAGGGCTTGGTCGCGATAGAATCGGTAGGGCAGAAACTCGATCTCTCCGTACATGAAGTCGTGCAAACCCGCGAAGTGCCTGGAGTTCCCGAAAACACCATTGTGGAAGAGTTGGTCAAGGGCTACCGCTTCGGACGCCGCGTGCTGCGCGATGCCAAGGTGATTGTTGCGCAAAAACCCTCTGCGGATTGATGCCGCAGGATAGTATTTGGCCAGAGGAAAATATAATAATAGGAAGACCCCCGCGGGGGTGGCGCCCCGCCGGGGGTTGGGATCAACCGCCGGATGTTTAGGGCGACAAAATCATAAAAACACGATATGATGATAACTGGCGCGGACTGTGCCAGGGGACTTTGTCGGAGGAGTAGGTTTTACATGGCACACATTCTGGGAATCGATCTTGGAACGACCAACTCCGTCATGGCTTACATGCAAGGGGAAAAATCAACGATCATCCCCAACGATGTAGGCGACCGTTTAACCCCATCCGTGGTGTATTTCCAAGAAGACGGCACGATTCTTGTTGGAAAAAAAGCCCGGCGTGCCGCGGGACTCAATCCCCGCCGAGCGGTGTTCTCGATCAAGCGGCACATGGGTACCGGTTTCCGCGTGGACATCGACGGACACAAATACACGCCTCAGGAAATCTCGGCGTGTATCTTACAGAAACTGAAGACGGATGCCGAGGCGTATTTCGGCGAAGAGTGTCCCCAGGCAGTGATCACGGTCCCTGCCTATTTTACGGACGCCCAGCGGGCCGCCACCCGGGACGCCGGTCAAATCGCCGGCTTTCATGTGCGCCGCATTATCGACGAACCGACGGCCGCCGCCATCTCCTACGGCCTGGAAAAAGAAAACGACCAGATTCTCATGGTGTACGACCTCGGAGGCGGGACCTTCGACGTTTCCATCATCGAGATGGTCAAAGGAGTGTTCCAGGTTCTCTCCATCAAGGGCAACAACCACCTTGGAGGCGATGACTTCGACCAGCGGATCGTGGAATACCTCCTGGAACGGTTCAAGGAGAAAGAGGGCATTGACCTCTCCGAGGATTACAAGGCCATGTTCCGCCTCCGCGAGGCGGCTCAGGAAGCCAAAATCGAACTCTCCGGCGTCACCCGCACCCACATCATCGTCGACGCCATCGCCATGACCTCCAAAGGCCCCATCACCCTCGAAGAAGAGTTGACCCGGGCCACCCTGGAAAGTTTGATCGATGACCTCCTGGAAATGACCGTTGGACCGACCCAGGACGCCATCCAAGACGCCGGCCTTCAGCCCGAAGATATCTCGAACGTGCTCCTGGTGGGTGGCAGCACCCGGATCCCTAAGGTTCAACGGCTGGTTCACCGGATCGTCAACAAAGAACCGCGCAAGGATGTCAATCCGGATGAATGCGTGGCTCTCGGCGCCGGCATTCAGGCTTCCATTCTCGCCCCCCTGGACGACGAATTGCAACTCACCTCCGCGGATCAAGTCCGCAAGGACGGCCCGGTCATTGTCCACCTCACGCCCTTCTCTCTAGGCGTGGGGCTGTCCGACGACCGCTATGGCGTCTTGATCGAACGCAACTCGACGTATCCTTCTGAAGCGCGCGATATCTTCACCACTACCCGGGACTTCCAAACCGCCATCAGCTTCCCCATCTATGAAGGCGAAGAGATGGTGGCATCGCAAAACACGTTCCTGGACATGCTCCGCATCGATAATATCCCCCCCGCGCCCCGCGGCGTTCCCCGGATCGAGGTAACCTTCCGGCTCAACCAGGACCGGATTCTCGAAGCCACGGCCAAGGACCTTACTACCGACAATGAAGTTAGTATTACCGTCATGGCCACTGACAACCGCCTGACTGAGGAGGAAGTGAGACAACTCACCCGCGACGCGCAGGAGCGTGTGGCCCGTATGATGCGCCACCGCAAGGAAGAAGAACTGGCCAATCAGGTTGATTCCCTGCTCTTCAAAGCAAGACGCATCTTCTCCGACCAGGAAGATCCCATGGCGGAAGAGGCCTTGCGGGTCGTCAACGAGTTGGAAATGGCCCGCAACCGCGCCGACCAACACTCCGTGCAGGAAAAAATCGGGCAACTGACCGAAATGTTGACCAAGTATGAAACCACAGATTATTGACCAGACCGTCGTTCCATAAAGCCTCATTCAGGCGGCAGCGAACCTTCCCGGCTGCAACGGCAGTGGATGATTATTCAAGATCATGGATCAAGAAGACGGCCTCCGGGCCGTCTTCCCGTTTGTAAAGAATCGGACAGGCCGGGCCGTATCAAGGGAATCCCGGGGAGAGAACGCGGCAATAGGCATGGTCATGGTTTGTCGAGTACTATATTCATGGCCATTATGGATTTTGAAAAATTGAATGATGTTCGGCCCGCACCGAGAAGCCGATTTCCGGACCGGGCATTTCCCGCCTCTCCGCGAAATCCGGGAGGGTAACCATTCCGGACGGAGGATCGTTACCCGTGTAATGGCCCGGCCGGGCTCCGGATGGAACCGTTCAAGAAAGGAATCGATAGGATGGAGTGGATACTTTGCCCCTCGTGTGGAACAAGCATTCAAACCGATCTGGCCCCCGCCGGCGACACTCCCGAGGACCAGCAGACCATCAAACACCTGATCGATACCGCCAACCGCCATTATAACGAGGCGTTGGCCTTGGCCCGCGCGGGCAACCTGGACGAGGCCCTGGGCCAGGCCGAGGCCGCGATCGCCCTCGTGGGCCGCAATCCCAATTACCATCTCCTGTTGGGATCCATCCACGCCCAGCGCGGCGACTATGAAGCCGCCATCCAGGCCTGGGAACAGGTGCTTTCCCTCAACCCGGACATGGAAAATGCCTACAACAACATCGACAAGGCCCAGCGGCTGCTCGAAGAGACCTTCGAAGAGCAAAGTAAGCGCCCCTTCCTCCTCGCCGCGATCGGCGCGGGGGTGGCCGCCTTATTCTTCCTGCTGACGACCGCCTTGTTCGGCGTGCAATCGTATTACAAAAACGGGAAAATAGCGGATTTGACCGCGCAACTCGAGACCCAAACCACCCAGGCCCTGACGTGGAAACAGCAATACGAGACCCTCACCCGCAACTTCCCCAAGGATGGCTTGGCCGGACTGACCGGGCAGGTCGAATATTGGAAAAAAATCGCCGGAGAACGGGAAAAAACCATCGCTCAGCTCCAAACCCGGCATAAGCAGGATCTGGACAAACGCAATCTCGAAGTCCAACAATTGACCCAAGCCAACACCAATCTGCAAAACGAGGTCAACAGCCTGCGCCAAAAAGTGGCGCAGATCAATCCCCTTAATGCCGTCATCGCCACCAAGAATCAAACCATCAAGACTCTGCAGGATCAAGTTGAAAAACAAAAAGAAGAAATCAAGGCCGCCCAGGCAGAGGCCGCCCAGATGAAACAGCAATTGGCCAAAGCCCTGGAAGACGCGCAAAAGACGCGCGACGAAACCAACCAAACCCTCGCCGCGTCCCGGGCCGCGGCGGACCGGGCCTTGGAATCGATGCGTTCGGAAATGCAAACCCTCCGGGACGAACTGGCCGCCAAAGACCGCCTGATTCTCGACCTGCAATACGCCAACGGCCTGACTGTGAAAGCAGCCGAATCCCTCAACCAGGGACGAATCGACACGGCCAGTGAGTTGATCGGCAAAGCCTTGGAACGCAGCGCGGGCCATGAAGTGGCCTTGTATTACAAAAATCAGATCCAACAAATCCTCAGCGATCCGGTCGAACAGGAAATGCTGCGCCGCCTGGCTGAAAACCGCGAATCCTTGCGCCGGCAGGTGCTCGCCACTTTGGCCCAGGACAACCTGAAACAAGCCAAATCGCTTCTGGACCAAGGCCGGTTCGATGAGGCCATCGCGCACGCTAACCGCTTCCTGGCCTATTCACCGGAAGGCTCCAAAGAGGCGGCGGCTTTTCGGGACATTATTCAACAGGCCGAACAACGCCGGGATTACGTGACCATTCTTCTTCTGGACGCTAAAAAATACATGTCGGAAAAAAACTACCGCCAAGCGGAAACGATTCTAAAACGCGTGCTTAAAGAATCCCCCGGTTCCGAAGAGGCCCAGACGCTCCTGCGGCAAATCTCTTCCCGGTAGTGATGCAGCCGGGGGCTTTTTTCCACGTCTAACTTGCCTGGATTGAATCCTTTGAGTTACTATTCCTTACAAAGGGACGGACAAGCGGAACCAGTGAAAGGCCTGGACCGCGCGTACCCTGTCCCCCGGCGCGGGAGGAAGTGGCGGCCATCATGAACCAGGACAAACTGCGGGAATTATTGGATCAGGTCCGGTGTGGCTCCTTACCGGTAGAGAAAGCCCTCGCCGCGTTGAAACATTTACCCTACGAGGATGTCGGATTCGCCACCATCGATCACCACCGCTCGCTCCGGCAAGGCGTACCGGAAGTGATTTTTTGCCAAAACAAGACCACGGATGAAATTATCGCCATCATCCACCGCCTGCGCGACCAAGACGAACCAGTGCTGGCTACCCGGACGACTCCCGAGACCTTCGCCGAGATCCAGCTCCGCTTCCCTGAAGCCTGCTTTTACGAACGGTCGCGTGCCTTCACCCTGGGAGTGGATCCGGACGCGCCCGGCATCGGCAATGTGCTGGTAATCTGCGCGGGAACCTCCGACCTGCCCGTGGCCGAGGAAGCCGTGGTCACCGCCCGCTTCACCGGATCGAACGTCACCCAATTGACCGATGTCGGCGTGGCCGGCCTTCACCGCTTGCTCAGCCGGCTGGATGTGCTCCACGCCGCCAACGCGGTAGTGGTGGTGGCAGGCATGGAAGGCGCCTTGGCCAGCGTGGTGGGCGGACTGGTGGACATTCCCGTCATTGCGGTTCCCACCAGCGTGGGATACGGTGCCAGCTTCGGCGGCCTAGCCGCCCTGCTCACCATGCTCAACAGCTGCAGCGCGGGGGTCACGGTCGTGAATATCGATAACGGTTTCGGCGCGGGTTTCGCCGCCAGTCTGATCAACCGGAAAATCAACCTGGCCCAAAGGGAGAAACGCGAATGACTGCTCAACGGTTTGTCATCCGGCTGTCCCTCCGCTGGATTCGCTTTGTGGGATGGGCTCTGTGCCTCCTGTCCGCCCCTCCCGCCACCCGGGCCGAGATCGTTATCCTCAAGGACGGAACCCGGTTGCACTGCGAAATTCAAGGAGAAACCCGCTCGCCGGATACCGGAATCCAATACTATCAGTTGAATATCAACGGCTCCTTGATTTGGCTGGCCAAGAGCGCGGTCGACCGCCTGGAACCTTCCACCCCGGTGGCGCCCGCCGGATCGGAAAACCCGGAATTGATGAAACGCCTGATCCAAGAAGGCACTCTAGTCCCCGCTCCGGCCGAAACCTTGGAGTTTGTCCAACCCCTGAAGCCCGCCAGCCAGACATTTTCCCTCCGCGCCGCGGATATCCGGGGCTGGGCGTATTTGTATGAGAATGAGGCGGCCATCGAGGAACGCCGGCGAATTCCCCTGCAGGCTGGTGACCCTGTGCCCCAAGGCCAAATTGTGCAGGTTTCGCCCAACACCCGCATGACCTTGGAGATGCCGGGCTTGGGAAAAATCGGCCTATACGGCGGGACCCGCATCCGGTTCAACGAAATCATATACAACCGCGCCATTAAAAGTTACAAAGTGACCGCGCGGCTGGACCGCGGACGGATATGGATTCAGGTGCAGCCGGAAGGTCCCGCCGAAGGTACGGTGAATCTCAATCTCAACTCGGTTACCACCAACATCCAGAACGGTCTCCTCTACGCGGAAACCGTTGAAAAAATCGGCGAACTGGATTTGATCTATGCCGAAGGACGGAAAGATTTGAATTTCTGGCGCAACCGCCCCGGGGAAGCACCCTACTCGGTATCCACCGGCCAGGTGTTGCGGGTGCGGCCGGGATTGAACCGCCTGCCCGTCGAACCGGCTTCTCAGGCCGAGGAGGTCCGGAAAAATGTGGCGCATTGGGCCGAGTGGCAACCCGAGGCCTTAGCAGTCCAACTGGATCTGGTTATCCCGCCGCTGATCACGTTCCCCTCCTACCGCGCCCTGCCGGCCCTGCATCCGTACGAGCTGATCCTGGATCAATCCCTGGTCATCCCCGCGGAAACCCGCAGCCTGGGCGAAATCCTGGCCGAGTACCGGAAAGCCCTTGAAACCTACAAATTCCACACCGGGCGCTATCCCGCCCCCGAACACGGCCTGGACGCCCTCGTGAAAAGCTACAACATTCCCGGCTGGAACGGGCCTTATATTCCACCCGAACTTCCCCGCCGGGATGTATGGGGTTCCGAGTTCGTGTACGAACTCTTTACCGAAAACAACCGCCAATATGCGGGTGTGCGCAGCAAGGGCCCCAACCGCGAAGATGACAAGGGATTAGAAGACGATATCCGCTGAACGCCGGGGTGGAATTCCGCGGATCACCCCGCCTAAAAAATTTTTGCGTAAAAAAATTTTTGGTCACCGGATTGAGTCCCGGTGAACCGGTTCGCCTCCGTCACGCGTCATCGCGTCTTCTGGAAATAGAAATTCTCGCCGAGGTAGGTTTCGCGCACGATGGGATCATCAATGAGCTGCAGGGCGCTGCCCTGAGTGAGGATCACCCCTTGGTGCATGATGTAGGCCCGGTCGGTGACTTCAAGCGTTTCGCGTACGCTATGATCGGTGATGAGTACGCCAATCTTGCGTTTTTTCATCTGCAAAATGATTTCCTGCAACTCGCCTACCGCAATTGGGTCCACACCTGAAAACGGTTCATCCAATAGCAGGATGCGGGGGCGCGCGGCCAGTGCCCGGCAGATCTCCAACCGCCGCTTTTCCCCTCCCGAAAGGGTTTCCGCTTTCCTCCCGCACAGGCGCGCCAGCTCGGATTCCTCGAGCAAATTCTGGCAGGTGGTCTTACGTTCCTCCGCGGTCATGGGCATGTTTTCCAACACCACCATGATGTTTTGCTCGACTGTAAGATTCCGGAAAATGGAAGGCTCCTGCGACAGGTAGCCGATGCCCATCCGCGCGCGGCGCGACAAGGGGCGGTGGGTGATATCAATCCCGTCCAGGCCGATGGTCCCCTGATCGGGCCGGACGATACCCATGATCATCCCAAAAGTGGTAGTCTTCCCCGCCCCGTTCGGCCCCAGCAGGCCCACAATCTCGCTGCTGGAAACCGACAGGCTCACATCGTTCACTACGGTTTTTTGTCCGTAGCGTTTCACCAGGTTATGGGCTCGCAATACCGCCATGGATTTCCTTAGTCCACCTTATCCCGCCGGGCGATGCGGTGTACGCGCCACCAGACCCATGTAAGGGGCGAAGTTGGGGGTCAACGCGACGATCACTTTGTTCCTCCAACTCATCGCGTGTCCCCGCTGCTCAATGACGCAGCCCCTGCCGTGCAGGTAACGGGCCAAGTCAATGGGATTGGCCAGGTACACGCTGTCCGAATCGCCGCCGATTTCCCGTTCGGAGAGATCCGGCTCCCGGTACAAGAAGCCAGGGCGCGGCGAAAGCTTCTTTTTCCAGGATAGCCAAAGATTTTTTTTCAACCAGCCAAACGCCTGGGGGATCGTCTCCGCGAATACCGGCCGCCCTCGCCCGCCCAGCGCCATGCGCAATAAATCAAAAGCCGGTAGATAGGGCGAAAGCAGATTGGGCGAGTGAAACACCAAAAAACCGCCCGGTTTAAGCACCCGCAGGCACTCCTCCAGCAGCGAGGGAACGTCCGGCACATGCTCGATAAACTCGAACGCTGCCACCGCGTCGAAAATCCCGTCTCCGAACGGCAGCCGCAACGCGTCGCCGGCCAGCAGCTTTACATCCGGATCCTTCTGTTTTTCGACGCTCAGGAAAAGGGGCGAGAGATCCAGGCCGAAGGCCATGTAGCCGCGCTGTTCCAGCAGGCGGGCCGACAACCCTGTGCCGCAGCCCAGGTCGAGGATCCGCGCCGGCTTGGGCACGTGCCGTTCCACCAAAATCAAAAACGGTTCGAGAAACGCTTCATCATGGGTTTTCAGATCATCGCGGTACCGGAGGCTGGTTTGGTAATAGCGTTTTAACTGGCCGGCCACGGGGCTTTCGGAATGAGAGGTCATGATGAAGTACTACGCCTTGACGATCTGTCCACGGGCATTTTTCACGTGCCGGGTGGCGTTGCGGGTGTCAACCACCAGGTCCGCGTGATCCGCCACCCATTGATAATCCACGCACGAATGATCGGTCAGAATCAACACCGCGTCATGCTCCCGCAACGCCGCCTCGGTCAAGGGGATCGAGGCCAGCCCCAGGTCACCCCGCCGCCCTTTGGGGTACCGGGGAACGTACGGATCATGATATTGCACTTCCATTCCCCATTCCCGCAGCAATTCAACCACTTTGAGGGCGGGCGATTCGCGGACATCATCCACATCTTTTTTGTAGGCGACCCCCAACACCAGAATGCGGGCGCCCTTGACCGCCAGGCCCTTTCCCGTCAACGCCTCGACAACTTTCATCACCACGTAGCGGGGCATGCCTGTGTTGATCTCCCCCGCCAGTTCGATAAAACGGGTCGAAAACTCCACCTCGCGGGCTTTCCAGGTCAGATAAAAGGGATCGATGGGAATGCAATGCCCGCCCAGTCCCGGACCGGGATAGAACGGTTGATATCCGAAAGGCTTGCTTGAGGCCGCTTCGATGACTTCCCACACGTCGAGACGCATCCGGTCGCACAGCATTTTGAGCTCATTCACCAGCGCGATGTTCACCGCCCGGTAGATATTCTCCAACAACTTGGTCATTTCCGCCGCTTGGGTGGACGAGACGGGGATTACCCGGTCGAACAGTTGCCGGTATAACGCCGTGCCTGCCTCCAAGCAGGTGGGCGTGCACCCCCCGAATACCTTGGGAATCGTGCGGGTTGAGTAGTCCTTGCGGCCCGGATCCTCCCGCTCCGGCGAATAAGCCAGAAATACATCCAGACCAACTTTCATGCCGGTGGCCTCCAGGCGGGGGCGGATACGCTCTTCCGTGGTTCCCGGGTAGGTGGTGCTTTCGAGCACGATCAACTGACCGGCGCGCAAGTTAGCGGCGATGGCGGCGGCGGTCGCGTCCACGGCCGACAGATCCGGCTCGCGGTATTCATTCAATGGCGTGGGGACGCAGATGATAATGGCGTCAGCTTCCCGCAACCGCGTGTAATCCGTCGTCGCCTCAAACATTCCCCCATCCCGTAAGGTCTGGATCATTGAGGAGGGTATATGATGGATATACGATTCTCCATGCTGGAGCTTTTCCACTTTGATGGGATCAATATCAAATCCGATGGTTTTGAAACCCGACCGGGTGGTTTCGAGGATGAACGGCAGGCCGACATACCCCAGTCCGATCACTCCCAACACCGCGCTTTGGCTTTTAAATTTTTCGATTAGTTGCTCTTTCATCACCTTCATCACCGGTTGCCGTCCTGTTCCGCGAATGTCTGCGATCCCGCCTATCCGAACAAAGATTTCCCCTCGGTCTGCGGACCGTCCATCGTTTTGAACACTTGACTTATCGCCATCCTGAATGAGACTGAAATGTCAAGAGATCATCTTGGTCGATCGGCTCGGGGGCGTCAAGTTGCGCAAGGGCCAAGGATGCACACTCTTCGGTGAGGTGGTTAAAAATGAATAAGAAACCTGCTTCCGGTGAAGCCCAGAAAATCATAGCCACCAACCGCAAGGCCCGGCACCTGTATCATATCCTGGAAACCTTCCAGGCGGGGATCGTGCTGAAAGGCACCGAGGTCAAAGCCATCCGGGAGGGGCGCGCCAATCTTCAAGAAGGCTACGCCGCCATACAAAACGGCGAACTTTACCTGATGGATTGCCACATCAGCCCCTATTCCCATGCCAGTTTTGACAACCACGATCCCCTGCGCCCCCGCAAACTGCTGATGCACAAGCGCGAAATCGCCCGGTTGTTCGGAAAAATTCAGGCCAAGGGTTTCACCCTGATCCCCTTGAAAATGTATTTTGTCCGGGGCAAGGTCAAAGTGGATCTCGCTCTGGCCCGAGGGAAAAAGATGTGGGACAAGCGCGAGGACGTCAAGCGCCGGGACATCGAACGCGATCTGCGGCAAAATCAAAAATACACGTGAGTTTTAAGTTCCATTATGATTTCCAACGTCGCCTATAACAGCAAGTAGAAACTATTGAACCGTGATACGGATCTTCTGTAGGGCGCCCTTTCAGGCTTTCCCTCACCCTGGCCCTCTCCCAGAGGGAGAGGGAAGTTGGGGCAGTACACTCAAGCCCGATCCATTGAAAACCGATCACCCCCTTAGGAAAATGTACGTGCTTGCCGGATGAGCCTTAATTTTAAGATGACCCAGTATCGCGTTAGTCTCTTTGATTCGAATCAGGTTCTGGAACACGAACCCGTTCCCTCACCCCAACCCTCTCCCTCCGGGAGAGGATTGGGGTGAGGGAAAAACCATTACCATCAAGAAACCTTCCTTAGACATTGGATGATGAATACCACGAATTCCTGGCTTCCCTTTCTCGCCTCCCTCCCCGCGTATCTCTATATCCAACTGGTCGGAAAAACCAACCGGTTCCGATGCGTGGGGCCGAATTATCATGATTTACTCAAGCAGAAGCAGGGTCCCTTTCTCTTCGCCCTCTGGCACAGCCGGGTCATGATCCCGGTCTATCATGTCCGGGGGAAACAGGTCGCGGTGATCGTCAGCCGCAGCCGGGATGGCGAATACATCGCCCAGGTAATGAAACGCTTCCGCATCCACGCCACCCGCGGCTCCGCCTTCCGGTCGGGAACGGAAGGGCTTCTCGGCCTCGTCCATTGGCTCAAAAACGGAGGCCATGCCGTGGTTCCCGCCGATGGTCCCCGGGGACCGCGGGAGGTGATCCAGCCGGGCATCATTCAGCTCGCCCGCCTGACGGGTGTGCCCATTACCCCCATCTGCCTCTCCGCCTCCCGGTGCCACCGTTTCAACAGCTGGGACCGCTTTGTGCTTCCCTACCCCTTCGGCACCATCTACCTGGCTTCCAGTGAACCGATCCCTATCCCCCGCGATCTGCCCCGCTCCGAATTCGAAGCCAAACGCTTGGAACTCGAGCAGGCCATGCGCCACGTTACGGAAATCGCCGATGCCCTGGCGGCCGGGAACAATGAATTCCTCACACGGGAGGGTATTCCTTCAACACTCCGCGATACACCTCTTCAAGATCCCTGACTGTTTCATCAAAATTGAAACACTCCCACGCCCGCCGCCGCGCCCCTGCCGACAATTTCTCCCGCAGACCCTCTTCCCGCAATATCCGGCAAATCGCTTCCGATAACGCCCGGGGATCGCGGGGGGGCACCACCAGACCGGATACCCCCTCTTTATTGACGTGGCGCACCCCGGTAGGCAGATCGGTGGTAATCACCGGGCAGCCCCGCTCCATGGCCTCCAGGAGCACATAACCAAACGCCTCGTTGCGGGAAATCGAGGGCAACACCAGCACCGTGGCCGCCTGGTACAAGGCCGCCTTTTCTTCCTCACTCACGGTTCCCCAAAAGCGGACACCGCCTTCCGGGCGAATCCGTTCTGCCTGGCGTTGGAGTTTTTCCCGCAAGGGGCCCTCCCCCGCGATCCACAACGCGGCAGGAATGGATTGCATCGCCTCGATCAAAAAACGCAACCCTTTGTACCCCACCAGACGGCCGACGAACAATATTATCGGCTGCCCCGCGGCGGAGCGAATCTGTTCCGCCAAGGCTTGCACGCGCGTTTCATTCAACAAGGGATCAGGAGAGACCGCGAGCGGGATCACCCGGCATTTCTCCCGGTGGCGGCGCAACGCGCGGGAATGCCGCAATACAGTTTCGGATGTAACGATTACGGCCGCGCACCGGCGCAGAAAACGCTGTTCGAAACGCATGAACAATGGCCTTAGCCACCATTGCCGTACAATATCACTGTGCCAGGTGCATACCACCGGCACCGTTTCCGGTACCGCCCACGCTGTCCACCATCCCAGCGGAAAAGGGACGTGCACATGCAACAACTCCGGCTGCAATTCATGGAGACGGTGAAAAAACCGGGTTACAATCGGTTGAGACAAGATCCGGCCCCATTGCGGCGCGCGGAGGACGCGGACGCCATTGACAACCTCGCGGGTTTCATACCATCCGGGATTACAGACCAGCGCCGATACCCGCCATCCGCGTTCCACTAAGGCTTCACTCATGTCCCGGACATGCCGCTCGATCCCGCCGATCCAGGGCGGATACGCCTTGTTGACCATGACAATGTGCGGGTGAGAGGCCTCGGTCATCGTGCCAATTATGGGCCGTGGTGCGATGGATTCCCGCCAAGCGTTGCCTTGCACGGGGGAGCCACTGGATTACACTTCATGCATCACCATATCACGTGGAGGCATATCAATCATGTCCCGGTCGAAAACTTTGGGTGAACTCCGGGCTGAAAAGTATCAAACCCGTCCGGTCAAGGAGGAATTACGGTCGAACCTGGTTCAAAAACTCAAATCCAAACAATGTCTGTTTCCCGGGATCATCGGATATGACCATACCGTGATCCCTCAGATCATCAACGCCATCCTTTCCCGGCATGACATGATTTTCTTGGGATTGCGCGGCCAGGCCAAAAGCCGGATCATCCGCCAGCTGCCTTCCCTTCTGGATGAGTACATCCCCATCGTCGCGGGCAGCGAAATCAACGACGATCCCTATCATCCCATCTCCAAGTACGCACGGGACCTCATTGCCCAGCGGGGAGACGAAACCCCCATCGACTGGATTTCTGCGGAGGAACGCTACAAAGAAAAACTGGCCACCCCCGATGTCACCATCGCCGACCTGATCGGCGATATCGACCCCATCAAAGCCGCCAAACACCGGTTGGATTTGTCCGATGAGGAAGCCATTTCGTTCGGACTCATTCCCCGATCCAACCGGGGCATCTTTGCGATTAACGAACTGCCCGACTTGTCGCCCAAGATCCAAGTCGGCCTGTTCAACATTATGCAGGAACGTGACATTCAAATCCGGGGTTATTCCATCCGCCTGCCCCTGGACGTCTTTCTGGTTTACAGCGCCAATCCCCAGGACTACACCAACCGCGGGCGTATCGTCACGCCGCTCAAGGACCGCATCGGCTCGGAAATCCGCACCCATTATCCGCTCACCCGCGAGGAAGGCATGGCCATCACCGACCAGGAAGCCCGCATCAACAACCGGGACGGGATGGAAATCATCGTGCCTCATTTCATCAAGCAGATCGTGGAAGAGATCGCCCGCGCCGCCCGCGAAAACAAGGACGTGGAACAAAGTTCCGGCATCAGCGCCCGCTTCTCCATCACCTGCATGGAAAATCTGGTCAGCAGCGCTGAACGCCGCGCCCTGCTCAACGGCGAGCGGGTGATTTGTCCCCGCGCCAGCGACTTGATTTATATGCTCCCCGCCATGACCGGCAAGATGGAACTCAGCTACTCCGGGGAAGAACGCGGCTCCGAGCAGGTGGCCCGCCGGCTCATCCGGCAGGCCGTGCGCGTGATTTTCAACGAATATTTCGGCCATGACGATTGCCAAAGCACTATCGACTGGTTCCACGAGGAAAACCGCTGCTTTATGCTCCACGATAACATGCCCGCGACCGAAATCATCGCTCTGGCGGAACAAGTGCGGGGACTGACCGGCCGGGTCAAGGCCTATTTGAAAAACGATCCCCTCCAACGCCCCGAAGTGTTGGCTTCCGGCATCGAATTCATGCTCGAAGGCCTCTTCGCCCACAAACGGTTGAGCAAAACCGAAATGCACGGACAAGTAAGATATGGATGAGGAGGATGGAATTTCAAGTCTTTATGCCAGATCTTTATGCCAGCCATTCCCATAAAAGGATGGCATCCCCGCGTAAGAGGAGATCCAGGAGAGCCAAAACGTCATCCTTAGGCTAGACAATATCGGTGGCTTTTTCCTACCCAGGCTCTCTCCCACAGGGGAGGGAGCGGGAGGGCGAACCTTCGGGTGAACCGCCACGACAAGATAAGATCCCTTGGCATAACTCCACTTGGCGGGAACCTCGCCCTCACCCTATCCAACGAGGTCAATCATGCGCTGGTACCGCTTTACCGAATATCAAGGGGACGACGAAGACGAGATTCTCGAACAAGCCCAGGAGTTTCTCGACCGGCTGAAGGATTATCTCTTCCTCACCGATGGCAATCTCCGGGAAGCTATCGAGATGATGAAGGACACTGGTGAATTGGGTGAAGGCGAGGAAGCGGACCAGCGGGCGGAGGAATTATTCCGGCTGCTTGAAGAAGCGGGATACGTCGATTCCGAGGGAAACATTAACCGCCTCAGTGAAAAAGGTTTACGCTTGCTGAGTGAGAAAACGCTGGAGGAATTGCTTACTTCCATTCAAAAAAGCCACACTGGACATCATGAAACCTCTTTCAAAGGCTCCGGGGACGTGCTGAATTATGAATCGCGGCCCTGGGAATTCGGCGACCATCTCAACTTGGACATTCTCCGTACATTCCAAAACTCGTTTATCCGACGGGGCGTTCACCTTCCGGTCGATTTGGAGTTGGAAGATGTGGAGATCTTAGAAACCGAACACCAGAGCCAATGCGCCACAGTGCTCATGCTCGATATCAGCCACAGCATGATTCTCTACGGCGAGGATCGCTTCACTCCCGCCAAAAAAGTCGCCCTGGCCTTAACGCACCTGATTCGCACCAAGTATCCGCAGGATACGCTCAACATGCTGTTGTTCTACGATGATGCCAAGGAAATCTCGCCGGAGCAACTGCTTACTTGCAAGGTGGGCCCGTTTTACACCAACACCAAGGCGGGGCTGGCGCTGGCCCAGCGGATTCTTGCACGCTTCAGTTGCGATAACAAGCAGATCATCATGATCACCGACGGCAAGCCGTCCGCCATCACCCACGAAGGCCAGATCATCCGGCATTCCTGGTGGGACCCGTGGATCATCCACGAAACCTTGCGCGAAGCCGAGAAATGCCGCAACAAAGGGATCCGCATCAATACCTTCATGTTGGCCCGCGACCGCCTGCTGGTGGAATTTGTCCATAAACAGACTCAAATCACGCGGGGGAAGGCGTATTTCACCTCCCCCCACACGTTAGGCCAATATCTGCTGGTGGATTACATGAACCAACGGCGCAAACGGAATTGAAATTCCAACTTATTCGAAAATCGCCCAATCCTGGAATCCGGTGATCGTCGGCTCGACATACCGGGCCAGGATGTTCCGGTCCTCCGGATTCCGGTTGGTCCCGCCTTCTTCCCACACTACGTAAAAACCGCCAGTCAGGGGATTGGCCGCCACTACGGGGAGTTTGGATTCATCATAATACTGCTCGCTGTTACCTTCATCCGTGTTGTCATCACCGCCTTCGTAAATCAAAAAATTCCCATTGGCTAATGATCCATCCCGCTTGACAAACTGGCCATAAATGTCCGCGAAGGCGAAATCCCCGCTGGGGTCTCCCTTCCAAACCACCAAATACAATTTGGAATGAGGATTGTAATCCACATCCTGCCGGAGCGTATAAGCGGTTCCGGCCTCGATGGGAATCGGATCTCCTATCCGTTGGCCGTCCGCGCTTACAAGCTGAGCGATCGTATCCGTCAAGGTTTGAGGTATGATCCCTTCTTTGAAACCAATACGTTCGTCCCAGACCACCAAGAACTGATCATCATCCGGATTGTACGCGATACGGGGCGATTCCTCAGCGAATTCCTGATCACGAAGCAGTAGGATCTCATCCAGCAACACTCCATCATTGGAAATCAGCCGCGCGCTGAGATTTTCCGATCCGGTACTCCGGATTTGCCGGTCTTCCCAAGCCATTAAAAAGACGTTCTGGACGCTCGACCAAGCCAACGCGGGATTCGTGCCAACGCCAATGTTTTCAACCAGATAATCCAAAGAGAGATCCGGTAAAAGAATCTGAGCCGTCATGGGTTCTCCCAGACCGACGATGAAGCGGTTATCCGTGGCGTTGTAGGCCACCGCGACCACCCGGGCGCGGGCGGCGGGATCAAAGAAGGTCGGTCCGTTGCTACGGCCGATATCCACTATGTCACCCACCGGTTGTCCCTGAGCCGAAACGCGTTGCGCCACCGCCATGTTATCGTTGACACGCCGGGCCACGACCAGGAATTCGTTGTCTTGACTGTTGTAAACCACTTCCGGCGCTTCGAAACTGTGGATTCCCGTAATTAAGGTTACCGGACTTCCCATGGGCTGACCGGTGTCGCCATTCACCAGTATCCCATTGATATCGTTCAAATTCACATCCACTACATGCTCCCAGACCACTAGAAACGTGTTATCCCGGATGTTATACGCCACGTCCGGGAACTGTTGGGCGCCAGGTTCGCCGGTAATGGTGATCACATCGCTCAAGTTTTGCGCCGAGGAGGCCATTCCAAAATAAAACATGAGACAAAAAATACCACTCCATCGCTTCATGTCTCCTTACCTCCCATCAGAGAATGAAAAAAATCCAGGTGCTTTGTATTTATCATAAGCCGTTTGTTGTGAAATTCCAACGAATTTAATTTCTTGCGGAATTGCCACTAGGGGATAAGATTCTGTTGAGTTTTCTTCATGCATGAATTCCAGAACTGCGGGATGACCATGTCAGCACCAACGGCACATTTCTACCGGCCTTGGAAATTTGACTTGGAATATAGCCGGAACCGAGGTATCCAATTCCTACTCCCTCTGGGGGAAAGGTGAAAGAAATCTCGAAATAGCCATGGCTAGAGAAATTAAAAAAACCATTATCATTTCTCATGACTGTTCCATTTCTCTGCCAACGGCTGAACTGTAATCCGCAACACGTTTTGGGTATCCGGTCCCAAGCGGTAGGAATTCGACACACAACAACCCACCACCCAGGCGATGTCCCGGTCAAAACAAATCAGGGGAATGCGGCCGCGTTGTTCGAGGGGAATCCGCTTCTCCTGGAGGATTTTCTTGATTTTTTTCACGCCTTTCATCCCGAGGGGAATCATGACATCCCCTTCGCGCCGGGTGCGGACCGTGACCGTACGGCCTGCGCGGTCCGCGTCAAACTCGGCTATAAAACGGGAAGGAGGTTCCAATGGCAATAGGTTAACCGGCCGAAAATGGGCTTCAATCCGTATATTCAAGGCGGAAATCTCGGTTACACCAGGTATGTTCAAAGGGTACTCATCAGCAAGTACACGAGCATCCAATGGCGGCGCAAAATAAAATCGGTCGTAGCGCCGATAAAGCAAAACATGTTCGCTGAGATGGATTTCCCCCTGCGGCCTCTCCCTTCGTAACAGATTTAAGGCCTCGTTCACATGTAACCATGATTTAGACAGTTGTAACGAATTAAAGTAGGATCGCAATAAGCGGCCTTGTTCCGCCTCAGTCAGTTTCAGAAACCGGATCCGGTCCGCGGGCGCGTCCCGAGTCGCCGGCCCGATATCCTCCCGCAACCCTTGGATATGTTTATCCCAGAATTCTTGGTCCCGGCGCGCCAGCTCAGCCAGCCGTGCCAAATGCTCTTCCACCCGAAAATTGAATTTTTCTCGAAGGAAAGGCATTAACTCCTTTCGGATCCGCACACGGGTGTATCGCGGATCGTCATTCATCGCGTCGTGGCGGAAATCCAAACCTTTATCCCGCAAATAGGCCAGGACCTGATCCCGGCACAAGCCCAGCAACGGACGAACGATCGGCACTTCGAGATCGTTCCGGACCGGCAGAATGCCACGCAATCCCGTAAATCCCGCTGCCCGCAATAGGCGGTGAAGGACTGTCTCCGCCTGGTCGCTGAGCGTATGTCCGGTGGCGACGCAATGGCAATCCAGTTCCACAGCCGTGTGGATCAATTTTTGGTAACGCAACCGGCGGGCGCGTTCTTCCAGATTGCCCGACCTGACTTGGTCCACATCATCCCGGTCAAATCGCCGGACGGTCAGGGGCAAGTCGTATTTCTCCGCCAGGGTGATGACAAACCGCTCGTCTTCCAGAGATTCCTCGCCCCGCAATCCATGGTTGACATGGGCGATCCGCATATCAAATCCTAGCCGGTCCCGCAGATGGAACAGAACATCCACCAGCGCCACCGAATCCGGTCCTCCCGAACAGGCAGCCAGAACGCGATGGCCGGTTTGGAGAAGAGCCAATTTCTTCAAATCCCGCTCCACCTGCTGTTCAAAAAAGCGCGACATGGACCGAAACAACATGAAAAGTTTCTCAAATGACCTTAAATATTTGAATGGAGTTATGATACCATCGTTGGGATAATGACCAACGTTAAACCTGTCCCACAGCGAGAATGTCCTGCGCTGATCATACTCCGCTGAGAATCAGAATGGCGAGAGAAAAATATATGGCCACGCCGATTGAGTCGCATAAGGTCGCAATGAGCGGATTAGACGAAAAAGCAGGATCGAATCCTAAAAAACGCAAAATGAAAGGCAGCATGGAGCCCATCAAGGTTCCGTACAAAACCACGCCGATCACCGACAAACTGACGGTCAGGCTCAGCATCCAGAACCGGTCATAGTCCATCGGCGGGAAAAATATTACCCGCGCCAGGGCAATCAGCCCCAAGAACGATCCAAGCAGTAAGCCGCTGAGTAATTCGCGCCAAAATACACGGTACCAATCTTTCAATGCCACATCCTTGACCGCCAAAGCGCGAATGACCAGAGTGGCCGCCTGCGAACCTGAATTGCCTCCACTGCTGATCACCAGCGGCAAGAAGAGGCTCAAGATCAACAGCTGGCCGGAATCGATATGGGGCTCGAACGTTTCCATGACGTACACCGTGATCATTCCGCCAAAAAACAGGATTGCCAGCCATCCAGCCCGCTTGCGCCACAGAGTGAAAAACGATACGTCGAAATAGGGTTCGTCTATGGCTTCCAAACCACCCATGCGGTGAATGTCCTCGGTCGCCTCCTCCACCACAACATCGAACACGTCGTCCGAAGTCACAATGCCCACCAGCGTGCCGTCCGAATCCACCACTGGCAGCACCGAAACGTCATAGCGGAGCATCGCTTCAGTAGCCGTTTCTTGATCATCGAACGCGTTCAAAGCAATAACTTGGGTGTTCATGATATCCCGGATGCGGGTCTCCGGGTCGGAAAATATCAAAGTCCGGATCTTGAGATCGGCGATCAACCGGTCATTTTCATCGGTCACATAAAGAACATTGACGGTTTCCTTTTCGCGGCCGGTTTTACGGATGTATTCGAGGGTTTGAGTAACCGTCCAATCTTCCCGCACGGCCAGATATTCTGGCGTCATCAAGCGCCCGATGGATTCTTCCGGGTACCCCAGCAGGGTTTTGGCGATGGCCCGTTCTTCCGGGCTGAGCATTTCCAAAATCCGCCGCGTCAGTTTGCCTGGCAGCTCCTCCAGCAACGCCGTGCGGTCGTCGGGATCCATCTCATTCAAGATGGAAGAAACCTGCTCGTGGCCCAACAGGCGTAAGACCTCTTCCTGCTCGGAGAAACTGAGGTACTCGAACACATCGGCGCTGATGGAACGGGGCAACAGACGGAACACCACCGCGCGCTCTTCCTCCGAGAGCACACCGATGGTTTCGGCGATATCGACCGGATCCAGTTCCTGCAACGATTCGCGTAATTCCTTGTAATTCTTTTCCGCGAGCAGAGACTTGATCTCCGGTTCGATCAACCGCCCTAGCATGGAGTCCCGGTACCCAGGCATGCCTTTCACGCCTTTCCTAACCCGCCGGTTGGTTTCCACGAATACGAGACACTCGCGTTCCCGCCGGCAGGAAGATAGGGGAAAGCCTCATTCAACAGCTCCGTGTGAATGAGGCTTTCCTGCGTATCCAAATCGTTCCACCCGCGGAGGATTTCCGGGGCTGGATTTTCAAGAATCCACAAAACTATACCATGAGAAGTATACCCGCGGATTACAATCGTTTAATCTTCAGATCCTTAAAATCAATCCATGCGCCTTTCATGTGCATTTGCAACGCGATATGGCCCGGCCGGACGGTGGCAAGACCTTCATAGTTGACTGTCGTCTCGCCATTCACCCGCACCACCACGCGGGAGCCCTGCACCCGGATCTGCATCGGGAACCATTCCCCGTCCCGGTAATTGGGTTGGGTGGAACGCACGATATTGTACAGGCTGCCCGTGGGATAGTTGGAATCGGGCGTGTTTTCAATCTGTATTTCATTGCCCCGGTCCCCGCTCTTGAGTTCCTTCCACCGGAAAAAGATCCCACCGTTGGCCAACGGACTGGTGCGCACATAACAAAACAATTCGAAATCCTGATACTCGCCATTCGTCACCAGGTAACTGCCATTGTCTTCCGCGTGGATCACTCCATCCTGAACCGTCCACCGGGCCCCCTTGCCTTCGATATACCACCCTTCCAGATCTTTTCCATTGAAGAGAGTTTCCCATGTTTCCTTGGCCGGCAATTCCTTGATCCGGATATTCCGGAACCAAACGGGATACCCCATATCTTGCAGACCGATGTAGCCGCGCCGCAGCCGGTATTTCAACTCCTCGTGTTGCTCCACGTCGAGATCCTGGACCAGTACCCCGTTGATCCAAAATTTCAAGAAAGGCCAATCGAACAAAATCCGCCCTTGATTCCAACTTTTATCCGGCCCGATCGCATTGGTAGTGGGCGCCACCGCCGCGAACACCGCTCCGCAGGTTTTGATGGACGGCGGTTCATCGGTTTTCCTTTTATGGTCGATTTGAAATTCGAATCCTGTCAATGAATTACGTCCATGCAACGGCGCGCTGAAAAACACTCCGCTGTTGCACCAGCCGTCCATCCGGAATTCAAATCGCAGATCGAAATTCTCATATTCCTTCTCACTGCGCAGCCAGGCCGGATAGCCCGTAGTGCCGGGACAGTAGATCACACCCCAGGCCACCCGGAACGTGTTGGCATCGCCGTGCTCGATTACCCAGCCGTCTAGATTCTCCCCATTGAACAGCGGGGTGAATCCTTCCTCCATGTCGGATGCCCAAGCTCCGTAGGATAGGAAAAACATTAGGATCCCACCGCAAAAAAAGCGATTCACCGATTGACACATGACCGATCTCCCATTCCATCCATGGATATTTTGGCTCCAGGCATGGTTATCCCATTGATGCCAGACAACCATCAGTTGATACAGGCTTTTGGGGATATACCCAAAACACTGCGATCAGACCCAATTTACTCCAACCCCATTGAAACAGTTCATTCTCCCTCTTGCGGGAGGCCGATTCAAGGAATTGAAAGATAAGGAAATGAAAAAGGGAAGTAAATAAATAAGGGAAACTAGGGAATTTTCAGCCGCATTCGACGAATTCCAACTCCACCTTGCGTGGGATCACGCCTTCCGCGTACCCCCGGTCGAGGAAGAGCTGGTAGGATTTTTTCCCTTCTTCCCCTAGATGAAGGGTAAGTGGATTGACATACATGCCCACAAATTGATCCGTCTGATCCGGGGGCAGGTCGCGGGCGAATTTCAGGGCGTATTGCAACGCCTCTTCCCGGTGATCCAAACTGTATTCGATGGTTCTCCGCATGTAGGGCGCGATTTCGGCGATGCGTTCAGGCCCCAGATCCTTGCGGATAACGTTAGCGCCCAGGGGAAGTGGCAAGCCGCCTGTCTCCTGTGCCCACCATTCGCCCAGATCGATGATTTTGTGCAATCCGGACGCGCTGTAAGTCAGCTGGCCCTCATGGATGATCAATCCCGCCTCCACCCGGCCGCCCAACAGCGCGGGGATGATCTGATCAAACGGCACGATATCATAGGTAAATTCCCCCAGGCATAACCGGAGCGCCAGATAGGCGGAGGTCATCTTACCAGGAATGGCAATGGAGATGGATTGAAGGTTCTCCACGGTCATCGGCTCACGCGTGACCACCATCGGCCCGTAGCCGATGCCCAGGCTGCCACCCGCCGTCAAAATGGCGTAGCGGTGCTGCACATAGGCGTAGGCATGGACCGAAATGGCGGTAATGTCCAACTCGCCCAGGGCTGCCCGGTAGTTGAGGGTCTCGATATCTTGCATTACATGACGAAATTTGTAAGGCGCCGTGTCGATCTTGTTTTCCGCCAGGGCGTAGAACATGAAGGCGTCGTCGGAATCAGGACTGTGGCCCAAAGTGATTTCAATCGGTTTCATGGAGGGGGAAAATCCTTTCGTCTTTCACCACGTGTTTCGCTGCGCGCGATCCGCATATCCCGTTAATTATCCGCCAACAGCAACATAGCCATGGACATATCCGGATCGATCGTGAACCGGATCCGGTTCCCTTCCCGCGTAAATGGTTCGGAGCCGAACGAGTTCCAGGTGGATTCGTTTTCCCAGGTTCCCGCCTCCAACGCGGGATTTTTCATGGCCGGAGCCTGGATTTCCATCTGTCCGGTCCGGGTAGGCAATATCACGAGTTGGCGGGTTTCGAGTAGACTGCGTTGATCCCGGTCCACCACCATGACATGCGCGTCCGTCAGGAGGATGGTATCCGCGTTCCAACGGATGTCTCCCGTGCCCTCCACCGCCAATGGCCGGCCGTCCCGCGACAGGTAAAGCAGCCCCGTTTCCCATCCCCGCAGGGAAACGGTGAAAATTCCCCGGCCGGTATCGATCCGGTACGTCTTGGGATTTTCCCCTTCCTCACAACGGAACAGAGTGAAAATGCGGTTGCGATCGGCTTCAGGAATCGAGAATACGTGCAACGCGGGATCATCCGGTGTCACATGAATCCTCTGGTGATTGGTCTTATCAAGCACATCGGCATAAGGATTCCACACGGCGGGATCGACGGCTCTCAGTTCGATGGGTTCGGAGAGATAAAAGACCCGTCCGGTTCCCAAACGGGCGGCGGTCCATTCGGTCAGGGCGAACGGGGTATCCTTCAGTTCCGGGACTTTCGGTTTTCGCGGGGGCAGGCCGAATTGCTCGAACCGCATGGCGCGAGTGGGCTTCCGTGAGGGATCGAAACCGATATCCCCGGAGAAATAGAGGTTTCCGCCCCGTTCCACGAATTTACGGATGCGCTCGAAGATTTCATCATCGGGGCAATAAGGGATCGGCCAAAACAAGGTTCCCGCCTCCATGGGCAGATCGTTGAGCGCACGTTCGTTGATGACACCAAAATTGACATGACACGCGAAAAGGAGGCGCAGGCCCCGGTGCAACGCTTCATGAATTTTTTGGGTTTGCGCGCCCAGCCGGTGATTGTCGGGAATGACAAAGTATATGCGGGGTGGCTCATACTGCGGTTGGAAGCGGGAAAACAAATAACTCAGATTGCGATACGCGTAATACCAATCCTTGGGCACTCCGTCTTGCGCGAAAGTGAGGCCCCAGGGAAACACGCAATCGTCCAAATCCTTCAAATCCCAATTGAGGGCGAACGCCCCTCCCTGGCCCAATGATTCATGGCCCACGGCTAAGAAATGACGGATCGAGGTTTCCGTGGGATCTTCAAACCGGCCCTGGACACGGGCCTCGTGCGCGGCCCAGGCCCCGAACTCGCCCACCGACAGCCCCTGGTCCCGGAAACGGCGGTCCGTCAGTTTGAAGATCGGAGAAAAACGGTCGAACGGACCATGATAATGCGTGTTGGAGAAATCCAACGCGCTCGTGGGCAAAAACTTGTCCGCGGGCCATTCGTATTGCAAGAAACCTACCGTGGCCAGCGCATCCAGCGAACCCTCCCGAAGGCCCTCGAGGTTGCCTTGAATCCACCGCCGTACCAGCCAGGCGCGGAACTCGTTGAAATCCACGGCACGGGGATTATCCCATACCTCCGGCCCAGATCCCAAGGGAATCTTGCCCAGCGGTTGCTCCACAGCGTAGTGGCCCCACGCATCCCGCAGATTTTCATTGGTACGGTACTTGATTTGGAGAAACGAATTCCACATGAGGGTCAAATCCGGTGTCGGGGAGGACAACCGCACCGAGGGCTCGTTTTCGATGTCGTATAGCACATGCCGCGCGTCCTGGTACCTCCCGGCCCAGAAGCGGTTCCACGCTTTCTGGGCTTCTAATTCCTCGTCGGTCAATTCGACACCCAGCCAGTCATGCAAGGTGAGGATCAGGACGATGCCGTGGCGGGCGCACATGGCCACCAACTCATCGGTCTGCTGGATCAATGTCTCCGGCGGTTTTTTCGCTAAATCCAGGGGGGAATGGCCGCCCTGCCCGTCGTACCCCTTCGCCGCGTACGGCGAAAAATGCAGCACGCGCAGCACCCGCAGGCCGAAGCGCCGCATCTGGCTGAAATCCTTATCCCACGTGGCGGGATTTTCCCGTGGCGAGAACCACATCACGCCGGTTTGGTTCGTTCCAAATAAAAATGTGGGACGGCCATCGACACGGAAATAATTATTCGTGAATGCCACCTCAGGTCCGGATGACCGTAACGCATCCGTTTTGACAAACGCCGTACTCAACGTGTCCAGGATTTCCGAATCCCCGCTGGGACCGGTTAGCGATTTCCGTAATACCACACTGACCTGGGTGTAATCATCTGTAAAATCGCCCTCCTGAAGCGGGTACACTTGGCGGGTGATGGCTCCCGGCGGCAAGGTCAACGGCTGGCCATCCAGTTCTTTTGCGCCGTGCACCGCGAGATTGACATTTTGCGGCTGGCTGTTGAAATTCGCCGCCCGGACGGTCAAATCCTTCCCGGGCGAGCCGTCCTTCCGCGGCGCCAGTTCCACATCCACCAAAAACACGCGTTCCCGGATCGCACGGAGGGCTTGATGCAGCATATCCAGCATCTCCGGATGATCCCGGCCAAACAAGTTGATGTTGGTCACGCCGGAAAACGCCCAGGCCGATCCCTTGTACGGCCCGTCGTGGTGATACATCAGGCTGAACACTGAACCGCGGGGTTGGTGATACCGGTCATAGGCCTGAACCAGGGGAATCCACCGCGCGTAAGGCTTGGCGAAAACGGCGGTGTTGCTGCCGGTCAGCGCCGTGGCGGGGAAACCCTCGAGTACCAGGGTTTCTTTCTCCGCGTTGAATTTCGCGAAATAGGCCGGATTCGGTTCAATGAACGCCACCCGCTTGAAGGTATACGTAGGGTCGAAAATTACGATTTGCTCCGGCTGGAACCGCATCCAATCGCCGGGCCGGCCCCGGCGGCCCGATAAGAACTGGTTGGGATCATCCGTCTCCACTTTCTTCCAAGATCCGTTTTTCTTCTCCATCAAGTCGTCGAACGCGTAGCCGCCCAGGCTGACAAAGGCCCCGCCTCTTTTCAGATACTCCACAAAGGCATCCCGCGCCTGGAGGGGAAAACACGCGCCATAAGGCAGGATGACCGCGTCGATGGTGGCGGGATTCATTTTGTTTGGATCGGCCAGATCCTCCGCGGTGATCAGTTGAATTTCTAGTTGCTTAGAGACGAGATAATCCCGCAGTTCCACGGGATCGGCGTGTGACGGCCGCGCGGGGAAATTCTCCTGCAGAACGGCAATCTCACCTGCCGAACCCCAAAACGGCAAGAAAACAGCCCATAATGACAAAATCAAAAACAGAATCAAGAAATCCCAGGTCATTTTCAAGAACATGTTGAATGGCTCCTTGACTTGGTCAATCATTTTAGTCTGGCCCGCGCCTCTCCTTTCATGCCGCCGGCGGGCGGCTGCGGACGAATTCGGCGAAGCGCACCCAGGTCTCAACCGGCCAGGCTTCCGCCCGGTCGTCCAGGTTGAAATTCTGCCCGGCTTCGCGCAAGAAATCCTGATCCAACACCCGCCGCTGCACAATCGCGCCCTCCAATTGTTTTCTCAGCTTCTTGCGCCGGTGCTGAAAGCCGATGTGAATCACCCGCTCCAAGAACAATCGGGCGAATTCGACATCCGCGCCCGGCAACGGTTCCAACGTCAAGAACACCGATTCGACATGGGGCCGGGGGGAAAATGAGCCGGGGTCGATGGTTTTCATTTTTTTGACCAAAAATAAATATTTGAGAACGATGGACAGCCGGCCGTAACTCTTGGTTCCCGGATGCGCCAGAATCCGTTCGCCCACTTCCTTCTGCAACATGACGGCGATCTGCTCGAACCGGAAACCGCAATAGGCCAGGTGAAACAGGATGGGAACAGAAATATTGTAGGGCAGGTTGCCGATCACCCGCACGGCTTGATGATCTTCGGCCAGTTGCCGGAAATCGGTTTCCAGCGCGTCCTGCTGGATCACCCGCAAGCGCGCGGGATCAAAATCGAATTGTTTCAACAATTCCGGCAGCCACGCGGCGAACCAGCGGTCCTTTTCCACCGCCACCACATCGGCGCCCCGTTCCAGAATCAGCCACGTCAAGTGCCCCAATCCCGGGCCGATCTCGATCACCCGGCCTTCACGGGGAAACGCGATCCCCTCCAACATGGATTCCATCACCCGGCGGTTGATCAGAAAATTCTGCCCCAACGCCCGGGAATATCGGAATCCGGCCAGGTCCATGAATTCGGACAATCCATGGCGGTCATACAGCATGGCTTGGCGGATAGGCGGACAGGTTGGACGGTTGTTGCCGGATGCGTTCAATGCTATGGTCTCGATTCTGACAGGCAAAACGTTTTGTCATGAGGGACGACATTTCATGCCCGTGAATACCATAGCCGTTGAAGAAGGACAAGTCAAAATTCTCGACCAGACCCTGCTGCCTGCCCGGACCGAGTACCGCGTGATCCACAACGCGGAGGAGATGTGGGAAGCGATCAAAATCCTGCGGATTCGCGGCGCGCCGGCCATCGGCATCGCCGCCGCTTTCGGGGTGTACTTAGGCATAAAGGATTCCACCGCCGCCGATTTCGACTCGTTCTGGAACGAGGTGGTGAAGGTCACCGATTACTTAGCCACCTCGCGGCCGACCGCCGTTAACCTTTTCTGGGCGCTGGACCGGATGAAACGCTTCATCCAAACACAAAAATCCCGGCCTATTCCCGAGATCCAACAAGCCATCCTGGAGGAGGCCACGCGTATATTGGAGGAAGACGTGGCCATCGGCCGGCGGATCGGCGAACTTGGCGCGGCCCTGCTGCCGGACGGTTGCGGCGTGCTGACCCATTGCAACGCGGGGGGACTGGCCACGGCCCGCTATGGCACCGCCCTCGCCCCCATTTTCGTGGCCAAGGAGCAAGGCAAGACCATTCGGGTCTTCGCGGACGAGACCCGCCCCCTGCTTCAGGGCGCGCGCCTCACCGCCTGGGAACTGCGCGAAAACCAGATCCCCGTCACTTTGATCTGCGACAACATGGCCGCCTCCGTAATGGCTAAAAAATGGGTGCAGGCGGTGATCGTCGGCGCGGACCGCATCGCCGCCAACGGCGACACCGCCAACAAAATCGGCACCTACGGCGTGGCGATCCTGGCCCAGGAACACAAGATCCCCTTCTACGTGGCCGCCCCCCTCTCCACCATCGACCCGGCCACCTCCACCGGCGCGGAAATCCCCATCGAGGAACGCGATCCCCGCGAAATCACCCACGGATTCGGCCGGCCCACGGCGCCGGAGGGCATCCAGGTTTACAACCCGGCGTTCGATGTCACCCCTCACGCATACATCACCGCCTTCATCACCGAGGCGGGAGTCGTTTATCCACCATTCGCGGAGAATTTGATGAAAATTTCCAGACAGAATTTTGTGCAATAATTGACAGTGCGGCAAAAAGTCACTTTATCATGATATCACTACTCTGGCATGGAATTTGAAAGCATACATCTTGCCTACACAAAATATAGGCGCAGTTAATCGTCTTTCCCACAACCTATAGGACATTTCAAGATCATTTCCGCTTTTTTGACCACGTGTCATCATCTCGATTCCCTGAAAAAAGTGTCACCTACCGGTAGGTGACAGTGGTAAAAAATGGGTTGACAGTTTGAATTTCCCTCATTACCCTCTTCACAGCAATGAAAAGTGATTTTCCCTGTTGTAATACGCGGAGATTGAGATGTATTGCAGAATACCTTTTCTATTTATTATAATTTTGTTCCTTTACTCTTGTGCAGAGGAACCTTCCATTCTCATTACGCCCAATACAGTGATTTTAGAGGAGGATGAACCAAAGGCCAAATCGTCCATCCAGGTGACCATCAAGAATGACGGCCGGATTCCCGTACATCGCGTGGTTTTACGCCCGGCTTGTGCGTGTTATGAAATCCTGTCCGTTACCACGCCTTTAGCGCCCCAGGAAAAAAGAACCCTTTCGTTTGATTTTATGTATCCAGGTACACCAGGACCTTTCTCGGAAACCATTCGGGTGCTCATTGAAGGTCCAGCCGGGACGCAATCATCCACGCAACTGCTTGTGGTTACCGGAGTGGCCAGACCTACCCTCGCCATCGCACCTCCCTCCCTGGATCTTGAAATCCTTCCCAAAACTCAAACCCTTGTTTCTTTTTTTGAGTTCGATCTGCTGGATCATAGCCAATTTCAGGAAGCCCTGGTCAACGGATTGTCCTTCTCCGAGGTGAAAAACCCAACGAATTTTGTCGAGATCTCTCTATCCCAAGGAATCAATCCATCCCAATTGATGGGCCGTTGCCAATTTAATCTTTACCAATTGGCCCAATCCGGACATTGCGCCGCGGTAACCGGATTTATCCGTTTTCATCTGCAGAGCGATCAGAAGTCCTACGATATCGACTATCCGGTTTCGCTATGTCCGAAATCCGTTCGTATCTTCCCGGAAATTATTACCTTATCCAGTGAAAATCCGGGGGAAGTTCGTGTTGAGATTCCCCACGAAATTCATCTGGAAAAAATTGTACTCTTATCCTTGGGGATAACCATTCCATTCCAGGAGGAGGTGATGTGGTCCGATCCGTATTCTTCCACGTACGTGGTCCGATGCGGCTGGGTAAACACCCGGCTGCCGGCGGGATTCCGTTTTGGGACCTTATCATTTCAGTTCTCGAACGGAACGGAGCAAAAGAAAGGATTCCTTGTCAAAGGCAGTGAAGAGAAGGCAGAGCGTTCATGAAAAAACAGATGGAGGAAAATCATGAAAACGTCGGTATACTTCATTCTCTTTTTGGGGCTATTGATCCATTTCTTGGGGACGGCGGATGCAGTCGTGTTGAAAATGGAAGCCGTTTGTAACGTTATTTATCCGCCGGGAGCGTCGGGAAATATGTACTGGGCCGACCAAGCCATGACCATGTACAGCCAAAATCCCTCGAATCCCGATTTGGAGAAGCAGGCGGTCCGGTATGCTGAAGTAGCTACTTATGGGTATCAGTATTCTCATCCGTTGACATTGTACGTGGAATTATCGGATCAGGGAGATATCCTGAAATACCGGATCGAGACGGTATTGCCTTTCATCGACTTTTTCAACCCGGCGTTCACCCCGCAAAATCCCGTGATTCAGAACAAGGATCAAATTACCGCTGTATTTGATGGACGGCAACGGTATAACACCACGTTCAGCATGGAAGAAAATAAAATAACAAATGAAGAATATGCAGATATATCTTCACACAATCTTGAAAAGGATGAAATCCTTATGCGTTTGTGGAAGGGATATCAAGAGTTGATTCAGAAACTTCCGGAACCCCAATCGGTAGTTGCGGATACGAACGTGTACGAAATCGGAGATAAAAAGATTTATATTGGCAATAACAAAAAATCCGTGGTGTCAACCAATGTGCGATTTCCGGAGCATGGCTTCGAGCTATCCTTGGATCAATTTCAATCCTTTCCGTTTCTGGTCCCCAACCGCGTGATTTCTAAATCACCGGATCAGATCGCCAAATACACAATCCATAAAATCGAGGTTTTGAATGGCGATGAAGCAACCCGGTTATTCACAGTGCCTGAAAAGTCAAAATGAAAGGAGAATGTTCATGTTATATTCATTGACTATGTATACTCTTACTTCGATTGCAGTAATTATTGTTTTTGTTGCTAATGTCTTTCAGGAAAAGTTATCGATTGCATGTTGCAAAACAGTCGGATGTTTTTCGGTCAGTCCGGGTAGCTATGTCACAGTATATGCGCCATTGAAGCCAGGAATAATCGATTGTTCACCTACCTGCAATCATATATGGACAATCAACTCTGGTACAGCCAATGTATTTCATATCAAGGGTTGGGTACATAACGATGAAACTTATACTGCACCAACTCAACCCACCCCCCCAACTTCGGTCAGTGGTACTAAATACAATTATTATTGGGTAACAGAAGATGGTGGTTCAACTTGGGAATGCAAGAAATCAGATAGCGGTAACTATACGAACCTAGTATGCAATGGAATTACATACGGTACTTGTAACACGATTCCATAAATATATGAAATACATCGGTCAATACATTTGTAAATTCTTTTGGCCCATGCTATTTAGCGTTGGCCTTTTTTCTGTTTCCATCCCGCCCATCGATATCTGGTGGCACCTGCAGATAGGCCGTGATATATTGGTTCATCGGCTTTGGCCTTCACCCGATATCTATTCATACACTACAGATCGATCCTGGGTGGTCCATTCCTGGCTAGCGGATTGCCTTTTTTTTCTTTATTGGTCCATTGTGGAATGGATCAAACCCAACCGTGGTGATGTGGGATTGGAAATTCTTCGACGTTTTATTTTAATTTCAACTTCCTTAATGGCCTATTATAGAGTAAAAAAAGAACGGGCAATGATTATCTATCGTTATTGACAATCATATTTTTTGCTTGCCTTCTTTGGAATCGCGAGATCCGTCCCTTTCTATTTAATCCTATTTTTTTCTATTTACAAATATTCTTTTTCTAAAAAATAAGCCAAATTGCAGTGATTGGTTTGTCTTTCCATTATTATTCATGCTTTGGGCCAATGTTCATGGTGCATTTATAATACCCATCATTGTTTATGTCTTTACCCTGTGCATAAATATTATTTTGTATTACGTAAGAGGTCTAACACATCATAAAGCATCATGGCATTTCCTTTTTTTTATATGCTCACTTGTTACATTCATCAATCCCCACCCGGTTGGTTTATTGAGTCGGATTATCCGGGCGAACGAGTATCCGTCCGAAGATTGGCTCTCTCTTTATGCTGGTTTTATCGCGTATCCTTGGGTCAATTTATTATTATTTGCTGTGTTTATTATAATTTTGTCTTTCTGGATATTTTCAATATTTAAATCCGGAAATCTATGCAACCATTTGGGAAATGCAAGCTATCTATCTGAAATATTATATATTCTTTTGGCCATAGCCCATATTCGTTTAACATGGTTGATCATATTTCCTTGGATTGAAGCATGTGTACGCTTTGATAAATATCGCGGCAATCTCAAGAAGAGAGAATGCAATTATAATTTATTGCTTTCAATATTTCTCTTGGGATTTTTCCTTCAAATTCCTATTCCTTTTGAAGGAGTATTTCAAATGCCCAAGGAAACCATGGACTATTTCACAATGAACAACCTGCATGGCAATGTATTTACTCCATGGCCATGGGGTGGATATATAACATGGCGAACTGATAAAAGGGCCCAAAATTTTGTTGATACCCGCATTGAACCATTTACCTTGCGGGAGATTGAAATCGCGAGCACCTTCCCCATCATGCCAATCCGATTGTTAGGCGAAATGGTAATCCGGTATAAAACGGAATATATTATTATAAATACTCATGATCTCAAACCTGAATGGGACTTTTTGACATCCCAGGAATTTATTTCTCCTATATATCAATATAATAAAATTTTTATTTATCACATTAATACCCCAAATGTACTAAATTTCTATAGGGATAAGCAATGGATACATGATTTTAAATTTTCCGATAAACCTTTTTAATTATCTCTTGATTACCCTAAGAATAGGCAATGAATAATGCCTAATTCCAAGTGAAAAATAATGATCCATGTCGATGAGGAGATAGAAAATGTCATACGTGCGTTTCTTCTACCTGGACACGGGAGAAAAAACCCGTGCTGATGTGAACTATGACTTCTCTCGGCCAGAACCATCACACGTGAGGACCCCCAAAACGGAGCGCTGGAAACGGGAGGTACGCATGGAGGAGATGCGGACCCTCTTCGAGAAGCAGCCCCGTTTCTGGACATGTGGCAAGTTGGCCGTCCGCTACGGGGTGTCCCGCCAGCAGATCGCCCGGGACGTAGCGAAGCTGCGCCACCGCGGGATTGCCGTCCAATCGTCACAAAGAGGCTACTACCTCGATACGCCGGATGAAAATCCTATTCCCATTTGAAATAATTTTGATTCCCGAAAACCACTTGGTTCTTGACCTCTATCTTGCCCTGAAAGAAAACCGAATGGAATCCACCGGGCACATGTCCACGCAGGTTCCACACAGAATGCATTCCGGATCGTCCATTCTCCCCGAGCGGACCATGGTGGAAACTTCCAGACTCATGGGACAGTGGTCATCACAGACGCCACACGCGGCGCAGCGGTCCGGTTGAGTCCGCAATCGAAGCGACGGCCAGAAGGCGCGTTCTTTGATTTTCGTTCCCATGATCATCAACGGCGCGATCCAGCAAACGTAATGGCACGTGGCCCATTTTCCCCAAATGAATGCGGCGGGAACGATTAACACCAGCACGCCGAAGAACATAATCCCATTCCGGGTGGGAGAGGATTTATCCATGGCAAAGAAAAAATCGAAATGGTGATATCCACCCGCCTGGATCACGGCGTAAAGAATCGCGAAAGACCAAATCCCCAAAACGATGTATTTCAGACGATAGAATTTCCGGTTGGCGGCCTTCTTCTTGACGGCCAGGCAACAGAGTTCTTGGAGTCCCGCGCCAGGACATACCCATCCGCAAAACGCCCGGCCCAGAAACAGGGACGAGAGGAAAATCAACCCATAAACCACGAAACTCCCCTGAATCACTCCATGCGCGGCCCCATAAACAATCAACACGGGCGAAAGCAGCAGGTGGATGATCAGGAAATATTGGAACAGGAAAAAGGAGATCCCCAGTAGGGTTTTTCGAAGCCGCTGCCGCCGCATGGTGTTCGATCCCTCGCTTCGATGCTTGATCGGGAACATGAACTCGCCCATACATTATGGCAAATCCATCATGGCCATTTGTCCTGCCCATGGAAACCCTGCCCATGGGGAATTCACCCTTTAAAAGAAATCTCCCCCTCGTAGAATTTCTTTCGATTCATCTATTTTTATTTTCAGGAGGAGGAACCATGATGAAACGGATCGCATGGATTTGGTTGATAGGAGCGGTTTTGCTGGCGGGAAACGCTGGGGCACAAGACCGGTCCAAGATCGTGGCGTACAAAACCACGCAGGCTCCGGTTCTTGATGGAATCATCAGCCCCGGGGAATGGGACGCGGCCGGCCCGCCGATCGTAGTCGAGATGGGATTGCCCGGCGTGCAGATGAACGATTACATCGCCGAGGATCCCTATGGCGGACCGGAAGACTTGAGTTTTCAATTCCGCGTGATGTGGATGCCGGATTGGATGGTGTATTTCCTGATCGAAGTACGGGATGACATTGCCATGGAGTCGGATCCGCGCAATCTGTGGGAGCGGGACCAAGTCGAATTTTTCATGGACGGCAATGATCCCGAAGGCAGCAGCGACGCAGAATCGTTCCACTGGTGGGCCGGCCCAGAACCCTACGGCAAGTTCGGTGTCAGCCGGTACAACACCTTTGAGGGCAATCCGGCCCGGATGACCGATTCGGTAGACAACCTCATGTTCGACACGGAGTCGAACTTCATCTGTTGCGCCTCGGCCGTGGGTGACACCGGGGTGAACGCCAATTATATCGTGGAATACGCCATCTCCCTGGAACCGATGTGGTTTTGGGGAACCATCCTGGAAGACACGATTACCCCGGGAACAACCAAGGTAAAAACCACCATTCAATTGTCCGATGATGACAATTTCGATGACGGCGTGGAGGAACGCTCTTCGGACATGGTCTATTGGCGTCAGGACGCCCAAGGCAATCCGGGGACCTGGGACCAAAGCAGCCATTACGCGGACCTGATCTTTACCGACCAGCCGCCCACCTCCATTCGGAATTGGCCGGTGTATTGAGGCAAGCGGGGGATCGCCCAGACGGGTATTCATGACCTGATCAACCGCGCATCGTGGATCAATCGTGGATCAGGAGATTATTGTTCCCTCCATTCTATGATCGAAATCACCGCGTTGGATTCATCCCGCAGGTTCTTCACCCGAAGGGTCAAAATCCCATCCTGAGTCTCATTGGATGAAACAACCGCTTCAAGCCATTTCCCTTCCTGAAACGAATCCAGAACCCCCAATGAAGTCTTTCCTGCCCAAATCTCCTGTTTGCGTCCGCCCTGGAAGAAATCCGCGTCCACGGCATACACCCGCAGACGGCCCGCGGCTCCTTTCGGCACGGTGAGATCAATCACCAATTCCGTATTATCGGCGCGGCAGTGGTACACTGGCGGGGTGAATCCATCCCAGGCGTAACCTTGTTTTACCGTGGCGTCAAACCCGGATTCCTGATAGATCACCTCTTTTCCGGGACGCCCGCACAGCATGTAGAGTTTCACCCCCCGGCTTTGCAGCTCCTCCGGGGAAGGCAATTTCTCCTCGCCCGGCCACAGCGGATTCTCCGGCGCCGGTTGGCGTTCCCCTGCTGAGAGCATAGGGGGAAATGGCGCGTGGGGTTCTTTTTGATACCAATACACCGTACTCGATAGTTGCAACTCGTTTCCCGGTTTGGAATATTCCGCGCGGAACATCGGATGTTCGTGGTCGCCGAATCCCACCATGACCTTCAGCGAGTGGGCAAACGAAATGGCATCCGGAGAAAAAAAGCGGTACATCATCGCGCCTTTCAGGAAGGGATAATATCCGGTATAGGGGAATTGACTTTCCGAAGGCGGAAAACCCCAACTGAATCCAAACGCGTCCTCGATGCCCTGCAATTCCACCGCGGGGATTTCTTCGCCATCGATATAAAACTTCGCGTTTTCGTCCACAGGATATCCCGTCCGGCCCGGACGCCGCACCGTGACATTCCACCCCACGAACTTCCCCGGCCCCGAAGCTTCCAACGCCAGGTAATCCCGCTTTCCCAGCAACAGACCCTCCTGGCGCCACAAGGCGTGAAAGTAACCGGTATCCTCCGGGATCGCCGGGTCTGTGCGGATCATCACATAACTGTAACACGGCATACTTTTCCACAAGGCCTCGCCCGGCTCCATCGGCCCATCGTACTCCAATTCAATCCGCGCCGATTTCCGGAAGGGCATGGGAAAATAGGCGTTGAATCCCCGCCGCTTGTTGACGAAGGCCGTGTTGACCTCCTCGCGCGTCCCTGCTGGATCACAAAAGAAATCCACCAAGGGGCAATCGACGCTGGGGGTCTCCTCGCCATCCCAATACATCCGGATCAGGACGTCCCGGTTCAGTTTCAACGCTTCGGGCATGGCAAAATGGATCATCGTGATCACTCCAGGCCCCTCCGCTTCCGCCACCACGACCTGCCTGGAATTATGGAACCGGGCGGTGAGCGGATTCTCGATCCACAAGGCGTTTTGCGCGTAGGTCCGGCCGGGGATCAAGCGGGCAAGATCGAGCAGATCCCCCGCGCCTGCTGCCATGGAACTCATGAACATCGTTCCCAGCACCATCATGGAGAAGGAAATGATTTTCTGGATCATGATGAAATCCTTTTGGGGGTAGGATGAATCATGCGTTTATCTTCCCGGATTCAGAAAATGAAATATAGGATCATCCGGGATTTGTTTTTGAGTTGATTCCGTGCGGCTGGGAGGTCATTCTCAAGCCTGGGACTATTGAATCCCGCCGGGTTAGAAATTAAAATATGTAGATTCTTTAATTTCATGCGCCGCACGCGTTCCGGGACACGAGACGCATGAGTGAGACGAGGACGGCCGGCGCCGGGTTGAGGTTCCCCAAAATTGTAAATCATCCTTTACAAGCCGGCGGCCCCCAGCGGCACACAATCAAGATTACCATGCCCTTCCATCCTAACGGCGGGAAGGCCTGGAACCTTCATCCCGCAATTCAATCGTGGAGCAATCCTACATGTACAGCCAAAACGAGCGAATCAAACCGATCAACATCGAAGACGAGATGAAGACCTCGTACATCAGTTACGCGATGTCGGTCATCATCCAGCGCGCGTTGCCGGACGTGCGGGATGGATTGAAACCCGTGCACCGGCGGGTGATCTACGCCATGCGGGAATTGGGGCTGACGCACCGGTCGGCTTATAAAAAATCGGCCCGGATCGTGGGGGAAACGATGGGCAAGTACCATCCCCACGGGGATTCGGCCATCTATGACACCCTGGTGCGGATGGCGCAGGATTTCACCTACCGTTACCCCCTGGTGGACGGGCAGGGAAACTTTGGATCGGTGGATGGAGATAACGCGGCGGCCATGCGCTACACGGAAGCGCGTTTGTCGGCCATCGCGGAAACGCTGCTGACGGACATTGAGAAGAACACGGTCGATTTCGTCCCCAATTTCGACGGCCAATTGGACGAGCCGGCGGTGCTCCCTTCGGAGATACCCAATCTGTTGATTAATGGTTCGTCGGGCATCGCGGTGGGCATGGCCACCAATATCCCGCCGCACAACCTGTCGGAGGTGGTGGACGCCACGGTGGCCATGATCGACGATCCCGAAATCGACACGGGCGGCTTGATGAAATACATCAAAGGGCCGGATTTCCCGACCGGCGGCTACATCTGCGGGCGGGAGGGGATCGCGGAAGCCTACTCGACAGGGCGGGGCCGGGTGATCATGCGGGCAGTGACCCAGAAGGAACAACTGTCGCAAGGAAAAGAGGCGATCGTGGTCACCGAGTTGCCCTACATGATCAACAAGGCCAAACTGGTGGAAGACATCGCCACCCTCGTGCGCACGAAGAAGATCGAGGGCATCGCCGACCTGCGGGACGAGTCGGACCGGGAAGGCATGCGCATCGTCATCGAACTCAAGCGGGGCGAAAACGCGGAAGTGGTGATGAACCAGCTGTTCAAGCACACCCGCATGCAGGCCACGTTCGGGATCATCCTCCTGGCTCTGGTCGATAACCGGCCCCAGTACCTGACCCTGCGGGAGATGGTATCGCATTTCATCGATCACCGGCGCGAAGTGATCATCCGCCGGACGCAATACGATTTGGAAAAGGCCGAAGCGCGGCTGCACATCGTCGAGGGGCTGCGCATCGCGGTGGACAACATCGACGAAGTCGTCAGCTTGATCCGGAAATCCCGGGACCGCGAAGAGGCCATGAACGGCCTGATGCAGCGGTTCGAACTAAGCGAGATCCAGGCCAAGGCGATCCTCGAAATGCAACTCGCGCGTCTGATCGCTTTGGAACGGGAAAAATTGGAAGACGAGTATAACCAGCTGATCAAAGACATCGAGTATTACCATAAGGTCTTGAGTACACCCGCGTTGGTCATGTCCATCATGAAAAACGAGCTCGTGGAGATCAAGAAGCGCTTCGGTGACGACCGGCGCACGCGGATCATCAGCGCCGCGTCCGATTTTGAGGTGGAAGACCTGATCGCGGAAGAAAACATGGTGGTTACCATCTCCCACTCGGGGTATATCAAGCGCATCGGCACTTCCACCTACCGCCGCCAGTTGCGCGGCGGGCGGGGCACCATAGCCATGAACACGAAAGAAGAGGATTTCGTGGAATACCTCTTCATCGCCTCGACGCATCACTACATCCTTTTCTTTACCAACCTGGGCCGGGTGCACAGGCTCAAGGTGTACGAACTGCCCCAGGGCGGGCGGCAGTCCAAGGGAAAAGCCATCGTCAATCTCTTGCAGTTGGAGAAGAACGAGATGGTCACGGCCATGGTGCCCGTAGCGGAATTCATCGACAACCGCTACCTGATGATGGCCACCCGCCTGGGCGTGGTCAAGAAAACCGAACTGAACGCCTTTTCCAATCCCCGCCGGGGCGGGATCAATGCCATTACCCTGGATGAAGGAGACCAGCTGTTGAGCGTCTGGCTTACCAGCGGAGACGATGATGTGGTCCTGGCCAGCCGCAACGGGATGGCGATCCGCTTTTCCGAAAAAGATGTCCGGCCCATGGGACGCACCGCGCGGGGAGTCATCGGCATCCGCTTGGATCCAGGCGACGAAGTCGTTGGGATGGTGGCGGGCCACCCGGACGCGTACCTGCTGACCGTGACAGAAAAAGGCTATGGAAAACGGACGAAGGGCGAGCTGTACCGGAAGATCCGCCGGGGAGGCAAAGGTGTCATCGACATCCAGACTTCGGAACGAAACGGCAAAGTAGTGGGGATTTTGGCATGCTATGACGATGACGAGTTCATGATCGTCACCAAACGCGGTGTGGCCATCCGGATGAGTGTGAGCAACATCCGCGCGATTTCCCGGAACACACAGGGAGTGCGGCTGATCAAACTGGAAGAAGGGGATGAAGTGGCGGCCATCGGCAAGCTCCCGGAAGCCAAGGAAGAAAAGAAAATGGGCAACAACCACGACGTCTCGGCCGAAATGTTCGAAACTGAAGACCATTTAATGGAAATCGGCGCGGAAGAAGAAGTAGAAATCGGCGCGGAAGAAAATGAAGATACCCATCAATAAAGGAGTTTTCCTTGCCGATATTGATGGTTGTATAAAACAGGTTGGCTTATCAGCGGTTAATGAACACGATTTCAGGCCGCTTAGGAAGTATTTTCCTGATGAATGCGGGAAAAGGAGAAAAAAGCGGACATCCCGAAAATCCAAAAAAATCGCCCAATCATTCTAACACTTTGGGATTCAATGTGTTATACTGAAATCAGCAATATGGCATTGCTCTTGCTGCTAGAGGAACATGGATGTTGAAAAGCAAGGAGCGGAGCGATGCTGGAAAATTGGTTTCTGGAATACCCCATAACACCAGAAATCAAAGGGCTGATTTGCGCGGCATTGGCGGTTTGCCTCTTTGTGGTTCATATCTGGAATCCAAAGAGAAAACGCCGGCAGCGGGAATTCGTTCGACACCGGTTACTGGAATACCTGGATATCGATCCCGGCGAATATGGCCGGGAGAAGGAGAAATTGATGATTCCCGATATCCAACCACCGCGGCCCATTCCCAATCCTACGCTGGAACGGTTGGATGATTATGTAAAAATTCTGAAAGAACAAACCATTCAAAACCAAAAAGAGTTCTAATTCATTAAGCCGATTCTCAAAAAAAAGGGTATACTAGAGCATCGGGTAAACGCGAAATCGAACGATTGGAGATATATAGAGAGTCCACACGATGTGTGAGGAGGCAGAGGATAGCCATTCCTCAAGGTACCTCCGAACTCCTCCCTCATCGCCCTCAACCCTGGGGGCCTTGTGCCCCGTTGGCGCCAGATGATCTCTGGCGCATTTTTTTTGTTGTGGGAGTGGAATCCTAATAGAAATGGAATCCCGTTGTTGAATCCACCCCACCGGCTGATGCTCAAGGAGAAATACAGAAAGGCAAAGAGTTCCATTTGGAGTCTTCTTGCAGTCCCCCCCGGGGAGAACCAATTGTTTCATGAATCACCTTGCAGGTTGGTGAACAAAGGGGGAAAACATTCTCATAGGGAATGAACCTCTTGGAGAAGAGTATAAATTCCTGAAAAAAACCTTGGGAATTATTTCTCCGAAGGCAGAACTTTCTGTGTGCTTGTTTCGTGGCATGAATATGGTTGGAAACGCTACACGATTTTCTCTCCCTCAGGGGGAGGGGTCAGGTGAGAGGTACCCAGAAAGCGCAATAGGCACCGTTCACGACTACTGGGTAAATAGCCGCAATTAGTATATATTTTCAATGGAATCGATTTGACGGATTACTGATCGCTCTGGGTACCCGGAGTGAAGCGGTAAATATCGCCATTGGAAACGAGTCCGTTGGTGACACTATAGGGCAAAATCCCTTCCGCCTGAGTCGCAATGTCCTCATGACGGTCCGGTCCGGAAGAAAGCACCAACATCACACTGCCTGACCGTACCGCGTTGCATACACCCGGGCAACCCCAGGTCCAGCCTGCCTTGACCACTTCCTTCACATTCCACGCGGGGTAGTAATAGGCGTGATTATGCTGGGGTTGATCCCCCACCCGCTCGTTGAGGAAATTATCCAGAGGAATCGAGGACATATAAGCGATTGGGGTGGTTAGGCAACGGTAAATGGAATCAGATCCCCACGCCGTGCCGCCGAAAAACGGATAGCCGTTGTTATCCAGGTTGTATAGATCAAAGGCCATGCAAATGCTGCGGATATCCGAATAGGTTCTTGCCACCTTGGCTTTGATTTGCGCGTTCAAAAAATTGGGGACCGCGATCGCCGCCAGGATACCGATGATCGCCACGACAATTAGGAGTTCGATTAATGTAAACCCGGGAGTACGTGGACGGGGTGTGTATTTTATCATAGATAAGAAGGCTCCTTTTCCTCAAATCAGACCCCTGATTCAAGAGTTTAAAAAAATTCCAGTCTCTAGAGAATGATATCTTATACCCCCCTGCAACGCCAACCCGCTGATCCCGGTTCTCCTGAAGAATTTGCCTAATCCGGTATTCGGCCTTGTCAATCGCCGGCGCTGGTCCGCAACGACGGACCGACGCGGATGATGTCCCCCCGGCTGATTAATCCGTTGGTTACATGATAGCGGTCGTCTCCGAATCCGGCCTGCCACTCACCGTCCGGCCCGATTGAGTAAAACATGTAATAGGCCCGGCCGGTGAAGGTCCCGTAAGGGAACGGGGCATTGGAGCCGAAATAGACATAGCATTCGATCCAATCGGTTTTGGGATTATCGAGGGGGATGAACGGATCCTTGGGGATTTGTGAGACATACGCCACCGGCGTGGTCAACACGCCGATGCCGGTAATAGTCTGCTGGATCCCGTTAAATTCAATCGTCCTCGCCGCCGGCCGGATCACGCCGGAACCGTTGTCCACTGGATAGGCGTTGGCGTCCAGGTGATAAGCCGTGAGCGCGTCCTCCAGCATGCGGTGTTCCGCGTACACGCGCGACAGCATGGCCCGCAGCCGGGCGTTGATGAAGTTAGGAACGGCAATGGCGGCCAGGATGCCGATGATCGCTACTACAATCAACAATTCAATCAACGTGAAGCCGGATTTCTCCCGGAGGAGGCGGTATGAAAAGTCCATGAGGTTCTGTTTTATTCTTCGGATCCTCCCGGCAAGCAGGATTCCGCCCGGAAGCGCACGGATTCTTTTATTTCGGTACTACAAGCCAGGATATCCCCGTTCAGCTACTGGCACAATGTCAGCCCATGCTGGCAGTCCGATTCCGTCTTTTTCCGTTCCCCCAAATTCCCTACCAGCGCATGCGTGAATTGGATGTTATACGGCAATTACAAATTTTTAATTTCATTTTCAACCAGGGCTTCACTTTAAGAGTGACCGGTGTCCGGTAGAATGATGAAAAACATCATGTACCGGTTAGGATTGAAATAATGATCGAAGTCCAAGAAAAAGGTGTCATTCAAGATAAATACAGGATGCGAAATGCTTGCCCTGAGCGGATCGAGGAGATTCTCCGCCGCTTTCCCCAGAAGAAATCCGCCTCGCTGCCGTTGCTTTATTTGGCCTGGGAGACGTATGGTTACGTATCACCCGAGGCGATGGAGGAAGTCGCGGAAATCCTGGGAACTAGTCCTGCCTACATCCAAGGCATAGCTACCTTTTACACTATGTATCCCTTGAAACCCACTGGGAAATATCACATCGAGGTTTGCACCAATATTTCGTGTCATCTAACTGGAGCGAATGAGGTTCTGCGGACGCTGGAAGAAAAGCTGGGCATATCCTGCGGAGAATGCACTAAAGATGGCCGGTTTTCTTTGCAAACGGTGGAATGTCTGGCGGGGTGTTCATGGGCGCCTTGCCTTCATATCAATGGCCGGGAATATACCCACATGACACCCGAGAAGGTTCATGAATTGCTTGATTCCCTTGAATAATGAGAAGTTACTGCATTTTTCGGGTATATGTCTTCCATGATTGTTGACTTTTCCCATAAACTTGAGAGAATCCTACAGGACAGGTAGAATATTAACTAACTTAGTCAACTATTGGATAATAAAAATACCGCCAATGAGTAACGAAACCCGAATTGTTCTGCCGCCTCCCGCATCCTCCGATTTACTTACCGTCCACGCTTACCAAGAAATCGGCGGATACAAGGCCTTGGCCAAAGCGCTGAAAACCCTGACGCCTGGCCAAGTGGTGGAAGAATTAAGGAAATCCGACCTCCGGGGGCGGGGAGGCGCGGGATTCCCCACGGGGATGAAATGGTCGTTTATCCCCAAAGGCTCACCGCAACCGGTTTATCTTTGCTGCAACGCCGATGAAAGCGAACCGGGGACCTGCAAGGACCGGATCATTATCGAGCAGGATCCCCACAAGTTGCTTGAAGGGATTCTCATCGCCTGTTATGCCATCGGTTCTCATCAAGCGTTCATTTATATCCGGGGTGAATTCCACCGGGGCGCGCAGATTCTGCAGATGGCCATCGAGGACGCACGGCGCCATGGCCTGATCGGTCCGAATATTCTGGAAAGCGGATTCGATTGCGAAATCGACGTCTACCGGGGCGCGGGGGCTTACATCTGTGGCGAAGAAACCGGCTTGCTGACCTCGCTCGAAGGCCAACGGGGGTATCCGCGCAACAAACCTCCCTTCCCGGCCATCGCGGGACTATATGGCTGCCCCACTATCATCAACAATGTGGAAACTCTGGCAACCATTCCCGTCATAATCGAAAAGGGGGGCGAGTGGTATACCCGTTTCGGGACGGAAAAAAGCCGGGGGACACGGCTCCTGTGCCTGAGTGGGCATGTGAACAAGCCCGGAGTGTACGAAGTGGAACTGGGAACCATGACCCTGCGGGAGTTTATCATGAACTTCGGCGGCGGGGTTCCGGGGGGGCGGAAGATCAAAGCGGTGATTCCCGGCGGATCGTCCATGCCGGTGCTGCGGGAGGACCAACTGGATGTCAAACTGACGTTCGAGGACATCCAAACAATGGGTTCGTCCTTGGGCTCGGGAGCGGTCATCGTTATGGACGAAACCGTGGATATGGTGGAGATCGCTTTGCTGATCGCCCGGTTTTACGAACACGAATCGTGCGGGCAATGCACCCCATGCCGGGAGGGAACCCACTGGTTCGTCCAAATTCTAGAAGCCATCCATCAAGGCCGGGGACAACCGGACGATTTGGATTTAATCCTGGACATTTGCCGGTCGGAGTACACCTCGATCTGTCCCTTATGGGCCGCGGCGGTCTGGCCGGTCCGTTCCTTCGTGCAGCAGTTCCGGGGAGAATTCGAGCGCAAAATCCGAAAGCCGGAACCCCGGCCGGAAAGGACGGAAGCCCTGACGGTCCACTGAAGAACCAAGGAACCTCGGTTTATGAATCAAGAGAACGCAACGGTCACCGTAACCATCGACGGCCGGCCGGTCACGGTCAAAAAGGGAACCACCTTGCTCGAAGCAGCCCGGCAATTGGGCATCGCGATCCCCCATTATTGTTACGATCCCGCGTTGTCCATCGTCGCCAGTTGCCGTTTGTGCCTGGTGGAGATCGAGCATGTGCCCAAGCTGCAGCCTTCGTGCTCGACACCGGCGGCGGACGGGCAGATTGTCTTCACGCAAAGCCCCAAAGTTCTGGATGCCCGCCGGATGCAAATGGAGTTCTTGCTGGTGCAGCATCCGCTCGATTGCCCGGTATGCGACCAGGGCGGCGAATGCCAATTGCAGGAATACAGCATGCGCCACGGCACGGACGACACCCGCTTTCGCTACCAACGGCGCACGTTTCCCAAGCCAAACATCGGACCCCTGATCGATCTGGAGCGGAACCGCTGTATCCTCTGCAGCCGCTGTGTCCGTTTCATGGAGGAGATCGCGGGCGAGGGGGAACTGGCCATCGTACAGCGGGGGTATAAATCTTGTATCGCGACCTTTCAAGACCGTCCGTTGAAAAATGAATTCGCGGGCAACACTATCGACCTGTGCCCGGTTGGCGCGCTGACCAGCAAAGTGACCCGTTTCCGTGCCCGGGTGTGGGAATTGGAAAAGAAACCCTCAGTCTGTTCCCTGTGTTCGGTGGGATGCAATATTTTCCTGGAGCACCGTAACCGCACGCATGAGATCCTGCGGATCGAGCCCCGCGTCAATCTGACCATCAACTCGCGCTGGATTTGCGACATCGGGCGGTTTGCTTTCGACCAGTTCAACCCCAGCCACCGCGCTACGCAGCCTATTGTCCGGAATGAAAAAGGAGAGCCGAACGCGGCCCGGTGGGCGGAAGCCATCGGCCTGACGGTGAAGACACTCAAGGAGATCATCCAGTACCGGGGAAGTCAGGCAGTGGCAGGGATCATCGGCCCGCGTCCCAGCAACGAAACTCTGTTTTTGTTTCAAAAGTTCTTCCGGGAATTACTTCAGACGAACAATATCGATCACCGGACAGAACATATCGTCCCGTATAACGAGGATGGCTACCTGACTTCGATCGCGCTCCGGGCAGTCAATCAGCCTTTCCAGGAAATTCAGGAAGCACAGTGCATTTTTCTGTTGGGGTGCGATCTGCCTAACGAGTTGCCCATTCTGCATTTGCAAGTCCGGGGCCGGGCGGCGGCGGGCGCGCGGATCTACGCGGCGCACCATCATCCCACGCGGCTGGATCGGATTTGCGCGGGGAGTTGGACTTACCGTCCGGGCGGAGAAACGCTGTTCTTAGCGGCCTTGTTACGCCTGACGGCGGAAGAAAAAGGTCTCCAGTTGCCGGAAGAGATTCAAGAAATCCTTAACGCTCTGCCGGTTCAAGAAGTGGAAAAAAAGGCTGGGATCACTACCGGCGAAATTCGAAACATCGCGCGGGGGATTCTCCAAACGGATCGGGCCACGATCTTTCTGGGGGAATCGTTGTTCACGTCCTGGAAGGGGCCGGTGCAGGTCCGTTTGGCAGCCGAGTTGGCCGCCTTGCTGAGGCGCGATCCAGGCCTGCCCCTGCCGTTAAGCCTGTTGCTGCCGCATAATAACTCGCGGGGGGCGGCGGATATGGGTTGTTATCCGCACCGGGGGCCAGGTTACCGGCTGGTATCGCCGCCGGGGCGGAACACGACACAAATTTTAGAAGGATGCCTGGATGGCTCGATCCAGGGCCTGGTTCTTTTTCATACCGATATTTTGGAAGAGTATCCGGACCGAGATTTGGTCCGGCGGGCTTTGGAAACGGTTCCATTCCTGGCGGTGGCGGATTCCCATCTATACGAGACCGCGAAACATGCCGCAGTGTTTATGCCTCTCTCCACCTATACCGAAGAGGATGGAACCTATACCAACCTGGCCGGCCGGGTGCAACGGGCCGAAAAAGCCATGCCGCAACTTGAAGGCACACTCACGGGCTACCAAGTCTTGTTGGCCTTGGGGGAACGCTGGGGCGCGTCCTGGCGGCCAACGCGGCCCGAACGCATTTTAGAGGCGATCACCCGTGAAGCCGCGCCGTATCAAGCCATCTCGTGGAGCGGTTTGAGGCGGGAAGGCCAAATGACGAAGCCAGTGGATCTGGCACTCTTTGAATCAATGCCCGTGCCCACGATATCCTGGCCACGAAGTTTGGACGAACCTGCGGCGCCCGGCTTTCCCTTCCGGCTGATCTGGGGGCGGTACCTGTTCGACCGGGCCGGCGAGAAACGTTTCGCTCCGCCGCTGGTCGAACGCAGCGAGGCGTGCGTGGCGGAAATCCATCCGGACGACGCGGCGCGGTTGGGAATCCAGGAAGGAGGATATGCGATAGTGACGGGCGAACTGGGTTCGGCGCGGTTGCCGGTGCGGATTTCCGCGGCCACCCAGCCGGGTTGCGTAACCCTTTTGGGACGATATGATAACGTGTCCGTGAACGGGCTGGCGGCGGAAGACAATCCTTGGATCACCCTGCAACCATGAGCGCATTGGAAATCGCGGGATACGCGGTACTCAAGATCATCCTCATTGTGACCGCGGTCATGGGCACCGTGGCGTTTTTACCCTGGCTGGAACGCAAGCTGATCGGCCATTTCCAGCAGCGCTTCGGTCCCTACCGTGTCGGTCCCTTTGGTTTGCTGCAGCCCTTGGCTGATGCCATCAAGTTGCTATTCAAAGAAGACATCCTTCCCCGCCAAGCCGACCGGGTGCTGTATTTCACCGCTCCGTGCCTGGCGCTGGCGACGGCGATGATGAACCTGGCGGTGATTCCTTTCGGGCCGGCGTTCACGGTGCTGGGCCGGGACGCGGGGAATCTGCAGATCGCGGACGTAAACGCGGGTTTGCTGTACGTGATCGGCATCAGTTCCCTGGGTGTCTACAGCATATTTTTAGCGGGATGGAGCTCGAGCAACAAATATTCGCTGCTCGGGGCATTGCGGTCGTCCGCCCAAATGTTCAGTTACGAATTGACGCTGGGTTTGTCGGTGGTGACGGTCCTGATGGCCGCGGGAACGTTTCAATTGAGCGGAATCGTCGCCAGCCAGGAGAACGGCTTTTGGAACTGGTGGGTATTCAGTCCGCAGTGGCTGGTGCTTCCCGGAGTGACGGGTTTTTTCTTGTTCCTGATCTCAGGATTCGCGGAAACCAACCGCCTGCCCTTCGATCTGCCCGAGGCGGAGACCGAACTGGTGGCGGGGTATCACACGGAATACAGCAGCATGAAATTCGCCATGTTTTTCATGGCCGAATACATGAACATGATCGTGGTTTCCTCCATCGCCACCACGCTCTTTTTGGGAGCCTGGCATTCCCCCCTGCCGTTCGCGCCGTTTACGTCAATCCCAGGGTGGATATGGTTTGGGGCAAAAGTCTTCGTGTTATTGTTCCTGTTCATATGGGTACGCGCCACCCTGCCCCGTTTCCGGTACGATCAATTGATGAAATTCGGATGGAACATTCTGCTTCCCCTGGCGCTGGGCAACATCTTCCTGGCGGCGGTGGGATTGATGGTGGGGACCTAGCGGAAACATAGGACAAAGCGAGTATGGCGGCAACGTTATTTTTCTGGGTCTGCGCGGTGGCGGCGTTCTTCTTCGGCGTGGGAGTGATCGTGGCCCGCAATCCCATGTACAGCGCCCTTAGCCTGATAGGGACCTTTGTGGCCACGGCCGGATTGTTCTTGTTGTTGCACGCGGAATTTCTCGCCTGGATCTTGATCATCGTCTACACCGGGGCGGTAATGGTGTTGATCATCTTCGTCATTTCCCTACTGAACCTGCAGCGGGAAGACCCGGTTCGGCTCGACACTCCCCGCCGGTGGGGCATCGGCCTGGCCCTGTTTTTCGGCCTGATATTTTTGGTGTATCTGTTCCGCGATCCTTCGGTGGGTTTCGAGGTCACGGTTCCCCTTACGGACAATCCCGCATGGGGCAGTCCCACCAGCGTGGCCCGTGATTTGTTGACCCGGTACCTGATTCCTTTCGAGTTGGCGGCGGTTTTATTGACAGCAGCGGTGATCGGCGCGGTGGTCCTGGCCCGCAAGGCAGAACCGGAGGAGAAGAGCGGCCCGGAGGGGTGAACAAACCGGACGGCAGAAAACGGACCTCCCCCATAACCCGGGAGGCGGATGGACACGATGGTCAGTTTGAATCATTACCTGTTGCTGAGCGCGGTGCTGTTTACGCTGGGCGTGCTGGGCGTCATGGCGCGGAAAAATGCCCTGGTGATCCTCATGTCGGTGGAATTGATGCTCAACGCGGCCAATCTGGCCATTGTGGCGTTCATCCGGTACGCTCCCCCACTCGGCGGGGATGCCGGACTCGCCTATTTGCAGATGGCCGGCAACGGCATGGTGTTTGTCTTTCTGATTCTCACCGTATCGGCGGCCGAGGTGGGGGTGGGACTCGCGGTGGTGATCAACCTGTTCCGCCAGCGGGAAACCGTCAATATCGAAATCGCCAACTTATTGAAAGGATAATCGAGTCACGAAACCATGACGACGCCTCCCCCGCCGTTCCCGGATCTCGCGCTCATGGCCGTCTCTCCTCAGGCCGTCCTGTTGATCACGGCCCTGGTGATATTGTGTCTGGACCTGCTGGGAAAGAAAATCGAAAAAATCAACATCACCTTGACCGCGCTGACCGGTGTGGTGGCCGCGTATGCCTGCACGCAAGGTCTGAGCGCTTCGGACGAAGCGGTGTTTGCCGGCATGGTGTGGCGGGACGGCTGGAGCATCTACCTTGACCAACTGTTCCTGGCCGGTACGGCGCTCATTGTGCTCCTGAGTCATTTGTACGCCGAACGGCAGCAGATGGACGCCTACGGGGAGTTCACGGTCCTGATGCTTTTCGCCACGCTAGGGATGATGGTTGTCTCCATCAGCGCGGACTTGGTGACTGTCTTCATCGGCATCGAATTGCTCTCGATCTGCCTGTATGTCCTCACCGGATTCAACAAGTCCAGCTTGGCTTCGGGCGAGGCGGCGGTGAAATATTTCCTCTTGGGGGCGTTCTCCACCGGCTTTTTCGTGTACGGCTTGGCCTTTTTATTCGGCGTGTGCCATACCACCAATCTGGGGGCGATCGGGCAGGCGGCGGCTATGGAAGAGGGCACCCCCTTGCTGGTGTTGGGCTTCGCGTTGGTGCTGGCGGGACTGGGCTTCAAGATCTCTCTGGTCCCCTTCCATATGTGGGCACCGGACGTTTACCAGGGAGCGCCAACCCCGGTGACGGCCTGGATCGCGGCAGGATCGAAAATCGCGGGATTCGCCGCGCTGGCGCGCATCTTTTCGTTGCCGGATCTGTCCTTCGCGCCCCTGGGGGAACTATGGGCGGAGGGGATTTGGCTGCTGAGCCTGGCGACGATGATCGTGGGGAACGCGGGGGCTTTGGTGCAAAACGACATCAAGCGGTTGCTGGCGTATTCTTCCGTGGCGCATGGCGGCTATCTGGCCATGGCGTTCACGGCACGCAACACGGTGGGTTTGGAGGCGCTGTTCTTTTACTTGGCGGCGTACCTGTTCATGACCATCGGAGCGTTCGGAATCGTGATGCTGGCCCGCCGGAACGGAGAGGAATGCTGCAGCCTGGCCGATTTTTCGGGCTTGGCCCATCAGCATCCGATGTTAGGGGCGCTGATGGCGGTGTTCTTGTTTTCGCTGGCGGGAATGCCCTTCACGGCGGGATTCGTCGGCAAGTTGTGGCTGTTCGGCGCGGCTATCCAGGCGGAGTATTACGTGCTGGCCGTGACCGGCATTTTGACTACTCTGTTGTCGTTTTATTACTACCTGCGGGTGATCGTGTACATGTACATGCGGGAACCGGAGTCCGGGACGGTTTTTGATCCGCCGGCGGCATCCGGCGTCATCGCGACAGGCATGGCCGCTTTAGGGATTGTGGTTTTGGGTGTGTTTCCGAATCTGGTCTGGAAGGTCCTGGCGGCTCACATGAGGGGCATATGAAATACTGGGTTTGGTTGATTCCCTTGTTGCCGGGGATGGCAGCGCTGGCCAATGGGCTGTTGGGGCCGCGCTGGATCCGAGGCAAGGCGGGCCACGTGGCCGCGGCGGCGCTGGCCGGTTCGTTTCTGCTGGCGTTGGGCGTCTGGGGATCCCTCCTGGCGCGGGACGCGCATGCCCGGACCATGGAATTCGAGTATTACACGTGGCTGGCGGTGGAGAAGCTGGCGGTTCCGGCCGGCCTGTTGATCGATCCCCTCTCCACAGTGATGATGTTGGTGGTGACGTTCGTGGGGACGGTGATTTTCGTCTACGCCATTGGTTATATGCGCGGCGATCCCGGGTATGTGCGTTTTTTCACGTACATGCCGCTCTTCGCGTTCTTCATGCTGATCCTGGTGATGGGCAACTCGCTGCCGCTGCTGTTCATCGGCTGGGAAGGCGTGGGATTGTGTTCGTATTTGCTGATCGGGTACTACTACGAGCGGGACTACGCGGCCAATGCGGGCACCAAGGCGTTTTTGGTCAACCGGATTGGCGACTTCGGCTTTCTCTTGGGCATGCTGTTGCTGTTCTGGTACACGGACACCTTGAAATTCACGGAATTGAACGGCGTGGTTCCCGCGTTGTTCGTGGAACAGGTGGTCCCGGTGACGGTCATCACCCTGCTGTTGTTCTTGGGAGCCACCGGCAAATCGGCCCAACTTCCGTTGTTTGTGTGGCTGCCGGACGCCATGGCCGGTCCGACGCCGGTCAGCGCCCTGATCCACGCGGCGACGATGGTGACCGCCGGGGTGTACATGGTGGCACGGTTGAATGTCCTGTTTTCCCTGGCCCCCGCCACGTTGCTGGTGATCGGCGCGGTGGGCGGATTGACCGCGGCCGGAGCAGCGAGCATCGCCCTGGCGCAGCGGGAAGTGAAAAAGATCCTGGCTTATTCCACGATCAGCCAGCTGGGCTATATGTTCGTGGCCTGCGGCAGTGGAGCGTATGGGGCGGCCCTTTTTCACCTGATGACGCACGCCTTTTTCAAAGCCTGCCTCTTTTTGGGCGCCGGCTCCGTGCTGCACGCCTTGCACCGCACTACGGATGTGGATGTCTTCGAAGCGGGCGGACTGCGCAAAACGATGCCCTACACGCGGGCCACATTTTTCATCGCGGCGCTGGCCATCGCCGGCATCCCCCCCCTGGCCGGATTCTTCTCCAAGGACGAGATCCTGTGGGAAGCCTTCTCGGCGGGGCGCATCTTCCTCTGGGTGCTGGGCTGCGCGGCCGCGTTTCTGACGGCGTTCTATATGTTCCGGCTCTACAATCTCCTGTTTTCAGGCGAGTTCCGGGGAACGGAAGAGCAAAAGGCCCATCTGCATGAATCGCCGTCCCTCATGTGGATCCCGCTGGCGGTGTTGGCCTTCTTTTCGGTTACGGCAGGCTGGTTGAACATGCCCTTGCTGGGATACACGGGCTTCCATGATTTTCTTGGATCCATTCTCCACGCGCCCCCCAGCATGGAAAGTGAAAGCCTGTTGGCCGGCGGAGTCTCGAAACATGTGGCGGAATGGCTGCTGGCAGGATTCTCGGTCTGCGTGGCGCTGGCGGGGATCTTCGCCGCCCGGCTGTTGTATGTCTGGGCGCCGGAGTTGCCCGGCCGGCTGCAGGAAACCTTCGCGGCGGCCTATCAGATCTTGTCCGGAAAATACCGGGTTGATGAAATCTACGACCAGGTTTTTGTGCAAAATTACTTTCGTTTGTGCCGCTTGGCCCAATGGTTTGACGACCGGGCGGTCATCGCC
>JABLXU010000014.1 GCA_013177805.1 Candidatus Omnitrophota bacterium
GACTATCCGCCCCAGGCCGTACCGGTGCAAGACGCATAGCGGAACGGATTCATCAAAGAGAGTTTTACCTTGAAGAAGAACTTGTCCGCTATCGTAGGCCGGCCTGGGCAAGAAATAATCGGTCAGAGGAGGCAATTCCAGGCCGTTATCGTTTAATACCGCAGGCCGGTATGGCGAATCCGGATTGGCATCCATATCCAACAAAATGGGTTGGGTATTCATTATGTATGTCCGGGATAGGGGGGCTGGCAATCCATCCCGGATTTCGGGGGAATGGGGAAGAGAACTATTCTTGCCAGGCAGAATCACGAGACCTCCGCCATTGGTCACGAATTCGTTCAACTGGTTCACAAAAGGCCGAGTGTCTGCCTCGAAAATAAAATTATGCAATAGAACCACAGACCAACGGGACAAGTTGGATTGAATCTCCGCGAGACTGGCCGGCGCCGGTTCTTCTTCTGGAGAAATAAGGTCTTGAACCGTTGCTGATTGGTGCTTCACCCATGGCCGGTCGCCCAGCGGAAACAGCCGGTGGTCCCGGTATAAGAACACCTCGGCTGTGATTGCTTCCTGGCTTTCCAGTACACGTTTTAAGAACTTAAAATCCCAATCCGGTCCCGATGTCAACAACAGCGCCCGGTCGGTTATGTCCCGGACCTGAACACCACGCGTGAGGCGGTTGTTGGTTGTCAACCATTCGCCTTTCTGAGGGATGGCCTCGATGGTGAATAGATATTGGCCTTTTTCCAGCGCGGATATTTCCAACGCTATGGATGCCTCCGGACGGGAATCGGAGAAATAAACTTCTTGCTCCTCGTAAAAGATTTGGGATCCATCTTCTTTCTGGCCGAGTATCTTAAGCGTCACGGGATTGGCGGGAAATGGTCCTCGGGCGGCCAGACCGATCTTAAGAGAAAAACTTTCACCAGTTCTCGCGATCTTGGGCGAGTTCACCGATTTGAGCACGATATCAAACAGGGTATGAGCGGTTCCGATTCCAAAGGAGTAAATCCGCGAGATGGCCGAATCTGCCTCCGTGGTTTGCTGCGAGATTGTAGAAAGCGGATTGGCTCCTTGGTTCCATTGCCCATCGGTGAATAAGAGGAGACATGAAGGCCGGTCCGTGTCCCGTTCTCGCTCGTACTGCGCGATGACCGCTGCCAAATTGGTACCGGAAGCGGAGGGTGTGGCTGATTTTGGAAATTGAGCCAGCCAGGGCAAGGATATGTCCGGAGAATGCCCGGATGCCGAAAACAGGTTATACCGGATTTCAAAGCCTTGCCTCTCCCAGACTGGGATCTTCCGGGATAAAAATTTCAGGACCTCGCCCCATCGGGACGATAAGGCTCGTCCAGACTTAACCTGTAATGGATCAGGCGGATAGGACATGCTTAGGGAATCATCGATTGCGACATACAAAACCGGCGGCACAATGATCCGCCGAATTTCCCGCGTTTGAGGATTGGTCAGCAGCCATAGAACCAAGGCTATAAAAACAAACCGGCATACCGTCAACGCATAGCGGATGCCGGAAGCGATCGGAGCATTGAGGCATCTCAAAGAATAAAGAAATAACACCAAACCTAAAGAAAAAATCGTCAAAAACAACAAAAGTCACATACCCTTTCCAAGCAGCCCGCTTTTCAGACTCAGAAATCATCCAGAAAGTTGTTTATCTCAAAAAGATCTCCGCATTAAGAGAAAATCCAGACTATACTCCTTTTCCAACTTGTTTTTATACTAGCCCGGATACAGGGGAAAAAGGAGTGCCGAAAGATTCCGAAATTGGTTTTCCACTCAATAAATCCATTATTGGGACGTTTTTATTAGAGGGATGGGATGAGCCGCCATGGAGAATCAGGAACACGGGTCCTTGTTCATTCAGTACCGCGATCACGGAGACTTGTCCGCGTTCCAAATTTTGCTGGATTATTATAACAAGCCTCTTTTCAACTACTTATTGAGGCTTTTGCGAAGGACGGAAGAGGCCGAGGACGCCCTGCAGGAGGTGTGGCTCAAAGTGATCCGGCAAGCGCATACCTACAACGACCAAGGCCGGTTTACTTCTTGGATGTACCGCATTGCCCACAACCACTGCATGGACCTATTCCGGCGGAACCATCGCATGCCCGTTGAGGAAGAAAATGGGGAACCGGAACGCGCCGATTCTATCCTGGACCGCCTCGAATCCGATGGCCCATCCCCCCGCGACCTTTTGATGGAGCAAGAAACGTTCGACATGTTGGAAGCGGCAGTGGGACAGTTGCCGGAAGCGATCCGGGAAGTGTATATCCTGAGGGCCGTTCACGATGTTCCTTTTAAGGAAATCGCCGAGATTCAAAATGCGCCTTTGGGAACGGTATTGTCCCGCATGCATCAGGCGGTTCAGCGATTGAGGCATATACTCGCGGATGAGGACGCTTCCTCTGCAGGTTCCGCGTAACCGGGGATAAGTAACCATGAAAATCCGACCTCTTTTCCAAATGAGCGAATTCAACCGGGAACCTTCCGATGAAGAAATGCTCCGGTTTTTGGATGAACCGGAGACCAGCGAGGACCGGCGGGCGTTTTTGAATCAATGTGTTTTGTTGGAAGGTGGCTTGGAACGGTGGAATGAGCTCCAACAAGTGGTTCGGGCAGGAAAGGATCTGACCCGGTTTGAACCCTCGCCGGAAATCCGCGTCCGGGTGATGGAGGCGGCATTCGCGTCCACGCGTAAACATCACACCCGGCGCGCGGAACCAGTCCGGCGGACGTCGTTTCGCCAATTGCCGGGCTGGCGGTTGGCCTGGGCCGCGCTGTTTCTGGCTTTGTCGTGGAGCGGTTATCTGCACTTTCAACCGCAGCAATCCTCTCTTATTTATAGTGAAGAATTCAACTATGAACTGTTGACATTGCAGGAAGACTTGGATGCCCTTCAGGCGGTGATTGCCTTGGATAACGATTATTATTCCGGATAGGCAGGCATGATGAAAGAACAAGTATTTATGAATAAATCAAAACGGGCTGTTCTGGCGGCTGGTTTGATGGTTGGGCTGATGGCAGGCGGAATAATGGTTTCGATTGGTTATCCCGCTGACGAAACTTCTGGTGAAGCCAACACCGTGGAATCGGCCACACCCTCGGCCGGCGGAACGGTCGTCCCGGCGACAAGCGATGCCTCCAACCAGGACCAAATAGAACCGGCATTGTTGGGGGAAGATTTGTTTGCTCCCGAGCCGATACTCCGTGAGAATCCGGAACGAGGAGAAGGCGGCCGGCGCCGTCCGGGTTGGGGAGGGCCGATGGGCCGGGGCGGACCATTGGAGAATGGCCCCGGCGGACATGGTCCAGGTGGACGTGGTCCCGGAGGAGGTGGTGCCGGAGGAGGTGGTCCCCGGTCACCGTTCGGACGGGGAGGTGAGGAACGAAGGCTACCATCCCCCATGAGAGAGAATCTGGATTCACCCGAGCGGCTGGCGCGTTTGCGGGTGGAAAATCCCCAGCTGGCGGATTTGATTGAAAATACCCGGCGCGTAACATACCAAATCGGACAATTGCTGGCCGAATATGGCCGCACAGAAGATACCGCCCGCAAGAATCAGATTCTCCAGAAACTACGTCCTTTGCTGGAGAAAGAATTCGAAATGGAAATCCAGCGCCAGCATATGGAAATTCAAATGATGGAAAAACGGCTGGAACAATTGAAGAGCGCCCTAAAACGCCGCGAAGAGAACCGGCAACGTCTTCTTCAATTCCGCCTGGAGAACTTACTGAAAGGACCCCGGGAGCCATTTCACCCTCCCGGTGGACCTGAAAACGGGATGGAGGAACTGCCTGAAGCTTCATCCCGGCTGGAATACCACTAAGTATGTAGTAAGATTAGGCCGCAATCTTGCTACTCTAACCTAGAAGGATCTATTCGCTTGCTTTTCTGATGTGGTCTTCTCCAGAATGAGCACGGCAAAGAAGATTCCGTATTCAACCCATGGCACCCATTCTGGAAACGACCGCCCGTAGTAGAACGTATAAGAGAGAAAAACCAAACCCGTGAGTAGAATCCAGGCCCGGCTGGGAAATACGCACAACAAGGGAACCATCCAAACGAAATACCAGGGATTGATCACCGGCGAGCATAGCAGCACGGTTCCCATCACCGCCATTAGGGCACGGAGGTAATCGACGGGATGGTGGTTTCCCGGCAGCCGGAAAGTATGCCAAGCGGTGGCAAATAAAATCACGCCGAATAGAAGGCTCCGGGTCATGGCCTCCGGTTGAATGCTCCGAAACAATGCCCAACGGCCTCCCAGATACTGAATAAACCAGACGGTAAATTCAAAAATCCCCCCATTGAAACGCCATTCCCGGGAAAAGATCCAAAAACCCCGGAAGGGATTGATATCAAGTGATAGAAAAGGGAGATACAAAATCACAAGCGTCGCCGCGTACAAACCATGCGCGGGCCATCGCCAGGCGCGGCGCAGAATGGGCCAGAACAGGAGACCGAAGAACTTGGTTAAGGTCATCCCCGCCATCGCCGCTCCACTGGCCAAATCCCGGTTTTTTACCAACAAAAACAAGGCTAGCGTCAAAAAAAACGCACAGACGGAATCAGCATGCCCAGAATTGGCTATTTCCTTGAGTACCAAGGGAGACCAGGCATAGATCAAACACCACTCGCGGGGACGGCGCAGGGCTTCCAAGAGCCGCATTATCAGGTACAAAGTTCCTAGATCAAACAGGAGCAACACGAATTTCATCCCCAACATTTGGCCTGGGAATAAAAATTCGGAAAATAGAAAAACATATTGTAGAACAGGGGGATAGATAGTTGGTACGTAGCCATAATTGATCCGGTCCCAATACTCTGTTCGGTAAGGCTGGGTTTCATGATCCAAAGGAGCGTAGCGGTAGGGATTAATACCCTGACGCGAGATATGTCCGTCCCAGTGGTACCTGTAAATGTCATTTTCCAGAATCAGGGGGGTGGGAAGCAACACCAAACGGAACAACAGACCGAAAGCCATCGCGATGGCGAACTGCCGTGAACTCAACCGCCAACCGTTGATGAGGCGCGTGGTCAAAATCCAATACCAGACATGCACATATGCCATGACGGTTAAAAACCGGGTGACCGCCCAGGCTTCGGGGGACCGCGGTCGAATGGCTTCCTCTGGCAGCCCGGTCAGACACACGTATCCTGCCAGGGTTAATAAACCCCATTTCCAGATCAAACCCGCCCCGAGTTCCACTCCATACTGTACGTCTTGACGGTCGGCCGGTCGGTTTGTGATGGTACACATCATGATGGTATGCCGTGATCTGGATTTTGAATACGTTCAGGCTCTTCAGATTGGCCAGATGGATATCTCTAGTATTATGATGGATCTAGAATCTTTTTGATATTTCCTGGTCCTATCATGGAGGAAGAATCTCCGGGCAATTCTTATTCCCCCAAAGACCATTTCCCGGTATCGCCATCCAATCCACGCGTTGACCAATGATGGCCGAATGCGCATCCAATGCTTGAAGGGCTTCTGCTACGGTTAACCCCAATCCGGGAAGCGGCCGGGCGGGGCAAAGATCCGACAACGGTTTAAGTACAAACCACCGTAAATGCAGACGCGGGTGGGGAAGGATCAAATTCTGTTCGGAGATGATTTGATCACCGTATAATAAAAGATCCAGGTCGATGGAACGGGATTGGGGGCCGTTTTCTTCAGGAGATTGAGGCCGCCGGATCCGGCCTAACTGGCTTTCGATATGTAACAAACGATTCAACAGGTGTTGGGGGGTACATTCCACCGCCAATTCGGCCACGCCGTTCAAGAAGGGGGGCGCGGGTTTTTGGAATCCGGCCGCCGCGGTTTCATAGAAAGGGGAAACACGCTGAATCATCACGCCTTCCTCTTGGGAAAGACGTTCCACAGCTTGCCGTATGTGGCTTTGCCGGTCGCCGAGGTTGGATCCTAATCCGATGTAGGCGGTTCTCATTTTCATGAAAAAGCAGCCCGTAAGAATACCTGGATGTAAAATCATAGATAAGAAAGGTGAAAAAAACAAGTAGATTTTTCTCGTTTACACTAATCTTTTAGAATAATATTGGTTTGGCATGAGAAGGCAGTATCAAGCGTTTCGGAAGGGTACGGGAGACTGGGTGGTTATTGTCCACCGTTATCTCCTTGGAATAGCTGTCCCGTGGGATACTCACCCCCAACTGGCAGGAAGATGATGAGAAACTCATCCGGCTCCGGTGGCCGCAAGAGGAATGACGCGGTGTAGCAAGCAAGTCTCGGGGTGCTCGTCATAGGGGTACTCGACTTATAAGAATCCTGTCCGGGATGGATTTTCCAGGTGAACGAAATATCACCCCCTCTTGCATGTCGTGGAGAAGACCATTATAATTTTAACTTCAGAAGGTGGGGTCTGGCCCCGCCTTTTTTACATCATTTCGTCCTCTTTATCCCTGACTCGTGCCAAGTGGTGATTGCGGGACGAAAGGAAATCCGCCCTCGCGCAGAGGGCCACGGGATGAATTATGGGTAAGGAAGTCGTCGATATTCTAAATCGGATCAGTTTGGAGAAAAACATCCCGTTTAACACTCTCAAAGAGGCTCTGGAGGCTGCGCTCATTTCGGCTTCCAAGAAAATGCTACACCCCGACGTCAACGTGGTGGAAGCCGAGTTTGACGAGCAAACCGGCGAATTCCGTGTCTATGCCGACATGGAAGTCGTCGATGTGGTCGAGGATGAACACGTCGAGATTTCGCTCGAAGAGGCGCGCACCCATGTGCAGGATGTCCAGATCGGCGAGGAATTATCCGTTGACGTGACGCCTCCTAATTTCGGCCGGATTGCCGCGCAAAGCGCCAAGCAGGTGATCACCCAGCGCATCCGGGAAGCGGAACGGGAAGTGATCTACGACAAGTACAAGAACCGTGCGGGTGACTTGGTGGCGGGTACCGTGCTCCGCTACGAACGGGGCAACGTGATCATCGACTTGGGCAACGCGGAAGCGGTACTACCATCCAAGGAACAACCTATGGGCGAACGCTACCGTTATGGCGAGCGGATCAAAGCGGTCATCGTGGATATCCAAAAAACCTCGAAGGACGCGCAAATTGTCCTTTCCCGCACTACGCCCCTTCTGGTGGTGAAACTGTTCGAACAGGAAGTGGCGGAAATCCGCGACGGCATCGTTTCCATCCGGCTGGTGGCGCGGGAACCCGGGAAGCGCAGCAAGATTGCGGTTCTCTCCTCCGACAACGACGTGGATCCGGTGGGCGCTTGCGTGGGCATGAAAGGCTCCCGCGTGCAAATGGTGGTGCAGGAACTGCGGGGCGAACGCATCGATATCATCGAGTACAGTGACGACAAACGGCGGTTTGTGGCCAATTCTCTCAAACCAGCCAACATCGAAAGTGTGGAATACGACGAGAGCCGGAACCGGGCGCTGCTGGTAGTCCGGGACGAGGAATTGGCCCTGGCCATCGGCAAAAACGGCTTGAACGCCAAACTGGCCACGGAACTGACCGGAGTTCAGATCGATATCATTTCGGAATCCCAGCTTTCCGAACGGGTACGCAAGGCCAAACAGGAACTGACCCGGATTCCCTCCCTGCGGGAGGCGTGGATCGACTCCTTGCTGAGCCAGGGAATCATTAAGTTGGAGGACGTCATTGCCGCGGGGGTGGACGAATTGACGAAAGTAGAAGATTTAGACGTGGAGGCCGCCCGTCGCATTCTGGAAGAAGCGCGACTTTTATTGGAAGGAAAGGAACTCCAAACCAGTCAGGCGGAAGACCAATCCCCGGAAGAAGCGGAAGCGGATGTTTTGCAACCCGCTGAGGCCACCAATCCCAGCGAGGAATCTCCGGCCATTTGATCTCCGGAACACTCCTGTTCTCTTTGAAATACGGGATAAAATCCTATATAGGGAATAGCAACCGTGAAATCCGTCTGCAGAAAAGGAATTATAAAATCATAAAAAATATATAAAAAGAATAAAAACCACACCCCTTACTTTAGTAACGCAGGCGCTTAGCCGCCAGGGAGTCAGGATTTATATGAGAATTAATCAAATCGCTCGGAAACACGGACTCGAAAACAAAGACATCCTGGATTATCTCGAATCGATCGGGGTCCAGGGGAAGAGTCATAGTTCATCGCTGGACGATGGAACGACCGAGCTGCTTTTGCAACATTTTGGGAAACTGGAAACCAAAGAACCTGAAACCTCTCCTCCGGCAAATTCCCGCTTTGCCAAGATTCGGCGTCCCAAGGGTTGGAAACCCCCAGAACCGGCTGAGAAGAAGGAGGCTCCTCCTCCGCTGCCTGAGGCGATACCCGTGGTCTCCACTTCGGTGGAGGAAATCACCGCTCCGTCAGCCGTGGCCGCCGTGCCTCCGGCTGAACCTCCGGAAATGATTGAACCTCCAGCGCCTCCGGTGATTGAAGTATCGGTGGAAGCTCCAGCCGTGGAGACGCCTCTTCCCGAGACCGTGCCCGCGGAGGAAGAAACGGTTTCAGCCGAGGAAGCCATAAAGCGGGAAATCCGCAAACTCCGGAAAGAGAAAATCGCCGAACCGAAGGGTAAGAAAGAAAAGAAAACCGTTAAAAAAGAGGCCGTTAAAAAAGCGAAGCCCAAAACTATTTCCCTGGAAACCCTCAAAAAATCCAAGGGAGAAGCAGATATTATCATCGAGGCTCCCGAACTGGATTTGGAAAGCTTGCAAGAACACCAGCCGGCTATCGAGCCGATTTTCGAGGAACCGATTGAAAAAGAATTACCCCGGCGGCATGACGAAGACGAGGCCATCCGGCGTGAGATTCAAAAACTTAAAATCAAGCAAAGCCGGTCCGCGGCCGAAATCTCCAAGGTCAAGCCGGCCGATGAACCTACGGCCGCGATTCCCCGTCCTGCCGGCCCCCGGCGGCCCACGGTGGTCAAGACCAAAGGCAAACGGGCATGGAAACGCGAAAAGCGCGAACGGCGTGAAATGATGCAGGCGGCGGAAATGGAACGGCACGAACGCGAAAAAACCATTCTCAAGGTGCATGACGCCTCCACCGTGGCTGACGTGGCCAGCGGCTTGGGGATTCCCCCCAGCGAATTGATTCAAAAATTGATTTCGCTTGGTGTCATGGCCACTATCAATCAACCGATTGAATTCGAAACCATTCAGATTATTGCCGACGAGTACAACTTCGCGGTGGAAAAGATCGATCTGAAGGACAGTGACGCTCTGGCGGAATTGTGGGAGGAAGACACCGACGAATCGCGCAAGGTGTTCCGCCCGCCGGTGGTCACGGTCATGGGCCATGTGGATCATGGGAAAACCAAGCTGCTTGACGCCGTGCGCCAAGCCGATGTTGCCTCCCATGAGGCGGGCGGCATCACGCAGCACATCGGGGCTTATTATGTCAACACCCCGGGCGGCGATATTGTCTTCCTCGATACACCGGGGCACGCCGCCTTCACTGCCATGCGCGCCCGCGGAGCCATGGTCACGGATATCGTGGTCCTGGTGGTCGCCGCCAGTGAGGGGGTCATGCCCCAGACCATTGAGGCGATCAACCACGCCAAGGCCGCGGGGGTGCCCATCATTGTGGCGCTTAACAAAATCGACCTGGAAGGCGCCAATCCCGACCGTGTCAAGCAACAATTGGCCGAACAAGGTTTGGTGCCCGAGGAATGGGGCGGCAAAACTGTCGTGGTTCCCATTTCCGCGTTGAAGAAAATCGGCATCGAGGATCTGCTCGAAAGCATTCTGCTGCAAGCGGAAATGCTTGAACTCAAGGCCGATCCCGCGTGCCGCGCCCGGGGAGTGATCATTGAGGGCCGCCTTGAACAAGGGCGCGGCCCCGTGGCCACCGCCTTGATTCAACAAGGAACCCTGCGCATCGGGGATCCATTTGTAGCCGGGATTTACGCCGGCCGGATCCGGGCCATGCTCAATGACAAAGGGGAGACGGTGGAGACTGCCGGACCTTCCATGCCCGTGGAAATTTTGGGAATCGAAAGCGTGCCCAGCGCTGGCGATCCCTTCATCGTGGCGAAAGACGACAATCAGGCGCGCCAGATCAGCGTCCGCCTGCAGCAGATCCAGCGGGAACGCGAATTGAACCGCGCCCGCAATATCACGTTGGAAGATTTGTCCACCCAGGTTCAACAAGGCGCCATTAAGGAACTGCGCTTGATCGTCAAGGGGGACGTGCAAGGATCGGTTCAGGCCTTGTGTGACAGTCTCAAGAAAATCGAAAGCGATAAAGTCCGGATTGAAATTCTCCACAGCGCCGTGGGGGCGATCACCGAGTCAGACGTCATGCTGGCCGCCGCTTCCAACGCGATCATTTTGGGATTCAATGTGCGCCCCTATCCGCATGTCATCGAATTGGCCAAGCAGGAACATGTGGATATCCGCACCTACCGGGTCATCTATGACGCTATCTCCGATGTCACCAAGGCGATGACCGGCATGCTGGAAAAAACCTACGAGGAGCGGATCCTCGGCCATGGCGAAGTGCGCGAAGTGTTCCGGGTCTCCCGCAGCATGAGCATTGCCGGTTTGTACATTCAGGACGGGCGCATCATCCGCAACGCGCCCATCCGCCTGCTGCGCGATTCCGTGGTTGTGCACGAAGGCCGCATGGCCTCTCTGAAACGTTTCAAGGACGATGTCCGCGAGGTGCAAAGCGGCTACGAATGCGGGATTGGTCTTGAAAACTTTAATGACATCAAACATGGCGATGTCGTAGAATGTTACATGCTGGAAGAGGTCGCGCCGACGCTGTAATCCCTTACAGCGCCTTCCAGGGGGTGGACAGGTTGCACCGCTCCTGGTCCCGGGCGGGTGGGCTTCCATGATTGTCGGAATACTCGAAGTGACCTTCCACATTCCGGGTTCGCAATCCCTGAAAGACAAGCGCCAAGTGGTGCACAGTCTCAAGGACCGTATCCGCCGGCGGTTCAACGTTTCGCTGGCCGAAACCGATGGTCAGGATTCATGGCAAGATTGCAGCCTGGCCGTAGCCATGGTGGCCACTCAACGGATCGCGGTGGAACGGGAACTCAACCGCATCGTGGATTTAATCCATTCCGTACCCGCGGTGGGTTTGACCGATCATTGGATTGAATATTTCTGATATTTCTGACCGGCGTCTCCCCTCTCCGCGTAAGAATGACTGGGAACGCTTCTCTGATCATGACTCAAAAAAAAACCTACCGGATGGCTCAGGTCAACCGCTTGCTGCAGGAACAAATCGCAAGCATTTTTCTGACGGAATTGGAAGATCCCCGGCTGGCCGGTGTGACCGTGACTGAAGTGCGGACCACCCGGGATCTACACAACGCGGTGGTTTTCCTGGCGCTGCACAAGCAGGATAATCCCGCCGAATGCCTGGCGGGCGCTCAGCATTCCGCCGGGTATATCCGGAAATTGCTCTTCTCACGGCTGCATATCAAGCGTATTCCCGAACTGGAATTCCGCTACGATACCTCGTTGGACGAGGCCGAACGGATCTTCCGGGCTTTGGAAGCGGCCGATTTGGGCCCGGAAGAACCGTGAGGGTGAATTAAAATTTCTCATTTTTCTCATTCGAGGGTTGGATGATAACGAAATCTGAAATCAATGGCGTGCTGAACATCAACAAACCGGCGGGCATGACCTCGCATGATGTGGTGGATGTCATCCGCAAGGTAGCCCGCATGAAGCGGGTGGGGCATACGGGAACCCTGGACCCCATGGCCACCGGTGTGTTGCCGATCTGTCTCGGTAAAGCCACCAAAATTCAGCAGTTTCTTATCGCCCAGGATAAGGAATACCTCGTCGATATGCGTTTGGGACTCATCACGGACACTCAAGACATTACCGGTACCGTCGTGGAAGAAGTTCCAGTTCCCCCTTTGAACGCCGAAATCATTGAAGCCGCTTTTCAGCGGTTCCGGGGCGAACAGATGCAGATGCCCCCAATGGTCTCCGCCAAGCACCACAAGGGGCAGCGGTTGTATGAACTCGCCCGGCGGGGGGTGGAGGTTAAACGTGACCCTTGTAAGATTCATATCCACGAACTAGTATTGGAAGCCGTGGAGTTGCCGGTCATCCGGTTCCGGGTGACGTGCGGGAAAGGGACGTATATCCGCACGCTGTGTCACGATTTGGGCATCGCCCTGGGAAGCGGAGCGGCGATGTCGGGTCTGGTCCGCGTGCGATGCGGTGCCTTTCATATCGACCAGGCCGTGGCCTTGGACGTGCTCCATTCCCCCGATGACGTACTGCCGCGGATTGTCAGTTTGAACGAAGCGCTGTCCTCTCTCCCCTCCGTAATGGTGGGATCGGAGGGCAAGGCATCCATCCATTGCGGACGTTTTCTTTCGGGGGGAGCGATCACCCGGCGGAACGGTGATTTTTATACCGGATCTATGGTGCGGGTGACGAGCCGGGATGGGACTCTCATCGGAGTCGGAGAAGCCCTGCTGAATTCAGACCAAATGGATGAATTGGCGGGAAATCTGCGGGTCATCAAGCCCATCAAAGTGTTTCATCACGGCCTTTAAACCACGAAGAAACGATGGGATAATTACTGAAACGAATGGTTCAGCATCTGGCCAGAATAAAAGAATAACCGGAAGGAGGTTAAGCCTTGTCCATTACGAACCAACGGAAGAGAGAATTGATTGAAGAATTTAAGGTCCATGGAACGGACACCGGCTCACCGGAAGTGCAAATCGCCATCTTGTCCGAGAAAATCAAAAATTTGACCGAACATTTTAAGATTCATAAGAAAGACCACCACTCCCGCCGTGGCCTGCTCATGATGGTCAGTTTACGCCGGCGGCTGCTGGATTATCTCAAACGCAAGGAAGTGAACCGGTACCGCCAGATTATCCAAAAATTGGGGCTCCGCCGCTAACCCGTCAGGGCCGCGGTATCCCGCCATTGCAAGGAAGTGGCGGTTCGGAAGTGCCGGGATTCTATCAACAGGACTCGCACCACCCCGATTAGGAGGCCGAAGGTTAAACGCCAACCTCCGGCGTCCTAGTCAGGGTGATGCAGGAATCCCCAGGCCTGACGTCCCGCCATGGACAACGGGATGAGGTGAAGACTCGTATCTCGCCGAATGCCCTCCTCCACGATTCGATCAAACGGTCGTTTCTTCCTTTCTGTCCGGAACCGCGGCTCCTGGGCTCCCAGTGGAGGCTGGCCGTGCCCTATGAAAGGAAGATGTACTCATGAATGAAGAGGTAGTTGTCGTATCCAAAACAATTGGAGGCCGGATTCTTTCCCTGGAAACCGGACGCATCGGACGCCAAGCCAATGCCACGGTGATCTGCCGTTATGGCGATACCATGGTTCTCTCGGCGGTCACCATGGCCTCCACACCCCGCGAAGGGGGCGATTTTTTCCCATTGACGGTCGATTACCGGGAACCCCAATACGCCGCCGGAAAATTCCCCGGCGGTTTTTTTAAGCGGGAAGGCCGGCCATCGGAAAAGGAAATTCTCACCTCCCGCTGCATCGACCGCCCCATGCGGCCGCTGTTCCCTGAAGGCTTCATGAATGAAGTGCAGGTGCAGCTCAAGGTTTTATCCTACGACCGGGAGAACGATCCAGACATCTGCGCCATGATCGCGGCGTTTGCCAGCCTGGAAATTTCGGATATCCCTTTCAATGGTCCGGTCGCCGCCGTCCGTATTGGCCGCAATGACGGCCAATTCGTCATTAATCCCACCACCGCCCAAATGGAAACCGGCACCGTGAACCTCACGATCGCCGGTACCCGGGACGCCATCAACATGGTGGAGGGAGGCGCCAACGAAGAACCGGAAGACGTGATCCTTCAAGCGCTCGATATCGCCCAGGAGGTCCTCCGCGAGGTGGCCGGCCTGATCGAAGAGTTGAAGCAGCGATGTGGTAAACCCAAGATCCAATTCGAACCGCCGGCCGTGGATGAAAAACTCCAGACCCGTGTCCGGGAATTGGCGTACGACCGGATCAAAACCGCTCACGTTATCCCCGAAAAATTGGAACGCCAAAGTGCCCTGGACGCCATTCTCGAGGATGTGAAACTCCAGGTGCTTACTGAATTGGAAACCGAATTTCAGGCAGCCATTGGCCGGGGTGAAATCGCCGCCGACGACCTGGAGGCCCGGGTGCAACACAAAAAACGGCTGGCCGAAAGCGAGAAGAAAATCGCGGGTGTGGTACACGACCTAGAGCGGGAAATTCTGCGCCGCCGTACCTTGGACGAAGGCCTGCGCAGCGATGGCCGCCGCACCACCGAGATCCGGCCTATTACCTGTGAGATCAACATCATTCCCCGCGCCCACGGATCGGCTCTCTTCACCCGGGGCCAGACTCAGGCTCTCTGCGCCACCACGCTGGGGACCATCTCCGACGAGCAAAAAATCGACGGCTTGCTGCCGGAATATTACAAAAAATTTCTACTCCATTATAACTTTCCCTCGTTCAGCGTAGGGGAAGTCCGTCCCATCCGGGGTCCCGGCCGCCGGGAAATCGGACACGGAGCCTTGGCCGAACGCGCCCTGAAACCGGTGTTGCCCCATCCGGACGATTTCCCCTACACCATCCGCGTGGTTTCCGAAATTCTGGAATCCAACGGCTCCTCTTCCATGGCCTCGGTATGCGGCGGATCCCTCTCGCTCATGGATGCGGGCGTCCCCATCCGCGCGGCGGTGGCGGGCATCGCCATGGGTTTGATTTCCGAAGACGGCCGCTATGCCATTCTTTCCGATATCCTGGGCGTCGAAGATCACCTGGGCGACATGGATTTTAAGGTCGCAGGAACCCGTCAAGGCATCACCGCATTCCAGATGGACCTGAAAATCGGGGGCATCTCCCGCGATATTATGGCGCAGGCGCTCGAGCAAGCCCGGCAGGGCCGCCTGCACATCCTGGATATCATGGAACAGGCTATGGCGGCGCCGCGTCCTGATATCAGCCCCTTCGCCCCCCGCATCCAGGTGATCAACATCCCAGTGGATAAGATTCGTGACGTCATCGGACCCGGCGGCAAAATGATCCGGAAGATCATCAGCGAAACCGGGGCCAAAATCGACATCGATGACGAAGGCCGCGTGGTTATCGCCGCGACGGATTCCGAAAGCGGCCTTAAGGCGCGCCAATGGATCGAATACCTCTCCGAAGAAGTGGAAGTCGGCAAGATCTACAAGGGCAAGGTTACCCGTCTCGTCAATTTCGGGGCGTTCGTGGAAATCTTGCCCGGTCAGGAAGGGCTGGTGCACATTTCCGCCCTGGCTCCCCACCGGGTCAACAATGTCGAAGACGTGGTGAAAGAAGGCGATGAGATTGATGTGAAGGTCATTGAAATCGATGATTTCGGCCGAATCAATCTCAGCAAACGCGACGCCGATGTCGAACTGGGCCGCATCCCGGCTCGTTCCGCCGGTGAACATCCGGACCGGGCTGGCGACCGGGGCCGTGGAGGAGAATCCTCCCGCAGCGGAGACCGGGGCCGTGGGAATCGCGGTCATGGCGGCGGTAGTGGGGACCGGGGCCGCGGAGGCAGCCGGAGTGGCGGCGGATCTCACTCCCGGGGCGGCGGGGGACACCGCTGAGCGCCACCCGGATTATGGTAGGATTGGTAAAGACAACCACAGAAAGAGCCGGATCTCACAAGATCCGGCTCTCACTTTGTCTTTCGCAAGAAGGATCAAGTCTTTAAGAATCAAATCGTTTTCTTATACCGGATTCTCATTCCGGAAAAGGTATTTATATGGCGTCCGAATTCAACCCCGAACAATCTCTTGGATTTGGATCCGTGTGAAATTCTGCCGGTGTCCCTTCGTGAGGCGGTAGCGTTTACGTCTCTTGAGTTTGAAAATAACGACCTTCTTGCCCCGGCCATGGTTCAATACCTTGGCCTTGACCGACGATGCTGGCACCAAGGGGGTCCCAATGTGGATCTGTTCATCATCCTTCACCACCAAGACCTCATCCAAGGAGATTTCCTCCCCCGGGGCGGCGGCCAGCGATTCCACCTGGATGATGTCCCCCGGGGAAACCTGGTATTGCTTTCCACCTGTTCGAACAATCGCGTACATCAATATCCTCCAGCCGGTATAATATCCCTCGCATGATTCACAAAACAGGTAGTATAAAGGAGATTGGCGAAATCTCAATCCGTACGTTCCTTCTCTTCCCTGTCTTTCTGGTAAAACGTTACGCTTTGTCCTGGCACATCCAGTACGTTTCCGGTCTCATCCTTGAAATAGAGATGGATCGTTTATAAAAAAGTACATATACTCACGAAAATTTCCGATACATAATAGGAGCCGGGATGGACTTGAATTAATGTGGAAAGGCTGGACAATGCCAGAATATTTGCCTCAATCCTTCCTGCTCCGCGAAGATTTCTCCCGGGCTTATGCAGTCTTCGAGCAGCTGCTTTCTACCCGCAAAGCCCGCGAATGCCTCAAAAACGCGGAAGAATCATTGGCGTTCGACATCGAACTCTTCATGCAGCCGGTGCGTGAAGACTTAGCGGAATGTTTTGAGGTGATTGCCGGCTTGATCCGGGAACGCGGCACCAGTGGGGACGAACTGCAAAAAAGGATTCCACCGGTTTCGTCTTGGCTCAGTCCTGCGGAAAAGCACGCCCGGGAAATCGCCCGGCTGGAAAAACAAATCGCCGAATTCAAACGCAACCATCCCGATTTCATCTTCGCCTTCAAATTACAAGTCCTGATCCGTAAATACGAAGAGCAACAGAAAGACGAAAATCTGGATGCCGTGGAATACGATCAATTGGTCCAAAAACTCGATCAGGCCAAGCGTACCCTAAGTCATCATATGCAGACCAAGGTCCGCATCGCCCAAAAAGCCTATGCCCCAGATTTACTGGAATTGGCCCAGTGGCAACTCAAGCAGGCGCTTCTGCAGGAAAAGGTTCTTCGTCTCAAGGAAGATCTCTTATTGGCCGCCCAGTCGCATGCCCAGAATACGCTCAACCAACTGGCCGCCATATTTGAGAATGTGGAACCGGAACTGGCGGACGCCATTTTGGCGCAAACCCAATCTCTCACCACCTTGGGCACTGTGCCCGATATTCCCCCTGAATCCGCGGTCCCCCGCAATTTGGATGAATTCCGCCAGGCGCTTAACGCCCAAAAAGCCCGGATCGAGGCTTACGAGGAGCGACTAAAAACCTGCCGGGCCGAACTGGAAAAACTGATCGAATTCGAAAACGCGATCTTTAACACATATGGCGAACAATTGCGGGCACGCGGTCTCCAGTTCCAAAAACCCATCAAGGTGACCAAAAGCGGCACCGGCAAAGGCCCGAAACCGAAAGAAGGCACCCGTATGGTCTTCCGGCGGTAACCACCATCTTCCGGTCTCGGAATCAAGAAGTTCTATTTCGCTTTTGGTGAATGAGGGAGGTACCGGTTGCCATGGCAGGGAGTCTCTCCCGATTTATCCACATTTATCCCCAAAAGACGGTTCGAACTCAACTGTGCTGAAGAACTCAACTATGTACTTTAGCAAAACCCTGGAACTCCACCGCTACCTTATAGCCCCGGTTATGGGGACTCACGCGCAAGACCTTGCCCTTGTAAATCGGAAACGATTCAGACTCCTGGCTCCACGATTCCTTGAGCTGCAGATCCATGAATAGCGCGAGACGGATAGGGCGGCCTGGTTCGATCTTCCTTTCGGTATAGAAAGATATTCCCCCCACCAAGACCGGGCCGATGTCGATGGTCTGGGCTTCGAACCACTCCCCTTCCAACATGGATACACCATCATCCAAGCTGTAGATGATGGAGATCGCGACGTTTTCCCGTTCAAAAATCCGCCGTTCCTTGTTCATACATCAACGTCCTTTGGCCAGGGCCGCCTCTGGAACCTCTCCCGGGGGAAGCGACGCCGATCATCGCAACGGCGGCAAGACTTTCATCGGATCCAGGGGAGTAGTGACTTCGCGGATCTCAAAATGCAACACCCCTCCGCTGGAGGAGGCTGCCGGCCGGCCGGTGTTTCCGACTTTGGCAATGGGCTGACCGCGTTTAACTTTTTGATCGACCTGCACAAGATTTTGGCTGTTGTGGGCGTAAATGGTTCGCAAGCCGCCGCCTCCCTTTTCACCATGGTAGAGGATAATGTAGTTGCCCAGGCTGCTGCCCAATTCATCCGCCACACCGCCAACCCGTTGCACTTCGCCATCCGCTGCTGCGCAAACTTCGGTCCCGATTTCCGCTCCCAAATCCACTCCTGGATTAAAATCCGGACTGCCCGGTGATTTGTTGAATCCCCGGACGATCGTGAATTTATCCTTAATTGGCCATTGGAACTTCAGCGAGTTGTATTCCGTGACCTCACGGGGAAACTCCACCGGTGGTTTTTCCGCTTGGGCCGGTGAAGGCATGGCCGGGGTCTTGGAGACGGTTTGCGGAGTCTGGGCCGTGTGAGCGGCTTGCGGTTTAGGCTCCGCAGGAACAGAAGGAGCGCCCGACGCCACCTGGGTGGACTGCGTGACGGCTACCGGCTTGATTTCTTCATCGGTGGCTTTTCTCACGCCTTCTCTTGCCGTTTTAGGCGTGGGAGCGGAGGCCACTTTCACTTCCACCCGGGGATCGGGCGGCAGGTCTTTCAAGGGTTCAGACGCGACGATGGTCACCTTGTTATAGTTCACGTCCTCGACCTGCTGGGCGCGGGGAATCCATAACTGCTGGCCGGCATAGATCTTCGAGGGGTCGGAGATATTATTGACCCGCTGGATCTCCTGGATGGAGACGTCATATTTTTTATATGCGTTGGCGATGCCGGTGAGCGTTTGCCCCGGCTCCACCCGGTGATACAATCCGTCCCGCGTTTCCCGGACTATCGGGGAAGTAAGCGCTGATCGTGGTTCCTTCGCGCCAGGTATGAACAACCGGGTTCCCGGGGCAAGGGGTTTCCCTTGCGTCAGATTGTTCTGCCGCATCAACACCTGGGGTGATATTTGGTAGGCTTCGGCGATTGATTCGACTGTTTCTCCCTTCGCCACCGTGTGCATTACTCCACTTACCATGGGCACATCGCCGCGCGTGACGCCACCCGGGTGGGAACATCCGGCCACGACCCAGACCGAAACGAGACAAACCAACACTACGCTCAACCCTTTCATGATTCAAATCACCTCAAATAATCAGTTTGAAAACATATTTATATCCAACCGTACGGTTCTGATTATTCATACGGCCGGGGAAGGATAATGGCAACCGAAATCCTCCCCTGTTCCTCCGGCGTGACCTTCAGGATTTGCCGAACCGGACGACACGGAAATACTCGCCGCGGTCCTCGATTTCGATCGGTTCAAATCCAGCCTCCCGCCCGAAACACACCCATTCCTCTACCGTCAACCATTCCGGCGACAGGTCATCCTGGGCGGTCAGGAAAACCGCCATGCCTCCTTCTTTCAAGAGGGGATACAGGCTTTGGATGACACGGCGCCGGTCATCCCTTTCCAAAATCACTAGCATAAAACTGGATACGATTTTGTCAAATTCCGCCCGCAACGGCAACATCCGGCAGTCCGCGGCGACAAAATCCAGATGGGGGCATTCCTTCATTTTACCGCGCGCTTGTTGAATCATCCCCCATGAAATATCGAGACCGACGAGGCGTCCGGCCCGGTTTTTTGCCAAATCCAATAACAATCCCGTTCCACATCCCAGGTCCAAAACAAAATCCCCGGGTTCGATGAACTTCTCCACCACGTATTCCGCGGCTTCCCGGTATCCTTGAATGGGTTTCGTGTAGATCCAATCATAAAACCGGCCGATAATGTTGTAAAATTTGCGCGAATGTGCGGTGCTTTTGGCGCACCAATTCCGCCCCGCATAGCGGAACACCATTTTTCCCCACCAGCGCCGGGGGCTTTCTAAAAATCGTAAGACCATTTTATCAGGATTCCTGATGAAATTCCTGCCATTTTTTCTCTTTTCCCGAATCCCGGATCTCATTTCATTTATCTTTTTAAAAATATATTGTGAAAATTTATAGTAAAAAATGAATTATTACGTTCTGGGTGTTGCATCCATCATCATTATAAGGGTGCTCGGGGAGCAGGGGGCAGCCCGTCAAATCAGCGTGGCGGTGTTTCACTTTACGGGTATACCGCCAGGGCAGACATGCCGGTCCGCCCTGGCCCTATCCCTCATCCGATCGTTTTCTTGGCATCCGTCTTACAAACCATAACATTCACTCGGCCCCTTGGCGGAAAGCAACGGTTTGTTTATCACGTGTGTCTGGGCTTGTTCTCGTACACCCACTTGTAATAGTCATTCCGCTCCAATTTGGAAGCCGCCGCCTCATCCAGGAGGAAAATCGTATTGGGATGCAACTGTAGAATCGAGGCGGTGACTTGCGCGGTGACCGGCCCTTCCACGGCTTTGGCGATGGTTTCCGCCTTGTTTGCGCCATTCGCCAGCAGAATGATCTCCTTGGCTTCGAAGATCGTGCCGACTCCCATGGTCACGGCATAGCGTGGAACCAGATCTTTGCTCCCGAAAAAGCGGGCGTTGTCCTCGATCGTCTCTTGAGTCAGCGTCTTGATGCGGGTGCGCGATCCCAGGGACGATCCTGGTTCATTGAAGGCGATATGGCCGTCGCGTCCGATGCCCAGAATTTGTAAATCGATTCCGCCCAGCCGTTTGATTTCGTCTTCGTACCATTGGCAAAACGCTTTCACGTCCTCGGCGGTGCCGCTGGGGACGTGAATCCGTTCCGGCTGGACGTTGATATGCTGAAACAAGTTTTCCTGCATAAAGGTGTGATAGGACTGTTCATGGGAATGGGGAATGCCGTAATATTCATCGAGGTTAAAGGTGTACACCTTGGAGAAATCCAGGCCTTCTTCCCGGTGCATCCGGATCAGTTCCTTGTACAATCCCAGAGGGGTGCTGCCTGTGGCCAGGCCGAGGACGCAATTGGGCTTGTTTTGCACCAACCGCTTGACATAATTCGCGGCTTCCAAGGAGATCTCGTCGTAGTTCGCTTTGATGATGACTTCCATTGCCGGGTACCAATCCTTTCCCAATCAAATGTTGGATGATCCTTGCGTCTCATCTCGAAAACACGTGATTCATGCCGGCCGGGGTGATCAACCCAAGGTGGCGCCTCCCTGGATTTTGGCCCGCTCTTCGGCTTTTTGCCGCTCGTATCCGCTTTGACGGTAGGCCTGGAGCGGATCGGGTTCCAATCCCATTTCTTCCCGCACCAGGCGCAATAGCGGCTCCACGTCAGCCTCGTAGGCTTTGACCAGTTCTACTTCCGCCCCGATGATGTCTCCCGCGGCCTGAGCGTTACGGAGGGCGTTTCGGTTGACCAACAAGGCTTTGGCGTAGGCTTTCTGGCAGTTGATCACCGATTGCACCATTGCCTCCACTTTGGGCTTGAGGTTGTGGCTTTGGTCGATCATGAAGGCTACATCCATAGTGACGGCGGGATCGAGCTCGGCGTCCACCAGTTCGTTGAAGATTAGAAACAGTTCGTAAGGATTAATCGATCCGACGGTCAGGTCGTCATCCGCGGACTTGCGGTTGTTGAAATGGAAGCCGCCCAGTTTGCTTTCACTCAGCAAAAAGGCCACGATGTGCTCGATATTGACCGCGTGCGCATGGTGTCCCAGGTCCACCAGCACTTGCGCCCGGTCTCCCAAGTGGCCGCAGACCACGTACGCCATGCCCCAGTCGGCCAGATCGGTATGGTAGAATCCCGGCTCGAACAGCTTGTACTCCAGCAGCATCCGCATGGGAGAATCCATGGCTTGGTAGACTTCCTGCAGACACTCGGTCATCCATTGCTTGCGGCGGCGGAAATGACCCTGTCCGGGGTAATTGGTCCCATCGGCAAACCACAAGCTGAGGATCTGCGATCCGGTCTGACGCATGATCTCCACGCATTCCAGCATGTGATCCACCGCCTTGCGCCGGATAGCCGCGTCTTCATTGGTAATGCTGCCTAGTTTGTATTCCTGGTCTTGAAACACATTGGGATTGATGGCTCCGATCCGGATCCCCAGCGATTCCGCTTGCTGCCGCAAGGCGCTCCAGTCGTCCACTAGGTCCCAAGGGATATGCAAAGCCACGGAAGGGGCGATGCCGGTGTAGCGGTGCACCGTGGCGGCGTCCTCCAGTTTGTGGGCCAGTGTCTTAGCGGCGGCCGCCTGCTTGAAGACCCCGAAACGCGTGCCGGAATCAGCGTATCCCCACGAGGGAGTCTCGATATGCTGTTTCTTTAATTTGGACTTGATTTTCTCCAGACTCAGTCCAGAACATTCGATGCGGCGCTGAAGACGGTCGGGAAGCGAAGTCATGCTTCTGTCCTCCAGAGATGAATTCCGGCCGGTTTCGGAAATCGAACCGGAAGGAACAATCCGGGGCCGGGACATTGCGATGCGGGTATTGTGCCGTAAAGCGGAGCCCGGTTGAAGGTTGGGATGCGTTTGGGTGATCCTTGATTTTTAGGATAAGGGTGATTTAAATGCAATTTTGCTTTACACTTGGTTTTATACTCGCCTGATTCTTTGATTTCGCGCGGCTTCGTCGTCGTGGGTTGATTGAGGTTTTATTTCTTGTTGCCCTTTCCCTGAGGGGAAGAGTCTGGTCCTCAAGATAAGTCGAGACGCAGGCCTTTTTCAAGAGGCAGGGCCGGGGGATGAAGAATAGCACTCCAGGTATTTTTGATGGCATGAATAGTTCTGCCTGGTTCTATCGCGTTTTTGCGGACCGCTGGTTGTGGTGCATCCTCCTGTTCGGGCTGGCGCTCCGGCTTTATAAAATCGATTCCCCTATCCTGGATGGCGATTCGTTCCGCCAGGGCGCGACTGCGTCGATCGCCCGCAATTATTATGAAAACGGCTTCGAGTTGTTGAATCCCCGCATCACCGGGTGGGGAACTATTCACGAAGCCGGCCTGTGGCCCAACGAGTTTCCCCTCTATCCCTTCGTGGTGGCTTGTCTGTATGTTCCCCTCGGCGAACACGTGTGGATCGGCCGATTGTTGACCGCCCTGTTCTGCCTGGTGGGAGCGGCCGGGTTGTACGCGCTGATCAAGCGGCTGGAGCATCCTCTCACCGCCCGTTTCGCTGCCCTGTGGTATTTGATCGCGCCTCAGGCAGTCTACCATGGGCGATGTTTTCACCGCCATCCCGTGGCCATTGGCCTGATGCTTGTGGCTCTCGCCGCATTCGCCAAATGGGTAGAAGAAAAAAAGCCTGCCCCCTGGCTTGGCATGACCGTATGCGCCGCGCTGGCCCTGCTGATGATGCCGCCGCTGGTGTTTTACTTGATCCCCGCGTATGTCATCTACCGGCAGCTCGCGGATCGATCGTGGTGGAAAAACGGATGGATTTGGCTGGCCGGCGGATTGATGTTTTTACCGGCGCTGCTCTGGTATTCCTGGGCGTATCAGCAATACGCCAGTTACAGCCTGAGCTCGCACGGGCGGGAGGATTTCCGCAATTGGACCAGCGCCCATTATTATCTGCTCTGGTGGAAGCATGGCCTGTTTTATCAAGTTTGGCGGACATTTTGGGATTACACGCTCGGTCCCCTTGGTGCCACGTTCGCCGCGGCGTGCTTTGTTTCTCATCCGGCCCCGGGCTGGATTTCTGCCCCAGTTCTGGACCTTAACCGTTCTTACATATTATGTTTTGGACGTGTATCCCGTGGCCGTAGTGCCCCATTATGTGTATTACCTGATCCTTCTGCCCGCTCTTGCCTGGTCCGCCGCGCGGTTCACCACCCTGATCTGGGAACATTTGACGGAATCCACCATCCTGGCGCAAGTCCAGTTGCGCCAGGCATTCATCGGGATCGTGATCCTGGCGACCTTCTTTCAGTTTCACACAGTCATCCGCCCTTGGTATCATCTCAAGCAGAACTGGCTGCGGGCCGCGCAGGCCATTAAGGATTACACACCACCCCATGCCCGGGTGATTGTCGACAATTTCGACCCTTCCGTCATTTACCAGAGCCGCCGCATGGGACTGGCCGTGAATCCCCCCGACTTGACACTGGAGTTACTCCAACAACAAGAACAAGCCGGGGCCACTCATCTGGCCATCACCCAGCCGGAACCATTTTTTCAAAATGAACCAGTCCGGATTTATCTGAAAGAGACAGCCCGTAATGTGTTGATCCTCGATTACATCCGGCTTTATGAATTGGGGAAAAAACAATAATCTCACAAGGTCCTAGCGGCATACCTGGTCATCACAATAAAAAAAGACCCACAATAAGGACCCACGTATGAAATTTCCGCTTTTCAACGCCCGGGGAGAGTTCCGCCTGATATTTCTCTATATCCCCGCGGTGCTGGTTTATGGCATTCTCGCCAACCTCTACACCCCGATTCTCGAGGTGGTATGGGACATGGTGTTTTACAAGAGCCTGGCTTTCGGCCTGCACCATCCCAGTACCTTTCATCTCAAGAATCATTTCCCCATGCCCCCGCTGTATCCATTGATCCTCTCGTTCGGCTGCTTTGCCCCAACCTATCTGTGGATCGAAGTGGTACAATCGTGGATTAATCCTCTGCTCTATTTCCTGGGCATCTATCCGCTTTACCGCCTGTCACGGATCTGGCTGGATCCCCGACGGAGTACCCTGGCCTGCGTTTTGTATACCTTGTATCCCTCGGCCATCTATACGCAATGGACGATGAGCGAAAATCTGGCCGCGCCTTTGGTCCTTTGGGTGGCGGCGTTGTCCACACAAATCCTTACAGACAAGCATTCCAGCACGGTCACCGGTGCGTGGCTGGGTGTGGCCGCCGCCGCTCTGGCGTTGACCCGCATCCAAGTGATCGTCATTGGTGCCGCCGCCCTGGTCTGGCTGGCGTACCGGACTTTGAAGCGCCGCCGCGATCCCGCTCCCATCTTGATGGCCATCAGCCTTTCCCTGACTCTGGTGATCACGGTGTGGTGGCAAATGGGGTATTTGACCCATCCTTATAGTTCTCCCGTGTATGCCCATTTTAACCAGCAGAATCACGCATCCCCGGTCCGTCTGCTCATCACCCTCTTTTCTGCGCATTGGACCGGCCTATGGCTGGAAGGAGGAGTTTGGATTACCTCGTTGTTTCTCGTTCAGTATCTGGTTTCCCTCATCCGGCCTTCCTGGTTGACACCGGCTCAGAAAGAAACGTTCCGGATGCTGTTTTTTCTCGGTGTGACGCTGATTGGTTCCGTAGCGGTGTATTACATCCGGCGGACTGGATATGAAGACTGGTCGATTTCCCTGCGGTATGTGTTTTACCTCAACCTCCTGGCCATGCCGGTTAGCCTGTCGACTCTTGGGATCTGGAAAGAGTCGAACCTGACCCGGCGGCTGGTTTATTTAATCTTGACTGTTTTTTCTGCCTCGTTGTTCGCCGCCGGATTTTTACTTCCGGATGTCTGGATGGGATTTGCGAAAGTCCGGGATTTTTTCACCAACGCCCCCTCGATGGATTTCATGGAGCAGATCATCCAGGAAGGGCCTTGGCGCACCGGGGTGTTCTTTCTGGGATTGTCAATCGGGGCGGGAATTTGCGCCTTCACGAACCGGTATCTCGGGGCTGCTGTGTTGTTTGGATTGTTGACATATGTGCAGCTGACCACGATCGATTTCACGTTGGAAATCCGTCAACGGGCCATCCGCGATCTCTGGATGAACGAAATTCACGACTTTTGTGAGCAATTGGACAAAGGAAAATGGACTGACATTCCCATCTACTGCGAGGAAGACACGCCGCACCTGGTTCCTAACCTGAAATATTGGGTCAACCGGAATTCCGCCCTGCTGCCGCCCGGTTCGCCTCAGCCCCGGGAAGAACATTTGTTATTGACGGTCAAACGCCATGACGATGGAGTGTTAGTGTTCCGTTCCGGCGAGCTGCGGGCTTACCTTTTTCCGGTGGCAGGGGAGATTTTGTCAGAATCAAAATGAAGGTTTTGAAAATTTAACAAATTTAAAAATATCTTCTTGTTTTAATTCATGGCATTTATACGGATGGGGTCGCGAAACGATTCCCTCTCTCGTGAATAGAATGAGGGTGACCTTCAAAGGGCATTAGGCATGCTTTCTCTGCGATCGGGTACACAGGTACTGAGGAAAAAAACACATTGAAAAAACAAGGTGATGTAAAATTTGCATATGCAAATCTTGTGGTTTGGCCCGGTTTACTTGTCAAACAACGACCGGAACGCCTGAGCCAGGGTTTCCCGGTTGACTTTGGCAATGGCGGTGGTCAAAGGAATCCCCCTGGGGCATACCCGGACGCAATTCTGTGAATTGCCGCATTCATGAATGCCTCCCTCCCCCATGAGGATTTCCAGCCGCTCTTCCCGGATGAACCGGGCGGTAGGATTTTGATTGAACAGGTAAACTTGCCCGATGGCCGCCGGTCCCACGAAAGGATTTTCGGAGTTATACTGCGGACAGGCATCAACACAGCAGCCGCATGTCATACACCGGGAAAAAATATACATCTGCTCTTGAAAATTGGGGGAAACGCGGGGGCCGGATCCCAACTCGTGGGTGCCGTCGATATCGATCCACGCGTGGATTTTCTGCAATTCCTTAAACATACGGCCCCGGTTGACCACCAGATCCCGTATGACGGGGAACTTGCGCATGGGCTCCAGGATGATCGGTTGTTCCAGTTGATCCACCAGCGCGGTGCAGGATTGGCGGACCTGCCCGTTGATCACCATGGTACAGGCTCCGCATACCTCCTCCAAGCAACTGCAATCCCATGACACCGGCGTAGTTTTATGCCCTACGGCATTGACCGGATTGCGCCGGATTTCGTTCAGGAGGACGATGACATTCATATTGGGCTGATAGGGAAGGCGGAAATCTTCCCAGTAGGGTTCCGAGAAACGGTCTTTTTGACGTTTGATTCGGAGTTCAACCATTTTTACCATAATCCGTTAACCTCATTGCCGATAGTCCTTGGGGCAGGGCACAAGTGACGATTCTTTGACTCCGGTTGGCATGGCTCAATCATAACGGCGTGGAACCGGCTCGATCAGGCTGGTATCCACCGGCTCGTACGTGATTTGCGGGCCGTCTTCCGTCCATTGGGCGATAGTCGTTTTCAACCATTTTCGGTTGTTTTCTTTCCACTTCGCCAAGAATTGCTGGTATTCCGGCGACTTGATATCCTTCGGTTGTTCGAGATGAAAATCAGGTTTGTAATGGCTGCCGCGGCACTCATCCCGCAATAAGGCCCCTTTGACGATCACTTTGGCTAATTCGATCATGTTCCATAACTGGTTGATGAACAAAACCGACTGATTGCGGGTGCGTGAGAGGTCGAGTGAATGGCAATTTCTCCACCGTTCGGTCATGCCGTTCAGTTGTTCCAAGGTCTGCTTGAGATCGGCATTGTTCCGGACAATACTGCAGTTCCGGATCATCAATTCCCCCAGCTCGTGATGCAATTCAAAAGGATTGACCGTTCCTTCCATCGCCCGGATCGCGTCGAAGCGCTCCCGCCATTTGGTTTCTTCTTCTTCGTAAATCCGGCTAGACACATCAGCCGAGGAGCGTTTCATGGATTGGGTAAATTGTATGGCGGCCGGTCCGGTGATCGTGCCGGCAAACAAGCAGGAAAGGAGCGCGTTGGCGCCCAAGCGGTTGGCGCCGTGATACTGGTATTCGCACTCGCCAGCCGCATACAGGCCGGGGATGTTGGTCATGTGATTGCGCGGGCTGCTCCGGTCCAGGAGGCCGTCCGCGGTGCGCTCATAATCCACCCACAAACCGCCCATGCTGTAATGCACAGCGGGGAAAATTTTCATGGGCACGTCGCGCGGATCTTCACCCTGGAACTTTTCGTAGATCTCCATGATCCCTGCCAGCTTGCGGTTGAGCTCTTCCCGCGGAATGTGGGTCAGATCCAGATAGACCATATTCCCGCCGCCGACTCCGTAGCCTTGGTTTATGCAAATGTCGTAGATTTCCTGCGCGGCGATATCCCGCGGTACCAGGTTCCCGTATAAAGGATGTTTTTCCTCCAGAAAGTACCAGCGTTCGTTTTCAGGGATATCCCGCGGATCCCGCGGATCATTCTTCTGGCGGGGCACCCAGATGCGTCCCCCCTCGCCCCGGGCCGATTCCGACATGAGCCGGAGTTTGTCGTATCCGGGAATGGCGGTGGGGTGGATTTGAATGAACTCCCCGTTCGCGTATTTCACCCCCTGTTGGTAGGCTGAAGAAGCGGCCGATCCCGTGTTGATCACCGAGTTGGTGGAACGGCCGTAAATCATACCCGGCCCGCCCGTGGCCAACACCACGGCGTCGGCGCGGAAGGCTCGGATTTCCAGAGTATCCTGATCCACGGCGACGATGCCCCGGCAAACGCCGTCACCATCCTTGACCATGCCCAGGTACTCCCATGTTTCATATTTGTGGACCAGCCCTTGCACTTCCCGCCGCCGGACTTGTTCATCCAGGGCGTAGAGCAGCTGTTGGCCGGTGGTGGCCCCCGCGTAAGCCGTGCGATGATAAAGGGTTCCACCGAAACGCCGGAAATCGATCAACCCTTCCGTCGTGCGGTTGAAGGTCACGCCCATGCGGTCCATGAGGTAGATAATCGCGGGCGCATTATAGCACATATCCTTACACAACGGCTGATGGGCCAGGAAATCCCCCCCTTTCACCGTGTCGTAAAAATGAATGTCCGGCGAATCCCCTTCGCCCTTGGTGTTGACCGCGCCGTTGATTCCCCCCTGGGCGCACACGGAATGGGAACGTTTGACGGGAACCACCGAAAACAAATCCACGTGATGCCCCGCTTCCGCCATCTTGATCACGGTCATCAATCCCGCCAGCCCCCCGCCGACTACGATAAATCGAATTTTCGCCATGTTGACCTCTTTCTGGAATCGATGGGTTCCGCCTTACCGGGTGAACGCGTAGAGGGACGTGATGAAAAAGACATACACACCCAGGCCAATAAGCGCGCAGATATATCCGGAATATTTCTGGGCCCGTTCCCCGACGGTGATCCCCCACTTGATCAGAAAATTCCATATCCCATTGGCAAAGTGGAACGTCGCGGCGGATACGCCCACAAAATAAAACAGCACATGCCATGTCTCCCGGAAATATTCCCGGATATAGCCGGTCGTGATATGCTCCAGATCCGTCTTGAACGTCCATTCAATCCGTAATTTGTAAACATGGTATAGAATGAAAATAATCGCGACGATCCCTGACCACCGCTGCAATGAATAGAGCCAATTCCGCAAGTATCCGTAATGCTGGACATTGCTTAAGCCAAAAATCCAGATATAGATTCCAATCACCGCGTGCAAAAGAATCGGAACGCCGATGAAGAAGATTTCGATAAAGAGCAAGAAGGGAATCGTGCCTAAAAATTCGACATGTTCGTCGAAACGCTCTGGACCGTAAAAATAGACCAATCCGTTGTTAAAGGCATGTTGAACAAAAAAAACTCCGATGGGAATGATCCCTAGCAAAGATTGCAGTCTCCGCAACAGAAATGGGGTTTCCTGCGACAACGAAATTTTTTCTTCACTCATGCTGTGCCCCCGGATTCTTCGTTGGGTTGGAATGGGTGATAATCACTCGATGGTTGTTGAATAAAATTTTCATTTTTTCCATTCTAAATGGTTAAAACGGGATCGATTAGTATACTCAGGAAATCAATTTAATAAAGATTCTTCTTCTATATGCCCATGGGCAAGGGAATAACTGATGGAACCTATTTTTTTTCAAGGCCATATCGTCACCCCTGGGACGGTTCTCCATAATCATTCAATTACAATTCAAGATGGGAAAATTAAAGCAATTTCCCCTGCCGGTGATGTCACCTGGCGGAATGATCTCCCCTACATTCTTCCTGGTTTCCGTGATCAACACGTGCACGACCTGATCGGACAAGAAAAAGCCCGCTCCCATGCCCCCGAAGCGCTGGTGGACTGCTTCCGCGAGGCCACGGCGGCGCTCGGACGGCATGGTGTGACCCGGGTTTGGATCGCCACCTTTGGCGATTCACTCGCCACCTTGGAACGCTACGGCCAAGGCGCCCGGCTATGGATGGATCATCCCGCCAACGGGCAGGCCGGAGCCCAGTTGGAAGGCATCCACATCGAGGGAACATTTCTCAATGAGGAATGCCGTGGCGCTCAACCCGCCGAACATATCCTGATCCCGACACGGGACGATTGCCGGACGGCACTTAACAAACTGAAGAATACCGGCTCGGTCAAGTTAGTCAACATCGTTCCCGATTATGGCGAGGAATCCCTCCAGGTGATCCGTTACGCCCGTCACCTGGGACTAACCGTAGGCGCCGGACACTTAAATTCTTCAGCAGCCTTACTGCGCCGGGCATATGAGGAGAGCGGCCTGCAGTTCATGATCCATTTCACCAATGGACCCACGGGGCAATCATTCAAGCCATTCGGCGGGGGAGGAGCCTTCGAAGGGGCGCTGCAACTCCCGATATATAAGGAACTGATCCTTGACCTCATCCATGTCGACGAGCGCTATATTTTGGATATTATCAAACAAACCGAAGACCGGTGGGGGGTGGATAAGATCGTCGCGGTGACCGATGCCCTCTACGCCAATCTGGACAATTTGCCCCGGGGAAAATTTACCATCGGTTCGACTCTTGCCGGCGTGGATCCCACCGGCCGGTATCTGCAGACCCTGGCCTACCGGCGGCCTGATGGAACCGAGATCCCCGCGCCGCCCAACACCCTCTGCGGCAGCATTCTTACGATGGACAAAGCCTTCACCAACTTGGTGAATCTGTTTACCCGTCCCTGCGAGGGACACTGGTACCGGCACGAACCGCTTTCTCTGGACGATGCGCTGGTCAAAGCCGCCCGTCTTTGCGCCACCAATCAAGCCATACTGGTGGGGGACGATTTGCGCGCGGGGAGTATTCAGGAAGGTCTGGCGGCGGATCTTGTCATCGGTACCATTGAGCGCCGCGAGCATGAATATGCCTTGCAGATCGGCCAAGTCATGGTGGAAGGCCATGTGATTTGGGGAAGTATGAACCACTGATAAAATCCCCCGGCGTGCGATCATGCGATTTCGCCAAGGTACTTAACTTTTTCCGATTGGCGGATTGGCCTATCCTGAATGTATCCTTATTTAGTCAACATTCAGGATTTCATTCTCATATCCAGAAGGAGACATAGGCCATGAAGAAATTATGGTTATCCTCATTGTTAGTTGTATGCAGTCTTGGTATTGCATTGCCCGTGATTTCCTCGGAAACTATCGCCCCATCAGGGAATAGCCTGAACGAGGCGGTGAAAGCCGAACTCCAGCAAGCCAAAGAACGTCAACCGCAAGCCGTTTGTCCCATCAGCGGAAAGCCGGTGTCCGGGAAAGACAGCACTACCTATTTGGGGTATGAAATCAAGACCTGCTGTCCGAACTGCATCGACACAGTGAAGAAAGATCCCTTGGCCGCCATTCAAGCCCTCCGCAAGAAAGGCCAAGAACCAGCCTTGGCAGACAACATGAAACTCCAGACAGTCTGCCCTATCTCCGGCAAGCCGGTCACGACGGAACTATATGCCATCAAGAATAACATCCTGGTGCAATTCTGCTGCCCTAATTGCCCAGCCGCCTTCCAAAAAGATCCCAAGGGAACTGTGGAAAAGATGTTGGGTCAAGGCATTGCCCCAATTTTGCTGACCTTCGAGCAGAAAGAATGCCCAGTATCCCATGAACCTGTTTCCGGCAACAGCTCGGTGGTGCATGAGGGCAAAGTCATCGAACTGTGCTGCGACGCTTGCAAGGCGCAGGTCCTCGAGAATCCCGAAAAAGTGATCCAGGATCTGGCGGATCAAGGCATCGTTCTGGCGCGGGAGAAATAGCCGCGAGCGTTCGATGACCTATTGCGGCTGTAAATCTTTGTCATTCCGAACCGTTTATAAAGGAGGCAGGGGTATTCCACTTGCCTCCTTTTCATTTTTTTGAGAACGTCCCCTCAATCCCCTGCCATTTTTTTGAGGATTTCAATCCCCTTGTCGATGGTTTCGTCACTGGCGGCGTAGGAGATGCGGAAATGCGTGTTGCGCTCGGAAAACGAATTGCCTGGGACGATCAGCAAGTTGTTCTGGATCGCCCGTTTGACGAAGGCTTCGCCATCACCGCCGGGAGCCTCGGGGAAGATATAAAATGCGCCGCTGGGCTTCACCACGTTGTAGAAGGGCTTGAGCCCCTGGTAGATGCGGTCCCGCTTTTGGCGGTACTCCGCCCGGTGTGCGCTCATGTCGTAATCGAGGGCCGCCAGGCCGGCGTATTGGGCGAAACTGGGCGCACAGACGAACGAATACATCTGGATGTTGATCATCGCCGCGATGATCTCCCGGGGGCCGTACGCGTACCCCAGCCGCCAGCCGGTCATGGCTGAGGATTTGGAGAAACCCGAAAGAATCATGCAATAGGGATAATATTCGGCCGGCGAATGATGTTCTCCCTCGTAGAGAAAACTCTCGTAGATTTCGTCGGTGATGATCAGCAGGCCGTGCTTATCGGCCACCGCCGCCACCGCCTGTAAGGTCTCGGCCGGATACACTTGGCCCGTGGGATTACACGGACTGTTGATCAGGATGGCCTTAGTGCGCGGGGTGACGAGGCGGGCGATCTTCTCCGGATCAAGTTGGAAATCCGGGTAGGTATCCACGTACACCGGCTTCGCGTGAATGAAATTGCAGAGATGCTTATACATGACGAAATAAGGATCGGGGATGATGATCTCGTCTCCCTCGTCGAGAATGGCCAGAAAAGTGAGTAAGATCCCGCCGGAGACGCCGGAGGTGACCATCACGTCGCCCTCCATGTTTAACCCCTTGTTCCAGTACAGTTGTTTGATTTTTTCCCGCAGTTCGGTGAGACCGGCAGTCTGCGTGTAGGTGTTCTTGCCCGTGCGGATAGCCTCGATCGCGGCCTCTTTGATCTCACCGGGAATGTCGAAATGCGGCTGGCCGATGGAGAGGTTGACTGGATTCTTTAAATCCGCCGCCAGGGCGAAAACCTTGCGGATGCCGGAAGAATCGATGCGGGTAGTGCGTTGCGCGAGTGGAATCATGAAACGCCTCGTGGCCTAAGTTAAAAATTTCGGGTGGATTCGATAAACGTATATTTTTTACCAATAGGATGTGGCGTTTAGAAGGAAACCATCGTAACAATTCTTTGTACCGCCTGCTTCATCGGCGCCTTGATCCCTATCTGGTGCATTATCCTGATGAACTGGATTTAATTTGATTTTGCGAACATCCTGCTCTGATGCGGGGCTGAGGATGGGATTTTTTTGATGCCCAGCCGTTCACGCACGCCCTCCATTGTCTCTTGCGCGATGGGGCGGCAACGGTGTGCGCCTTGATCGGCGATGCCGTAAACCACATCCGGATCGTTCTGCAGTTCCTGGTATTTGTCCCGTAGCGGGGCGATGAACGGCTCCATATGGCTCAACAGAATTTTCTTGCAATCCACGCAACCGATCCCCGCCACGCGGCATTCGCGGCCAATCATGGCCACTTCCTCCGGTGTGGAGAAGATCTTGTGCAGAGAAAAGATGTTGCAGACATCCGGATTGCCTGGATCGGACCGCCGCTTGCGGTTCTCATCGGTCACGGCGGTCATGATTTTTTGTTGGAGTGTGTCCGACGGTTCGAACAACGAAATGTGGTTGTTCAGGGTTTTGCTCATCTTGCTCTTGCCGTCGAGGCCCATGATCCGGGGTGTCTCGGTCAACAAGGCTTCCGGTTCGGGGAAAAATTCGCCATAGGCGTTGTTGAACTTGCGGGCCAGGTCGCGGGTCAATTCTAGATGCTGCACCTGATCCTCGCCCACGGGAACCGCTTCCGCCCGGTAAATCAGGATATCGGCGGCCATCAAGGCCGGATATGACAACAGACCCAGATTAATATTTTCGGGTGACTGCTGGGATTTATCCTTGAATTGCGTCATGCGCTCCATTTGTCCCAATGGCGCCAAACACGAGAGAATCCATGCCAGTTCCGTATGCTCCTGGATGTCGGACTGAAAGATGAGGGTGCAACGCCCCGGATCGAGTCCTGCCGCCAGCAGGGCGGCCATCATGTCGAAGCGCAATTGGGGCATGGTGTCGGGATCGAAGGGGGTGGTCAGTGCGTGATAATCGACCACGCCATACACGCAATCATACGAATTTTGCAATTCGATCCAATTGCGTAACGCGCCGAAATAATTGCCGATATGGATTCCGCCCGACGGCCGGATGCCGGAAAAAATACGTGGTTGGCTCATGGATCGTCTCTCAAGGTGAAAAAATGAATCTCGTGAAAGACTATAACCCCTCGGCTGCTTCTGTCCAGACGCATGACCGGCGAGTCAAAAGAGGAACGCATCTGAAAGAAAGAGCCGGCGGCAAAAGGGATTCCATCTTTCCTCGGCCCGGCGTTATTCCCGGCTTTTCAACATTTCATAAATCTGATCGAGTTTACGCTCCAAAGACTGAATCGTGGTGTGAAGTTTGAAAACCGTAAAAAGGAGTATCAGGGGGATCGCCACCGCCGCCAGGCCCAGACCCGATACCAAGATCAATTCGAAGAATCCGAATCCCATGGGAAGCAACTCCTTCCGGAGATGATGGAGGATTAAAAAAACTACCTGGAACAATTACGACCTTCCGGACATGAATATTTCAGTGGACGCGGTGTCAGAGTTCCCGCAAAGTCTCTGGCCTCAATTCCATTGAACCGCTTTTTCTCTATAATTGGTAGATCGATTCTTTTTATGGATTCCTGGCCCAAGGGGATTTTCATCATGCTTGACAGTTTGGATCTATCGCAACAATTGCCGAAGGGGAAATACAAGGAATATCTGGCACCTCTCAAAAATGAACTACGCGATTTGCAACGGGAGGTTATCAATGCCCGGCGGCCAGTGATCATCCTTTTCGAGGGATTGGAGGCTTCGGGCAAGGGGGACAGCATTCGAAAAGTGGTGGAACCCTTGGACCCCCGGGGATTTAATGTGGAATTGACCCCGCTGGAACTAACGCCGGAGGATGCACTGCGTCCCCCCCTGCGCCGCTTCTGGTTACGAATTCCGGCCCAAGGAGAAATCGGGATTTTCGACCGCTCGTGGTATATGCCGGCCTTGGCTGCCCGCGTGAATGGCGCCACAAAAGACCCGGAATGGAGCGAACGCAAGGAGGAAATCAAGCAGTTCGAACGGCAATTGGTGGAAGACGGAACCATCCTCATCAAGTTCTGGTTGCATATTTCAAAAAGGGAACAAAAAAGGCGGTTCAAGAAAATTGAAAAAAGCCGCTATGGGGGATGGCGGATTTCCAAGAGTGACTGGAAAGAACACAAGCGATACAGTCAGTATAACACCGTTGCGGATGAACTGCTGGTGGAGACGGATACCCCTTACGCGCCTTGGACCATTGTTCCCGCCAATGACCGCTATTACCGGCGGATTCATGTTCTCCGGACGATCACCGAAACCTTGAAGCGCTGCGTGCGCCAAGTGCCTGGCGCGAATGACGTGATCGTTTCACTACCCACCTCCAGCGAACGCCATCCTCCGGAAACCGGCTCGATTCTGGACCGCGTGGATCTGACCAAATCGTTGAGCCGTGAAGAATATGAGGCGGAATTGAAAAAAGGCCAGAATCGGCTGCGGGAATTAGAATATGCCTGCTATGAGCGGCGTATCCCGGTGATCATCGTCTATATGGGTTGGGATGCGGCGGGAAAAGGCGGGAATATCAAGCGCTTGACCCAGGAATTGGACCCCCGGGGATACACTGTGTATCCTATTGCCGCCCCCCAGGGCGACGAAGCGACGCATCATTATTTATGGCGGTTTTGGAAGCGTCTTCCCAAGGCGGGGCATTTCGCGATCTTCGACCGGTCCTGGTACGAACGGGTGCTGGTGGAACGGATCGAGGGGTTTTGCACCGAAGCGGAATGGAAGCGGGCCTATTACGAGATCAACGAATTCGAGCGGCACTTGGCTCATTTTGGCACGGTCATCACCAAATTTTGGCTTCATATTGATAAAGAGGAACAATGGCGGCGGTTCGAGGACCGGAAAAACACACCGGCCAAGCAGCACAAAATTAACGAGGAAGATTACCGTAACCGCGAGAAATGGGACTTGTACGCCGTGGCGGTCAATGAGATGATCGAAAGGACAAGCACGAATTATGCCCCTTGGACAATTGTAGAAGGGAATTGTAAACTTTGGGCGAGAATCAAAACCTTAAAAACCATCATTGCGGCCCTGGAGAGCCGGATCGGATGAGAATCGCTCCCGGGTGCCGGTAGGCGAATAGAAATTGACAGGGTTTCCTGAAATGAGTAGACTTCATTAATGATGCAGAAAGACGTCAATACAGACGAATTCCCTCCCCGGGATCGAAACGGGGAAAAGATGCCAAGCCCTCAAGTGACGCGCGCAGGATTCCACCAGTCTTGCGCGGGGGAGATGTTTTTGATTCATTTCGTGTTTTCCGGCCCAAGCGAACGGTTTCCTGGGTCCGTGTCTGCTGGAAACGGCCCAGGGGATTTTCACTCCCCTCCCTCGTGTGCCGTTTTCGAATCCTATCCTATTCCTTCCGGTTGCCGCCGTACCGTATTCAAATCCCGTTCTGGACCCGGAATCCCGGTTCAGGAGGTTTAAGTCAAAGAAACTAAACAATGCAAGCACCTGTAACCCCTCAAGAAATTCAACAGACGATCCAGTTATTCGGTGTCGAAGAGAGCCAGAATCTTTTCGGAATCCGGGATGAGAATCTGCGTCTATTGCGGGAGCGTTACAACGTCCGTATCGTGGCCCGGGGCGATACTATTCTGATCTCCGGGCCGGCCGGAGAAGTGGCGGAGGTGGTCTCCTCGTTTGAGGAAATGCTCAAGATTCTCCGGAACGGCGAACCGGTTTCCCGCCGTGATGTGGAATACATTCTTTCCTACTCCCGACAGGCTCCGGTTTCCCCCGTGGAGGAAGAATACACCCCGATCACCACACCCTTGCGGGGACGAAAGGGTGTGATCAAGCCCCGGACCATGGGGCAGAGAAAATACATCAACGCCATCGCGCAGCATGACGTGGTGTTCGGAATTGGACCGGCGGGGACGGGCAAGACCTACTTAGCGGTGGCCTTGGCGGTTTCCGCCCTGATGCGCAAGCAGGTCCGGCGCATCATCCTTGCCCGTCCGGCGGTAGAAGCCGGAGAATCGCTGGGATACCTGCCCGGGGATTTGCAGGCTAAAGTGGATCCGTTTCTACGACCCTTGTACGATGCCCTGCATGACATGTTGAGTCCGGATCTGGTGCAGAAATACATCGAACAGCGGATCGTGGAAATCGCGCCCCTGGCTTATATGCGTGGCCGCACGCTGAATGGGTCATTCATCATTCTTGACGAGGCGCAAAACACCACCCCGGAACAAATGAAAATGTTCTTAACCCGGCTGGGTTTCGACAGCAAGGCGGTCATCACCGGGGATATTACGCAGATCGACCTGCCCAATGGCAAAAAAAGCGGCCTGGTGGAAGTCATCGATCTCTTACGCCGGGTGGAAGGGATTGCGTTTGTCCATTTAACCAAGCATGATATCGTCCGTCACCCCTTGGTCCAAAAGATCGTGGCCGCTTACGAGGAACAGGGAATGGACATGAAGAATGGACAAAAGAATGAACCGCCCGCGGCCTCTCCGGTTCCCTAAGAGACGCCTGCCGCGTCTCTCCAACCATGAACACGAACGCGCGCAATGACGAGAAAAAACGGGGCAAGCAATCCCGGTCCAAGCATCGTACGCTTCGTCAACGTCTGGCCGGCTTCGGTGGACAATATCAAGACCAGATCCTCTTTTATGGGATCCTGGCGTTCACCACTATAATTATCTATCTAATGATCCGCCCCTTGGCGGTCATCGATTTGAGCGGATTTCACCTCCATCAGCCCTCCCCCCGGATGGTGTCCGCCCCTTTTGAATTCGACTACGTCGATCAGATCACAACCACAGCCCGGAAACAGGAAGAAGTGGCGCGGGTCTCGCCTGTTTATACCGCGCATCCTGATAATTTGGCGCTCCTCATCCAAAAAATCCAGGCCGTGGCGGACGCTGCGAGATCCATCCCCAGGCCGGAGCAAGGAGATGACCAGGCGTGGGTGGAAACAGTCCTGCAAAAGGCGGGCTTATCCCTTGCCGATCGTTCATATGATCCTCCCGGGGATGAATCCAACGGTATTCCGCGCTCGACGTATGCCAGCCTGGCTTTCTACAGGGAATACGAATCCCTATGGAGATCCATTCTTGCCCGCGTGACCGCTGCCGCGGGACGGGGAATCGCCGATGACAAGTCGCCGCTCATGATGGAGACCGGTGGCCGGGAGGACCAGCCCGAAACCACCCGCCTGGCAGTGCTGGTGACCCTGGTCAATCCGGATGGCAGCCGGATTGCCGTTCCGCCTCAGGAAATCCGGACGGCGGCCGAGTTTTTCCAGCGGTTCCAGGAGATGATCGCCCTCGATTTTTCCGATCCCGTGAAAGATTACGCCGCGCGGGAACTGGCCATGGATCTGGTCCGCGCCGCGTACGCAGGTCCCACGTTGATTTACCAAAAACAATTGACCGAAGAACGGCGTCAAGCAGCCCGGGATAGCGTGGAACCGATTATCGTCTCCGTAAAAAAAGAGGATACGCTGATCGGAAAGAATGAAATTGTAACCGATTTGACCCTGCAAAAACTTCAGGCCTTGGCCAACCGGATGCGGATCTCTCTTTTCGCGGAAGCGGGATATTTCCTGCTGGCGTTATTGTTCGTCGGCACGCTTCTGCAATACATGCAATTCTTTGATGGGGATATTGTAAAAGATCCCCGGAAGATCGCGGTGATTTTTCTGGGCGTCATCATGATTTTCAGTATGGCCCGGATTGCTGTGCATGCATCGCTGCTGGATTTAGGGAGTCAGCGGTTGACGTTCGTGGGATATGCCGTGCCCCTGGGGGCTTTGGGAGTGATCATGACCTTGTTGATTGACTCCCGTCTGGCACTCTTTTGTTGTGGCATTTCGTCCATCTACCTCGGCATTATCCTCAGCGGAGGAACGGACCAGCCGACTGTGAATTATATCCTGGTCTCTTTTGTCACCTCCTTTGCCGCAATTTACGCGGTCACCCGCATCCGCCAACGCAGCGATTTATACCGGGCAGGGGGGATCACCATCATTCTCGCCTCCATGATGATCGTTGCGTTGGCTCTCGTCAATTGCAAAAGTTACGAGTATTTGCTTCAGCAAGCGGATGAATTGAAATGGGCATTGATTTGGGGCGCGGTCAACGGCGGCCTGGTGTCCATCCTCTCCATGGCGTTGTTGCCCATCTTCGAGGATTTTTACGGCGTAGTCACCGATATGAAATTGCTGGAGCTCAGCCAAAAAAACGAACTGCTCCAGCGGCTCGAACAGGAGGCGCCCGGATCGTACCAGCACACCATGCGCGTGGCCACCATGGCCGAATCGGCGGCGGAGGCCATCGGTGCCAACGCCTTGTTGACCCGCGTGGGATGCTATTATCATGACATCGGAAAGATCGTTTCCTCTCAGTACTTTGTCGAAAACCAGCAATCCAGCGCCGATAAAGCCAAACATTCCAAAATCTCTATCAACATGAGTTGCCTCATCATCCGGAGCCATGTCAAGCATGGGATCGAATTGGCGCAAAAATACAAATTGCCCCAAGTGATCATCAACTTTATTCCAGAACACCATGGCACCACTTTAATGAGCTATTTTTATCATCAGGCTTTGGAGGCTCAGGGAGCGGATGGATCCGTCCGGGAAGATGATTTCCGCTATCCGGGGCCCAAGCCTCAATCCAAGGAAACCGCTATCGCCATGCTGGCCGACGCTCTGGAAGCCGCTTCCCGCACCTTGGAAAACGCCACCGAGCGGGAGGTCATGCTCCTGGTCCGCAAAATCGTCAACGAGCGGTTCATGGACGAACAGTTCGATGAATGCAACCTGACCTTGAAAGACTTGCATCTGTTAACCTTGAATTTTGCGGAAACGATTCTGCACATGTTGCATCAACGGATCGCCTATCCCGCGCTCCCCAAGGACAAGGAGGCGGAGGGAGAGAAAGCGCCGGTTCTGGCAGGGGCGGCCGAGACAAAAAAACGGGAGCTGTCCAGCAAACCGGGAAAATCACAGGAGGCCGGGGCCGCTGAAAAACCGTCGGGTTTTTCTACCGCGACTAAGACCAAAGAAGTGACACCGGGAAAACCGCCTCAATGAAGCAACCGGGAGGTATGGAGACGTTACGGGGAGAAGGAATTCCGGGATGGATGGTTCCTTCCTGGTCCAGGGCCGGTTCCGGCTCTGGACGCCCCTCCGGAAAGGGGTTCGATTCGTGAACATATTGGTGGATATGCCCGGCGAGGCGTCGGATCTTTCGGCCGCGCGGATCGAACAGTTCGCCCGGCAATTGTTGGAAGCCGCCGGGGAATGGGAGGCCGAACTCAGCATTTCCCTGGTGGACGATGCCACCATCCGGCGGTTAAACCGGGATTACCGGGGGATCGATGCCCCGACAGACGTGCTTTCGTTTTCCCTGCGGGAAGGAGAACCGGTAGGGCAGGCCTATCCCCTGGGAGATCTCGTGATCTCGGTGGATACCGTCCGGCGGCAAGCGGCAGCGTACGGTCACTCGGTGGCGGACGAGGTAGAGGAACTGATTTTCCACGGATTCCTGCATCTGTTGGGGTATGATCACGACCATGACGATCCCTCGCTATGGCGCCGGGCCGAGCAGGAATTGATCGAAACGTTGAAACAACGGGACTTGTCCTTTATCCCAAAAGGACTAATAAATACATCCCATGACTCCAAGCGAGAGAAGAAGGGAGGATGACCTGGCGTGCCGCCGGGCGCGGCAGGGACCACCATGAATCAAGACGGCTTAGACAGTGCCTCTCAGATCGTGACAAGCGCCACGGCGATGTGGATGGCAGGTTCGGAAGAGGCGCTTGTTTCCAGCAGTTTTTTCGAATTGTTGCTGCTTAGCCTTGTTTTCTTGGCGTGTTTGGGCATGTCCGCTTTTTTTTCCAGCACGGAAACGGCGTTGACCTCGATGTCCAAAATCCGGGTGAAACGGCTTTTCGTGGAAGGAGAAGAACAATATAAAAAATTGGAACCTTGGTTAAAGGATCCCAACCGGTTCCTGGTCACCATCCTGGTTGGAAACAATTTTGTCAACGTGGTGGCGTCGGTCATCGCCGCCAACATTTGTGAACGGATTTTGGTGGACTATTTTAGCGTCAGTAACACCGTGGCCTTGGGTTCCGCTTTGGCCGTGGCGGGTACCACCTTTGTTCTGCTGGTGTTCGGTGAAATTGTCCCCAAAACCTACGCGCGGGAACATGCGTCCCGGCTTTCCCTCCTGGCCGTGGAGCCGCTGGAATGGATGTACCGGTTCCTTCGCCCGTTCATCGGTCTGTTTCTCGTCCTCTCCAGCTCCATCATCCGGATGCTGGGAGGACAGGCCATCAAGGAAGTACCGCTCTTGACCGAGGAAGACATCCGCACCTTGATCGAGGTCAGCGAAAAGGAAGGCGTCCTCGAGGAAGAAGAGCGGGAAATGATCCACAGCATCATCGAATTCGGCGACACACTGGTGAAAGAGATCATGACTCCCCGGGTGGATGTCCAGGCCATCCCTGCCGATGTGACCCTCGATGAAGCGCGGGAAGAAGCGATCCGGGGCGGGCATTCGCGCATCCCCGTCTATGAAAACAACATTGACCGCATTGTGGGGATCCTCTATGTCAAGGACCTGCTGCGCGTGATGAACGGCGAGCACCCCTTTAACCTCCGGGAAATCGTGCGCCCCGCCCTTTTCGTCCCCAAGACCAAGCGGGTCAGCGATCTGCTCGAAACCTTCAAGAAGAAGAAAAACCACATTGCCATGGTGGTGGACGAGTACGGCTTGACCGCGGGGCTGGTTACCATTGAGGATGTCCTGGAGGAAATCGTGGGGGATATCCAGGACGAATATGACCAGGAACCGCCGGAATACGAAACCCAGCCGGATGGGACCATCATCGCCGACGCGAAGATTGATCTCGATACCTTATCCGACGTTCTGGATATCGAATTCCCCGATGAAGATGTCGAAACCCTGGGGGGGTTTCTTTCCAGCCAGAAGGGGGATGTCCCTGGTGTGGGCGACGAAATTTTGTTCCAAAATCATCGATTCACGGTTTTAGATGCCAACGAATTGCGCATCAACCGTGTGAAAATCGCCCGTATCGAGCCGGAAAGCGGCGAATCCTCCCCGGATCATCCGGTTGAAATGAAGTGTTGACACGTCTCTTATGGGAATTCATTGGGAAATCAGACGTTTCTGGAAATGAATACCGGCAGCCGGTTTTATGTGTTTCCGGCCAATCGCGTTTCCCGTGAAAGCGGCCTGTTGGCGGGTCCCCCTTTCGCGCCCTTCCCAGGGAGAAAGAAAAACCCCGCGCCGTGTTCAAACGTTGAGGGAAGATGCCCTTTACCTGAAACTGTTTGGACTGTGAACGATTATGATCTTCCGGAAAACCCGCAATTATTTTCTCGCCGGTTTGTTAGTGACGGTCCCCATTGGGATTACCGTGTGGATCGTGTGGAGTATTTTCAATCTGCTGGACGGCTGGTACCGCTACTTGGTGAGAGCGTACGGAATCCGGGACTATCTTACGTCGCGGAATTACACCTTGCCTGAATACGGGATCGGTTTTTTCGTAACGCTCGCGCTGATCACCCTGATCGGTTTCGTGACGCAGTTGTATGTTGGACGCAAACTGTTCGATTTGATTGAGCAGATCTTTCTCCGCCTGCCGGTCATTTCCAACCTGTACAACGGCATCAAACAGATCACGGCCACCCTCATGGGCCGGCACAAGAATATCTTCGAACGCGTGGTGTTGGTGGAGTACCCGCGCAAGGGGCTTTATTCTCTCGGTTTCGTCACGGGGCGGGACCGGATTATCCGCAAGCCGGACTGCGGCGGGGAATTCTTTTATGTCTATATTCCGAAAACCCCGAATGCCGCCACGGGGGTTTTCCTCATCGTTCCGGACACAGAAACAGTTCCGATGAACATCAGTGTGGAAGAGGCTATCAAAATGATCGTGTCCGGCGGCATGGTGTCTCCCAATCCGGTTCCAGATGTTTCCTTGGATGTGTGGCCCTAGAAAGGGCCGATTCTTCGATGGGTGAGGATTGTTTCCGGTATGCCGTCCGGACTGGGCCACGGATGAGATCATGAATGACCGCGCGATAATATTCGTTGGCCTGTTCCTGCTGGGGCTGTTGATCCTCAATTCCATCATGACCCCTCTGGCGGAAGACCAACGCATCAACATTGCGTTCGCTCAACAGGCGGATGATTTTTACGGCGGTTTTCCGGGCAATGTGATTCAGGCCTGGACTTTGCGCGGCATTGGGTACAAATTCCTCACTTTTTTCCTTTACAAGGCGGCCCGGCTTTTTGTGAATTATGATGACAAAATGCGGTTTGAGGTGATATGCAAAACTCTCTACGCCGCGGGGGTGATGATTGTCCTGACTGGAAGCATCTGGATCGCCCGGCCGGGACTGAAGAAACTAGGGGTGGATGGATTCTATGCTCTGTTCATCTCGGGAACAGCGTTTTTTTCTCTCTCCTATGAATGTGCCTTCCAGGCCGAAGATGTTGCCGCCCTGCTGATGCTGGCGGGCATGGCGTTGGCTTTGTCTGAATCGCGTTTTTTATGCGGAATGGCGGGGATGGTGTTGTCGCTCCTGCTCACACTCAAAGGCATCACGTGGTTGTTGGGTCTGGTGCCGTTGTTGTGTCTATTGCTGTTTTACGAGAAATTCTGGAAGCCCCTGGTTTGGACGGCCGTGTCGTTTATTCTCTCTACCGGGGTATTGGCCGTCTTGATACTTCTCCTGGCTCCCATGGAATTCCGTGACCTGCTGGACGCCAGCCGGTTTCAGTCCTCGTTCCGGGGGCTTGGCCGCTCGTTCGCGGGCGAAATCTTCCAGCGGATTCAAATCCTTTACCAGTTTTATCTGCAGTACTTTTTCCATATTTCCTTCCTGATCCCCGGCGGCCTCGCCGGCTTTCTCATTTCACTCTATTGGTTTGAAAAAGATCTGAAACGGTTGGCGGTTTATCTCTTGCTTTGGCTGATTCCTGGAGGAGTGATCGTCTTGCAAGGCAAAGGATTCTTGTACCATTTCGCGGTACTGTTGCCTGTCGCGGCAGGTTCCATCCTGGCCTTGACGGTGGCCGTCCGCCGATTCGCGCTCCGTCCCCGCTGGCTCGGGCTGATTCTGGGATTCCCCTGCCTGTTGGCTTGTCTCTGCGTTGGGCCGGTTTCCTTGTTTCCGGTGGTCTCTTCGGTATCCCATTTCCGGGAAAGCCGGGAGGAATTGCGATTTTATGAGGATCTGGTGGCCCGGTTCCAATTAGATCAACAACCCGTATTGTTATATCTGACCGACGGCCGGGCGGCGTATTATTTCAAAAGCCGGAGTCACTCCCGGTATTTTTATCCCTTGCCAGTCAAACGTTCCCTGGCCAATCCGGATTTGCTGGAAACCGCTTTGTACCAGGAAGAACTTCGGCGGATTTTGAATTACCGTGGGGAAAAAATCATCGTGCAAGATTCCTGGTTCAATCTGGATGATTTTCCCGCCATCCGGGACAAAATTCAGAAGGAGTATCGTCCCGTGTTCCACGGCGAGGCAGGCCGGCACACGTTTACTCTCTATGAACGCGCCAGTTCCGGCTGATCTTCTTCTGAAAACGCCGCTGCCTGCTTCCCGAAGGCAAGCGGAACCATTACAATCTGCTACGGATTTTCCAGTAATCATTGTAAAAAAGCATAACTGATCCAGAATGGGCAAGGTATCCATGGCCAGGTTTCCGGTGACCGTCTCCGCGTTCTTCCCCGCGCATAACGAAGTGGACAACATCGGCCCTCTGACAGAAAAAACCGTCCAGGTCCTGTCAGAAGCCGTGGAGGATTACGAAGTCTTAATCATTGATGACGGCAGCACCGACGGGACCCGGGAACGGGCGGACGAGCTGGCTCGCGCACTTCCGAAGGTCCGTGTGATCCATCACGAGGTGAACCGGGGGTACGGCGGGGCGCTGAAATCGGGTATTGCGGCCTGCAGCAAGGATTGGATTTTTTTCACCGACGGTGACGGCCAATTCGATGTGGGTGAACTGCCTTTGTTCCTGGCCTGCACGGATCAATACGACGCCATCGTCGGCTACCGCATGGACCGCAGCGATCCTGTCCACCGCAAACTGTTCGCGTTCGGCTGGGGCACGCTGATCCGGATACTGTTCGGATTTCGCGTCAAGGACCTGGATTGCGCCTTCAAATTGATCAAGCGGAAATACCTGGAGGGTGAGACCCTCCAGGCGGAAGGGGCCGTGATTTCCGTCGAACTCTTTTCCATCTTGAAACGAAAAAACGCGCGAATCCGCCAAATAGGCGTGCATCACTATCCCCGCAAGGCTGGAATCCAATCGGGAGGCAGTCCCAAAGTCATCTTGCGGGCCTTTAAGGAATTGATTTTGTTCTACCGGCAACTGAAAGGATGAGGTGGAAGCAGAACGGTGTCTATACTCCAATCATCCAAACCACATACCGCCCTAATCCGTGACAAGTGGAGGACATGAGATCAATATGAAACAAACTATGAACCGTTTCTGCGCAACCTTGCTTATCCTGGCTCTCCATGTCAGTGCCGGTCTCGCCGATACCCCGGTGCGGCCGGCGGTCCAGGTGGAAGAGGATATTGTGAGAGTGGAACCTCCCAACAACGGTGCCGGACCGCTTTGGTGTTACGGGGCGCCGTTGCTGGTCCGGAGCGGGGAATGGATATTCGCCAGCATCGTGGAGACTAGCCAAGATGTTCCGCCTCTCTGCAATACCCGCTGGCGTCTTTGGGAACGAACCGAAAAGGGCTGGATGGTTTTGCATCAGGATGAACGGTTCCGGAACCGGGAGCCGTGCCCCCTGGTTTTGCTGGGAGAGGAGACGTTATTGCTTTCAGCTAACTCTTCGACGCAGCCGCCGGGAACGCAGTACGGCCCTTGCGAACCAAACGTATTCCGCTTTGGCCTTGCCAAGCGATCCTTTCCTCCGGTTTTGGAATTGCCGCGTTGGGAAGGAACTCCCCGCTTCACGGACCATTCGTACCGGGGAATCGGGGTGGATGGCGAAGCACGCGAAACTTTGCTGTTCCATATCGACGCGGAGAATGGACGGCAGTACGTCAGTGTGAGAAGCAAGGACGGGGAGTGGTCCTCCCACGGTTTTATCGAATTTCCCATCCGTTCGTGCTATCCCCAGGCCGCGCTGAAGAACGGGGCCGGTCACATCCTGGCCATCGGCGATATCGTGGAGCCTACAGGAGAATGGCGGACATTCAAGAAGGAGAAAACCGGCCGGGATTGGGATTATGTTTTCCGCCGCTTGTTTTACGCGTGGAGCCCCGATGTTCACACCCAGCTGTTCCACGCCCCCATTGAAATTGACTCGGTGGATGCCACGGCAGGACATATTACCAATCTGGATTTATGGTTGGACGAAGACGGCCGCGCTTTTCTTCTCTATCTCAAACAACCGGTGCAAAACGCCCTCATGCGGGACCGCTTTTTCCCGGACTTGAAACTCATCCGGTCCTTGGAATGCGTAGTCGTGAATCATGGTCAGGTGGAAAAACGAATGACCTTGATGACCGGCGGCGAAAGCCTCCCCGGGCCGGATCCCCATTACGCCCGCTTTCATGCCATGCCGGATGGCTCACTGTACGTGGTCTTTACGGCCACATTCTTCAGCCCGGATATGCTTGATAAAGTGGAAACCCGGATCCAACGGATCGTTCCCCATATAAGCGATTCCGTGACCATTCCCTTGCATCAGCCTTTCCGGGTCTTTTTCACGGCAGCCGAACGGGGCGGTTCAAAGCCCTCCCGCCTGCTCGATTTGTTCGGAATCGGAGAGGACGGCGACACCCTGCGCTATGCATGTGTCCAACTTGAATAACCCCGCGCCCCCTGGGATATCCATTGCCGTCCCCGAGGAAATCGACTCGATTTTCACCGGGGATGCCGCCCGGGACCGGACCGGATGGCAGGTCGTCCTTTCCACTTGGTTTTTGTATTTAGGCCAGTCCCTGGTGTATCCCCATTTCACCCGCTACTACGATCTCGATCTCCACTTGCCGGATTGGCAGATCGGATTGTTGATGGCCGTTCCCGCCGTGGGCGCATTGTGCCTGCAACCGGTCTGGGGATATATATCAGACCGGATTCTGGGGCGGACCATGGCGTTTCGGGTAGTAGTGGTTCTCACAGGGTTGATTCTCGCCTTGTACGCTTTCTCCTATCAATGGGGTGGATTTCCACTCCTGATGTTTGCGGGATTTCTTTTCTGGAGCTGCTATGGATCGGGATTGCCTTTAAACGCCGCCATTATCCTTTCCTACCTGGGCCGGCCGCGGCGGCATCTCTTTGGCCGGATCCGCGTGGCCGGCAGCATCAGTTTCACGTTGGGCATGTTCATGTTGGCACCCCTGTTGGTCTCCATATCTCAAACCCTCGGCCTGTATGGGCGGACTATGGTCTTTCTGGGGGGGAGTTGCATGTATTTTCTGACTGTTCTATTCACCCGTTGGGATGAAAACTTTTTTGAACGCCACTCCCCGCCAGTGTTCCGCTCGTTTGTCGGAATCCTGCGCAACCGGAGTTTGATAGCTTTGTTTGTCTCCATTTTTTTGCTTTCCGCCGGTGCGTCCGCGGGAGCGCAATACATCGGTCCGTATATTGGTCATCGGGGATTACCGGAGTTTTTTTTCGCCACCTTCTGGTTTGTGGGCGTAGCGGTAGAGATTGGATTGACATACAACCTTCAAAAAGTGGTCCGCTTTTGGGGATTGCGGCAAACGATTTTAATCGCATTCGCCTCGGAATATCTCCGCTGGCTGGGGATGTCGATCCTCTCGGCCCCCGTGTGGATTCTCCTCCTCAACATCTTGCAAGGACCGGCGGTGATCGGCGTGTTTTTCGCTTCGGCAATGTACTTGGACGCGGAATGTGAGGAAAGTGTGCGGGCTTCGGCTCAGGCCATGATTTATTTCTCCTTCATGACCGGCCAAGTAACCGGATTTCTCCTCTCCAGTGCCATGGTGGATTTTTATTCCTATCTCCCCCGGGCCCAGGCGATCCAGAGCGCCTTTTTCTGGTCGAGTTTTTCCATCCTGACCGCCCTGGTAATCGGGACTGCGTTTATGAAACGGGAAACCGCTTGATCCTTTAATTCAATAAAATCAATCCTGTAGCACATCTCCAGCAGGATACGGACATCTTGGTTTGATTATTTATAAAATCTTATTATAATTGAGATGTTATGAAAAAAAATGGGAAAAAGCGCCGGAATGTCTTGACAGCATGTAGGCTAGTTTCTTATAGTTATGACAAAATGACCGGTTCTCTTATCTTTGGTTTGTGTGGCTCTCTGTGGTTCCTGAAAGGAGAATAATAGAATGCTTAGGCATGTGCCCGCCATTCTTCTGAGTTTATGTCTATTCATCCTGGCTGGAGCGTGGTTCGTTCCGGCCGCTACGGCCCAAGTGGTTGAGACTCCCACGGAGACTCCCACCGAAACCCCGACCGCCACGCCGGTACCCGCGGAACCCACACCGACGGAATCCCCTGTCTTGACTCCTACGGAAACCCCGACCGCTACTCCTGTGCCGGTCGAACCTACACCGACGGAAACCGCCGTGGCCACTCCGACTGAAACGCCGGTAGCGACACCCACGGCTACCTTTACGCCGGTCCCCACGCCTACAGAAACAGTAGTGGCCACCCCGACAGAAACTCCCGTGGCGACTCCCACCGAGACACCGACCGAGGTGCCTACACCGACCTCCACCCCCACAGTAACCCCAACGCCGGTGGAGATCCAAGTAGGCGATGTGAACGAAGACGGCCAGTTGAATAACGCGGATATTCAGGAAATTCTCAGGATCTATCTGAGGGGTGAGGAACTGCCCGCCGATAAGTTGCGCATCGCCGATGTGAACGGCGACGGACGAGTCACTCCGCAAGACGCGCAGGATCTGTATCTCCTGATCCAAGCCGGAGGATGATCCGCGGTATTTATCCGCGTATCGAGTAATCCACCTGACAGCCGGGGGGCATATCCCCCGGCTGTTTGATTTGCTCTCGAAAAGTGAATTGATCTGTCCTCGAGTGGTGGTGGAGGCACACGATTTTGGCTTGCTGAGAGGTGGTATTATGACGGCTCACGACCTTCTCTCAACTTACATCGCTGAACGGGATCTCGATTTTTTGTTTCTGGAAGAATTTAATTGTAAGGAAGAATTTAATTGTAACGCGCCATTCCAAAAGTGGTTTTGGCGGAAAACCCATCCGGATCTTGATTCTTCCTTTCCCCTCGATTGTTTTATCTTAAATGTGAAGGCTATTCGTAGTATTTCAGAAAGCGGGGAGGCCTATGGAGAAACGGATATTTTAGTGGATTATTTCGTGAAAGAACCGGCCGTCCGCCCGGTCCGGTTTTTGGTGGAGAATAAAATCATCGCGCCTTTCGGTGACCGGCAAATCGAACGGTACCGGGACCGGAGCCAAAAATATGTAGATAAGGGAAAATGCGAAAAATGCTTCACAGTTTTGCTGGCACCCGCGTGTTACTATCAGAACGCGCCCTTTTTCAAAAAAGAACAAAAAGAAGTTTTCGATTTCATTATAGCCTATGATGAAATCCTGGGATTTTTAGCAGGTCTGGCGTCTAATGAGTATGATCTTGAACTGACGAACCGGTACATTCACAAAACCCGCTTACTCACCCAGGCGATTGAAAAAAGCCGCCGGGGTTATGTGCCTGTAAATGATCCCGTGACTCAAGAATTCAATGTGAAATATTATCAATATGTTATCGATCAACCGTTTGGCATAAGAGTGCGAAATCCTAGCCATCAGAGTGTTCCCGCAGGGGACTCGTGGTTCTATCTCCATCACCCCAATCTAAAAAAAGACCGTGATTTGTTGAAATTGAAACTCGTTCACAAAATCTTGCCCAAACCGGACCGCCTGGATCTTCAATTCACGGGTTGGGGAAAATACGATGCCATCGTCCGCCCTAAGTTGGAACCCTTATTGGAATACAGAATGCGGTATGTCCTCACCAAGAATAAGCATACGGTGATGATATCGATTCCTCTCATTCCGATCGATATGAAAAAATCTTTCGAGGAAGAATCGCCCAAGATCCATGCGGCTCTTGGAGAAGCGAATCGTATCATCACCTGGCTGGACCGGAATCACCCGCATCTCCTAGCCATTGCCAAGGAGATTAAAAATCAGGAGAAGGAATAGATTCGAATCCTGTTAATCGCTTTCAAACGCCGCACAGGCTCACCGGCCGGGAAAGGAGGGCCGGGCGAGCCCGGATTCAGCAGCCTCTTCCTCGGGATTCGTAGCGGCCCACTCCTGCAAAGTCTCGATAACGCCGGACAAGGTTTCAAGCCGGTTGATCTGATCGCGCAAAGGCCGGACGTTGCGATATCCCTTGATATACCAGCCTATCTGTTTGCGCATCTCCAGAATCCCCCTTTGTTCGCCTTTCCACTCCACGGCCAAGCGCAGATGCCGGATGAGGGTGGAGAGGCGTTCCTCCAGAGTAGGGGGAGGCGGGATGATCCCCGTATCCAGGTATTCCAGTATCTCCCGGAAGATCCAAGGATTGCCATACGCGCCGCGGGCGATCATGACGCCGTCACATCCGGTTTGCTCGAACATCCGGCGGGCGGAAAGCGCGTCTACCACATCCCCGTTCCCGATGACTGGAATATCCAGATATTCCTTGAGGTCCTGAATCCACTCCCATTGGGCCTCGCCGCCGAAGCCCATCAGGCGGGTCCGGGCGTGAAAGATGACCGCGTCGCAGCCCTCACCCTGGGCGATATCACCGATCATCTTGTAATTCAAGGATTTATGATTGACTCCGGCGCGGATTTTGACCGACAAGTGACATTCCGTGGCCTTCCGCATGGCGCGCAGGACATAGACCAACTCGGTGGGAAAGACGGTCAGACCGCAACCGGATTTGTTTTTGAAAACTTTCTTAACCGGGCACCCCAGATTGAGGTTGATTCCTTCCACCCCCTGATCAGATACTAGGCGGGTAGCCTCCGAAATGCTCTCCGGCTCATGGCCAAAGATCTGTACGACCAAAGGGTGTTCACCTTGGCATTCGCGCAGCATCCGCCAGGTTCCGCCGTTCGCTTCCCGCAAGCCGCGCGCGCTGATCAGTTCGGAAAAGGTAAGAGGGCATCCATGAGAGCGGGCGATTTCCCGCGTGGCGCGGTCTGTCACACCTGCCACGGGTGCAAGCATGACCCGGGGGAATTGGAAATCACTTTTACGCGGACGGGGCGGCTTGACGGCCATAGTCTTCTCGGTGTTCAAAGAGGATATCTCGGAATAGATTTCCTGATGAACATGTTAGATACAATTTTCTCGACTCCAACTTTCTTAGCGCATTATCCGTGTTGTGAGTATGGCTGGGAACGCGAAACCATTCCATCTCCCTCTGGTAGAGGGCCAGATGAGGGAAGCCCTGATAAGGGGGAAAAAATTCCTTTCTCTGCAATCGAGTAAACCGTTTCGTATCATTTATTTTAAATACTTTTCGAACCAGGTCAGGGTTTCGGACCACATTTCCGGGGTGTATCGATGGGCCAGCCCGGGGATGACTACTCCTTTGAAATCCCCAGGACGCCCATGCATCTTATACAATTCCTGGACGAAATTATTGATGATCAAGACGCCATCCACGGGGGAGCCTTCGTCCTGGTCGCCGGTCATTGTCAAGAGGGGGCGGGGCGCGATCATCCCCACGACGATTTCCATGTCGATACCGTCCCGCAATATACCGGGCACGTAATAATAAATCCCATGCCGGTTGTTCAGCCCATGCAGGATCAGATTTTGATAGCGGGTCAGGCAGGATACGCAGACAGCCGCCTTGATTCGGTCGTCCAAAGCCGCCAGCCACCAAGTGCGGGTGCTGCCCATGCTGAAACCAGTCGCCCCCACCCGGCCGGCGTCCACTTCTGGCCTCGAGAGCAAATATTGGAGAGCCAGCTGATCGTCACGGACCATCATTCCCCAGAGGGTTTTCCCTTGCCATAGAAACATCTTGAATAAGGATTCTTCAGTGGCGCGTCCCTGTTCTTTTTCCCCGGCTGGGCCTTGCATCTGGCGCTCGCCGAAACCATAGGCGTCTATCGCCATGACGCAGTATCCCGCTTGTGTGAAAGCCACGGCGGGTGGAGTCGAGGTGGGCCAGGTGTTCAAAAGTTCCTCTTTCCCGATCCCATATTCACCCGCGTGTTGGTGGTGGTACAGAATGGCCGGGGCTCTGCCCTGCAATCCGTGAGGAATCGCGAAATATCCGTGCACCAGATGCCCCAGCCCGTTATCGAATTGAAATTTTTCGCATAAGTAACCGTTCCGGCTTTCCCGGCGTAAAATAGTAACTTGGGGAGTGAAAAGCGGCGGACGGTCACCCAGGCGTTGGAACAATTTGGCTTGGACGGCTTCTTTCATTCGGTTCCAATAGGCTATGGATTCAGGTGGAGCATGTTGGAAGGATTCAAATTGTCCCGGCAGCATAAGCGGATTCTCCCTGAAGTCAGCGTGCGATATCAGCCCAAAAAGACATCTGGGCCGATCAAACAAGTATCTTGATGGATTCATTTGGATAATTCAACGAGCGCTTTCATATTCCGCCGGAAGAAGATTTGATAGGATGTATCGGACAGAAAACAATGGTTTTGTTATGGTTAGGGATTGATTTCTGCCGCTGGGATTCACTGACTTCATCCAAATTCCATTGCGCCACGCAAAAGGTTTCCATGAAACGTCTATCTTCTCATTCTCTTTGGATCGCATGGCTTGTTGCCGTTTGGGGCCCGGTTCTTCCGGTTCCAGGGGCGGTGGTGATCAATGAAATTCATTACTTGCCGTCCAGTTTGACGGTGGCTGAGGAGTTCGTGGAGCTGTTCAATACCGGACCGGACGCGGTGGATCTCACCGGCTGGCGATTTGTGGATGGCATTTACTACACATTCCCCCCAGAAACGGGATTGGAGGCAGGAGGCTATCTGATTGTCGCCGCCCGGCCGGAATCATACACCCGGTTGGATCCTTCCATTCTGGTGCTGGGACCCTATGGGGGGATTCTCAGCAACGATGGAGAAAATGTCGCCTTGGCGGCACCGGATGGGGCTTGGGTGGATCATGTGGCGTATCAGGACGAGGAAGGCTGGCCGCCCGAAGCGGATGGCCAGGGGGCATCCCTGGAGCGGTTGCACCCGGAGATGCCCAGTTCGCATCCCGCGAGTTGGACAGCAGGTCCGCCTGGCGGTACCCCCGGCCGGAAAAACCAGAATGCCATCCCATCGCCACTTCCGGTGGTGACGGATGTCCGGCATGATCCCGTAACGCCTGCTTCCTATCAATCCGTTTGGATTCGCGGCCGGGTGATTCACAACCGCCCGTTACAAGCGGTTTATTTGTTTTACAAAGAAGAAGATATGGCTGCCTATGTCCAAGTGGAAATGTTCGATGACGGCTTGCGGGGCGATGAACAAGCCGGGGACGGAATCTACGGAGGGGAGATTCCAGGCTTTCGAAACGGTCAGATTATTGAATTCTTTATCCGTGCGGTGGATGAGGCAGGCCAGGAGGGTTTATTTCCTTTGGAAAGAGCAGGGAAACCCGCCATCTATTTGGTGGACGACTCGGTGTATGCGACTTCCTTGCCTTTATACCGGATCGTCATGCGCGCGAAGGACGAACGGACACTTCGAACCCGTAGCGTGACTAGCAACGAACAACTCCCGGCCACATTCATTTCGGGAACGGATGTATTCTACAACGTGGGGGTGCGCTTCCGGGGCAAGGGATCCCGGTACGCGGAACCGAAATCGTACCGGGTGGATTTTACCGCGTCCCGGCATTTCGGAACTGTCCGGAAAATGAATCTGAATGCGGTCAATCCTCACCGGCAATTCGTGGGGCTGGAATGTTTCCGGATCTTGCGGATGCCCGCGCCGGTCATGAATTTTGTCTCCTTGGCATTCAACCAGACTTTGGTTCCCAATTACATCCAGGTGGAGCGCACCGACCGGTATGCCATGGAACGGTTATTCGGCAACGGGGATGGCAATCTGTACCGGGGAATCGAGCAGGCCAATTTGGATTACCGGGGGGAGGATCAAGCTCCCTACCGTCCGCATTACATGAAAATCACCAATGAATTGCAAAACGATTACACGGATATCGTGGATCTATGCCGCGCCTTTTCGGCCACCAGCGATACAGAATTCGTGGAAGCCCTTTCCCGCGAGATCAACGTCCGCCAATGGATCCGTTGGTTTGCCCTCAAGGAAATCCTGAACGACCGGGAAGGCGGCTTGTCGCTCGAACGGGGCGACGATTATTACATATATAAAAATCCAGGCGATGACCTGTTTTATCTGCTGCCATGGGATCTCGACACCGTGATCGTCCGGCCGTTCGAAGCCGTGCATCACCATGGAACGCCGGCTGTGCAACGGCTGTTAAGGCATCCGGAATTGGCCCGCTTTTACTATGGAGAAATCCTCAACATCCTCGATCATGAACTGACACCTGAGGTCATGGATTCGATCATTGACCGGACCGCGCCGGTGGCCACTCCCAATCAACGCGCGGAAATGAAGCAGATTTTCCGGGAAATGAGGGAGTTTCTGTATGCCAGCATCCCCCGCGCGCTGACCGTTCAGGTAGACAATACCAGCAATGTCACGTTGGTTCAGGAAGGGGATACTTGGCGGTTTTTCCGGGGCCTCTCCGCTCCACCGGCGGATTGGAAACAAAACGGCTTCGATGATTCCGCCTGGGAAAGCGGCCCGGGCGGATTCGGTTACGGTGACAATGATGACCGCACGGTGTTGCAAGACATGCAGAACAATTACACCACCGTTTTCATTCGCCGAACCTTTCCCGTGTCCTCTCCCGATGCCTATAAGCGTTTGATTTTGAATGTTTTGGTAGACGACGGCTTTGTGGCCTATCTCAACGGCCGGGAAGTGGCCCGCCTCAACGTCAATGGTGAGCCCACCTACCGCAGTACTGCTTCCCAGTCGTTGGAAGCGAATCAGGTACAACAATTTTTTGTCAGCAATCCCTCGGAAATTCTGGTCGCCGGTGAAAACACCCTGGCAGTAGTGGGAGTGAATGTAAACCTGACCAGCTCGGATTTATCCTTGGCGGTGCGCTTGGAAGGCGAGTCGTATCTAAGCGGTTTTCTCCGCCTGCGTGGCCGGGTGGATGCTTCCCTCACAACCGGTGTTCAGGTCAACGGTGCCGCCGTGGACTATGTTCCCTGGAAGGCGGAATGGGAATACGCCACCGGTTTGGCGGATGGACGGAACGTGTTTCGGATCGAGGCGTTGAACGCGGAAGGACAGGTGCTCGACGCCACCCGCGTGGCGATCTACCACAACGTGCCGCCTCCCAGTGACGGTATTGAAATCCTGGGAGATGAAATGTGGACGGCGGAGCAAAGTCCTGTGCGGGTGGAACAAAATCTTTTTGTGCCGCCTGCCGATACACTCACGATCGGAGCGGGAGTTACGGTGCGGATGGCCTCCGGCGCAGCCATTATCGTCCAAGGTACGATGACCGTGATGGGCACGGAAGACAATCCGGTGCGGTTTGTTCCACAGGATGAGGGAATCCGGTGGGGCGGCATTGTGGTGGACCGGGCGCGGGGCATTGCGGAATTCCACCATGCGCAATTCAGCGGCACCCGGGAATTTTTTTTCCGGAACGTGAACTATCCCGCTGCGGTGAACGTGCGGGCCAGCACGGCCATTGTGGAAAACAGCTTTTTTACGGCCATGGACGGATTGGGAATCCAGGCCCGGGATTCGCGGCTCATTGTGACCGGGAATCATTTCTGGGATATGGGAGAGATGTTACATTGCGCGCGGAGTTATGCCTGGGTGGTGGGAAACCGGTTTGAACAAGTCCGGGGCTACAGCGACGCCATCGATTTCGATGAAGGCATGGACCCCGCCTCCCTCATCCGGGGCAACACCATCCTGGGATCGGAAGACGATGGCATCGACTTGTTCCAGTGTTCAATCCGGGTCGAAAACAACTGGATCGCTCATTGCCGGGACAAAGGAATTTCCCTGGAAGGGGAAAGCACTCCCGTTTTAATCAACAATGTGATCCTAGACTCCAATATTGGTGTGGCTGTCAAGGATGCTTGCCAGGCCAAACTGATCCATTCGACCATCGTATCTTGCGTCACCGGCGTCGCTCTCTATGAGAAAAATCCAGGCCAGGATAGCGGCCGGGCGGAAATTCTCAACACGGTCATTTGGAACACGGACCGAAGCCTGCTTTGGGATGAACAATCCTACCTCCTATTAACCCACTCCTTGCTGATGCAGCTGCCGGAATTGCTCCAGGAGAACAACTGGTCGTTGGATCCCCTTTTTGAAGATCCAGCCAATGGACGGTTGATGCCTCGCCCAGACTCCCCCCTGATCGATCACGGCGTCCCGGCGGGAGTAGAGACCGATATTGCCGGGCGGGCGCGTCCCCAGGGGGCGGAACCGGATATCGGCGCGTACGAATTTTTTATAGAAAATGCTGTCAAAACGTGGGACCTCCATTACTAAATCGACGAATTCGAATATTATAGTATCCATGCTTTACCCTGACTTTACTTCGAATGTGAAAATATTACAATTAAAGTACTCTTCGGGTGAAGACCGGATCAATACACGCGTTTGCCGGCCTGGGTAAGACAGGCCACTTGGAGAAAGTAAGTCAGGTATCTTGTTCCCCTAGGATTGAGGAGAGAGGTAACCTTTCGTGATTATCCAAATGAATCCCAACGCAACCCGGGAACACATCGCAAATGTGGAGGCCATTATCGAGGAAGCGGGCTACACCGTGCATCCGATTTATGGCACCCACCTGACGGTGCTGGCCGCGGTGGGGGACGAACGGGGCAAGGAGGGATTGTACGAACGGTTGCTCAGCCAACCGATGGTGGACAAGGTCGAATTCATCCTGCCTCCCTACAAGTTGGTCTGCCGGGAAGTGCAAAAAGGCATTAGCCGGCCCGATTCGGTCATTCAGTTCGAATTCGAATGGAAGCAAGGGAAGAAGCAAGTAACGATCGGCGGCCCGGAATTCGTCATGATGGCCGGTCCGTGTTCGGTGGAAGGCCGCGACCAACTTATGGAGTGCGCGCGCATCGTGAAAAAGTACGGCGCGGTTTGTCTCCGTGGCGGAGCGTTCAAACCCCGCACATCTCCTTATAGCTTTCAAGGCCTGGAAGAAGAAGGATTGAAACTGCTGGCCGAGGCCCGGTATGAATACGGCCTCGCGGTGGTGACCGAATTGATGGACGCGCATCATTTGGATTTGGTGGAACAATATGCGGATGTGATTCAAATCGGCGCCCGCAACATGCAGAACTTCATGCTGTTGAAGGCGTTGGGAGCGACAAAACGTCCCATTCTATTGAAACGTGGAATGTCTTCCACGATTGTTGAATGGCTCATGTCGGCGGAATATATCACCTCGCGCGGGAATCCCCGCGTGATCCTGTGCGAGCGGGGAATCCGGACGTTCGAAACCCAATACCGGAATACGTTGGATCTGAACGCCGTGCCGGTGTTGAAGAAATTGACGCACCTGCCGGTGTTCGTGGATCCCAGCCACGCCACCGGACGTTCGGACATCGTGGTGCCCATGAGCCTGGCCGCGGCGGCGGCCGGATGCCACGGTTTGATCGTGGAAATGCATCCCAACCCCGCCAAGGCCCTTTCGGATGGAGCCCAGTCCCTCAATGAGGAGGGATTTCAAATCTTAATGGAGCGGCTACCGGCCGTCATCCGCGCGGTGGGTAAGATTGCCCCGTGGGAGCCGGCGGCGGTGCCGGTGTGAAAAAATGGAACAGTATTGTCGAATCTACCTGGATTTCAACGCAACAACGCCGGTGCGGCCCGAAGTGATCGATGCCATGCGGCCGTATTGGAGGGACAACTTCGCGAACACGGCCAGCCGTCATTCCGCGGGCCAGGAAGCCTGGAACGCGGTGGAGACGGCACGGGAACAAGTCGCGGCCTTGGTGGGCTGCCATCCGGATGATGTTATTTTCACCAGCGGAGCCACCGAGGCCAATTATTTGGCCTTGCTGGGGCGCTTCGAAGCGATGGCCCGGAAAAGTAAAAAATCCGCCTCGTTCCGGGTGGCGGTCAGCGCGATTGAACATCCCTGCGTCCGCGCATGCGCGGACGAAATGGCCCGCCGGGGCGCGGTCGTGCAAACCATTCCCGTAACCTCCGAGGGCTTGGTCGATTACACATTCTTTGATAAAAATAACAAATGGGACATTGTCTCGGTCATGACCGCCAACCATGAAACCGGAGCGATTCAGCCCTTAGCAGAAATCGCTGCCCGCTTGGACCGCCGCACCACCTTTTTCCACACCGATGCCGCGCAATGGGCCGGACGCTGCAGTGGCGACATGATGGAGTGGGGCGTGACGGCGGTTTCCCTGTCCGCGCACAAGATGTATGGACCTAAGGGAGTGGGAGCGTTGATTCTCAACCGCTCCGTGCCCATCATCCCGATGTTCGCGGGCCCGCAAGAGGGCGGTTACCGCGGTGGGACGTCCAACCTCCCGGGCATCGTGGGTTTCGGCGCGGCTGCCGAATTGGCCAAGCAGGAAATGAACAAGGAATTCAACCGGCTTTCGGATCTGCGGGAACGGTTGTGGAACCACCTCATGGACACGGGAATTGACGTGGTCCGCACGATCCCGCCCGATCATTGCCTTCCCAACACCCTGCATGTGCGGTTCCCCGGCCTGAAAGGAGAACGGGTGGTCGACGCCCTGAACCGCCTGGGCATCTGTTGCGCGTCCGGCCCCGCTTGCACCTCCGGCGCATCCGAACCTTCGCCGGTGCTCATGGCCATGGGATTGAGCGAGGAAGAGGCCTGGGAAGGTGTGCGTTTCAGCCTGGGCAAAGATAATATCCCCATTGAAATCAACGAAGCCGGCTACCGTATTAACCGCTGGGTACGGGAAAACGCCTCACGCGTCGCTTGATCAATACGCCTTCCGCTACTACCCTTAGCAGGGGGATGGGACTGTACCGGCGCCAAGGGTGGATGCACATGCGTGTAATCGCCGGGGAATTGAAAAACCGGATTATTTTAAAACCTCGTGATAAAGGAATCATCCCCACCTCCGCAATGGTGCGGGAGGCGCTTTTTAACATCCTGGGCGCTGATGTCGTGGATTGCCGCTTTGCGGATTTGTTTTGCGGCAGCGGCAGCGTGGGATTGGAAGCGTTAAGCCGGGGCGCGCGGCGTGTCACCTTTGTCGAAAAAAAACGCTCCGCCGCCGAATGGCTCAAACAGACATTGGCCCTTCACGGTATCGATGGCCAGCGGGCCCGCGTGTGGCTCAACGATGTCTTCCAAATCCAAGAAAATCCAAGCGAATGGGCCCAATGGGACATTGCGTTCCTTGATCCGCCCGGCAAGGTCAGGGATAATTTCTTGGATATCCTGGCCGCGCGAGGTATTCTCGTTCCGGGAACCTTGATTGCCGTTCAACGTCCGGTTGATTCTCCTCCGGTGGTACGGTCCGGGAAACTTCACCTTCTCGATCAGAGACAATACGGACGGACATCCTTGTATTTCTATTCTTGTTCAAGAAACGATTCCACGCCGAAGGACGCTCATTCATGGCTTGGACGATAGCGGTATATCCGGGAACCTTCGATCCGGTGACTAACGGCCATCTGGATATCATTGAACGCGGTTTGCATTTATTCGACCAGTTGATCGTGGCGGTGGTGGCCCAGCCCAGTAAAAACACCTTCTTCTCGCTGGAAGAAAGGATGGATATGTTGCGCGTGGCGCTGCAGGGCCTGGATGTCCGGAAAACGAATTCCAAATTGCACTTGGAATCGTTTGAAAATTTGTTGATCGATTACGTCCGTCAAAAAAAAGCGCATGTCATCCTGCGCGGGCTTCGCGCCTTGTCGGACTTTGAATACGAGTTTGAATTGGCTTTAACCAACCGCCGCATGGCGGCCGATATCGAAACTGTCTTTCTGGCGCCGAGCCAGGAATATGTTTTTCTACGCGCCACGTTAGTTAAAGAAGTCGCCCGGCACGGGGGCAATGTCAGTCCCTTCGTTCCCGATTACGTGAACCGTTGCCTGATGGAAAAAATTCAATCCCTGGCGGTACGGTAACCGGGCATCCGCTGGACGGGGTTCGCCAGGGGACGGCCGGGAGAAACCGAAGTTGGATTAAGCCAGATAGGCCGGATTCCATTCGGCCGGTCTGTGTGTCTGGCGAGTCAACCGCCGGGTAAACATTGATTAGAAAAAAGAGGTAATCATGGCTCATCCCAAACATCGAAAATCCCATTCTAAAACCCGGATGGGGCGTTCGCATCATGCGGTGAAGATCCGTTCCTTGTCGGAATGCCCGAACTGCCGGGAAATGAAATTGTCCCACCGGGTTTGCCCGAAATGCGGCTTTTACAAAGGGGCAATCGTCAGAACCGAGTCCTAAAGGATGGCACGACCATGAGGATTGCGATTGACGCCATGGGAGGCGACCGGGCGCCGAACGATGTCATTGCCGGCGTGCGGCTCTTCCTGGCCGAGAAACCCGACGCGGAAATTCTGTTGGTCGGCCAGCGCGAAAAACTGGAGGATTCCTGCGCGGATCTTCCCGTCCAACTGGTGGATGCGCCCAGCGTTGTGGGGATGAACGAATCCCCCTCCAGCGCGGTCAAGTATTTGCGGGATTCCTCGATTGCCGTAGCCACCCAATTGGTGAAAGAGAAAAAGGCGGACGCCCTGCTCTCCATGGGGAATTCGGGAGCGGCCGTCGCCTTCGCTTTGTTCACCCTGGGGCGGATGCCGCATATCACCAAGCCCGCCATTGTCGCGCCCATGCCCACCCTGGAAGGGTACACCCTCTTGTTGGATGTGGGCGCGACCGTCGATTGCCGGCCGGTCCATCTCCTGAATTTCGCGATCATGGGCTCGCTTTACAGCCAGTTGGCTTTCAATGTCACTCATCCCAAGGTCGGACTGCTTTCCATCGGTGAAGAAAAGAGCAAAGGCAATGAATTGACCCAGGAAACCTGGAAACTCTTGGAAAAGGCTCCGCTCAATTTCATTGGCAACGTGGAAGGCGTCGATATCATGCGCGGCTCGGCGGACGTCATCGTCTGCGATGGCTTCGTGGGAAACGTAATCCTCAAGTTCGGCGAAGGGCTGGTGGAGATGTTTTCCCGCGCCTTGAAACTGGAGACCGATCACGTGCTAGGGGCGGACTTCGATTCCGCCCACCGCATCCAGTTCTTCCGTGAAACGATGAAACGGGTAGACTATACCGCTTACGGAGGAGCGTTGCTGCTCGGGGTGAATGGGCATTGCTTGATCGGCCATGGCCGTTCCGGTCCCCAGGCGATTGCCAATGGCATCCGCGCCGCTCAAACCGCCGCGGCCAAATGTCCCGTGGATGCTATCCGGCAAGCGATCGAAGCCAGCTGCGTGCTTGCATAATGACAACGTGAGGTAATTGGGTGGTTCGAGCTTATATTGTCTCCACCGGCATGGCGGTTCCGGATCGCGTGTTGACCAATCACGATCTGGAAAAAATAGTGGACACGTCTGACGCCTGGATCCGGGAGCGCACCGGCATGGCCGAACGCCATGTCTCCGATGAAAACACTGCCGCATCGGATCTGGCCCTGCCTGCTTCGAGGGATGCCTTGCGGGCAGCCGGAATTTCCCCGGACGATTTGGACGCCATCCTGGTCGCGACCATCTCCGGCGATTACGTGTTTCCCGCCACCGCGTGTGTGCTGCAGCACAAATTGGGCGCGTCCCATGCCATGGCGTTCGACCTCTCCGCGGCCTGCACGGGGTACATTTATGGTCTTTCCGTGGCCCAGGCCTATATCGAATCCGGCCGGTACAAGAACATCCTCCTGGTCGGCGTGGATATGCTCACCAAAGTCGTGGATTGGACCGACCGCAACACGTGCGTGCTTTTCGGAGACGGGGCCGGCGCCACCGTGATCCAACCCCGCGAGCGGGGTGGCGTCCTCGATACAGTCCTGGGATCGGACGGATCCGCCGCCGAATTGTTGTATCAGCCGTGCGGGGGGACGCGCGTTCCCATCAGCCATGAGGCCATCGACCGGAAAAAACACTTCCTCTACATGAATGGACGGGAAATTTACAAATACGCCGTGCGGGAAATGGTGCAAAGTTGCCACGAGGTCCTCAAACGGTGCGGTAAGACCATCGAGGATGTCCGGTTAATTATTCCCCACCAAGCCAACAACCGCATTTTGGAAGCGGTGGCTCAACGGCTGGGTGTGTCCATGGACCGCCTGTTCATCAATATTGAAAAATACGCCAACACTTCCGCCGCCACCGTGCCCATCGCTTTGCACGAAGCCTTGCAGCAGGGCCGGTTGCATGAAGGCGATCTGGCTCTATTGGTTTCGTTCGGGGGCGGCTTGACCTGGGGCGCCAGCCTGGTCCAATTTTAAGAAAGGAAGAATTGGTCATCCCGTGTCCGGCGTTCCGGTGGGATTTCGAGACGCATCGGTACCTCCGGACAGACCCAGCAATTATCTACGGGATCACAACTCGGAAACCGAGCATCACGCGCATGAACAAGAAAATCGCCTTTTTGTTCCCCGGTCAGGGATCGCAACACGAAGGGATGGGATTGGATTTCGTAGAAGCCTCGGCGGCGGCACGCGAGCGTTACGGCCAGGCGGAGGAGATCCTAGGACGGCCGCTTCTCGATCTCTCCCGGCCGGAACGGAATCAAGAACTAAACCTGACCCTGCACACCCAGCCAGCCTTGTACACGCTGAGTTGCGTCATCGCGGAATTCTTACAAATGGCGGGGATCGAACCGGCCGCCACGGCCGGTCATAGCGCGGGCGAGTTCGCGGCGCTGACAACCGCGGGCGCTTGGACGTTTGAAACCGGCTTACGGGTGATCGCTGTCCGGGCGCGGTTAATGCACGAGGAATCTACGGCCGGCACGATGGCCGCGGTTCCAGGCCTGGATCCCGGACGGATCGCTGAACTCTGCGAATCTTGGACCCATGGCTTGGTCCGGGTGGCCAACTACAATTCGCCCAAGCAGACGGTGATCACCGGCGAAGTGGAAGCCGTCCAGGCGTTTTCGGCTATGTTGAAAGACCACGGCGCGCGCCGGGTGATTCCGCTCAACGTGAGTGGCGCGTTTCATTCGCCCTTGATGAAAAAGGCGCAAGAGAAGTTCGCCGCGTTCATGGAAAACATCGAGATTCACCCGCCCCGGATTCCCTGGATATCCAACCATACAGGAGATCCGGTGTTCGAGGCGGATGAAATCCGGCGGCACTTGGTAGCTCAACTCTGCGGGCCGGTGTATTGGACCCAGACCATGGATTGGATTGCCGCCCATTGCGACGCGGCCATCGAGGCCGGCCCGGGCAAAGTCCTCAAAGGCCTGGCGAAAGCGTGTCACGAGGAGTTGCCTTGTTTCAACGCCGGCACTGTGGAAATCCTGAAGGAATCCATCGCGCAAACCTTGCCTGCGTGTGTGTGAATCCGTTGGAAACCGGGAGGGAAGAGGAGGCAACATGGCATTTGAATTGACTGATCAAGTCGCGTTGATCACCGGCGGATCCCGGGGAATAGGCTTCTCTACGGCCGAATTTCTGGGATCGCGGGGCGCGAAATTGTTTTTAGTCGACGTGGATGAGGAGGGACTGCGGCAAGCGGCCAACGTTTTAAACGGGCGGAATCGGGAAACCGCTTTTTTTACCGCGGATGTGGCTGATCCGGACCAGGCGCAGAAATCCGTGGATGCCTGCGTGAGCCAGTTTGAAAAGTTGGATATTTTAGTCAATAATGCGGGCATCACCCGCGACGCCCTGGCAGTGCGTATGAAAGCCGGGGACTGGGAATCGGTCTTGCGGGTGAATCTCAGCGGTTCGTTTTACATGGCCCAGGCGGCGGCCAAGGTCATGATGCGCGCCCGCGCCGGGCGGATCATCAATATCGCCTCGGTGGTAGGCCTCATGGGCAACGCCGGTCAGGCCAATTACGCGGCGAGCAAAGCCGGGGTAATCGGGATGACCAAATCTCTGGCCAAGGAACTCGCCTCGCGCGGTGTTACGGTCAACGCCGTGGCGCCCGGGTTTATCGAAACCCGAATGACCGAAGTCCTGAGCGAGGATACCCGGGACGCCCTGCTCAAGACGATTCCCTTGAAACGCTACGGGAAACCGGAGGAAGTAGCCTTTGTGGTTGGTTTTCTGGCCTCCCAAGAAGCCGCCTATATCACCGGACAGGTGATCCCGGTGGATGGGGGCTTGGTCATGTAAGTCCATCCCGCCTGCCCGATTCAGGGAAGGAACAAATCACCCCATTCTAAACGAAAAGGAGGTTTACATTCGTGAGCGGGAACATTGAGGAGAAAGTCAAGCAAATCATTGCCGAGAAGCTGAAGGTCGATAAGGACGAAATTACGCCCGAAAAGTCCTTTACCCGGGATCTGGGCGCCGATTCCCTGGATACCGTCGAACTGGTCATGGAATTCGAGGAAGGTTTCGGCATCGACGAGATTCCCGAGGAAGAAGCCGAAAAGATCAAAACGGTGGGTGACGCGATTGAGTATATCAAATCCAAGGTCGTCGCGTGACCCGGGATCAGGAGATTACCGCATGAGCCGTCGTGTCGTCGTTACGGGGATGGGAGCGTTGACTCCCATCGGCAATACCCTGGAGGAATTTTGGGATTCGGCCATTCACGGCCGGTCAGGCACCGGATTGCTGACCCGGTTCGATACAACCCATTACTCCTCCAAGATCGATGCCGAGGTCAAGGGATTCAACCCGGAACCGTACATCAACGCCAAAGAAGTCGGCCGTACCGATCTCTTCGTCCAATACGCAGTGGCGGCGGCGGCCATGAGTGTCGCTGATTCCGGACTGGACATGGAAACCGTGGACCGGAACCGGGCCGGCGTGATTGTCAGTTCGGGGATCGGCGGATTGCAAACCATCGAAAATCAGAAGGAAGTGCTGGACCAGAAAGGTCCCCGCCGGATCAGCCCTTACTTGATTCCCATGTTGATTATCAACATGGCGTCGGGCATGGTTTCGATCCGGTACGGATTGCGCGGCCCCAACACCAGCGTGGTGACCGCATGCGCTACCGGCGCGCATTCTATTGGCGAAGCCATGCGGCTCATCCAGCGCGGCGATGCCGATGTGATGATTGCGGGCGGCGCGGAAGCGGCCATCACACCCCTCGGATTCGGCGGATTTTGCTCCATCCGGGCGCTATCCACCCGGAACGACGAACCCGAAAAAGCCAGCCGCCCCTTCGAAAAAAACCGGGATGGTTTTGTCATGGGCGAAGGAGCCGGTGTCCTGGTGCTGGAAGAGTTGGAACACGCCAAAAAACGGGGGGCGCGGATTTATGGCGAATTGATCGGATACGGCATGTCGGCGGACGCGTACCATGTCACCATGCCGGAACCGGATGGAATCGGGGCGCAATTGGCCATGCGCCTGGCCCTGGAAGACGCCCGGCTGGCCGTGGAGGATGTGGACTATATCAACGCCCACGGCACCTCCACGCCCTACAACGACAAGTTCGAGACGCTCGCGATCAAGTCGCTTTTCAATTCGCACGCCGCCAAACTGGCGGTCAGTTCGACCAAGTCCATGACAGGGCACCTGTTAGGCGCTGCCGGGGCTGTGGAACTGATCGCTTGCCTCATGGCTTTGCGGGAAGGCATCATTCCCCCCACCATTAACTATGAGACCCCGGATCCGGAATGCGACCTGGATTACGTGCCCAATCAAGCGCGGGAACAACGCATCCGGATCGCCATGTCCAATTCGTTTGGATTCGGTGGTCATAACGCGGTGTTGATTGCCAAGCGTTTCGAATAAGAGTGCAAAAGTGGTTCCATAACGTCTTCGAGAAATAGCGCTACCATGAAAGAAGGGGCGGCTCATTCCACCGCCCCTTTCGTATATTGGGAATCTGCGTCCCTCCGCCCGAACGCAACGTTTCTGGATGGAGGGATTTGATTTGAGGGATTTTTTACTCACTTCTCTTAATCTGTCTCGCCGAATAACTTCCGCCGCACCCATTCCCGTTCCTCGCGGGTAAATTCACGTCCGTCCAGGGGCGGAGAATCGAGCATCGCCGCTTTCCAGTCGAATTCCTTGTCATACGGATCCAGCGCTTTTTGCGGATCGAAAATCCGGACGTCCACCGGAACCGCTTGGTAGGGAGTATAGTCGGGGATGGAATAAAAACAGTCGGACAGATCGCTGGCGGCCGCGTCGTATTGGTTGAGATACGGTATGCCGAGAATCTGTTCCTGGGTCTTGATGATGCTGCCGAAACTGGTGTGCCGGTTGCTGATAAATCCGCGCTTTGCGTAGGGGCTGATCACCAAAAGGATGGAGCGGTGATGATCTACATGATCCAGACCGCCCTGGGCGTCATCTTCGGTGACAAAAATCGCCATATCGTTCCAGTAGGGCGTGTGGGTCAAAAACTCGATCACCCTCCCTAGAGCCAGGTCGTTGTCCGCCATATACGATTCCCGGAAAGGATATCCCGCGGCCGGCCGTGGACCCGCCCCGTGATCGTTGGGCAGCATCATGGTGATGACTTGGGGGAACGGTTCCTGCCCGCTGGCCCAGCGCTTGTTGTATTCCTCAATGAACATGTCCACGCGGAATTGGTCGGGCACACTTGTGTTGTAGGTGGCAAAACGCCTTGAAGTGCGGTCAAAGAGCGGTCCCGGCATGGGGAAATTGACAGCCAAGCGGATTCCCGTGTATTTCCACTCCTGGGTTTGGGTGTGAAACGCGAATTCGAATCCCAGGCCGAAGTTGAAAAAGTGGATGCCGTTCCGGTGCATGTTTTCCCAAATTGAACCGGCTTCGTTGTAATCCTCCGGATAAATGGCGCCGGAAGAACTGGTCATAAGGCGGCGTCCCGGCGCAGGGCTGTTCATCTTGCCGGTGCGCGCCCCCGACTTGGTGCCGGTTTCCACCCAGGTATTGGGGAATGTGCCCACCATCCAGCGGTGGCCATCGTTGGAGTGGTCGGAATCGCAATAAAAATTGTCATACATCGCGAATTGTTCTGCCAGGCGCTGGTGGTTGGGCATGACGTTCACCTTCTCGTGCCGTTGGCCGAGATCCGCATTGGTAACCGTGACGTCGCGGCCCAGATCAGCCAGGGTGGGATCGCCGTTCGCGCCCGGGAATTCCCCGTACACCTGGTCGAATGTGCGGTTTTCCTTGGTGATATACACCACATGTTTGATGGGAGATTCATACGCGCCCGGGAATGGGGGCACGGGATTGCGGTCCGGGGCGGCTGGATCCACGGACACGGATTCGATCTTCACGGTGTTCTCCACGACGCGCTGGAGCCCTTTTTTTAATTCATCCTCACTAGGAATGGGGATGATCTGAATGACTCCTTTCATCAATTCGCCCACCCCGGTCCCGCCCGGCCCGAGCTGGAAATCCTTGCCACCGTTGGGTCCTGCCCCGAATCCCTTGCCGTTGGCCACGTACAAAGTCTTGCCATCCGGGCTGATCCGCACTTTGGTGGGGAACCAGGCAGTGGGGATGCGGCCGATCAGCGTTTCGGTCTCTGTATCGATGACGGCGACGGCATTAATCCCCGCCTCGGCCACGTACAGGCGGTGGCCGTCCGGGCTGAGGGTTAGGCCGAAGGGAATATGGCCGCGCAGGTGCTTGAGTTCATCACACAGGCGCAAGGGAATATGGGATACCACCTCGAACGATTTTGCGTCGATCACCGTAATGCTGTCGTTGTTGCCGTTGGTCACGTACACGCGAGTCTCCGTGGCAGCCAGCGAGTTGGGGCTGCTGCCGCCCACGGCGGGAATGCCTTCAGCCACTTCCCCGACCAGAACTCCCGTTTTGATTTTGGCCGTCACTTGGGATGAACCGGGCTGGCTGACGTCGACCGCCCAGACGGAGAAGGATTCCGGCGTGTTGATCTTACCCAGGCCGGGCACGCGGATGTTACCAATTGTCACTCCTTCTTCCATCTCCTGGGTTCCATACGCGAAGGGGGGGAAATCGAGCCAGGTCGAGGAGTCCTGAAGATCGATGCCTTTCACAACGGAATATTCGAACATCCCAGCGTTGGCGACATAGACAGTTTTTTCATCAGGAGAAAGACACACTCCGAAGGGATAACGGCCTGTGGGGATAGACTCAGTCACTTGGCCGGTTTGGGTATCCACGCGCGCGAGGCGGAAATTGGCCTGATCCACAATATAGATCGTCGTACCATCACGGGTCATGACCATTTCGCCCACATAGCTATCCACATACTGACGCCCACCTGATTCCCCATCGAGATCAATGCGGCCCGTAGCGCGTCCGGTCACCAGGTCGAAAACGAAAATGTCTCCTACGTCCCCGCCGGAAATATACACTGTGCGGTTGTCGGGTCCGATCACGACTCCCATGAACACGGCCTTGAGGATGTCCGGATCGCTTTTCACGCCGGGCGGGATCTGCCGCACGTAGGGATGGTTGTTTTGGAGATCGGCGATGATCGAAATGCCCATGGGGCCGCCATCACCGGAATTACAGCTGACTAGGACCGCGCCGTTCGGGCTTAATCCCAACCCAAAGGGATAGGGCGGCACGACGATGGTGGTTCCAAGAGGCGTGAGCAACCGGCCGTTGGGAATGATACTGACGCCATTCACATTCCGTTGGCAGGGTTGATCGCCGGACGGGGCGGAGAAGCGCAATCCCTCCACCGCATGGACGAACGGATTTATGAGCCACAGGCTTAGGATAAGCCAGAAAATCCGCGCGCCGGCGGATGAGAGGTTCCTGCACGATGCGATATGAATTTGTTTCGAATGCCGAATCATCATGGATTTTCTCCTTATGAACCAATCCGGGATGAGATTACCTTAGCAGAGAGACGCGGCGGAAGGGAGACCTGAACGGCCAAGAAGAGCGTATGGCTCGGGGTGTGGGTTTGATCTCCCAAGGGGTTTTTTTCGAATTGGGATTTGGTGCATTTGAGGAAGGGAACCTTGTTTTTTCAAAAAAGTTAACGATAATCATGGCGGAATATTGGATTTCTCTTGTTTTGACTGGATATTTTTGGAATCATTCTCCAGGTTTGTCCATAGCCGGTATGATGCGTGGAATAAAAAGTTGGATTTGAATCCATTGAAGCGGAAATCGAATCGGTTGCCGCGTATCCTGGAATCGCATGGGAATGCTGGGTATATGCTAAACGTTGCTCTGATTGTCGATGCCGAGGACCTGGCGAGGTCTTTTGTTTCGCATGTCCTCAAATCCATGCAGTTCGAAGTAATCGAGACCAATTCCGAGGAAGAGGCTTGGGCGGTTTTCCAGGACCGGGAAGCGGAGATATCCTACGTTTTTGCGGATATCCGCCTGGCGCAAGGAAATGGGATCAGCCTCTACCAACGGATCCGGAATTGTTCGGAAAGCACGGTCGTGGTCCTGTCCAGTTCGGCTCCTTGTGAGGATGCCTCGGGGATCGGGGAAGACGCCTATGGGATGTCCCTCCTCAAGCCTTTCACCGTGGATGATTTGATCCGGTCCACATGGTTGATCGAAGATCCCTTCCGCGTGGCGCAGGCCCAATAAGGCCCAGGATAAATCCGGGAAACGTCCTGGCTTGCTGACATGCCGTCCACTGGCTGTCCGGGTGTGATCATCCGGCTCTTCATGTCCTTCGTGGTCCAAGTATTTTTCTCCACTTCTTGTCCTCACTCCAAAAATGTCAGCCCTTTGGCGATGGCGTAACGGGTCAGTTCAGCGACGGACCGGAGATTGAGTTTGGTCATGATGTTCTTGCGGTGGGCTTCGATGGTGCGTTCGCTGACGCAGAGGAGCGCCGAAATGTCCTTGGTCGATCGGCCCTCGGCCAAGAGTTGCAACACTTCGCGTTCGCGGGGGGTAAGGACCGCGTCGGCCGCGTCGCCGCCGGGCGTGGATTTCTGCAGGTAGGCGACCACCGAGTCGATCACCTTAGGGCTGAGGTAGGTTTTGTTTTGGGTGACCGTGCGAATGGCGGTGGCCAATTCTTTGAATGCGCAGCTTTTGGGCAGATAGCCGGATGCGCCTGCCCGGATCATTTCCGCTACATATTGGTTATCCGTGTGTACGGAGAGACCGATGACCTTGCATCCTGGGAATTCCTGCCGGATGTGACGCGTGGCCTCGATGCCGTTAAGATCCGGCATGCTGATGTCCATGATTACCACGTCGGGGGATAACGCGCGCACTTGCTGAAGTGTTTCGCGCCCATTTTCCGCCTCGCCCGCCACCAACATATCGGGCTCTTTTTCGATCAGCGGCTTGAGACCTTCGCGGATAATAGCGTGATCATCGGCCAGGATAATTTTGATTTTCATGGCGATCGCTCTCCCGCGCGGCAAGCGTATCGGGCAAGGGAACTTCAAGAATCACCCGGGTTTCCAGACCCGGTTGGCTTTGGATCGTCATCTCCCCGCCGAGTTGTTTTAATCGTTCTCGAATGCTAAAGAGGCCGAAGCCTTCCGCCGGGCTAAGCCGGATATCCGGCGTGAAGCCGGCCCCCTGGTCAATCACCTCAATCCATAGGCTGTTTTTCGTGATCCGGATGTTCAACTCGGCCTTCCGCACCTGTGCGTGTTTGACCACGTTGAGAAGCAGTTCCCGCGTGGCGCGATACAGGAAATAACGCAAGTCGCCCGTCACCGCGGGGAGGGGGGAATTGATCCGGCTCGTGATCTGGACACCGTGTTGGATTTCGATCTGGTCGCACAACTGTTCCATCGCGGCCTCGAAGCCCACTTCATAGAGAATCGGCGGGCATAATTCCAGAGTCAACGCGCGGGAATGCTGCAACGTGAGATCGATCAGGTTTTTCACGGTTTCGATCCCCCCCGCTGCCGCTGCGGAGGGTAGCGATTCCTGGATGCTTTCCAGTTGGATCATGGATAACGCCAGGTTTTGGCCGATGGTGTCGTGCAGGTCGGCAGCCAAGCGGCGGCGTTCGCGCTCTTCCGCCAGAGAGAGTTCAGAAGCTAGGTTACGCAGTTGAGTTTGATAGGCCACGACCTTCTCATAGGCCGTTTTGATCTGCTTCGCGTCCTCAAGCAATTGTTGATTGGCCAGCGTCAGTTCCTTCGTGCGTTCGGCCACGAGGCGGCCTAGGTTGCGGTGATACGAAAAATGAACCGCCAGGGAGACGCCCAGCAACACCGAGCCAATGCCGAACAGAGCCAGGAACATGGGCTCGCGGTACCAGGGCATTACGACAGTGAAGGGATACACCGCCGGCGTGGGATCCACATTCCAGTTGCGGTCCATGGCCCGCACCTCGAAACGATGCCGCCCCGCTTTCGCTACGGGCACAAGGGCCGCTGTATCCGGCGTGTACGGCTGCCAAGGGCCGTCATCCAACCGCCATGTATACAGCAACCGTCCGTCGCGGGTGTATTTCCACTTGTCCACGCCTCGGAAGAAGAATTTTACTTCGCCCAGCAACATGCGGTGGGCGTTCAGCTCCCGGGGGATGTAGGTTTGGGGAGGATCGCGGTCCGCCTCGGGTTGGTAGAGGCTGATGCCCCGTGTGGTCCCCGCCCAGATCCAGTGCTGCCGGTCCTCGTAGAGCTCGAACACGGCGGCGTTGGGCAGGCCATCTTCGAAGGTCAGGGTGACCCACGATCCGTCCTTGTAGCGATGCAGCCCGGATCCCGACGCTACCCAATGGCTCCCGTCGTGTCCCTGATGAATGGAACGCACACCGTCCAGTCCGGCGCGGATGACTTTCCACTCCGCGCCGTTCCACTCGTGGATTGCGTCCCGGCCGCCCACCCAGATCCGGTGGTCATCGAGCGGGCAAATGCAATTCGCGGCGGTGTCCGTGTAACCTTCATCTGGGCTGAACCAATGAAATCTGCCGTTTTGATATCGAACCAGTCCGTCCAATCCGGCGAGCCAAAAATCCTTGTGAGCGCCGGCGTGCAAATGGCGCAGGTTGGGATCGATGTCCCCGGCATTGGAGCTGGAAAGAATTGTTTGAAACCGCGTACCGTCATACGTCTCGATCCGTGTTTCCGTATCACGGCGGGTGACGGCCCAGATGCCGTCCGGTGGATTCGCGGTGATAAGAACGATGTCGAACTGCTCGGGATGACTTGCCGGATGGAAACGTTTCGCATCCGGATCGAATAGCAGCAGGCCGGTGGTGGTTTTGACCGCCAAGCGGCCATCCGCCAAAGGGACCAGCGATTCAGTGAGCAGTTCCTGCGTTTGCACCCCGTACGGGAAGGGATATTCGGTCCACTGGTTCTCGCGCAAGCCGATCAGGGATTGGGCGGAAACGAACCACACGCGTCCCCGGGAGTCTTCACGGATATCATGGATCACGCCGTCCCAGGCCGCCGCCGGTGCCGGCGTGCGCCAGACGGCAGGCGCGTGCCGGGCGAGTCCTTCGCTGGTGGCTAGCCAGAAAGCGCCGCCTGGTTCGCGGGCCAAGCCGGTCAACACCCGCGAGAGCACCTTGTTTTGTTCGACCTCCACGGCGCGCCCGTTTTCGATATAGGTCAGTGTAAAGGGAGAGTGAAAAATCCATAGCGCCTCGTCGATGCCTGGCCATCCGCGCGTGACATCCCTGGAGGGATTTTCATAAAGCACACGGCAATTCGGTTGATCGAAGCGCGCCAGTACCCGCTTTTGGGCGGGGGAATACAAGGCGGTGACGAGGATCTCGCCCGAATCTCCGGAAATAAGGTTGGATATTTCCGACAGGTCGCAGGATTCCGCAGTCAGCCATTCCTCCCAGGATGCAAGGCGGCCCCCCGGATCTTCCAGACGGGCGTGGGCCATTCCCTTGCGGCCGCCGATCCAAATGTCACAGAAATCCTCCTTAGCAGGAATCACCAGCCAATCGTTGAAAGCTTCCAGGTTGGTATCGGCAGTGGATTTCAAGATATCTGTTTGGTGGCTGGCGGCATCGAAACAGGAAATCCGGTCCGGCAGCAGGAAGATTACCCTGTCTTTCGAGACCGGAAAGAAGGGTACCGTGGAGTGTAGTATGCCGGGAACGGAATAAGGAATCCAGCGCCCCATGCGGATGTCCTTACCGTATTCGTAGCGCTGGAATCCACCGGTATGGATCGACCAAATGGCTCCGGAAAACGTTTCATACACGGGGACGCCTGCCCCTGGACTGGGCAAGTTGATCACTTCGTATCCATCCAGCAGGCTCATCCACGCGACATGCCCGTGATTGACCAGCACCCGCCCCCGGGGGCTGACAAACACCGCGTTCGAGCACGATTCGCCCAATCCATCCTCATTGAGCCAAAACCGCCAGTGCGGAGGATTCTGCGCGGAGAGGATATTGACCAGCAAGAAGAGTTGAAAAATGAGGGTCCAGCCGGTCCTGGACCCGGCGGACCAGAAGCCGCATTTTCTGTGAATCCCGGTTGAAAAAAACCCATCGTGGACGGACATGGGATACCCGCATCGAAGGATAGATTCACATTATCCTACCGAGTAATGAATGTGAATACCTTGAAGGGCACTTCAAGAAACATCTTATCCTAAGAGGGTCAAGATGAGAGAATCTGGCAGGAGGTCTCAGGATCCAATACACCCCATCAGTTGCGGAGCCCTGCTTCCGGCTCCGGATCATGAAAGGAACTATGACAATGGAGCGGGAATGTATTGCAAAACTTATTGGGCTTCGCGGTATTCCAACGGCCCCTTCGTGTAAAACGGTTGCGGTTTGGACGCCTGCGGCTGATCCGGAGAGACGCTTTCCGGAATGCCATAGAGAACAAATTCGTACTGATGGTTAAGCTCCGGACCGGATAAAAACGCAGCCGCAAGTTCTGGTTCGCTCTCTTTTTGTATAGCCCCGGTTTCATCTATGCCGGAACGGTCCTCCCACACAAACCGGTTGGCTTGTCCTGTCGTGGTCCGGCCCAGATATTGTTCCTTTCCGCCATCCACCTTAACCCAGATGTGAAAGTCGATGAACGCCGGCCCGGGCAGGTTCCAACGGATGACCAACTGGCGTTTGTTTGGAAGGTCGATGTCTGTTCCCAGACACAGATCTTTTTCTTGGATAAGGTCGTCGGTCACGAACACCCGGACAGGATCCACTTTCCATAAAGCGAAGGGATCTTGTTCGGCCACGAGCGTCCCATGCCGCCGCAAGATCGGTAATAAGGCTTCGGATGAGGGGCCGGGCAAACCGGGGGGGAATTTTTCGAATAACACGTATTGAATTTCGGCCCCCGTCCCGCCATTGGAACGAAGATGGCCAAACTCATCCCATGCGGCATGATAGTCTGACGAGGTCCCCACCTTCCGGCAGAAAGCTACGCTGAAAATAGGAAATGCCTCGGCGAGAGAGGCGTTAGCCATCGATTCTTGCCGCCCGGCGGAGACCAAAAACTCAACCCGTTGCCAGTTCCGGCTGCCTTGCCGCTTCTGGAATTCTCCTTTCCAATGGGGAAATTGGTTAAACACGGCAACGGTGATCAGGCCGGTCACAAACCAGCGCGCCTGAGAGGTAGCCGTCAACCACAAGGAAGGAATCACTCCGATCAACCACACAATCGCGGGCAGCAGGTGATGGCGGGTGGGCGATCCGCAGAGTACCGGCAGTGTTCCGATCACAAAAACCGCGCTGAAATAGAGATACAGCAACTTGTCCCACTGCCGCTGGTGAAAAATCATCCCGGCAAGAACGAACAGACTGATCAGCACGAATAGACTTAAGAACGAAGAAAGTGCCTGCGATTCGCTGAACGAAAAGTCGCCGCGTAGGAACGGGGTGGCTTGATGGGTTAGAAAGTCCAAAAAAAGCCGGGGATAGGCGCTGGCGGTATATAACACGGGACACCATCGCGCCAGGAAGGCGGAACGGCGGTGTTCAGGAGGGAAGAATTTGTTAATTGTTTCGGATACAGGGGCGGCCGGGGATATCCCGGAAAAATCGGAAAGCCCTTTTTGTTCTACAAATTGAGCAAATTGATTTTCAAATTCGGTTTCGAACCGGTTAGTCCAGGTTCCCCAGGAAATCACCGGCCAGGCGGCGGATGCAAAGAGAAGGACGAGAGCCAAGGATGAAAGATCGGGGATGAGCAGGCGCATGTGTGATTGATTCTTGGATTGCCGATATAAAGCGGGAAGACTGAAACCGGCCGTAATGAGGCTGTATTCAGGACGTAAAAGATACGAGAATCCCACGCTAGCCAAAATCAACCAGATATCCAAAGACTTCTTGGATTCCATCCAGCCCAGAAGGCACAAAAGCATGCCGGCGGGAAAAAGTTGGACGTTCAGGTTGAAAGGATAGGAAACTACCACGGCCAGAAGCAGGGTAGCAAGGAATGACCAACCGGTGTTTCGGCTGAATATTTGGATGAACGCATAAGACCCTACGAGAAATATCCATTGGCTGAAAAAAGCGTAAACCGCGTAAATCGCCGTATTGGATAGAGGCATGCATCTATACAACAGTGCGGCAAAATAGGCCGGGATCGGATACAAGTCGCCGTAGAGAGGACTGCCGAACTTACCGAAAAGTATTCCATGACCGAAATAATTGGCATCATCATGGAGAGGAAGATCCAACCGGGAGAAAAGCCCAAGGAAAAGCAACACATGGAGACCAGTCAGAATCAAAAGATTGCGGATATTCCGATTGAAACGCCGGGACACGGAAAGAGGTGAGGCTTCCAATAGGGCATTCGATTTGAGATTTCGTCTCTTCCCCCAAAAAGCGGCTATGGAATATAGCATGTGGCTGATAAAAATATCGGCGAGAGTGATTAAGTCAATGAATTAAACATAACAGGATTTTTGATTACTGGCCACCCATCCCCCTATCGTCCATGTAGAGCACAAGGGGATACGATGCGGCAGGACGGCTGGGAGTATCTATATGGTAAATGGATGAGATTTCCCGGCTGGGCATATGGCCGATGTTTATGGAATTAACGGAGATTAATTGTCCGTCATATCCCATTCGAATTTTTTCATTTAAATAACTTTTTTTAGAATTATTTACAGGTATTCGGCTGTATATGCTTTTCTCATTGGAGGATATCGCTCGCGTTGAAGAATGCTTCTCCTCTATTGCGGATTCTTCTTCCATGACCGTACCGGCGTTGGGTCCCGAAACCATAACCGGAGAGATGGTAAAGCCCGGCTGCCGGAATTGCGTTGTGACCAGGCCGAGTCCGGTGGCGAGGATACCAAACAGGAGTGTGGCAAGGGATGCGGCGGGACTGAAACGGAGAGCGGAGAGTTTGAAACGCCAAAGGGCTAAACGGCAGTGGAACGATTTCTGTAGAGCCTGCCAGACTCCGCGTCTTTCTTGGTGAGCGGCGAGCCGCATATGAAGATCGTTCAGACGGGGTTTTACCGGGATATGGTCTTCCTGCCAGACATCCAAAGCCCACCACGTTTTTTCCAGTTCCAATACTTCGCGACGGCATTGGGGGCATTGGGCCAAGTGGCGTTCTGCGACTAACCGCTCTTCGGGGGTGCAATTTCCCGAAACATAGCCCGCCAGAAGTTCATGATTGAAAGGACAGACGTGTGTATTCATTTCTGAATATGGATTCATCGGCTCCCAGCGTATGGCCCTCAGGCGTAGTCTTCCAACAAGGGTTTCAGAATTTGGCGCAATTTCAAGTGGGCCCGGTATGCCCGTTGTTTGATCGATTCCGGCGTCGCTCCGAGAATTTCGGAAATTTCCATGTACGACAACCCTTGATACTTATTCAAGATAATCACTTCCCGCTGTTCCGGGGAAAGTTGATTAATCGCCTTCTTGATAATCTCTTCATCCAGTTTTTTAACGAATTGGGTATGCGCGTCGGCGCTGGTGTCTTCCACCCGGTCGAGAATGGAATTTTCATACCCCGCGTTGCCATGGCCGTTGCCGCGGGGAGTGATTTGGGAGTCCATCTGCACCCGGCGGTTCCAATACCGGCGCTTTTCGTCGATGCAAATGTTCCGCGCGATCCGATACATCCACGAAGTGAATTTGGAACGGGGTTGCCATGAATCCCGATTATTGTAAATGCGGATGAAGGTTTCCTGTATCAAGTCCTCCGCTAGGTCCCGATCTTGGATGATCCTTAAAATAAAGAGGAAAACCGGCTTGTAATGCCGCTGATACAGGATATCCAACGCCTCCTGCCGCCCTTTTTGACACAGAAGCATTAATGCTTCATCCGATACATTGTCATCCAATGTGGTTAGGGCCGCGGACTGGGAAACCGCATCACGGGTTGCGCCGCGGTCTGCAGTTCCCGTTTGAACGAAGCCTGCCCGTGCCGCTGCTGCTGATCCTGTCAGTTCTTTCACTCTGCCACCCGCTACCATATTCCCTCAGACATCAGGAATTGAATTTCATGTCCCTCATTTCATGGGAAAACCCTCTGCCATCCAAACGAATCGGATTGGAGAAGGTAACGCATGAAATTGGATTGAGTTAATTATAGTCTGTTTCGAGGAATTGGACCATACTAATGATAGACTTGGATATCTTTGGAAAAAAGTAGGTAGTTTTATAATGGATGATTAGGTTGAAATATGCCGAGAGAATCATTTCAGAATCGCTCTTGCCTCATCCATCTTCATATTCTTTCTCGATATTTGAATCTAAGTCATTGTTTTTCTGGTAAATCCAATAATAGAAAATATCGTAAAAGGCAAAATGGATTGAGCCCCGGTTGACCATCTGGACGCGCAGATTGGAATCATGGATCAGTTCTCCGGGAATCTCCACGACGGCTTCGTACCAGTTCCAGGGTGTTCCTTCGATCCCTATAGTCTGTAAGTAGATACCGTTCACGTATAAATCCATCTGGTAGAGAAATGTATCATGTTCCCCCGTGGTTTCACAGACGCGCAGGATCAGGTCGGCAGTCTGGTATGGATCGAGATTCCGGAGGATGAATGTTTCCGACCCATCCACACGCCGCCCCGCATCAATTATATCGAAAAAGTATAAAAGGCCCTGACGGCGCAGGGCAGGAATCAGCTCGTCCTGTTCATTTTCGATACCGGGCCACAGGGCCTCGATTTCCTCGTGATAACCGAAATTCCGGCGAAAGGGCACGGGAATATCGGGAGAAGTCCGGTTTCGGCGGTGAATCCGGTATTCGTGTTCCGATTCGCTGATCAAATCGGCGACATCGAGGCGGTCTTTCAAGATCCATCCTTCGCGCAAAGAGGAGGCGCGGGGAAGATCTTCGACGCCTTGGTAATTCCAATTGATCCGGTAAAGGGTCTTGGAAAAGTTGGGGTCAAATGGATCGGGGAAGGTGGCCAGAGGTTTATAAAAGACATCATAAATCTGGCTCATTTCCAGAAACCAGGCGGGGAAAACGATGGCAAAATCCGGCCGGACTTGAGGATTCAGACGTTCCAACCGCTCATACAGGCCGCCTTCACCCATGCGGTAGGCGAGTGTGGTGTCGTCTGTGACCAGACCGACCAGGTCATAGACCGTGCGTTGGCCATAGTAAGCCAGTACGCCGGCATCGTTGATAGCGATAGGTTTTTCACCCGGGAGGTTCTCGTTGATCCACAAGGCCGCTTTTTTTTGCTTTTCCTGAATGGTGGCGGAATTTTCGATGTAACGGGTGGCCCAGGTTGGCAAATAAGTAACTTGGACCAACACCGCGGCCGCTAAGATGGTGGACTTGAGAACGCGGTCCGGCATCCGCAACAGGCGGGTGAGAAATTCTATCCCTAGCACAGCCAAGAAAAAAAACAGAGGGAAAAATGGGATCAGATAGCGGTAATTGTGCAGCGGCCAAACTTCGAGCGTGGCAATCGCGCCCAGCACAGCCAGGAGAGGCAATCCGACGCATAACGCCTGCCATTTTGGCTCATTCCCTGGCCGGACCATCCAACCAATCCATCCCAAGACGGCAAAGATAAGTAAACCGGGCAGAACGAATTCGCCCATACCATGGATTCCCCCACCCAT
>JABLXU010000015.1 GCA_013177805.1 Candidatus Omnitrophota bacterium
AGCAGAGCGATTTCCATCCCTGACCAGATCCCCCATCCAGATAAACCGGAAAAAAAGGTAAGTAGGATGGCATATCCTGCAGCGCGGGGATTTCCAGTGCGAATTCCGATCTGAACCAACAGGAAAAAAGACAAAGTAGTACAGATCCAGGCTATGAGAAGCGCCCAGAGGAGAAACCAATCGCCGTGAAATCCCAAGATATAACCCGGCGCAAGAATGACGGCATAAAGAATGCTGGTCGCGCCACTGGTCACCGGTTGCCCATGCTGGTAACGGAAAAACTCCCCCTGAGTGATTTGCTTGGCGTATTGCAGGTGAATGAAACTGTCATCGAGTGGGAACGAGAGAGAGCCGTTGATCGCGATTTGCGTCCCACCGAAGATCAGACCTTGCAACAAGGCCAGCCCTCCACATAGAAGGAGCATTTTCAAACGGTTGAAATCCAAGTCATCCATGAAAAAAGTAAATCCCTTCGTGTACGGCCCTCTGGCAGCCCGAATAATGGCCCGGCTTATGGCCCCCAAGCAATGCGGAATCCCCCGGTGTTCTGTTGAGCGTCGGGGGGGAACTTGCCCCGGTCGGCGGATCGCAGATATTGCGGCTTGGCCATCCAGGAAGCGCCCCGAAATACCTTTTCCTTCCCGGTGTCAGGCCCGGTGGGATTGGTCTGGGCCTCATCCGGGTAAGGGCCATACCAATCCTGGCACCATTCCCACACATTCCCGTATAGATCGTATAATCCCCAAGGATTGGCCAACTTTTGACCCACCGGATGCAATTCGCCCTCAGAATTTTCGCGGAACCAGGCGTGTTTTTCGAGGTCTTCAGGGCTGGGATTGTCACCAAAGTAAGTTGCAGTGCTGGTCCCCGCCCGGCAGGCGTATTCACGTTCGGCCTCGGTAGGGAGACGGAAGCGGGAATCCTTGAAAACCTGATTGAGGCGCTGGAGAAATCCTTGACAATCCTCCCAACTGACACGATTTACGGGTAGATCCATACCCCGGCTGGTAGAGGGATTTTCGGGCATTAAAGCAGCCCATTGGGCTTGCGTAACCTCATACCGGCCGAGATAAAAATCGTGAGTAATCGTGACTTTGTGTACCGGCGATTCATCGGGATCGCGTCCCAATTCGGTATCCGGGCTGCCCATGGAAAACGTGCCAGCGGGAATCCGCACGAGAACCAGTTTTTTCGCACCCTCGGGGAGATTGGGTAATTCGATCACCCATTCCTTTGCGCCCGGCCCCGTGGCGGATTGCCGGCCGACATTATTTCCCGTGGCGCAGCTGGTCCAACAGGATAAGGCGATTCCTGTGATCACGGTAATCGGGATGAGTTGGATAGTCCATTGGACTTTCATGATATCACCTCCGGTTCCAGGATGGGATGATTATCGCACTGCCGTGCTACCGTGACAACGAAACAGGTAAAAATGGGGATTCGAGGTACACCCGAAGCCCTGAAGCCTAGAATTCAGGGCAATTGTTCCAACGGACGCACCAAGGATCACAGTCTGAATTTATCCATTTTAACTACCTGTGAATAAATGAGTTATGAATGAAGTATGATTTATCAGATTGACTATTTCAAATTATCCTTATACGATAGATGAGGTTCGTGAAAAAATTGGGTGAATATAACTGGTTGAATTTGTTAAATTTTGTTGACAAGCAGCAGGGATTGTGCTTATAATTCATCACCAAGCCGTCCGGCATGGGATTTTTGTGGGATTTTTAAAAATTTTTCCAATAGGCTGATGAAAATAGGTGCGATTATTCGTCGGATTCCGTTCCCATTCAGGGATTCTGGTCTGGAGGGGATGCGGTAACATGTTTTGGCAACCAGAGATCCATGGGTGGAATGTGGGCCTGAGTGGCGTCACAACGAATGCGTTGAAGGGGTTGGGTTGCAATTTCTTCGATGAATGACCGAAAACTTCCACTGCAAACGGATATAAAGGATGGTTACTATTTGCCCCTGCTGATCCTGTCGTTGGCGGATTTCGGGGTGTTCTCGCTTTCTTTTCTGGCGGCGTATGGATTGCGGTTTTTTACGGATATCTATTTCCTCTTTCCGCCTCCGGAGCCGCCGTATATACCCAATCTGCTATCCTACATCAACCTGGCGGTGGTGATCGGCATCATCGGGGTGATTGTTTTTGAGCGAATCGGACTGTACGAACGAAGAGTGGGGCTGGACCGGCAAGTGCAAATCGGTTCGTTCATCCTGGCGATTCTGGTTACGTATATCTTCCTGATGGCATTGCTGTTCAACTACCGCGGATTTTCGTTTTCCCGCCTTACGGTGGGGTTGGCGATTCCCCTGACCTGTGGCGCGATTGTGATAGAGGAAATCCTGTTGCAATGGACGCAGCGGTTGTTGATTCAAAAGGGGATCGTGTTCCAAAAGACTGTGCTGATTGGCCCCTTGGACCGGTGCCTCCAGATCAACCAGAAACTGCAGGAGCATCACGGTTCCAAGTTCCAATTGATCGGATACATCAACACGCCGGAATCGCCACCCAAAAACCATCCCCTGCTGCCCTGTCTGGGTTCGGTGAACCATCTCGATTCCATCCTGCGCCGGCATCCTATCGATAACGTCATTATTGCCATGCCGCCCACCAATCTGCACGCGATCGTGGAGGTGATGCGGACCTGCCTCGACCGCCGGATTTCCTACCGGGTGATTCCCGAATTGTACGAGTTGCTGGGACAGCGGTTGAGCGTGGTGGAAGTCCCATCCCTGCCGACCATTTTGTTTGGCGAGACGCCTTTGGATGATATCGGCCGCCTGTGCAAGCGGGCGATGGATATCGTGTTGTCTTCGATGATGCTGCTCGTGGCCATGCCTCTGATGGTCGTCATCGCGATTCTGGTGCGGTTGGACTCGAAAGGTTCCATTTTCTACATCCAGGAACGAGTAGGCAGTGACGGGAAGAAATTTTATATCTACAAGTTCCGTTCGATGATCGATCAGGCGGAACGGGACACGGGACCCAAGTGGGCGACGGCTAACGATCCGCGCACCACACGCATTGGCCGGTTTTTACGGCGCTATAATCTGGACGAGTTGCCCCAGTTTTTGAATGTGTTGCGCGGGGACATGAGCTTAGTGGGGCCGCGGCCTGAACGTCCCTATTTCGTGGACAAATTCAAAGAAGAAATCCCCAATTACATGCGGCGGCATATGGTTAAATCGGGCATCACCGGATGGGCGCAGGTGAATGGCTGGCGCGGAGATACCTCGGTGACCGAGCGGACCGAATACGACATTTATTACGTCGAAAACTGGTCGCTGCTGTTCGACCTGAAAATCCTCTGGAAAACGCTGACATCCTTCAAGAACGCCTATTGATTCCGGAAACGCGAACCGTGATACGAGGCCGGCCATGCGCGTGGATTGCATTGTTACTGGCGGGATTTTACGCCTGCGGTGAAACCCGGGAACAGATGCTAGCCCGGGCCCAAGCTTACCGGGATGCCGGTAACCTGGAAGCGATGCGGGGCGCTTATGAGTCGATTCTCGCGCATCATCCCTATGACGTAGAGGCGATCGCGGGGATGATTCAGGCCGCCAGCCGGGCTAACGCGACAGAAGACTATGTGCGTTGGAGCCGTGAATTATTGCGGGTGCGGCCGTGGGATCTGGAGGCCAATCTGGCGGTAGCGCGATGGGAGTTGGATCGCGGCCGCCGGAAAGAGGCAACGGCAAGGCTGATGATGGCCCTGCAGGATGCGGATTTCGCTCAAGATAAGCAGCGGATTCTTATTTTGTTGGGTAAGATCCATCAGCAAGAAATCCAACGCCTATTGGAGATCAAGGAGACTTCTCATGGCCTGCCCCTTCCCCCGGATGAACCTGCCCGAGGCGGTTGAGTGGCTGCGGTCCGATGACTTGGCCGGCTTGGGGGAAAAAGCGCATCAGGCGCGGCTGGCCCAGGCGGATCCGCGAGTGGTGACCTACGTGGTGGACCGGAATATCAACTACTCGAACGTTTGCGCGGCCACGTGCGAATTTTGCGCGTTTTACCGTAAACCGGGTGACGCGGGTGGCTACGTGCTCCCTCTGGATGAATTGTTTCAGAAAATCGAAGAATTAGTGAACGCGGGGGGGACGCAAGTGCTGTTGCAGGGCGGATTGCATCCCCATTTGCCGTTGGATTTCTATTGTGATCTTTTAAATCAGATCAAGCGGAGGTTTCCCGTCGATTTGCACGCCTTTTCGGCCCCCGAAATTTTCTTTTTCAGCAAGAAATTCAAAATGTCCATCCCCGATGTGCTGGCCACCCTGCAGCAAGCAGGATTGGATACCATTCCCGGCGGCGGGGCGGAAATCCTCAGTGACCGGGTGCGTAAAGCCATCACCAAGGGCAAATGCCTGACGCGGGACTGGCTGGCGGTGCATGAGGAAGCACACAAGTTGGGGATGCGGACCACCGCCACCATGATGTTCGGCCATATTGAGACGCTGGAGGAACGGATCGGGCACTTGGAACATATCCGTTCCCTGCAAGACCGCACCGGGGGCTTCACGGCCTTCATCCCCTGGACTTTCCAAGCCCCTCATACAGATATGGCCGATGTGCCTGAATCCGGCGCGGTGGATTATCTCAAAACCTTGGCCGTATCGCGGTTGTATCTGGACAACATTCCCAATCTGCAAGCCTCTTTTATCACGCAAGGGAAACAAGTGGGGCAGATGGCCCTCTTCTTCGGCGCGAACGACATGGGGGGGACCATGATGGAAGAAAATGTCGTGGCCGCCACCGGCGTGCATAATTGCAGTAATGAAAACGAAGTGCGGAAATTGGTAGAAGACGCTGGCTTCGTTCCCCGCAAGCGTAATACGCTGTATCAATTTCTCAACTGAATCCCATCCGAGTCTCTCCTTTTTTGTATTGGATATTAAAATTTTAATGAATTTGATTAAGCCGGACGGCCGGTCTGATCGGATTCAATCCTCCGGGTCATTCCGCCAGGTTCCTGGGAGAGATATACGCGTTGGGATAAAGGCCATAAACCGGTATAATATGATTTTGATTGAGAATGCTTATATTCACGGGAACTCTTCTCTTGGATCCGGCAGGGATGGCGATGCGAAAGAAAGAGACGCTCAGTGGTTATCGGATCCGTTTCCCGGATTCGCTTACCCGGGCGGCAGGGTTGGCCGCTTCGGCAGGGGTGTGCGCCTGGCTTGTGAGTTTGTTCATTTTACCTATCCCTGTGCTTCAGCCGGTGGTATCACCACCATGTGTTGATTTATCACATGATTTCCCGCTGGTTGATCTGCCTTTGGCGGATTTGCTTCCAGTAGAGAATGGGGGCAGAGCCGATTGTCTCTTTCCTCATCGGGGGGAAGATGCTCGGCATGAACAACCTGGAAGCCGTGACTATCCCGCGCGGGAACCCTGGGTGTGGCATCCGGTCCCGCGATGGGAATGTTCAGCCGGTAAGACCCGCCGGACCGGCTCTCCTCCCCTCTTCCTTGTCGCTTTTTTTCATCGAAAACCCGTTTCATTTCTTCAACTGGCTGAATGGGGAACGAATAAGACGGTTGAAAACCAAGCGAAATGCACCCCATTGCTAGTGGAGTGTGTTCCGGTCTGCTATCTCCGCTTGTTCGCAGTATGTTTCCCGCGGTCTGCATTTGAGCCTCCACATATGGCATAAATCCCTGCCTTCATATAGAAACCCCCGTATACCGTTTTGATCCGCGGCCGTGATTGAGTTCTCTCCGTTTCCAGGCACTCCTCAGGATCTACTGGACTGTGAATCGCGGTGAGAATTTTTGACCGGCGCCCTCGGTTTGGGCCACTCAGGTATGAGGAGGAAGAATCGCTGGATTTCTTTCTCAACCCGGGCACCAACTCACAGGCAGGAACGATGAATTCATTGAGTAAAAAATTAATCTATTTCGTGACCAGGCAAACTGGATCGCCCCATCAGCTCGCGGGAGGCATGGCTCTCGGATTGTGGATTGGAATGACTTTCCCGCCGGGAACACAAATGATTGTCGCGGTGGCTTTAGCGGCGATTTTGCAATGGAACTCCTTGCTTGCCGCCACGGCAACCTGGATCACCAATCCTCTGACCATGCCGTTGATTTATCCGGCGCAAATCGCTTTGGGATGCTGGTTGACTGGCATTCCCCTCCATGAAATTGTTCCGGATAGCACCCAGGAGTTCCGCATGATGGTGTCTTCTATGGACTATCCGGTTCAGATCCTGGTTTTGCTCTTACTTGGATCCCAAGCTTCGGGTATTGCCTTGGCGGCCGCCGGGTATTACCTGACCTGGGAAATCGTACGGCGGTACGGGCGGAACGTACAAGTAAGGCCATTTCATGGCGGGGAGTCGTTCCCCCTAGAAACGCATCCACAAATCCTGGTCAAAATTTTGGGAGAGGAAGGGATTTACCTCTCCTCGGCGGATTCGCCTCCCTACGAAACGATGATCCGTAAAAATGGTAGAATCCACTGAGCGGTAAAATCGGCGGGATTCCGGTTGTGAATAAATTATTCTGTCCTTGTTGATTCGGGAAGATCCGAAAATCCTCTTTTTTCTGATACGGACCTGGCTCGATCCTCCCCACATTTTTTGGGGATTTTTGCTCATCCCGCCTTTTAGGTCATTGGGAAGCCGCCCTTTCCAGAAAGTTTTTAATGGATCACGCCATAAGACTTGTCCTGAGTGCGAGGGATTTCGTATAATGCGTCGAACTGTGTGAAAAACGTTCCGGAAGATTCGTATTTTGGAGAACCGGCCGGGCGGGTGGGGAGAAAGAGCGGCGGCCGGGAAACAATCTCCAGCCACTGATCTCTTGATTGGCCACTGATTTCCGTGCGTTCAACACATTTTTTTTCAAAAAGGAGAAAAGGAAATGGATCAGCAGTCGTACTTGCTCGCAACCTTGGTGGCGGTAACCAGCGTTTTCGGCCTGGGGCTTTCGATGTTCATGCTGGGAAGCGTTAAACTGCGTTTGACGGAGAAACTGAACATCGACAATGCCCAGATGGGGAAATTATTCTCGGTTTACAATTTCAGCAATCTGGTGTTTGTGCTGGTGGCAGGGATTGTATGTGACCAGTTCGGATATAAAACGGTTGCCGTGGGAGGGTTCCTGGCGGCGGCGATGGCCATGTTTTGCTTGGGGCAAGCGTCGAGTTACACGCTGGCGGTGCTGGCCTGCCTGTTTTTGGGTGTGGGCAGCATGTTCATGAACACAGCCGGCAATACGTTGCTGGGAAATCCCAACATTTTGTATGAGGATCCCGGCCGTTCCGCCAATATGGGGAACGTCTTCTTCGGCGTGGGAGCATTCTGTGCGCCGTTCCTGACGGCGTTGCTCTTCAAAAAGACGTCTTTCAACAACACCTTGACAGTTATGGCGGTGATTTTATTAATCCCATTGATCTTTGCCATTGCTGGCATGTTCCCTCCCGCCGGAGGTAATTTCAGCGCCAGTGCCGCGGCGGCTCTGATCGGGCAATCGCAAATCATCCTCTGCGCCCTGGCCCTGATGTGCTACATCGCCCTGGAAGTCTCCATGGCGGGTTGGATCACTACCTACATGACCAGCGTGGGCGCGGATGAGACCAAAGCGTCGCAGGTGCTGTCGTTCTTCTCGGTGGCGATCATGGCCGGCCGTCTCTTCACCGCCCTGGTCATCGGCGGATTCCTGAATCTGGCGGCGCATGGACAATGGTTCGTGGCGGTACTGGCCGTGGTAGCTGCCATCGTGATTTACTCGATGCGGACAGTTAACAACGTGGGCACCGGGACAAGTTTGGTCATCCTGATCGGTTTGTTGTTCGCGCCCATGTTCCCCACCATCGCGGGCTTGATGTTCGCGCGTACGGATCCCAGCGTGCAGGGGACGGGATTCAGCATTATCTTCGCCATCGGTCTGATCGGCGCGATTTTCGTGCCGGCATACATGGGGAAGATTTCCAGCGGGCCGGGCAAAACCATCAAAGACAGCATGGTAGTGGCTGCCGCAGTCGCTGCTATCCTGGTGGTGATCGCCGTGATCATGGGGTTCGCTTTGCCGGAGCCCTTGGGCGCCGCACCGGCCGCAGTGGAGAGCGCCGTTGAAAGTGCAGTGGATGCCGCAACAGAAGCGGCCGGATCAGTTGCTCCATAAACTGGTGACACCGGGAACAAGAACAGGGGCGGGGGCGCGGAAAGAGCGTGTCCCCGCTTTCGTTTTTTATATATAGGGCAGTCATGGAGTAGCCAGAATTCAGGCCCCGGTAGTGATTTGTCTGCCCCTCTTTCTGGATAATCCCAACTCCGTGGATTTGAATTCAGTTAAAGGCCAAAATACAATTCTCTAGTCAGACAGGAATTTCGATATGATCTATCAAAAAAATGGATTTACTTTGATTGAACTCCTGATTGTTGTAGCGATCATCGGGATCTTAGCGGCGATCGCGGTCCCCAATTTTATGAATGCCCAAGTGCGCGCAAAGGTGGCGCGCTCCCAAGCGGATACCCGTGCCTTGGGAACCGCCATCGAAACCTTCCGGATCGAGCGGGGTGTGTTGCTGATCGATATCTGGGATGATGATGGGGCGAAATGCCTGGAAATCCTCAACCGCGATTTCGGGCACATCGCCAACTCCGCCAAAGCCACCCGCCTGATGCGCGATGTGATGGCCCCGCTGACCACACCCGTCTCTTATATATCCGCCATTCCGCAGGATCCCTTTTTAAAGGAGCCCAAACGGGTGGCAGCCAGCGAAACCTGGACCGGTCAACTGGATACCTACACGTATGTGGATAACGATCCCCGCTGCACCGACGCCTGGCCGCCTCACAATCACAACATCGACGCGTACCAGCCGGCAAATCAAGGCGTGATGGGTGCGGTCCGCCCTTTGGGCACGGGCGAATTCGCTTTGATCGGCAGCGGTCCCGATGGCATCGTTGTCCAAACCGGCTTTCGGGGGATTCCCTACAGTTCGACGAATGGCCTGCTGAGTGCGGGAGATGTCACCTACCGTTCCGGCGGCGGATTCGACGGAGGATGAGATACGACATCCTTCCAGCGCTGACTCGATTTCCCCTCTTTCTCCGTTCCCCCTTGAAAGAAAAAGGATAGTCACACGGCATACATCATTCCCACCCTGTTGAGCGCAAGTGCCAGCGGAATAACCAATCATTCATCTGGTAGGCCAGTTCGAAAGTATAGGTTCAGGTCTTCCCCCCGGACTTCCCTAGGCAAAGCAGATATTTTGTAATATTACAGATCGCTAGGTGTTCCGGAGAGGAATGACCGCGAACCTGGTTGATTTTGCTCCCTGGGTTATATAGGAAATGGGGAACGTGATCAGAGGAGCGGGATGGCGTCAGATCCGTAGAAAAACAATCGTTCGTGATCATCGGGGCGCGAATGAATCGCGAATGAATATAGAGAAATCCAGGGAATACGGAGAACCGGTCATCAAATCCAACTCTCCGGATAAACCGTTTAACGGAGTGATATTCCTTTACTTCATGCCTCGGGAGGCGAGATGAGAATGATCCCCATACCGAATGGATTTACTTTGATCGAATTGCTGATCGTGGTGGCGATTATCGGAATCCTGGCGGCTATCGCGGTGCCGAATTTCCTCAACGCCCAGACCCGGGCGACACTGGCGCGTTGCTACGCGGATTTGAAGGCTTTATATAACGCAATGGAAATGTACCGCCTGGACCATAACTCCTATGTTCCCGATTATGACAGCGGAGCGGTGCCCGGCGTATCCGGCATCACCATGAATGAATTTCTGACCTATTCCAAACTAACCACACCGGTCGCCTACATGAATTCCATCCCTCTCGATCCGTATTTTCTGACTTCCGTCACTCGGCCTCAGCATTTGAAAGCCTATCCCTATTTCCAGTACGCCGGACCGCATAGCGGCGTTGAATCACCCCGGGTGGCCTGGCATCCCAGCGGTACGATCTATACCATGACCAGCCTGGGGCCGGACAAAACCGATCAACAGGCATGGAGCTATCCGCATGACCAGGCTTACAAGGTCTGTTTCAACGCTACGAACGGTTTGGTTTCGTTGGGCGATATTTATATGTCGAACAAGGGATTGCTGCAGTAAAACGAAACTCCGCGATCTTTTTTCTTCCATCCCTCCCCCTTCCGTGATTTCACGATACGGTTTGTGAAATCACAAGTGAGTTCCCACAAACAATCGCTTGTCCGATTGATTCTACATTATAAATTAGATTAGGTTATACAATATAACTCTTTTTATGACAGTATATTAGTGCATTGTTTTCGATTTGCCTCGCGAATTGGCTTGAAACTTGCATAACTCATGAAATACAAATCGATTAATTTCAATTAAATCAATCATTGTGAATAAAAACAGCCGGTGACTTTCTTGCTTCTCTTCCGTTATGTCCGAGGCAATACAAGGGCCGGAAAGTCCCGCTGAGGAAAAAAACTGATGAAAAACACCCCAGGTTTTGTCGGCAGGCGGTACGGCGAATTGCTCCGTACCTTGAATGTAATTTCCGAGGAGGATGTCAACCGCGCGGCCGCTATCCAGGAAAAGACGGGCAAGAATCTGGATACCATCCTGGTGGAATCCGAAATCGCGAATGAGCATCAGATCCTTCAGACATTGTCCACGCATTTCGGGGTTGAAACGGTGGACATCAAGAGCCTGGAGATTTCGCACGACATGTTGCGGCAGGTTCCCATCCGGTTCGTCCACCGCTATAACATTCTGCCCGTGGATTTCAAAGGCGATACCCTGCGCATCGCCACGGCCGATCCCCTCAATTTTCACGCCCTGGATGACCTCCGGCTCCTCTTAAAATGCGACATCGAGCCGTTGCTGGCGCCCAGCGACGACATCCGGGAAGCAATCAAGAAATATTACGGCATCGGCGCCGACACCGTGGACAGCCTGCTCGAAGAAGACGGCGTGGTCGAGGAAGAAGCGGCGGCCAAAGAGAATATCGAAGAACTCAGCGAAGACGCTTCCATCATCCGCTTCGTCAACCAGATCATGACCGAAGCGGTGGCCGACCGCGCCACCGACATTCACTTTGAACCGTTCGAGGATGAATTGCGCATCCGCTACCGGATCGACGGCATGTTGTACGAGGCGGCCGTGCCGCCTTCCATCCGGCGTTACCAGGCGGCCGTGATTTCGCGCATCAAGATCATGGCCGACATGAACATCGCAGAGAAGCGCTTGCCTCAGGACGGGCGGATCAACATCAAGACCGGCAACCAAGAGTTCGACCTCCGCGTTTCGACCGTGCCCACGCCCTACGGGGAAAGCATCGTCATCCGTATCCTGAACCGCAGCAGCACGATCTTCGATCTAAGGCGGTTGGGTTTCGATGAGTATTCCCTGCGCACGTTCAACGATCTCATCACCAAACCGCACGGGATCATCCTGGTGACCGGGCCGACAGGCAGCGGCAAAACCACCACCTTGTACGCGACCCTCTCCAAACTCAACAGCATGGAGGTCAAAATCCTGACCATCGAGGAGCCGATCGAGTATCACCTGCACGGGATCATTCAGGTCCAAGTGATGCCCAAGATCGGATTGACGTTCGCCAGCGTGCTGCGCGCCTTCTTGCGGCAGGATCCGGATATCATTCTCGTAGGTGAAACCCGCGACCACGAAACCGCCGAAATCGCCATCCAGTCGGCGCTGACGGGGCACTTGGTTTTCACCACCCTGCATACCAACGATGCCCCGGGGGCGATCACCCGGCTGGTGGACATGGGGGTGGAACCGTATTTGGTCTCATCCTCAGTCATCGGCGTGGTGGCCCAGCGCTTGATGCGGCGGATCTGCCCGAACTGCCGCGAAGAATATCAACCCGACCACGCGCTGCTGGACGGGCTGGGCCTCAACGAACCGAAATACCGGGACGCGAAATACTACCGGGGCCGGGGCTGTGAAAATTGCAAATTTTTAGGATATCACGGCCGGACGGCCATTTACGAAATCATGCCTATGAGCGAAGAAATCCGGGAACTGGTGGTGCAGCGCGTTCCCGCCAGCCGGATCAAGCACCTGGCCTTGAAGGAAGGCATGAAAACCCTGCGCATGAACGCGCTGGAAAAAGTGCACGAGGGTGTATCGACTATCGAGGAACTGGTGCGGGTGACGCAGGAATGGTAAATCCGGATTGGTCCACAATCCATTCATCATTACAGGTGGAGCGAGGTTAGCATCCCAGCCAATGCTGTACGAGTACAAAGCCAAAAAACTGTCCGGCGAGGTAATCGAAGGCATCCTGGAGGCGGACAACCGCAAACTGGTGATCAACAAACTCCAGCAGATGCGGGTGTTTCCCATCTCCGTGAAAGAGCGGGGCGGGGGACGGGGCCTGAACCAGGAGATTTCCCTGCAAACCTTTTCCCGGATATCCTCCAAGGATGTCACCACCTTCAGCCGGCAGATCAGCGACCTGTTGCGGGCGGGCCTGCCCTTGGTCCGGTGTCTGGACGTGATCAGCCAGCAAACCGACAATCCCCGGATGAACCGCGTCATCAAGGCAGTGGATAGTGATGTCCAGGGCGGGATGGCGTTTTGCGACGCCTTGGCCAAGAATTCCCGGGTGTTTTCTCCACTCTATTGCAGCATGGTGCGGGCAGGGGAAGTGGGCGGTATGCTGGACGCCGTCATGGAACGCTTGGCCGATTTCATGGAGGCGGAACAGGAGACGCGCAGCAAAATCATCTCCGCGCTGACCTATCCAGCCTTCATGATGGTGGTGTGCGTTCTCGTCATCATAGTGCTGTTCACCGTCGTGGTCCCCAACTTCATGGTCATGTTCCAAGACAGCGACATGGAACTGCCCGTCTCCACACAACTCTTGCTCAGCCTTACCCATTTCATTGGAACCTGGTGGTGGGCGATGCTGCTCACGGTGGTTACGGCCGTCCTCATGATCCGGAAATTCGTCCAAACCGAAGCCGGCGCCTTGCAGTTCGACCGTTTCAAACTCCGCCTGCCCCTGATTGGCGAGTTGATCCGCAAGCGGGAAATCGCTAAATTCGGCCGAACGCTCGGGACTTTGCTGGGCAACGGTGTCCAGATCCTGAAAGCCCTGGCCATTACCGAAGAAGTCATCACCAACCGGATTCTCAAGAGCGAAATCCAGAAATTTCAGGAGAACATCAAGGAAGGGGAACGGCTCTCGAAACGGATGGCCGAGAGCAAACTGTTTCCTCCCGTAGCCGTGAACATGGTGGCGGTAGGCGAGGAAACCGGCAACTTGGAAAACACCTTGCAGCGGGTGGCCGATGCTTACGAAAAAGAAACCGACCGGGTCATCAAGACCATGACCACCATTATCGAGCCGCTTATGATTGTCATCATGGCTGTAGTCGTGGGATTCATCGTCTTCGCCATGATCATGCCGATCTTTCAAATCAGCCAGAATATTCATTGACGCGATTGTGGCGCGCAGGGAATAGGGAGTACCTGCCTGACGTCTTTGATCCTAAGCAACCAACATCCATGCAGAGGAGGAAATACTTATGAACAATCACCGAAACCGCGAAGCCTTCACGTTGGTCGAGTTGCTGCTGGTGGTCACCATCATCGGCATTTTGGCGGGCGCGGTCATGGTCAATTTCAGCGGGCAGACGCAAAAGGCCAAGATGGTCCGGGCGAAAAGCGACATCTCGAACATCGGTTCCGCCCTGAATGTATACGAAATCACCATCGGATCGTACCCCAGCAACGACCAGGGATTGCGGGCGCTGGTGGAAGATCCGGGCGACGTGCCGGGTTGGAAGCCGTTCTTGCAGCAGAAGACCTTCAACGATCCCTGGGGCCGTGAATACCGCTACAACTACCCCGGTACCAAAGGCGTGGATTACGATTTGTACTCCGTAGGCCCCGATGGCCAGGAAGGCACCGAGGACGACATCGGCAATTGGGATGACGCGTAACGGATCCGGGGGGGATTGACTCCGGCGGAAATGGACCACGGCGCGCCGCGCGGGATTCCCGGGCGGAAAAGGATAGGTTTGTATGTCTCGGCAATCCGGATTCACGTTGATTGAACTGACCTTGGTAGTTCTCTTGCTGGCCATTGTCACGGCCGTGGGGGCTCCCAAGTTCCGGCAATTGTACGAATATTCGGAAATGCAGAAAGTCGTGTCCGATGTGGCCGGCGTTATCCGCTACGCGCAGCAACGCGCCCTGATGGAACGGATTCCTATCCGCGTAGTCTTCGATGTGGAAAAACAGGCTTTCTGGGTTCCCATCGAGGTCAAACCCGAGCAGCGCCATTACGCGAGCCGTCATCACCGCCGGAAACCCAGCCGGAGTGTCACCCGCAAGCGGGTGCGGGTGCGGGAAGTCAAAGAAATCCGTTCCGCCCTGCCGCCCGGATTCCTCTTCGAGTTTGTGTACAAAGTCGCCGAAGACGAGGAATTCCGCCGCCGGGAAGGAGAGATCGTGATGTACCCCGATGGTTCGGCGGACCAGACATTCATCACCATTCTCCGCCAAGGGAATCGAAGAGAAGAAGACCGGCGGATTTTCATGAAGATCGATCCCGCCACTGGCCGGATTTCTTCCATGGAAGGCCGCGAGGAACGGGACGGAACCGATTTTTACAAGGGGTACTATGATGCGGTGTGATCCGCGGATCTTGGATGAGGTGGAGATTGCCGTCCGGACCGTAATTCCCGTCCGGAGTGGGGTACGGGCGTTCGCGCTTATCGAGGTCCTCTTATCCATGACGCTGCTGGCCATCACCGGTACCGTGTTGATGCGCTCGATATCCAACGCGGTGGATTACACCCGGGATATGCGGGATTTGACCAAGATGATTTACCTGACCCAATTGAAATTGCATGAGTTTGAATTGGCCTACAACCGGCGGGCCAACATGCAATTGGGCGATTTCGAAGGCCGGTTCACCCAGCCAGGCGCTGAGCATTTCCACTGGTACGCCCGGGTGGAATACGACCGCCGGGCGGACGCGTATCTGATCACGGTGCGGACGATCTCTGATGAGCAGAGTCAGCCATTGCGCCGTAACCGGCGTTGGCGTTCGCGCAATTTTGACGAGGGGGGTTTTGTTCTGCGGTCCATGGTTCTGACGGCCCGGTTCAATGAGGAACTAGTCCGGGGAGGAAATCCTCAGGTCCGGCGGCGGGGTCCGGAGAGTGGTCCCGGCGGCGGTCCCGGAACAGGCGGCCAGCGGGGCGGCACGCAACGAGGGGGAAGGCGATGAGGCGTACGGCGGATCGGCGCGCGTTTACCTTGATCGAGTTGCTGCTGGCTCTGACCATCATGGCCGTAGTAATGGGCAGTGTGTTTTCGACCGTGACCGCAGGCATGCGGACGTATCAGCAGGGACAGCGAACCATGGCCTTGTATCAGTCGGCCCGCATCGCGCTCTCCAAGGTCACGGAAGAACTGATGCTCTCGCTTTCCCCCTTGTCATTTTGGCAGCCGCGCGATACCTACCGCCAAATGACGGTGGATGAGGTGATCGCCACGTTCCGGGGCATACCCGTGCAGGAGGAGGATCCGGGCGCTATCCGGTTTCTCGGCGAGATGGACCGGGTGTTGTATGTCCGCAAGACCTACCGCCTGGACCAGTATCCGCCCTTTGACCTCGAAGAGTGCCAGATTTTTGTCGATACCGGTACCAATCAACTGAAAATCGCGGTCTTGCGTTCCTTGCTGGCCGTGAAACAGGCCACTTGGTTCTATCAGTACCTTTTTAAGGTGAACCTGAACGGCATCGTGGTCCCCGATATGGGAGGGCGTGCTCGGTTCCGGCAAATGGGTGAATTGGGCGAACCGCCTTTAGCGGATTTCATCGGCGATTATGGCGTCCTCAATCGCCAGTACATTTTGGCGGAAGGGATCAAAGGGATTAAGTTCCGATACGGGGATGACAGTGGCTGGAAAACCAGTTGGGACTCACAAGAACTGGTGACTTCGCACCGCATTTCTCCCAACAGCCCTAACTTCAACATCCAGCAAGACACGCAACTGCGGGAAGCGGGGCCGCCGCTGGTGGTGGAGATCCAACTGCTGCTCGAAAACGGGGACACTCTCGCCACCTCCACCGATATCCCGGCGGGGAACATGCGGGCCGCCATAGGCAAAGGGGCGCAAGTGGAAACCGCCCCGCCTCCCCAGACCCCGGCGCCCACCACGCCGGTTCAGCCGGAAACGGGGCCGGCGATACCCCAGCCTGGGCAAGGATTTTAGGCATGATACGGAAAAACGAGTCGGGCGTCGTTCTGATCGTCACCCTCTGGGTTATCGTGATTTTGGCCACGGTCTCCCTTTCCTATGTGCGCCAGGTCAATTTGGAAGTCAAAATGGTGGGGTTTCAGCGCGACGCGATGATTGTCGATTCGGTAGCCAAGGCGGGACTGCGGCAAGCCTTGGTGCTGTTGCGCGAAGACCGCATCAAGGACAGCGCCGAGGATATTCAGGAAACCGCCATGCGTTTCATGGAGGATGATAATTTCCGTTACGACGGCGGTTCCGAGGCTTGGGCCGACAATCCCGATTTGTACGTGGATGTCCCGTTTTATGAGATCGGGGATAAAAAAGCGTACTATTATGTGGATGTGGAAGATGAGTCGGCTAAGTTCCCCATCAACAACGAACGCACTACGCTGGACATGATCGCCCGCCTCCTGGTGCTCAGCGGCGTCTCCGAACGGGACTCGGAAACCCTGGCGGCGGCGATCATCGACTGGCGGGATCAAAATGATATTCCCGAGGAAAGCGGCAATTCCCGGTTCGGGGGCCGGGGAGGAGAAGAAAACGACGTCTATAACCAAGGGACGCGCCGGAGCCGGGGCCGCGGGCGGGACCGGAGTGATGTCCCCGAGATCATCATGAAAAACGCCCCGCTCAATTCCATTGACGAACTGTTGCTGATCCCTGGCATGACCCCGGAAATCGTGAATGGCACGGTGGATCCCGAGGAAGGCCGCGGCCGGGGGAGGATTTCCCGCCGGCGGTTGGGCAAGGGCGAATATCTGGGATTGCGCAACCTGATGACGGTTTATTCCAACCGGTTCAACCTTAACACCGTGAAGTTGGAAGTGTTGGAGGCTATCCTGTATCCGGCTTTGGGCGAAGAAGCCGCACGGGTGGCGGAGAATTGGGTCGAATACCGCGACGGGCGGGATGGGGAAACCTACACGGAAGATGACCAGGTTCTCAAAACCCTGGACAATTCCGACAATGATGACATGCACTGGACCGATGTGGATGGCTTTGATCCCAATGTCATAAAAGCGATGGAACCATTCATGCAGATCCACTCGGATATCTATGTCATCTCGTGCCTGGCGGATTACGAAGGCCTTCGGAAAGGGTACCGGGTGGTGGTGGAACGGTATTTCACCCCCTGGGACCAGTTGCCTGTCTTTGGAATCGACACCCAGCGGTTGGAGGACTTGGAACAAGTCCACCTCCAAATACGATTGTTTGAGCCACTGTATGACGCCAGCGACCGTATCGATAACATGGGATAGCGGCGAATGGCAGAGGGGGGCGTGAACCGCGGCCCCTCCTGGAAAAAAAGTGGAATGGCTTGATGTACAACCCAAAAGCCCTTCCAACCTTGTGTGAGATTGTTCATGGCCAGAGCACCGAGAATTACCCGGACCACCCGGACATCGCGAACCGCACGGACCCCCGCGCCGGCTGCCGGCCGCGTCAAATCCAGCCGCAAAAAACTGGGGCGGGGCCGCCGCGCCTCGACGGGCATCGATATCGGTACGTTTTCCGTGAAAATCGTCGGCTTGTATGGAGACGATGCCGGCCAGATCGATATCCGCAAGGTGACCGTGGTCCCCTTGACGCCGCCCGCCGGCCCGGAATACCCGGAAGAATTGCATCAACGCCAGAAAGAGGCGCTGAAAGAAGCATTGAAAAAACACGGCCGCCTGGAAGGCACGGTGGTTTTGGGATTTCCCCGCGACCGGGTAACCGTCCGCTACCTGACGTTGCCTTCTTCCAATCCCGAGGAATTGCGGGAAATGTTGTACTACGACGTGGAACGGCATGTGCCGTTTTCCATGGAAGAACTGGAACTGACCTACCAACTGATGGAACGACTGGGCGACCACGAGTCCCGGCTGATGATGGTCTGCGCCCCCCGCAAGGAAATCGAACCGTACATGCAAATGTGCCAGGAAGTGGGGATTGCCCTGGACCGCATCGACATGGATGTGATGGGGGATGCCGCCGCTTACAGCCGCTCCCTGTCTCCCGAAGAAACCGCCGCCCTGGTGAATTTCGGCCGCTCCTCGGTAAACCTCTCCATCATCCGGAACGGCCAGCTGCTTTTCAGCCGGAGTATTCCCGTATCCGAAACACGGCTGATGCAAGGATTCCCAGGCGCGAAATCCTGGCGGGACCTGCAAGGCCGGGTCACCGCTGCGGGAGCGTTGAATCCCGCCGAGCGCGAACATTTCGCCGCCTGGGTGGAAAACCTGTCCCTCGAACTCTTGCGGTCGGTCAGCGGCTTCCTCTGCGAAGCCCCCGGCCAGAAAATCGACCGCATGATCTTGTTCGGAGGCGCGGGCTATTTCCCCGCCGGTCCGCCCCGGGGATTGAACCTGCGCATCCAGACGAAAACTACGATCGAAACGGCTATGAACGGCGAACTGCCGCCGGGCCATGAGTACCGGGGCCACGAGGTGGCCACCGCTGTCGGTTTGGCCTTGCGGGGATTGGACAAAAGCGGCCAGGGGATCAACCTCCTTCCCGAAACGTCCATTCAAGAACGCGTTCAAAAAGAAAAATCCACGTTCCGGAAGAACGTGGCGATCCTGATGTTCATGATCCTCAGCCTGCTGGGAGGCACCGCCTACCTCAAATGGTATGAGCATTACCTCGAGTACGCCGCGCTGGAAAACTTCTACGCGGAGCGGTTTCAACAAGCGGCGGAACTCAAACAAATGCAAAAAAAACTGAACACGGTCGAGAATTACCTGAACACCCGGCATTCGTGCCTGAACGTCATCCAAGCGGTGTTGGAAATCCTGCCGCCTAAGACCTACATTCAGTCAATGTCCTTCACCAAGCGGAGGACTTTGGAAATCATCGGGCAGGTCCTCTCCGAAAAAGAAGTGCAGGTGATTTTTGACGCGCTGAACAGCTTGCGTCCCAAAGACGATGATCAGCCATTTTTCGTCAAGGTGACGACCGATTCCACGATCAAGAACCTGGACTTGGGGGGGGTATCCAACTTCAGAGTCCATGAGTTCCGCATAACCTGTAATCTGTGGTGGGAAGATACGAAAAAGAAATAACGTAATGACCATCCATAAAAAAAGCCGCCTCCCGCGGCTGGAGAATGGATATCCATATGTTTAGCACAAAACGGGAACGGATTTTATTCACCATCGTCCTCTTCTCTGGAATGGCGTTGATTGTCTATGTGCTCTTTACGCAAATAGGCCAATCCTGGTTCGCCATGAGTGACAAAATTGAGTCAAAAAAATCTGAAATCAACTACCTCCTGGAGATCCAGGACCAGGCGGTGGAAATCCAAAACCGGTATCAGGAAATGCAAGACGAATTGACTCTCCCGGGCAGCGATTCCGAGCAATACGCGGCGATCCGCAAGGAACTGGCCGCAATCTTTGAAGAAGTGGGCTTAAAGGACAAGTATGGCAGCATCTCTCAGAAGGAACCCAAAATGGAGGAGGACTTCAAAGTGGTCTCTCTCTCCATAGCCCAGATCGAGTGCACTCCCCAGCAGCTGGGCCAGCTGCTCCACCGCTTAGAAAAAAAATCGAAGGTCATGGAGGTGGAAAACTGCCGGATCACCAACCTGATGAATGAAGTCGGCAATGTCAGCTCCCGGAGAATGGCGGCCCGCGCCACAACGGCTGCGCCCGCCGGCCTGCTGGAAGTGGATCTGCAGATCTCCCGGCTTGTGGAATACCGCAAGGGAGAAAAACCCGCCCGCCGGAGGTAACTTCATGAATCCGAACAAAGTTGTTTTGACATACGCTTGTTTGAGCCTCTTGTTAATCAGCTCGGCAATGGCGCTGGCCTTCCAGGTCCGGCATTTCATGTACGAGCGCATCGATCCCACCCAGGAGTTCGCGGAACGGGTGAAACCGCGGGAGGAGATCGAACGCGTCATCGAACAAAAAAAAGCCGACGAGCAGCGCGGCATTCTCTTGACTTTCAGTCAGACCGAATCATTTAAATCCCTGGCGACACCGGTGCCCCGGCCTACGCCGACCCCCCGGCCGGAACCGACGCCGACCCCCGTAATCCCCGCGAAAAACTGGAAAGTGGAAATGGTCCTGAAAAATTTCGCGATTATGTTGAAATACGACGGGACCACCCACACCGTCAAAGTGGGTGACATCGTGGAGGACGCCGCGCCAGGGCATGGCAATTTCCAAATTTTGGAATTGATCCCTGATCCGCAGTCCCCCCGGGTGAAGGTCAAGGATATCAATACGGGCGCCGTCGGTGAGGTCACCCAGCAGATTAACATGCCGAATCAGCCCCGGTGAGAGCGGGTTCACAGGCTTTCGTAATCCGGACAACGTGCCGACTCAATCGATTTCGAGAAGGAGTATTCCCTTGCGTACCCTACATTCCCTGGTTCGAATCCTGATTGCCTTGATGATTCTCATTGTTGGCTTCCTTCCGGACGCCGGGGCCCAGCAAACCTTGCCGGCTCCCCAACCCGTGGAAGAAGCGCCGGAAGAGGAATCTCCGGCCTCTCCTGCCACCCCCCCCGCGCCGGTGCCCCAAGTTCCTCGTCAACCCCGGGTGGCTCCCCGGCCGGCCGGGACGGCCGCGCCAACCGCTTCCAGCGCCCAAGCCTCCGGAGGGGGAGGGCTGGACAAGCGGATCGACGGCCCGGTGATCGCCCGCAATCAGGATCTATCGACGTTGATCGGCTTATTGCAGGCGGAAAGCGGATTGCAATTCGCGTTGGACGAAGGCAGTAACAAAAAAGTTACGTTCAACTTGCAAAATCCGACCGTGCGCGAAGTCCTGGAAACCGTCCTGCCCGCCAACGGACTGGATTACATCGTGCTCGACAGCGGGGCCATCCGCATCGGCGCGCAATCCGTGATCAGCGATATGAAACGGGAAGAAGTGGAGGTCATCACGCGGACTTTTTCGCCCGTGTACCTCGATGTGACGCAATTGCAGGACACGCTGGATGGCTTGCGCAGTCCCAACGGACAAATCTTTATCGATCCAGACACGCAGAAAATCATCGTCCGGGATATCCCCGCGGCCGTGGAGGCCATGGCCCAATTGATTGATGAACTCGACATGCGTACAGAGACGCGTGTCTTCAACCTCCGCTACGCCAACGCGCAAGAAGTGGCCGATCAACTGGTCGGCGTGATCAATACCAAGGATGGGGAACTCTTCGTCGATGTCCGCAACAACCGGTTGATCATCACCGATACTCCCGAACGGCTGGATCAAGCACAGGCCATCATCGAGGCGCTCGACGTGGAATTGCGGTTCGAAGTGATTCCTCTCGCCTTCGCCCTGCCGGAAGACGTGATGCCTTTGATCGAAGGACTGTTGACCGAAAACGGCTACGTGGATTTCGACATGCGCACGAAACGGATTTTTCTCCAAGACATCCCTTCCGTTGTCGAACAAGTGCTCCGGTTGATTCGGGAATTAGATATTCCTACCCTGCAGGTGTGGATCGAAGCGGATATCGTGCAGGTCAACACCAACAAGTCGCTGACGCTGGGCACCTCTGCCGCGTTCGGCCGGGATGTCGGCGCTGGGGGGAATCCCAACGCCCCCGACTTGATCAATGCGGCCACCACGGGATTCTTTTCCTTCAATCCGTTTCTGACTACCGGAAGCAATGGCCTGACCCTCATGGATGTCAGCCAGGGGAACTACCGGTTTCAAATCGACGCCATGGTGGAAAAACGGATGGCGGAAGTGATCGCCAGCCCCCGGTTGCTGGTTCAGGATGGGGAGGTGGGATCATTTAACCTGGGTTCGGAAGAGCCCTATGCCGTCCGTCAGCAAGGCTATTATGGCTATAACACTACGGGAGGTGACTATTTCACGCAGCGTTCGCGTCAAGTCGGCACGCTTCTAGATCTCGAAGTGTACGCCAGCGAGGCCGGTTACGTGGAAATGTACATCTCGATGGAAGACACCCGGGCGCGCCGCGTGCAACTGGCCAACCTGGGCGATGGCTTGGCGGTCGATGGTTCCTTCATCACCACGGCCGTTACCGTGAAAAGCGGCCGAACCGTTGTCCTCGGCGGAATCATCAACCGCTCCCAAAGCCGCTCGCATTCCGGTGTTCCCATCATCAGCAGCATCCCGGTCTTGGGAAATCTGTTCAAGAAAAAATCCACCTCCGACGACAAACAAAAACTATTGGTCTTCATTACCCCCCGCATCGTCAATATCGACGATCCGTTTGATTTCGCCCAGGTGGACAACACCCAGCGCGTACGCGACCTGCAAAGCCGGGGAGTGACCAAGTTTCAGGAAACCAAAATCAACGACAAACTGCTGGATTGGGATAATGAAAAACAATACGAGGAAAAGGCCATCCAAGAGGCCTTGAAAGAAGAGAATCCTTCCAGCAAAGCCAATTCGGCTAACGGTGCCAATGCCCGGGCGGCCAAAAACTCCCGCAACAATTCCCGGCCGGCTCAGAGACAACAAATGGAGAACGGTGTCATCCGGTATAAAAGCGTGGATAACTGATCCAACCGGGTTCCCATGGCGGCCGGTCCAAGCCGAGTAGGGCAGGGAAACGGGGCAGTGACGAAGGGAGATAGGGACGCATGGACTGGATTTATTATTTTGCGTACTCCCTGCATTTGGACGCTGAATCCTTGGAACGCTTGTGTATTCCGGTGGAAGAGGAAGCACATGGTATCTTGTCCAACTACCGGTTGGTGTTCAACGTACTGGAGGATGAATATTTCCGATTCGAACGTCGCGGTTTGGCCAACATTGTCCCTTCGGCCGGCGGTTTGGTGGAAGGAATGATTTACCGCCTGCGCGAATGCGATCTTCCCCGGTTGGACGAGGACGCTGGGGTTTTGTCTCTAAAATATTACCGAAAACTCATCCGTGTCCGTTGTCACCGGGGATTGAATTACACCGCCCATGCCTATGCCGCCTGGCCAGATAAGACCTCTGGAGGATTGTTGCCCCGCCAGGATTACCTGAAGCAACTGATCGCCGCCGCCCGCCGCCATGGCTTTTCTCCCTCGTTCCGCCACTGGTTGGAGTCGCATCCGGCGGTGCGATAGGCTGCCGCGTCCTTCCCTCGAAATGCTTAATCCCATACAACTATTTCCATTCTTGGAGAAAAAATTACCGAAGACTTTTCGAATTCTTGATACGTTCTAATAAGTATGAGCGGATACGGGAAGGTCCCTATCGCAATACCTTTGTGAAAGGTGGACAATCTATGGTCGCGGTATGGTTTATAATCGTCCTTTTCCTGGTCCTCAGCCAAGCGGCTATTTCCTTCTCTCAGGTTCCCATATTAGTTCAAGTGGATGACAGTAAATTAGGAGAATTGAACATGTTCGCTGCGGACAACGTGAGTTGTGGAAGCTGCTCTATCAAAATCCCTCCTGAACGATTTCCGGAATTATTTTCGCGAGGGAAGCTACTGTTGCCTCCTCTCGACTTCAAAGTTTTTCATGCATGGCTCCCAAGTGCCACGGATCGCGTTACCCGAAAATACCCCATCCACCTGAATGAACCCGATTCCCGGATCGCCTATTCCATGCACATAAATCCTTCCGTGGGGAATTATGCCATTCAGGAACGGCAAGTGACGCCTCGTGGGTTTTATGCTCCAATTCCTTGGAAAGGTGGAACGTGGTTCTTCTCACCCGATTCCCATGATAAAAAGCCTTTTGAGCGGAAACTTCCCCGGATGCATAACTATTACACGCCAGGGGGTATTGAGAAGCCGGTAAGGCGGGGAGAGCGGTAGGAGATTCGGACATTCTTAAATTAAATAAGAGAATTCACGTAGTATTGTGGTTGTATTGTGATTGTGCTATCAAGAGTCATAAAAAAAGATATCACAAAATGGAGCATAACGATTTACTAATCATGTCGTGAGCCGATCCACGCAAACGATTCTCTCTTCATGCCCACCATATTCTATCCTTGTAAGGGGAGCAAGGATCTGATAAATACGGGTCAGCCGGGTCGCTCAGTCCACCTTTCTCCCTTTCTTGTCTATTCCTCCCCTCGGACTCTGTGGTATGCTGGATCACTCAAATGCATTATCGGTAAGGGAGATCCCGAGGATGAAAAGGCACATTCCATTGTTCTATTACGGATTGTTTTTGTTATGGGCAACGCTTTCTCCGCTGGAGGCAAAGGCCCAGGATGGCGGGGATGATGAACTGCGGGCAGGGAAAAATTTCATCCCAACCAAGATCTACACGGAAGAAGAAGACCAGGAAATTCTCCAATTGTTTCAGGGATTACGAGTCACCGATACCTCCGATGGCATGGACAAGGCCGGATTGCCGGGAATTGGCCTGATGGATCCGGGCATTCTTCCACTGTGGAAGGATACCGGGCGCTTCACTCACCGCATCGTGGGCATTGCGGTCACTGTACGGTACGTGCCAACCCAAAAACCCCCGGCGGGGAAGATGGCCCCTGAGGAGTTCGACAAGTGGGAAGGGAATTTCTACAGCCAATATTCGTCCGAACCGTTTGTCCCCCTGATCCGCAAGGGTACCGTTCTGGTCTTCGATGATGCCGCCGCGTCCGATGTCGGCACCATCGGTTCCAACAACATCATGGGCTGGGTTTCCCGGGGGTGTGTGGGTGTCATCACGGATTCTTCCGTGCGGGACACCGACGAGATCATCACCCAGAAGATCCCTCTTTACCTGCGCAAACCGGGGCGGGGCATCCGGCCGGGCCGTAACGAGATCGAATCCGTCAACCGCCCCATCTCTGTGGGCGGCGTGCTCGTGATGCCCGGCGATGTGATTGTGGCCGACGGTGATGGAGTAATCGTCGTTCCCCGGGAACATGCCGCGACAGTCGCGCAATATGCCCGTGAAATCCTGGAGAAAGACAAACAAGGCCGCCGCGCCCTGTATAAAAAATTAGGCTTGCCCGACGATGAATCGGTCCGGTAAGTTTTCCATTTCAGGATCGGAAGGAGCGGTTGCGATGCCAACGGATAAATGTTTCGTATCTTTACTGATGGTTTGGTTGAGTTTCGTTTCGAGCGGGCCCGGTCCAGCCCGTGCGGAGGAATTTGTCCCCTTATTCAATGGCCAAAACCTCGACGGCTGGGTCAACGTCAATTGCGCGCCGGAAACCTGGACGGTCCGCGACGGGATGATCATCTGCACCGGCAAACCGGCTGGTGTGTTACGGACAGTTAAGCAATACGAGAACTTCGTCCTGGAGTTAGAATGGCGGCATATCCACAAGGGCGGCAACGCGGGCCTTTTCATTCATTCCGACGCCATCACCGCGCCTGGCGTGCCTTTCACCCGTTCTATCGAAATCCAGATCATGGACGGCAACCACGGCGACGTGTTCGCCATCCACGGCGCCACACTCACCCCGGACAAACCTCATCCCAAAGGATGGATGCGTTCGCTTCCGTCAGAAAAACGAACACATCCCGCCGGGGGCGGGTGGAACCAGTACCGAGTGGAAAGCCGGGATGGTATGATCACCCTCTCAGTGAACGGCGAAGTCGTCACCCGCGCTTTTCACTGCAATCCACGCAAGGGCTATATTTGCCTCGAATCCGAAGGGAGCGAAATCCATTTCCGGAATATCCGCGTTCAGGAACTGCCCGGGACTAATCCTCCCGCGGTGGTGACGGCCACGCCAGAGGAAGGTTTCGTCTCCCTATACAACGGACTCGATTTGCGCGGCTGGAAACAGGATCCCGGACACTCCAACCATTGGAGGCCCCAGGATTGGATTTTAGACTATGACGGCCAAAGTGAAGCAGTAGACAAAAACTTATGGACGGAAAAAGAATACGGCAACTTCATCCTGATCGTGGATTGGCGGCAAAACGCGAAACCCGTGATCGAAAACGTGCCCGTGGTATTGCCCGACGGCCGTGACGCCACCGCTTCCGATGGTTCACCGCTAACTGTCCCGGTTTATGATGCCGGGGATAGCGGGATCTACATCCGCGGCAATTCCAAGAGTCAATTCAACATCTGGAACTGGCCGGTCGGCTCGGGCGAGATTTACGGCTATCGCACCGATGCTTCCATGCCGCCCGAGGTGCGGCGCGGCGCGACCCCCCTCTTTAATGCCGATAATCCGATCGGCGAATGGAACCGCTTCGAAATCACCGCCATCGGCAACCGGGTCACCGTAGTACTTAACGGCAAAAAGGTGATTGATAACGCCGAACTGCCCGGCATGCCGGAACGCGGTCCCATCGCCTTGCAGCATCACGGTGACCGGATTCAATTCGCCAACATCTACATCAAAGAACTTGATTGAAGTATTGAGAGTTAACCTGAATAAAACGGGTGGGTTGCTTAATTGCAGCCGCACGTTTTCTGCCCAAGAAACGTTCCGGTCATTGCCTTGACAACCTCTGGACCGCCCGATAGCTTGTTGGAAAAGATCATATTGATATCGAAAGGCTTCGGTTATTCATGCGGGTTACGCTCAATGGGAAGCCCAAGGAGCTGGAAGAAGACATTACGATCCTGACTTTGCTCCAGCAACTCGGCTTGCATCCCCAACAAGTCGCCGTGGAAATCAACCGGGACATTGTCAAACGCGAATCTTACGAATCCCATATCCTCCACGAGGGCGATGAAGTTGAAATTCTCCGCTTTGTGGGGGGAGGAAGCGTCACCAATGTCAATGCGATAAAATCGATTGACTACAACGTGCCCTATTACAGTTTCCCTCTTCCTCTGGGAGAGGGTCAGGGTGAGGGATGCCCTGAGAGGGCGGTTTACTGATATTTCCTTACAGATGGGTAAATCTCCCCGGTTTTCTAAGTCTGTCATCCCCGCGAAAGCGGGGATCCAGCAGTGTAGGGTGGGTTGAGCGTAGCGAAACCCACCAATGTTAGATGATCTCCTCATTGCCTGAATCTTGAATCGAGGTGCTCACAATGGTCCAATCACCCATTTCACACCCAGCGGACGCGATACTGGATGATGAGCCCTTCCGGGTCGGGGACTATACCCTTCATTCGCGCCTGATCGTCGGGACCGGTAAGTACAAGGATTTCATCGAGACTGAGCGTGCCCTTGAAGAATCCGGTACGGAAATGGTCACCGTCGCCTTGCGCCGGGTTGATTTCGACGCGCAAGACCATCTTTTGAATCATATCGATCCCAAGAAATACATTATTCTTCCCAACACGGCGGGTTGCTACAACGCCGAGGACGCTGTCCGCGTCGCCCGGCTGGGACGCGAGGTTTCCAACTCCAATCTGGTCAAGCTGGAAGTCCTGGCCGATCCCGACACCCTGCTTCCCCATCCCGTGGAGACCTTGAAAGCCCTCCAGATTCTGGTGAAAGAAGGCTTTACGGTGATGACTTACACCAACGACGATCCCGTCATGGCCAAAATGCTGGAGGAAGAAGGCTCTACGGTGGTCATGCCCGCGGGTGCCCCCATCGGCTCGGGGCAGGGAATCCTCAATGCCAACAACATCCGGATTATCCTGGAACGCGCCAAGGTGCCCATCATCGTGGACGCGGGCGTGGGGACCGCCAGCGATGTCAGCCGCGCCCTGGAACTAGGCTGCGCGGCGGTTTTGCTCAATACAGGTATTGCCGGAGCCAAGGATCCCATCCGCATGGCGCGCGCGATGAAATACGCCGCCCTGGCGGGACGGCATGCCTATCTCGCGGGCCGCATCCCCAAAAAACTGTACGCCAACGCCAGCAGCCCGCCGCTGGATTTCTAATCCGTGCGCCCTTGCTGGTCTGTGACCATGAAAACCATCGATTCGGGTTTGTACCGATTGCTCGACGCCAACGCTGACCGCGCCGCCGAGGCGCTGCGGGTGGCTGGGGACATTGCCCGCTTCGTGCTGGACGATCCCGGTCTGGCCCGCACTTGGCGGACGATGCGCGGCGAACTGTGGGAGATTTTGTCCTCGTTCCCAGCTCTCCAACAACGCGCCGTCGATAACCGCGACAGCGCGGGGGATATAGGCCGTAATTTCAAGACAGGGCGCCATGCCGATCTTCTGCACTTGGCCCGCGCGAATATCCACCGCGCCGAGGAATCGTTCCGCGTGCTGGAGGAAGCCTGCCGGTGCGCCGATCTGTCTGCCGTACCCCGGTTCGCGCGCCTGCGGTATCAATGTTATGAACTGGAGCCGGCGATGCTCGCGCGGCTGGAACAATGGTCGCTGGAACGCAAGTTGGATTTTCATCTCTATGTCGTGCTCGGCCGGGAATTCTCCAAGGGCCGGGATTTTCTCGAAGTGACAGAAAAAGCCATCGCCGGTGGAGCGGGTTGCATCCAACTTCGTGACAAGGAAATGCCCAAGCGCGAACTGCTGGCCTGGGCGTGCCGTTTACGCGATCTGACCCGGGAGCGCGGTGTCACGTTCATTCTAAACGACCATCTGGACATTGCCCTGGCCGCGGGCGCGGATGGCGTGCATCTGGGCCAGGATGATTTTCCCATCCCGGAAGCCCGGCGTGTCGCGGGGCCGCATTTCATCATTGGAGCATCCACCCATTCGGTCGATCAAGCCCAGAAAGCGGTGGAAGATGGCGCCAGCTATATTAACATCGGCCCGATTTTCCCTACCGGAACCAAGAAAGGCGCGGTGGCCCCGGTCGGCCCGGATCTGATCACCGAGGTTACCCGGGTTGTTTCTCTTCCCTTTACCGTCATGGGCGGGATCAAACTTGACAACGTGGACGAGGTGCTGCGGCGGGGAGCCCGGCGGATCGCGGTGGTCACGGCGGTCGTGGCTGCGGACGACATCACCGCCGCCGCCCGCGCTTTCGTCACGAAAATTCAATCCTACTTCGAGGGAGCCAAGCCTTCCCGTCCTGATTGATTCCACCATGCCTGAAAATCCCTACGGCGCGTCTCCGCAATGGCTCGATCTGCTTACGGCCCTTGAATCCCACGGGATTGCCCTGGCTGCCTGCTCCAATGTACTACGCGACCGTCTGGCGCGGTTGTCATATTTTTCTCCCCGCCTGACGGAAATCGCCTCGGCCCGGCCGGATTTGATTCTTCCATGGATGAAAGAAGGGGCGCTGGATGAACGGTTTTCGAAAACACAATTGCGCGAACGGCTGGAGGCCATATTGCCGGAAGTGGAGGACCCCGAAACCGCCATTCGTTTCTTCCATCGTTCTCACATTCTTCGGATCGCCTGGCGGGACTTATGCCACCTGGCTGATATCCAAGTCATTACCGAAGAACTATCGGATTTGGCCGATGTGATCCTTGAAGCGGTCTATCATCGGATTTGGACCCGGTTGACCTCTACTTATGGTGAACCTCGGTCTCATGAGGAGAAAACACCCGCCCACTTGGCCATTATCGCCCTCGGAAAACTCGGCGGCCGGGAACTGAACTTTAGTTCCGATATCGATCTGATGTTTGTCTATGACCATGGCGGCAAAACTACGGGCGGCACAAATGCGGCCATTGATAACAAAAAATTCTTTACCTTGCTGGCTCAAGGGATTTGCGATTTTCTTAGTAAACCCACCCCGCTGGGCTTTTTGTATCGTGTCGATACCCGCCTCCGGCCAGAGGGTGAACGGGGTGAACTGGCAGTTTCCCTCGCCGCCGTTGAAATCTATTACCACTCGTACGGCCAAAATTGGGAGCGGCAAGCCTTATTGAAGGCCCGGCCCGTAGCCGGAAATCCAGATACAGGCCGCCAATTCATTCAACTGATTACTCCGTTTACCTATCGCAAATACGTGGATGAAATAGAAATCGCCGAGGTGCTCCGCTCCATCGATTCCCTGCGCCGGCGGTCCCTGGCCGCCATCGGTTCTCCCGCGCAGCAGGCGAACAACTTCAAAAATGGGTATGGCGGCATTCGGGAGATCGAATTTTTCGTCCAGGCTGTCCAAATGCTCTACGGCGGTCAATACCCGGAAATCAAACTGGCGGGCACCTTGCTTTCCCTGCAACGCATGCACGAAAGCCATTTGCTGCATGCGCGCGATTTCGCGTTTCTGACTACCGCGTACAAGTTTCTCCGCTGCATCGAGCACCGCCTGCAAATGACCGCCGATCAGCAGGTGTACGACTTGCCCACCGCTCCTATCGCTCAGAAGCGGCTGGTGGATAGTTTGGATTTGGCTTCCTGGGATGAATTCAAACAAAAATACGAGGAAACCACGCGCGGTGTCCGGCAAATCTACGAAGGCGTCTTCCAACGCGAGGATTGGAACGACACCCTGGAACCGCTGATCGAATCCCAGGAATGTACGGAGGAAATCAAAAAACTGTTGGCTTCATACGAGTTTGAGGATCCTCCGCGCGCCTTCGCCTTTCTCAAAGCCCTCCAGACATCGCCGGACATTCATCTGCAGCCCAAGACCACCCGGCTCTTTAAGGCCATCCTCCCCCGCCTGCTGGTCTGCTTGAAAAACAGCCCTGATTCCGACCTGGCCCTTTCCAACTTCGAGCAGCTGGTCACCAGCTTCAAGGCGCGGTCCGCCCTCTACGAAGCGCTTTACACCCAACCGCCGTTTCTCGAACTGCTCGTCTCCGTGACCAGCGGCAGCAGCTTTCTCACCCGGCTGGTGCTGCGCGATCCCTCCCTCATGGAAACCATCGGCCATGACGGATTTTTGGAAGAAGTGATCACTCCCGATTTGCTCCAACACCATCTCGAACTCATTGAACAGGCTTACCCCGCCGCCTCCCGCCGCGACCATCTGTTGCGCGTCCAAAACGCCGCCATGTTCCGGAGTGGGATCCGTTTCATCCTGGGATTGTCCGATGTCGAAAGCATGGGCAAGGAATTGACACACATCGCCGATTTCATCCTGGAAAAGAGCCTGTCCTGTGTTTTGGCCCAAATGGCTGAAAAATATCCGGATTTCACTTCCTGTGGCGCGGCGGATTTGGCCATCCTGGGCTACGGCAAACTAGGCGGCCGCGAATTCAATGTGGCGTCCGACTGCGATCTGGTGTTTCTCTATTCCGAATCCCGGAACGTGGGGGGAATCACCTCCGCCGAGTATTTCCATCGCTTCGCCGCCCAGATGACCCGTTTTCTGGAGGAAAAATCCGCCCTGGGTTTTTTATACAACACCGACACCCGCCTCCGGCCGCATGGTCAGAACAGCCCGCTGGCCGGCAGCTTCGCCACGTTCCAGGATTACTACCGCCATCAGGCCCAATTCTGGGAGAAGATGGCCCTGACCCGCGCCCGGTTTATTGGCGGCAATCCCCAAGCCCGCGATCTCTTGGAGGAGTTAAAGAAAGAAGTCCTTTTCCAGAAACCTCCCAACCGGGACGAGATCCAGTCCATCCTCGACATGCGCCGGAAAATCGAATCCGCCAAGGGGGATGAAACCCTTAAGGCCGGTCCCGGCGGCCTGGTCGACGTGGAATTCATCGCCCAAACCCTGGTGTTGCGTTATGGATTTCAGCATGCGTCCGTGCGGTCCACTTCGACTTTCGCCATCCTGCGCGCCGCCGCCCGTGAGGCCCTGCTGCCTTTGGACGAAGCCAAACAGCTCATCGTTTCGTACACTTTCCTGCGCGAGGTGGAAAACCGCCTGCGGATCGTCAACAACATTTCCATGGACGCCATCCCCGCCGATCCCGCCGAACTCGAAAAACTCACCCGCCGCTACGCCTTGCGCCTGGACACCGATCCCCTGACTCCTGATTCGTTTCTGGAAAAAATTGGCACCCACACTACACGCGTACGGACCATTTTTGAGCGGTTCTTTGAACGGATGCTGGAGGAGAGCGGGAGATGAACCAGATTTCCCCTGCGGTTTTGAAGACGTGCGGCGTAATTGCTCATCGGTCAAAGGGGGAACTCGCCGTTCGATATCATCACGGATCTCCGCCGGAGAGGTTTTCAAGTCATAGCGTTGCTGCAGGTTCAACCACAGTTCCGGTCCGGTTTGGAAAAAACGCCCAGCCGTAATGCCATGTCAGGTGTGATTCGCCGTGTGCCCCGGATGATAAAATTCACCCGTGCCGCCGGAATATCCAACTCCCGCACCCATTTATTTTGGTTTAATCCAAGTGGCTTTAAAAATTCAGTCAATAAATCTGGCCTGGATCGATAGGTTTTATATTTTTGTGCATTGTCATACTCCCGACTAACACTACCCTTATGGAAGGAGATCAGGGTCTGGGAATAATTGGAGGGGCAAACATTGGTGTCCCCCCGGTTGCGGGGTGAACGAAATCCTTGTTCCGCCATCATGGATGCGCAAACAGCATAGATCATAATTTTAAATATTATAAAAAAAGGGACACCGTTTCCAGGTGCCCCGGATCAGTCATTATTATCCTGTTCTCTACCGGATATACTCGTTCAGCAGGTTCTCCAGGTATTCCTGGCGGCCGCTTTGGATAACTGGTTCGCCGTGTTCCAGGGTGTATTTTTCCAGTTCCTCGAAGCCCACCGCGCGGCTTTCGATTTTCTTGCCCAAATCGCTGTCCCAGCCGGCATAGCGCTCTTTAACGAAGTTTTCAAATGTCTTGTCTTCGATCATCTTGGCCGCGATTTTCAATCCGCGGGCAAAGGCGTCCATCCCGCCGATGTGCGCGTGGAACAGGTCTTCACCGTCAATGGATTGCCGCCGCACCTTCGCGTCGAAATTCAACCCCCCGGTGGTGAAGCCGCCGTTTTGGGTGATGATGTACATGGCCAGTGTTGTGTCATACAGGTCGGTCGGGAACTGGTCGGTATCCCAACCCAGCAGCAAGTCGCCGCGGTTGGCGTCCACCGATCCCAACAGGCCGTTGGCCGCGCAGTAGGCCAGCTCATGGAGGAAGGTGTGCCCCGCCAGGGTGGCGTGGTTGGCCTCGATGTTCATTTTGAAATGATCCATCAGGCCGTATTTTTGCAGGAACGCGTGGCAACTGCCCGCGTCGAAATCGTACTGGTGCTTGGTCGGCTCCTTGGGTTTCGGTTCGATGTAGAATTGGCCCTGGAAACCGATTTTCTTCTTGTACTCCACCGCCATGTTCAAGAACGTTCCCAGGTGGTCAAGTTCACGCCCCATGTCGGTGTTGAGCAGGGTTTCATACCCCTCGCGTCCGCCCCAGAATACATAACCGGCTCCACCGAGCTCGTGGGTGATTTCCATCGCTTTCTTTACCTGGCTGGCCGCGTAGGCATACACCGCCGGCGAGGGATTGGTCGATGCTCCCGCCATGAACCGCCGGTGCGAAAACAGGTTGCTCGTCCCCCACAGCAACTTGACACCCGTTTCGTCTTGTTTTTTCTTGGCTAACGCTACGATGTGGTCCAATCGTTTGTTGGTTTCGGCCAAGTTGTCCGCTTCCGGCGCAATGTCGCGGTCATGGAAACACCAAAACTTGACGCCCAATTTGGTGAAGAATTCAAACGCGGCGTCCAGAGTCATTTCCGCCACTTTCATGGGATCGCTCGAATTGTTGTATGCCCGGATCATCGTCCCCGGCCCGAAGGGATCGCTGCCCAATCCCTTGAATGTATGCCAATAGCAGACCGAAAACCGGAAATGCTCCTCCATGGTTTTACCCAAAATCTTCTCTTGGGCATTGTAATGCTTGAAAGATAAGGGATTTTTTGAATCGGGCCCCTCGTAGCGGATCGGCTTCACCTCAGGAAAGTATTCGGTCATGGTCCAGTTCTCCTCCTTGATCGATAATTGGTATCTTGACTCGTTATAGTACGTTGCCGTGTCTTGGAACAGGAACCAGTTTAACGCCCAAATTCCAACAGGGGAAGGAACTCTTCCGGAAGGTGGAGGAAGGCTCACTTTTTTTCGCCTGGATAGAAAAAAAGAGTACCCTCATGGATATATATAATATATAATATTCTGTGGCAATATCAATATAATATGCTAAACTATGAGTTGTTCTATGGGGTTTCCATGGCCATTGGGAATGTGACGACCATTAATTCCGCAGTGTTCCGCGTGGGAGACCAGCTCGGCGGCCGTTACCAGATTGAAGAAATCAAGCGCGGGAACATGGGGATCGTGTATCTGTGCGTTGATCAATCCACTCAGCAGCCCGTGGCACTGAAAACCTTCGATAGCCGGTATTTCTGCTCCGATCGGTGCCGGTTGGCTTTTTTGAAAGAAGCATCCACTTGGATTCAACTCGAACGCCATCCCAACATTGTCCAAGCCTATTCGCTCCAGCAATTGGATTCACAGCCTTATTTGTTGCTCGAGCGGATTCAAAGTCCTCACTACCGGGGTTCCACGCTCAAGGATCTGATCTTTTCTGAACCGCTTTCCGTGCGGAGAATGATTCAAATCGGCGTTCATATCTGCGATGGCATGATCCATGCTTTGAGCAAATTTCCCGGTCTGGTGCATCGCGACCTTAAATCGGAGAACATCCTGGCTGGATCTGATGGACTGCCCAAAATATCCGATTTCGGCATGACCCTCGAGAAAGAACCTGATCCTTCCGCGGCCGGTTCGGGAATTCAACGAAACGGGACACTCGATCTAACCCTCATGGCCCAACGCATGACCGGAACACCGGCATTCGCCTCGCCGGAACAGTGTTTGTCTCTATCTCTGGATACCCGGTCGGATATCTATTCCTTTGGATGTATTTTGTATCACATGGCCGTAAAACGCATGCCGTTCCATCGGGATAGCATCGAAAAAACCATTCTGGCGCAGATGTTCGAGGCCCCAGTTCCTCCTCAGGATCTAAACGGGCAAATTCCACGGAATTATTCTGACCTTATTTTGACTTGTTTAGAAAAAAGACCCGAAAATCGCTTCGATTCATTCTCAAGTTTGCGGCAGGAACTTATTTATTTATACGAAGTTTTGTTTGGTGGAAAACCGGTTTCTCTCCGCGCCGGCCTCCCTCTCCGCGTGGAGGATTACGTCGAACGCGCCCAATCCTTTGCTTTTATCCACCAATATGTCCACGCCCAATCGGAATTACATAAAGCGCTCCAGGCCAATCCGAGGCGTGCCGATGTGTTCTATCATCTGAGTAAGATCAGTTTCCAACAACGGCAATTCGAACGCGCCCTTTCCGAAAGCGAGAAGGCGCTGACGGTCATGCCGCATGATCCGCAATTGCACCTGTTGCGGGGGAGAATCTATCGTGCCCTATCCCGGACCGGCGAGGCGGAACAAGCCTATCAGCAAGCCATTCAACTGGACCCAACCCAAACCGCCACGTATACCGAACTGGTGTGCCTTTTAATTGACCGGAAAGATTATCTATCCGCTGAACGAGTCATCCGGGATGCCTTGTTTTATTGCGGGGAAGAGGGTTCCCTTTATCTCTTGCTGGCGGAAGTGCAGGAACACAAGGGAAAGTTCCATGAGCAATACCAAAGCTTGGAAAAAGCCGCGGCATTGTTGCCCAAGCATGTCGGTTGCTTGTTGACCCTGGCCGAACTCAGCAGCCGGTTCCATCGTTATTCCAATGCCTTGGCCTGGGCTTTCAAAGCGCTCCGGGCCACTCCCCGGACATTTCAGGAATGGCACCGCCTGGGGCGGGTATTCCGGCAGCTCAATGACCTCCGCTTGGCGGCCGAGGCTTGGTCTCGCGCCGCCGCCTTGGGACAAGGGGACGCGGACTTTTATTTGGAATTAGCCACTTTATACTGGAATCTTCGAGAATATGATGAAGCATGGACCTATGCCTTGGAAGCCGAACGCCTAGGCGCTGATGGACATCATTTGAAGGCGAAAATCCAATCCCAACGGCGCCACTCCCGCGTGTAATTTGATGAAATACGCTATCTTTAGTGATATCCACGGTAACCTCGAGTCCCTCCAGATTTTTATGGATTGGCTTCTCCATCGGCCGGAATTGAAACCCGTGTGTCTGGGAGATGTGATTGGATATGGCGCTCATCCTAATGAATGCGTGGCCCGCCTTGCGGAAAACCACATCCCTTGCGTGATGGGCAATCATGAATACGCCCTGAATTTCTTACAGGAAAGGAAGAACATCAACGAATATGCCTTGCGCGCTATGGAATGGTATGACCAAGTGTTGTCTTCTGATCACCGGGAAATTTTGCGCCGTTTGCCGTTATCGATGGTGATCGATCAACAGTTGGCCGTAACCCATGCCGATTTTTCCGATCCGGCTGGATTCGTTTATATCAATTCGGTTTGCGATGCCCGGGATTCCATGGCCGCCTTGCCGGGTGTTTTGGGATTTTACGGGCATACGCATATGCCTGGTATTTTCGTTGAAGATCCAGCAAAGCCGGCCGGGGACCGGATCACATGGCATGGCGGCGAATCAGACGGGGAACCTTTCCGGCTCGATCCGGCTTGCCGGTATCTCATCAATCCCGGCAGCTTGGGCCAACCGCGCGACGGCGATCCCCGGGCTGCTTTTGCCGTGCTGGATTCCGAGGAGCAAACCGTTACGTTTCATCGCTTGGTATACAATTGGGAAGCAGAGGCGCGGGCGATCCGCGAAGCCGGATTGCCGGAATTTTTGGCGGAACGCCTCCTAGTGGGTTATTGATAGATAGAGGGGAAGGGAATTACACCTTCCGGAGTTTTGCGTATTGTTGCGCCAGGACTTTCCGGCCGACTTCTTGAAATTCCACGGTTATGTAGCTTCTATCCCCCTCGCCGTCCACCTCCAGAACCACACCGAAGCCGAAGGTGCGATGCGTCACCATGTCCCCGGGCGAAAACCGGTTATCCCGGCGGGACCGGGTATGCGGGACGGATTCCTCTTGTTCCTCCCTTTGGTCCGGCTCATTGTCCCACGAATCCAGGTCTGTGTTCCAGATGATGTGTTCCCTGTATTTTGGGGGAATTTCGTCAATAAAACGGCTGGGCAGGGTTTTCTCCCGGAGGTTATACAACTGGCGGGAATCGGCATACGTGAGGTACACCGCTTTCTTGGCCCGGGTGATGCCCACGTAGCACAGCCGCCGCTCTTCTTCCATGTCTTCGGGATGCGGCGACTCTACCGCGCGCCGGTAGGGAAACAATCCTTCCTCCATTCCCGCCATGAAAACGTAGGGAAATTCCAGTCCTTTGGCGCTGTGCACGGTCATCAAAATCAGCGCGTCGCCCGATTCGTTCATTTGATCCACATCCGAGATGAGCGCGATGTTTTCCAAATACTGCTGGAGGATGGAGAGAGTATCCAGCGGGGCCGGGGTTTCCAGTTTTTCTTCGAAGAGGGCTACGCTGTTGATCAGTTCCTTGACGTTCTCCACCCGCGCTTCATCCTGGGGATCCGGGCTTTCTTCCAACAGTTTCATATATCCTGATTCAACCACGATTTTCTCAACCAATTCATAAGCAGGCAGCCGTCCGGCTAGCGATTGCCAGTGCTCGAACAGGTTTGCGAACTCCTCAAAACCCGCCCGCGATGCCGGTGACAGACCGGCTGTGGCGCCCACTTCATTCGCGCGCCGGGCGGCTTCGAGAACGGGGATATTCATATCGCCGGCGGTGTGGATCAGTTTCTGGACCGTTTTTTCGCCCAGTTTGCGGCGCGGGATGTTGACGATCCGCTCGAAAGAGACCACATCCGCGGGATTGAGCAGCAGGCGCGCGAAGGCCAGCACGTCCTTGATTTCCTTGCGCTGATAAAAGGCTAAGCCTCCCACGATGGTGTAGGGAATCCCCCGGCGGGCGCATTCCTCCTCGAACAGACGGGATTGGGCGTTGATCCGGTAAAAAATGGCCATATCCCCATACGCGGCTTTCTCCCTGCCCTCGTGCAGACGCTGCGCCTGTCCACAAATCCAGTAGGCTTCTGAATGTTCATCCGGCAGGCGGACGATCCCGGCTTTTTCACCCGTTTCGCCCTCCGTCCACAATGTTTTGACATGCCGGGATTTATTATGCTGGATCAAACCGCTGGCTGCCCCCAGGATCATCTGCGTGGAGCGGTAGTTCTGCTCCAACCGGACTGTCTTGAGATCCGCATAATCCCGCCCGAAAAAGAGGATGTTTTCCACTGCGGCCCCGCGCCACCGGTAAATCGACTGATCATCGTCACCCACCACGCAAACCTGTCCATGGCCGCGCGCCAGTTCCCGCACCAGCAGGGATTGGGGAATATTGGTGTCCTGGTACTCATCCACCAGGATGTGGTGGAAGCGTTTCCGGTATACATCGCCCACGGAGGAAACCGAACGGATCAGACGCACGCACTCCAGCAACAGATCGTCGAAATCGAGCGCGCGGTTGGCGCGCAGGATTTTCTGATACTCCGCGTAAATCCGCGCGACATCCTGGTCAAAGGGACTGTCCGCCTTGGCCGCGTATTCGTCCGGTCCCTCGAACCGGTTTTTGGCCCGGGAAATCTGGTACAGCAGCTGCGCGGGAGTAACGCGGTTGTCCTTTTCCATCTGGCACTGGGCCCGCGCCCGTTTCACTGCGGCGCTTTGATCGGCGGTATCGTAGATGACGAAATTGGGATCGATCCCGATGGCTTTCCCGTCCATCCGCAAAATCCGCGCGCAGATGGAGTGAAAGGTGCCGATCCACAACCCCCTGGGCATCCCGCCGAGCAAACCTTGGACTCGTTCTTGCATTTCCCGGGCGGCCTTGTTGGTGAAAGTCACGGCCAACACGTTCCACGGGGCCAAACCCAACACCGAAATCAAGTACGCCACCCGATAGGTAATGACCCGCGTCTTACCGCTGCCCGCCCCCGCCAACACCAAGAGCGGACCGCCGGTGTATGTCGCCGCTTCATACTGGGGCGGATTCAGGTCGCGTTGCATCTGTTTAAGGAACTCACTCGCGTTGGATTTTGGTTTCATGGAGAATGCCGGATCTTTTATCAATCGACTTGCGCTTTCGGAATAATCCGTATTCAAGCCTGGATTGGTGGATTTGCCAATGAGAGGCTCCTGGGATGATAAGTCATAGTTCAAGTTTATGGATGGATGGAAGCATCCCGTCTGTTCGATATTATAAATCCTGCTTTCTTCCATTCTGTTGTTGATAGAATAAAAAATCGATTCTATGCTTTTCGTGGATGGATTGGGAACCATCGGACATCGGGAGGGGATTATGATACACCGTTTTGGGCTGGTGTGGTTTTTGTCCGCTGGCTGGTTGGCCGTCCAAGCCGCCGGGCAGCCCTTTGACGTGAACCGGGACCAGCGCGTCAACACGCCGGATTTATTTGGATTAAGCCACTCCTGGTATTCCCGGGAACTGGGTTTCGATTTGAACAAGGATTCGTGGGTCAACCGGGAAGATCTCCTGCGGTTGCGTTCCCAATGGGGGAATGTATTGCCACCGCCCAATCCCTACACCGTGGGGAGAGCCGTGGGGATTTACGCGGTCATTCAGGATGGGCAGCGGACCTTTACCAGCCCGGAATTGGAGATCGACATCACCGGCAGCACCCCCGCGGGGAAACGCTGGAGTAAGCCATCGGTTGCGTCCTTGAGGGAATGGGACCCGGATACTACAAAACCATCGCAAGAGTATCCAGTTCAATCCATCGATTCAGCGCTTCCTGCCTTGCCCAAGGATGGAAGTCCGCTGGCCGCCGCATGGCGGAAACTGCATGCTCCTGCTGGGGAAGGATCAGTGCCCCACGGAGCGTTGGGCGGAGTCAAATTCGGACATCCCTCGGACCGGATCGGCACATTCAATGGGTGGACCTTCTGGTTCGGCTGGATGGCCAGTTTTTCCGAAACCTACACGCCCGAGAGCGAAACGTACGCGTGGGTGTGCTACATCGCTCCGGAGGGCTGTTACCTGGCGTTGCAGGAGGCGAAATCGGTTTATTCCAATGTGGATGTATTCGCCAGTGTCAGTTCCTTTTTCGGCTTGCTGTATTCCCCTGCGGGCGAATATTTGGAAAAGAGTTATATCAACGATCTGCTGGGAGTAAGCATCACATTCGATATGGACATTATCGAGGCGGGCGTGACGTTTTACCGGTTCGATGGGCAGAGCGACCTGAAACCGGCCATTCAGTACAATTTCGGTAAAAGCGTCAATTTCTCGTTGATTCCTTTTCCCATGTTTCTTTCCGTGTCCCTGGATAATTTCGCGCAAATGACAGCGGGATTTTACCCCTATATCTTGTGGGACATGGGGGATCTTCCCCCAGGCAATCCTATTCCGGCGGTTGTGGACCAGATGGAGAAAATCGTGGCGCAAGGAGGCGATTCTCTCGAAAGCGCCGGCGCGGCCCAGGCCATGAATATGATGCTGCCGTTCATGCGCTCGCTGTTGCCCCAGCCTCCCGTGACCTGGCGGGGGCAGCCGGTGGGGGTAGATTACGCGCATTATATCAACGAGTTCATTGAAAGCCGCCTCCCCGGGCACACCCCCGGCCACACCGGGGTGGATGACTTGATCAGCGGCGCCAGGCGTTGGTTGGAAACCGGCCAAACCAAGCAAATTTCGGAAGAACTAAGGCGGCTGGTGACCGCGGGTCTGCCCAATCCCCTGCAAATGTATCAATTCAACAAGAACCTGCAGGCGGCATCGCAGATGTCATTCGAAGTAGGATACAAACATGGGTATGACGCCGCCGTGAACGAAGGCCGGCGCGAACCGGATACCCTCTACGCGAAGGAGATTAAAACCGTTACGGCCGTGGCCGGAAAACCCTGCTCCCTGGTAGTCACGGCGGCGGAGGCGGCGGAATTGGTGGCGGGTTCCCAGGCCGGCGATTTTGAAGGGAAGGGAGTTATTTTCGATTCCGCCTCGCCCGCCGGCAATCCCGTGACGGTTCCTATACAGGGTGGCAAGGCGGTTTATACATTCACGCCGAAAAGCGCGGCCACCTTGGTTTTCGGTGTCATGATGAATCCCTCGGCCGCGACCCGCAATCAGACATTGGAACTGGCGCGGCGGGTGGTCATCGTCACAAGCCAACCGGCCGGGCAGGCGTATCTGTTTGGGGTGGATCAGGTTTCCCCGGATACGCCGGTGACGGTCAATACCACCCTCGTGGACGCACAAGGTATACCGGTTGGACAGGCGGTTCTGGTGGATTTTTTTGATTACAAGGACCAATGGTTGGGCCGCGTGAAGAATCCAGATTATGGCATCGCGGCCCTGACTTTCGTTCCTGAACCATCGATCCCCGCCATTGAATCGTTCCGGGTCACCCGGGTGGGATATACGGAAGAAGACGCGCGGGACGGGTATGCGCTGCGGGGCAGGGGATTTTCCTTTGATGCGGATGTGGTGTTTGATGGCGTACCGGTGAATGACATGGCGGGGTGGGATTGGGCGGTGATCTCGTCCCGGGAGATTTTGTTTCTTCCCCCGGACGATCAAAGCCTGTTCCAGCACCCGGTGCGGGTGCAAGTACTCAATCCACACGCCATCTCCAGCAACGAATGGCTGTACGATCCCGGCCGGCCGAACGGGTAAAGTTGGACCGGCCGGGGTAAGCCATAAAAAGCGCAGTCAAAATTCATAATAATCTGCAGGCAAACGCTAGGGGGGCTGGGCCCCCCTTGCGCTGGCTATGTCCCAGGCTCCTGCAATCCCCGCATGAGCGACCAGACCCACGTGCAGGCTTCGTGGTATTTCTCCTTTTCACGGGGAATCGAATGCTTGAAATTGGTGTACTCCATCGCTTGAACATATTCGCTGAGCCGTTGGCTCACCTCGCTGGCCGGGAGGAAAGCCCGGAAGCGGTAATCGGCGCCGGGGTCCTGGAATACATCCGCGTCCGGGAAGAGAGCTTCGATGTCGCCTGCGCACCGGGCGCGGACCAGGCGGCGTTCCGGATTGTTCCGGTCCTTCACGATGGAGACAAACGCGTTGCTGGTGAAGATCCACATGGATTCCATCCTCCCTGAGTCCGGTTATTGCTCCACCGGGAAGACCGCGAGATGGCAGAGGGCATCCTCATACCACACGCCGGTGCCATAGATGGAGTGATGTTTCACCATCAGTTCGTGCCCCAAACCGATCGGCGGCTCGCACAGATTGACCGACTGGCTGATTCGGGCGAGAAAATTGCGGGCCGTTTGGGGATCGGTCTTGGGCCGCCGGTGGGGATCGAAAGCCGCCTGGGTGAAATACGATCCGGCCAGCTGATCCCAGCAGTCCTTAAAGACGGCGGCGTCGTGAAAGAAATCCATCCCGATGATCTCGTCCCCGCTGCCGGCCAAGACCCCCGCCGCCTCATCGGGAAGGGCCAACTTTTCGCGGAAGTGTTGCGTCTTTTCTTCCGTCTGCTGGTATCCGTCGGTGACGGAGGCCGTGGGGGAACAGGCGTGAATTTCGTGCAAATGCTGATCCACCTCTTCCCACACTTCGCCTTGATCGCTCAGCGCCATACCCGTGGCGATCCGGCATTCCTGCACGCTGCGCATTTTTTTGCTCCGCAGCCGGGGATGCGCGTAGTACGCGGAGCGGAAACGGCGGGACGAATAATGCCACCGTCCCCGTTCCACGCAACTGACTGGGATGCGCAGCGATTGATGAGCAGCGACCAAGACCGATACATTGACTACCCGGTTCTGCTTGGCTCCCACCAGAATTTCTCCTTCCGGAACCAGCACGGGCTTGTCGCCGTGGTTATGCACAGTCAACTCTTGCACCCGGCCTTCCTCGGATATCTCCTCGATCTCCGCTTCCTTCCTCTCCAGAGCCTTTTTCAACAAGACAAAAGGGGCCGCGGAACCGTTCAGGGGTAAGAGCGGGAAAAGAGTCAAGTTGTGATAGTGAATGGCTTCGCCCAGTTTTAATCCGCTGATCTTTTCCCGGATTATGTCAATCAGCAAGTGCGTCCGCGATTGCTTCGCGACCTCCGCCTTGGCGGGGAAAAGGGCCAGCAGCAGGTGCGTCTCAGGCGCCACATCCCGCACGGCCATTTTTTCCAACCGCTTGGAGAGCCCCCAGATCACGTCCGGATTTTTGTACGTATCCAATTTCACGAATACTTCACGGATGGTTTCATGCAGCGCCTCGATATCCGTGGCCGGATTCTCGACGGGCTCCAGGATCGCAAAGCCCTGCCGGGTCAGGTAGACTTTGAGCTCCGCCGGAAAACCCGCGTGCCGCCGGAAGGGATCCGGATTCCAATCGGCAGGGACCTGGGCTTCGAGCCACAGCGCTCCCCGGTCGATCAAGGGAGCGATCCAGCGCGCCATTTCCCGGCTGATATACCCCACGCGCGCAAAGTCGGGATTTCTCACGAGGATCGCGTTGGGGTCATGGGGATTGTCGAGTTCCCGTTCCAAGTGCAAGATATCTCCCGGTTGGACCTCGCCCGCCACGTATTGGCAGCCGGCCAGCCGGGTCCGGATTTCGCCCAGATACTTTTCGTTCACAGCGTCGGTGGGATTCATGATTGTCCTCCCTGTTTGGACCATGTGGAGCAGCCGTAGTTCCAAGCGTTTCATGCCCGGTCCCTTGGATTGTCCTGGTTGAGGTTGTTGTCTTGGTGGCCTTCCCTTGAAACAAGAAAAATGCCAATTTGGTCCGGACAGAGGGCCTTTCGCGTAATCCCCTGAATCCAGTCATCCTGATGAAGATGCAATTATCAATAGAGTAATATTTCGATAGACCAACCGCGGGGGAAAGAAGAAATCAATTTTTGAGCGCCATGTCCAAAAATTGATCGGGTGGGAGAGCGGCCCGGCAGGAGGCTATTTGTGTTTCACCCAGTGGCGGACGGTGCCTTTGGCGACGCGCAGGATCCCGGCCGCCTGGGTGATATTCCCCCCACAGAGCCGATACACATGCTGAATATAGGATTTCCGGATCTCCTCCTCGGGCGCGGCTTCTTCCGGCGAAACCGGACGGAACAGACGCAGGCTGGCTTCATCCGGGGTCCCCGGGCCATTGGAGGCGGCGGCCCTCCCGGTTTCCTCAGCCAGCACTTCCCGCACGGGTATTTTCATGTACGCCGCCCGCCGCAGGAGATTGATGAACTGGCGGATGTTGCCCGGCCAGTCGTAAGCGTAAATGGCGTCCCAATCAGCCTGGGAAATATTCAAGGGATATCCCTTGTTTTTCAATTCATATTGGTGGCTGCGGGCTATAGAAGGGAGGTCTTCTTGATGCTCCTTCAGCGACGGGACCCGCAGAAGCAGGACATTCAGGCGGTGATACAAGTCCATGCGGAACGCGCCGTTCCGGGCCAAGGCCAGAAGATCCCGGTTGGTGGCGGCGATGACCCGGACATCAACCGGATGGGATTTCATCGTGCCCAGGGGGGTGACCCGTTGTTCCTCGAGCACGCGCAAGAGTTGGGTCTGAACGGGCATGGGCAGTTCGGCGACTTCGTCCAGGAATAGAGTTCCCCCGTCCGCGGAAGAAAACGCCCCGGGCTGGGTTTCCCTCGCCCCGGTGTACGCGCCCGCGACATGGCCGAACAACCGGTCGTGGGCCAGGTCGGCGTTGGTGCTGAGAATAGCACAATTGACCGCGATGAAAGGGCCGGGGCGGCCGCTGGCCTCATGCAACAGACGGGCGGCGATTTCCTTGCCGGACCCGGTGGGTCCCAGCACCAGAACGGGTTCCGGGACCGGGCCGAGCCGGGCGATGAGGATGCGCATACGTTTCATCGCCTTGCTGTGGCCTAAGGGAATGGCAAACCGGCCTTCTTGCCGGTAGGCTTCGGCCTCCCGGCCATCCGCTTCGGTGAGCGGGATCAGGCCGGCCAGTTTCTGGATGACATGGATATAACTGGCCTTGTCTTCATATTTGAAATAACGGGAAGCGCCGGCCGCGACCAGGTCATGCCAGAAGGTGTCTTTCTCCGAGCGCGGCAAGTCGCGGTTCACGAATTGGTGGGCCAGAGCCAGCAACATGCGCGTAAGGTCATTGTTCTCAATTTGGAGATGCTGATACACGGCTTCGGTATTGCTCGCGCATGTGAGAAACACAGGGACACAAACCGAAGCGAGCAGGTCGTGGTATTCATCCAGATAGCCCCGCCCGCAATACCAGAAAATCTTGATCCGTTTTTTTTTCAATACCCGCAGGTGGGCCATGACGCTGTCGATGTTTTCATACACACCGACTCCGCATAGGTGGAGAACACCGGGCAGTGGATCCATGCCCACAATTTCCTCCAGCGTCATGGCGATCCGCTGGGCGCTGGTGGTGATGATTTGGGCTTTGGGGTAGCGCTGGAGGATCATGGCGGCCGCGCAGGCCCCATCCGTGCCGTTGGTAGTCAATATCCAATGGGATTGATTCTGGGTATTGGGCATGATCCAGAAAATGAATTAGGATTGATCCTTAGAAATACAATATACTCATTCGGGCTGACAGGGTAGATGAAAGAAAGCACCAGTCCCATGGATGCGCCCGTGATCATTAAGCCGCTGTTTCCTGTCCACACCAGAATGAATCCATCCCTCCTGCGGATGGCGCTTCCTGGCAAGAGGCAGGGATATAACCCCTGGCTGGCCTGGAAAACAAAACGGATGGAGTAAGACGCATGTTTCTCCGCATCAAACGGGCTTACGATCCTCCTGAGCCGTCGGATGGCTTCCGGATTTTGGTGGACCGGATCTGGCCCCGGGGACTGAAGAAAGAGAGGGCCCAAATCGATCTCTGGCTCAAGGAGGTTGCTCCCAGCCCGGGGTTGCGCAAGTGGTTCGGCCATCAGCCTGAACGATGGGACGCCTTTCGGGAGAAATACATCGCCGAATTGTGTTCACGCCCGGAACCGTTGAAGGTTTTACGCGAGACCATACGGAACGAACCGGTGGTTACGTTGATCTACGCCGCCAAAGATACCGAACACAATAACGCGGTGGTGTTGCGGGACTACCTTGCGCGATGCGGATAACGGGGGAATTCCGGCGGGTGCTTGACGTTCACCTGCTAAAACAATGGAGCGAATGGTATGATGGGGCCGTTTACTGGAAGGCGGGATTTTTATTAATGTTTCCTCTTGACGAAATACAGCGTAACGCCGCGTTGCGTGGCATGTGGGCAGGATTTCGCGAATTGTGGAAGAAATGATCCAGATTCATATTCAACATTCGGACCCGTCGGTTCTTCCCGAGTGGCATCCCGGCAGCTGGCGGACGCGTCCCATCGTGCAGCAGCCGGAATATGAAGATCCGGCCTTGCTGGAACACTGCGTGGACATTCTGCGCAGCAAGCCGCCGCTGGTCGCCCGGGGTGAAGTGGACCGCCTCCGGACAATCTTGGCCGAAGCCGTGCAGGGCCGGCGCTTTGTCCTTCATGGCGGGGATTGCGCGGAACGGTTTTCCGATTGCACCAGCGCGGCGTTGACCGCCAAACTGCAGGTTCTTCTGCAGATGAGCCTGGTGTTGACGTACGCCACCCGCAAGCCGGTGATCCGGATCGGACGGCTGGCCGGCCAGTACGCCAAACCCCGCAGCGAGCCGTTTGAGCGGTCCGGGGAAATCCCTCTCCCTGTGTACCGCGGCGACCTGGTGAACTCCCGCGAACCGAAGCCTGAGGCCCGGCGGGCGGATCCCCGCCGGATCGTGGAGGGCTACCATCACGCCGCCGCCAGTTTGAATTTCATCCGCGCTTTGATTGAAGGGGGCTTCGCTGACTTGCATCACCCCGAGCAGTGGAACCTGGATTTCGTCAAGAATGGCGCGTACAGCCAATCCTACCGGGGTGTGGTGGACGCCATCACCGATGCCATCGCTTTTATGGAAACCGTGGGAGTGGCGGATGCCGCGGAGCAGCTCAAGCGGATCGAATTTTATACGTCGCACGAAGCCCTGTTGCTGCCCTATGAAGAAGGATTGACCCGCCGTACCGGCCAAGGGGAATTCTACAACCTCGGCGCTCATTTCCTGTGGCTGGGGTACCGGACCTGTGTCCCGGAGGGGGCGCATGTGGAATACTTGCGGGGAATCCGCAATCCGGTGGGCATCAAGGTGGGGCCGGGGACAAAACAGGAAGACCTTTTGGAAATTCTTCACCGGTTAGACCCGCGGCGGGAACCCGGCCAAGTCACCCTGATCACCCGCTTCGGGGCTTTGAATGTGGAATCCTGCCTGCCGCCTCTTATCCAGACCATCACCAAGAGTGGACACCCGGTTTTATGGAGCTGCGATCCCATGCACGCGAACCTCGAATACACCCGCGAAGGGCGTAAAACCCGGCGGCTCGACGCCATCTTTTCGGAATTGGAGCAAACCTTCGGCCTCCACAACCGTATGGGAACGTGCCTGGGTGGAGTCCATTTTGAACTCACCGGCGAGGCGGTCACGGAATGCGTCGGCGGGTCCGGCGGATTGACAGAGTCTGATCTATCGCAGTGCTACGAAACCGCTTGCGATCCCCGCCTCAACGGCGCGCAAGCGTTGGAAATGGCCTTTTTGATTGCGGATTTGTTACGGTAACGCCGTGGCGGATCATCACGGGGATGCCTGGAAAATAGGTATTCCAATTCCCGCCGGTTGATTTCTCTCAATACAATTCTTGATGGCGCGCCGGGACAAGCCATGGACCTGATCCCCATTCCTTCCCTGGACGAAGAACTTCTGGCCGAATGCGACGTGGAAACCTTCCGATCCAGCGGCAAAGGCGGCCAGAATGTCAACCGCCGGGAAACGGCCGTGCGCTTGCGCCACCGGCCCAGCGGGATTGTGGTCGCTTGCCGGCAGGAACGCACTCAATTCCGCAACAAACAAATTGCGTTGCTGATTCTCCGCCGTAAATTGGAACGCCTGAACCAGCGCCGGCTGCCCCGTATTGCCACCACCATGCCCCGCAGCGTCCGGGAACGGATTCTGGAGTCCAAAAAACGCCTTTCGCTCAAAAAACAACGCCGCGCCAAACCGGATAGGGAAGAGTGAGTGGGATCTGAATTGTTTTTCAGGACCGGTTTATCCCTGAGTTTCTCCTCCCGGGATTTCGGTCTCCTCACTCGACCCGCCTGTCCTATTCCTTTACCATCGTGAATATTCTGATTGAGATTGGACGGCAGGGAGAGCAAAACCATGACCCAAGCACGGTGCGCGTTGGTGACCGGTTCGAGCCGGGGAATCGGGCGGGGCATTGCGGTGGAATTGGCGAAAACCGGTTACGACATTGTGGTCAATTACGCGGGCAATGCGGCGGCGGCGGAAGAAACCCGGCGGTTGGTGGAAGCGCAGGGAACCCGGGCGGCCGTGGTTCAAGGGAACGTAGCGGTCGAAGCGGACCGGCGGCGCTTGATCGATGAAACCCTGGCCGGTTTCGGCCGCCTGGACTTGTTGGTGAACAACGCGGGCGTGGCTCCCCAAAAGCGGGCGGACCTGCTGGACATGGAAATGGAGAGTTACCGGTATGTGATGGACACCAACCTCACGGGGCCGTTTTTTTTGACGCAATACGCGGCCCGGCGGATGATCGAATTGCGGGAGTCGGGAGTGATGGAAACCGGCCGCATCGTGTTCGTCACCTCGATATCGGCCTATACGTCGTCAACCAACCGGGGCGAGTATTGCTTGTCAAAAGCGGGGCTCTCAATGGCGGTGAAACTGTTCGCGGACCGGCTGGCGCGGGAGGGGATTTATGTTTTTGAAATCCAGCCAGGGATCATCGCCACCGACATGACGGCGGTAGTCAAGGAGAAATACGACCGGCTGTTCGCGGAGGGAATCACACCGCAAGCCCGCTGGGGGACTCCGGAAGACGTGGGGAAGGCGGTCAGCGCGTTCGCGCGGGGGGATTTCGATTATTCGACGGGGGCATCGATTGAGGTGGGTGGTGGATTCGGCCTCCGGAGGTTATGAAGGATCAATAGAAAAGGAAATACAAAGTCAACATCACCGCCTTGTGCGCCGCGTTGGCCAGGGTGGTGGCGCGATAGGCCTTAAGCCAACTCTCTTTCCGGCTGAACAGGAAACAACTGGCCAAGACCCAGCCGACCGTGAAAGAATGAAGAACGTACGCAGGTCCCAGCTTGATGTGCAATACCGCGAACCAGGTGGCGGACCAGAGGATTTGGATCAAGGGCGTACGCTTGGCAAACCGGGCGAGAAACAAGGGCAGCCACTGGCTGTACAGGGTTTCGGCCGCGGGATAGAGAAAGATCTCCATCAGAAGGGAGGGGATCAGACTGTTGGGCTTAAGGCTTACCCCCTGAACCTGGATAGGATTGGTGAATTGCAGTGGAGTCAGGACAAACCCCGCTATCAGGTTGATGAACACGGCGCAGGCGGCGAATCCCGCGATCTGGGCGGGTTCGGACCACCGGCGGAGGGGGGGGCAATTCCCGTCACGAAACAGAGGCATGGATTTTTCCAAGTGGATTGAGAATGATTCGCTCAGGCTACCGCAGAGCCGGAGAGGAATCAATCCACGCGGGAAAGCATGGAGTCGTGGAAGGACAAAGATATACAATTTTACATTTCAACCGGAAAAGACACAGGATATGCCGTCCCTGTGATCAGATACGGGGCACGGGCCGCCGTGCCCCTATCCTCTTACATCAATAAATTCCTGGTCCCCGCCATCAAAAGAACTTGGACGAACATAAAATCAATTCGAACAACCTGTTGCCATATCATCGGGCAAATCACACAAACACCTGCCGGTCCTTGTCCCAGGTGATGGTGCGCTGCTCGAAGAAGGCCTGGACGGACATAATGCAGGTGACCGCCTCGGCGAAGGCTTCGTCCTCGTTGTCCTTCGGTTTTTGCCTGGAACGCATGCAGTTGAAGAAGTCCTGCATGTGGCTGGGCTGCTCGGGTGTTTCTTTGGGATCGAAGGTGCGGAACGGCTTGCCGTGCTGAATTTCGCCCTTCTCGATCTGGGGCTTGTATTTCAGCGAGGTGTCCTCGGCGTAGATCTCGAAATTGTTTTCGCCGAATTTCAGCAGGGCGTCCTTGCCGCGGATGATGGAATCGTGGGTGTTGAGGCCGAACATCTCGCTGTTGAATAGGGTGGTGTCGGTGTAGGTCAGCCCGCGCTCCGGATACTGGTAGGTAGTGATCCAGGTGTCGGGGCATTCGCGGCCGTCCTTGAGGAGGTTGAGGCTGCCGGAGCACGTGCAGCTGTGGGGAATCCCCAATTTCAGGACGTAGTTGACGAAATCAAAAGAATGAGAGAGCAGGTCGCCGGCGATTCCGGTGCCGTAATCCCAGTAACAGCGCCAATGCCAGAAGCGTTCCATGGAGAACGGGTGATAGGGAGCGTCGCCGAGGAAGCGTTCCCAGTCGAGGTTTTGCCGGACCATGGCCTCGTCGGGGCGGTTGAAATCGCCGTACCACCCGTACCACCGCCATTCGTCCTTGCCGCGTTCGCGGTTGCGGTAACAACCGGACTGCACCAGGGTGACTTCGCCGAGAATGCCACTGGCGATCAGTTCGGCGGCCTGGAGGGCGGCGGCGCTGGAACGGTCGTGACCCAACTGCATGACCGTGTGGTTCATCTTGATGGCTTTGTACATGGCCTTGGCTTCGGGCAGGGTGCGGGTCCAGCATTTTTCGACATAGATGTCCTTGCCCGCGTAAGCGGCATCGATGACCATCTTGGAATGCCAATGGTCCGGCGTGGCGATGATGACCGCGTCGATTTCGTTATCGGCCAGCATGTCGCGGTAGTCGTGATATCGTTTGACCTGGGGATTGGCGGAGAGTTTGACCCCTTTTTCCAGGTGGCCTTTGTAGATTTCGCAGATGGCTTTGACCTGGGTATTGGGTATGCCGGGCCGGTTCTTATCGGGTTCGCCCGCGACTTCGGTGATGAGCTGCCCGCCCCGGACGCCGGCGCCAATGTGGCCCACGCCGATTACGTCATTGGGGCTGTAATTGGCGGCCATCACGGCGGGAGCGGAAGTCATGGCGGCAAAGAGAGCGGCGCTTTTCCCGGATCGTTCCAAAAATGAGCGGCGGGTTATGGAATGGGCTGGAGAGTTGGACATGATTGAAGTCCTCCTGAAGAATAGGTGAGTGCAGTTAATTTTAGTTTCAACCGGGTGTATGATACGATAGCCTCGAATCAGGTGGTTTTGCAGGGATTCAGGCGGGATTCGTTTTTTTGCTGGGATCAGAATCTGAATAGCGGCATGGGAGAGCGGGTGAAATGGCTGAAAAATAGGATGCACTTTGGTTTCTTAAATGAGAATAAGGAGTGTTATCGTCTATGGTATCCCGCAGCGTCAATGCAACTGCTTGAAAAACATAGATTTAAATCATCCTGTTTCTTAAATGAGAAGTTATTGGATATTTTGTAAAATATATGAATCTAGTAATCTATTTTTGGAGAGGACAAAAAATATTTGGAAAACCCATCAGGATATAGCCAAAATATGCGAAATCTCATTATGATATAGAGAACCGTGGGGGACGGGGTGGGGAACAAGGAGTACGAAAAACGGAGGGCAGGAGAGGGATTGGGCCGCACCATAGCGTTTGCGCCGCCGCGGGAATAGCGGACCAGGCGGCAAAATTTCAGGGGAAAAGGAATTCCAGGAAAAAGTGCCCTCAAGGATGGTATAGTATTGAAAATATTTAGCCTGTATGTTATAAAGGGGTATCATTCCAAAACAACGTTGGAGGAACAAATGTCACAACAAATCGCGAATTCCAGTGTGAGCCGTTCGCTGACTATAATCTTATTGTTTGTTGGATGTGTGGTGATCTTCCCAGGCATGGTTGCGGCCCAAGTGGTCGAGACACCGACGGAAACGCCCACCGAGACTCCCACGGTGGTGCCGGAAGTGACGCCAACGGAATCTCCGGCCATCACGCCCACGAATACGCCTGAGCCGATTCCTCCAACACCAACAGAAACAGAAGTAACCACCCCCACAGAAACCCCGACCGCCGTGCCGACGGCTACCCCCACGGCCATCGTGGTGACGCCTACGGAGACGGTTGTAGCCACTCCAACGGAAACCGTAGTGGCCACACCGACGGAAACTGTGGTGGCGACGCCCACGGAAGTCCCTACAGCCACGCCTGTGCCGACTCCAACGGAGACGATCGTCGAGACCCCTACCCCCACGGCTACCGAGACGGAAGTGGTGACGCCTACACCCACCGAGACGATTGTCGAAACGCCCACGCCTACGGCTACCGAGACGGAGGTGATGACACCCACGCCTGTCGCGACACCCACACCGGAGGTAACCCCCACGCCGACGGTGGTGGCAACCCCAACCCCCACGGTGGCTGATTTCAAGAATCCTAACCAGGGAATCACAGTGCTGGATGGCTTCGGCGGGATTCACGAGTTGGGCGATATCTTCCGGTTTACGGACTTCAACGGAGATGCCGTGGTGGATGCGGCGGAAACCGCCCAATTGCCCTTATTCCCATATTTCGCGGGCAAGGATGTGTATCGGGATATCGAAGTCTTCATCGCGGATGCCGGAACGGCGAACCAGCGGATCGGGGCGGTGTTGATCGCCACGGGGGATGGACGGGTATTCGCGGTACAATTCAACCAAATTGGTCAAAGGGTGGTAGTGAGACGCAATTATCTGCCGTCGCTCGGAGTGACCTTCCCCACGAACGATGTGCTGCGGGACGTGGAGTTCACCACGGACGGCAAGGGATACTTCGCGTTGCTGTCGGATGGTTCAATCGTTTCGGCGAACGAATCGGGAGTGTTGAAACTGTTCCGGTTCCGCCCAAGCGGGAACAATACTGGCATCGATGTGCGCAGCAATCCGGCCGTGGATCTGGAGATCGTGTCCGGGACGGATACCAATGTGCTTCCTGTGGGATACATCCTGGACGCAAAAGGCCAGATTCATTCGGTGGGCGGGGCTGTCCCCTTGGCGGGGCCGGTTTCCAACGCGCCGATCTACGTGGATATGGAACTTTACGGCAACGGCGCGGTGATCGCGGATGGATTCGGCCGGTTCTTTACGGTGGTTCCTCAAGGTTCACCCGACCTGGATATTGTGTTGCCGGTATTGGGCTTCGGCCTCGCGGAACCGGCTTTTATCGACTTCGAGATCCAAATCGATCCCACGGTTTCGTTCTACAACGGCGTGGGGATTCTGGCGTTGACGAAATTCGGAACCTTGCATACCTCAGGGGCGATGGATTACATTTTGACCGATGAAGGCGTCGCGCGGCGGATGAACCTGATGGACAAGCCGGAGGGGCAATATCCGCGGATCGACAGGACGGAACATGGATTGCCGTACATCAACATGGGAGTTCTGTTCGATATCATGAGGGGTCTGGTGGTCTATCAGTTCAATCCCCAATAAGCCGTGAGGATGAGAGCGGCAGTATACCGGGGTGGCGGACACGCCACCCCGTTTCGTTTCCCTACGCACCCAGGCATATCGTGACGGGAGAAGAAGAGACAGTAAAATCCAAGGCGGATTCCCTTTTCAGGAATGATTTCAACCCTATATTCTGCTTTGAAACCGGAATCCATGCGATTCAAAAAAACAGGAGAATCCCTCATGAATTACCGCGTCGAGAAAGACACGATGGGCGAGATGCAGGTTCCCGAATCCGCCTACTACGGCGCCCAATCTGCCCGGTCCCTGATGAATTTCAAGATCGGCACGGAAAGAATGCCGCTGGAATTGATCAAGGCCTTCGGCGTGCTTAAAAAAGCCGCCGCCCTGGTGAATCATGAATTGGGTGTGCTTTCCGCCGGAAAAAAAGACCTGATCGTGCAGGCGGCTGAGGAGATCATCGAAGGCCGCTTGGATGAACATTTTCCTCTTGTCGTCTGGCAGACCGGCAGCGGGACCCAGACCAACATGAACGTCAATGAAGTGATTGCCAACCGCGCCAACGAAATAGCCGGTCAGCCGCGCGGTGTTAAAAGCCCCATCCATCCCAACGACGATGTCAACAAATCGCAATCCTCCAACGACACGTTTCCGGCTGCCATGCATATCGCCGCGGTAACGGAAATCCACCGCCGTCTACTTCCGCAGTTGATTGCGCTTACGCACGTGTTTGAAGAAAAGGCCTTGAAATTCAAGGAGATCATCAAAATCGGCCGTACCCACCTTATGGACGCCACGCCGCTGACCTTGGGGCAGGAGTTCTCCGGCTACGTTACACAATTAAAACACGGCCGCCGGCGGATTGAGAATGTGTTGCCTCATCTATATGAATTGGCCTTGGGCGGAACCGCGGTCGGCACGGGTTTGAATACGCCTCCGCGTTTCGCGGAATTGGTGGCCGCCAAGATCGCCGAACTGACCGGCTATCCCTTCGTCACCGCGGAAAACAAGTTCGAGGCCCTTTCCAGCCATGACGCGCTCGTCGAGGCCAGTGGCGCGTTGAAAACTCTGGCCGCCTCGCTTTTCAAGATCGCCAACGACATCCGCCTGTATGCTTCAGGCCCCCGTTGCGGGATCGGCGAGTTATTGATTCCCGAAAACGAACCGGGATCCAGCATCATGCCGGGGAAGGTGAACCCCACCCAATGCGAGGCCCTGACTCAAGTAGCCGTGCAAGTGATGGGCAACGACGCGGCCATTGGCTTCGCGGGGGCCAACGGCCATTTTCAACTTAATGTTTTCAAACCGGTGATGATTTATAATCTCCTGCAATCCATCCGCCTCTTGGCCGACGCCTGCGAGTCGTTTAACAAGAATTGCGCGGCAGGCATCGAAGCGAACGAAGCCGTCATAACCCGCAACCTGAACAATTCGCTGATGCTGGTCACCGCGTTGAATACCCATATCGGCTACGACAAGGCCGCCGCCATCGCCAAAAAGGCCCACAACGAGCATTTGACGCTCCGGGATGCCGCCGTGCAACTGGGATATTTAACTGGAGAAGAATTCGACCGTATTGTCCGGCCGGAACAGATGATCGGCCCCCAGCGGTGACGAGTCCCAATCGATCTGCACCTACGCCGGTTGGATTCCGGTTGCCTTCCAACTCTTGCCAAAACCACTGTAGTCCGGCATCCGCAAGGAGGGAATGGGCTGCACGGTTCCTTCCTGCCCGGTTCCATCTATCTGAAAAAGAGCCGTCCCTTGTTGAATAAATCCCAAAAAACAGAATGTTTTCTTGACAGTTCGTGTTTTTTTCGATACGGTGTAAGTAGCGCAGAAAGGAGGTGGTCCACTTATGTGTGAATGTATCCCGATACGGATGTATAGCGCAGGTGGCTGCGGAGGTGAGGAGGGCTGATAGTTCCCCCCTCTGATGCTTCAGAAAGGATGAGGACCGGACTCGAAAGACCGGCTCGCGTTTCCGGAGACGGAATCAATGCTCCGCGGATCAGCGAGGTGGAAATGAGTTCGGGGAAATTCGAATCCACAGTTTGAATTGGATTCGCCGGGCGGGAGAGGCTCTCCTGTTCTCCAATCCAAACAGCTTACCGACTCGAGGGCGGTCTGGAGGAAAACGGGCCGCCCTTGTTGCATTCCAAAGAAGTTTGATTAATCCAGCCCGGGAAAACGAAGGAAGCGGTTTAATAAAGAAGCGGTTTAAAATAAAAATGGAGCAGGAGACGGGACTCGAACCCGCGACCTTCTCGTTGGCAACGAGAAGCTCTACCAACTGAGCTACTCCTGCTCATGGCGATTGATATTATTCATCATACGCCGGATTTGTCAAGGATGCGGGATGCCTAAATCTCATTTTTTCATTTTCCGATCACTCGACCGTCAACACCGAATTTTCCCCTCCAAAGGTATTGGGCACGGTTTGAGGATTGACCGGATCGGGTTGGGGTATGCCATCGATCAAAACCAGATATTCGTAGGTTCCCGGCCGTAGTTTTAATTCCACTTCCCAAAGGCCATCCTTGGCGGGGCGGAGGGGGATGGCTTGGCTTTTATCCCAGTCGTTAAAACTGCCGATGATTTGAATTTCACGGGCAGTCGAGTTCATCGTGGAAAACATCACCGTCCTGAGCGGTTCTGGAGTCCGTGAGGGGCTCAGGGCGTCGATCCGTTGCTTGTTTTGTTCGCGTTCTGTGGCATTGGGGGTGATGATAAAGATTCCCTGCACGCGGGTGCAATTCTGAATCTCCAATTTCGGAGCAATTACTGTGGAATTCACAGTGCTGGTCGCGGAAAGCCGGACAATCTCGCGGGCCTCGAGATATCCTTCTATTGAACCTTCAACGTGCGCCTCGCGGGTTTCAATGATCCCCTTCATCCGGCCGGTGGGCGAAATGACAAGGCGTCCCTGGGTGTGGGCCTCTCCTTCCAATACGCCATCAATCCACACGTCTCCCTTCGCTCGAATGGACCCATGGGCTACGGTGCTCCGGTCCAGATGGGTTTCCGCGTGTTTTTCCTCGAACATGTTTGCCTCGTCCGGGAGATGTTGATGAGCCAGTATACCAATAAATCTTGGATAAATCGAGCGGAGTCCGGCCCGGAGGAGAGATATCACACGGATTTAAAAAGAATTTATATTATATTTATTAAATTTTTATATAAAAATTGGAGACTCGTTTCACGAAAAAAGAATCCCTGAAAGACATGGATGGATAGGCTAGAGATACCGGTTTGATATGATAGGGCAGGGAATCGGGTAATCCGGGGGCAAGCGGGACTCATAAAAAAACGATATCCGGAAAGGAGACGATCGTGATAGAAAAAAAACAGAGAAGCAACAGAATTTCGCGGCGGGGATTTACCTATTTGGCTACCACTGGAACCGTGGCCATGAGCCTGTTAAAAAACCGGCCGGCCTCCCCGTCCGAACGGGGAGAATACGCCATCCATCTGGGCGGACCCGTGATGGAGAAATACACGTCCCCGGAGGAATGGGTGGCGCTGCACAAAAAACTAGGCTACAGCGCGGCCTACTGCCCGGTGGGAGCCGATCAAAGCGATGACGTTCTGAACGCGTACGCCCAGGCAGCCAAGGCGGCAGGGATCATCATCGCCGAGGTGGGGGCGTGGAGCAATCCCATGGACCGGAACGAAGAAAAACGCAAGCAGGCCCTCGCTCACTGCCAGACGCAGCTAGCATTGGCGGAGCGCATCGGCGCGCGTTGCTGCGTCAACATCAGCGGCTCGTTAGGCGAGAAATGGGACGGCCATCATCCGGACAACCTGACGGAGGATGCGTTCGATCGCATCGTGGAAACCACCCGGACGATTATCGACGCGGTCAAACCCCAGCGGACGTTCTACACATTGGAAACCATGCCCTGGGCGTATCCGGATTCAGTAGAGTCGTACGTGCGGCTGATCAAAGCCATTGACCGCAAGGGATTCGCCGTGCATTTCGATCCCGCCAATCTGATCTGCAGCCCCCAGCGGTATTATGCCAACGGCGCGATGATCCGCGAATGTTTCGAGAAACTGGGGCCGTACATTCGCAGTTGCCACGCCAAGGACATCCTGATGGATCAGCGCTTCACGGTGCATTTGGATGAAGTCCGGCCGGGACTGGGCAATTTGGATTATAAAACGTTCCTGACCGAAGTCAGCCATCTGCCCGATGTCCCTGTCATGTTGGAACATTTGAGCACGGCGGAGGACTACCGCCTGGCGGCGGAATATGTGCGTTCGGTTGGGAAGGAACTGGGATTGGTATTCGGGTGAGGGAAGCACCGGCATCATGGAACAAGGGAGAACAGGTGGCATGAATAGAATTATGATTCTAGGCCTGGGGCCGATTGCCACGGAACCGTCCGTCAAATTTCATGGAGGAGGCAACCGGGCTTGGCATTTCACGAAACCGTTGCTCGAAGCGGGATTTGAAGTCACATTGATCTGCATGCGGATCACCGATTCCACCCAGCCGGACCAGCCGGATGAAATCGAACGGCGGGATGGCGAGCTGACCATCCTCAGTGTGGATGAAATCCGGTGTTTTGCCCGGGATGATTACTTACGAGAACGGATTGCCCGCTTTCAACCGGACGCCCTGGTTGGCGCGTGCGATTATCCGTCCGCCCGTGCTTGCACCGTGGCAGGGGATCTTCCTGTTTGGGCCGACATTCACGGCTACCCCATGGGGGAAGCTCAAGCCAAGGCGTATCATTATCAGGATTCCGGGTATGTCCATCATTTCTGGAACATCCACCGGGCCGTCCTGCGCCGGGGCGACCGCTTTTCGGTAACTTCCGAACGGCAACGCACGGCTACCATCGGAGAATTAGGGGCGATGGGACGCTTGAATCAGTATACGTTCGGTGAAGAATTGGTCACCCAGATCCCCATCGCCTGGGATCCGGATACTCCCTTTGTTCCTCGCCAACGCCGGAAAGAAGATCCACTTATCGTTTTCTTCTGCGGGGGATACAACCTCTGGTGTGACGAGGAAACTTTATTTCTCGCTCTGGAAAAAGCCATGGAGCAGGATTCCCGGATTCGCTTTCTATCCACCGGGGGAGCTATCGAGGGCCACGACGAAAAAACCTATCCCCGCTTTGCCGCCCGGGTGGAACAATCCCGCTTCCGGGATCGTTTTGACCTGCGCGGCTGGGTTTCCAAGGCGGAAGTCGAGCAATGTCTGCGCCAGGCGCATCTGGGGATCAATGTGGATCTCCCCTGTTACGAAACCTTGATCGGCGCGCGCAACCGCATCACGGAATTCATGGCCCGGGGCGTCCCGATTCTCACGACCTTAGGAACCGAAATCAGCCAGATCCTCTTCTACAAGGGCATGGTTCTCACCGTACCTATGAAAAAACCTGAGGCCTTGGCCCGCGAGATTATCCTGGCGGCCAATCACCCCGAAAAACTAGAAAAGATGGCGGCCTTGGCCCGCCAACTCTTCGAGACCCAGTACACCTATCGCGCTACCACTCAGGAGTTGCTGGCTTGGTGCCGAAATCCCGTCCATAGCGGCGATTTTGGCCGGAGAATCAACCTGGATTACCGTGATTTTCCCCTTCCGGCGGCCGTTTCCCCGGATAGTCTGCGGACATGGTTCCGGCGATGGTTTCTTCGGGAGAGTCCATAGCCGATTCACTCCCGCAAAGAGGTTTTGGACGTCTTGACCGGCGGCGGATCGTGGCTACATTGTTATGTCGTCTGAAACGTGGACTGACTTCAATTATAAAAAAGCGGATTGTCCACTTGACCAATTTCTTTCTTGAAAGCGTCTTGTTGGGTCAGCGCACTGATCCAGGAAACCGGAACGTCCAAAAGAATTGACGCCAACGTAGCTCAGCCGGTAGAGCAACGGTTTCGTAAACCGTAGGTCGAGGGTTCGAGTCCCTCCGTTGGCTGAAAATTTCAAGCCCCCGGGAAACCGGGGGCTTTCGCTTTTTTACCTTGCATTTTTAGAGGTCATCTGGCAAGTGCGTACTATTTCCGGATCCCTTTATTATTTCTTCGAGATATTCGATAAAATCCAAGACACCATCGCCCAAGAGGAGGTAACCCAACAAGGATTGATCCTGATTCGCAGTGCCATCGATAGCGGTCGGGCACATCATGCAAACTACCTCGATGCGATGCAGGCCTGGTTAAAGCAGTAAGCACTCCCTCGGGGCTGTTTTCCCCTTACCCCGGCCTTCTCTCAAGGAGAGAAGAAGAGAACTGATGGATGTTGCTTCATGAACCCAACCTGCGACGCTTCCACCTGATGGACGGCGCTTGTGCCTGGATTGTCCGCCATTTGGAATCCCCTTCTGGGGCAACATAAACTCTCTCCGGGTTTCAATCCTGGTAGCGGTTTATCCTCTGTTTCTTCTACCACGTTTCCGGTCAGCCGGGGAGGCGGGTTGGGGCTCTGTCTCTATTACTCATTTCGCCGGTACGAAAATCCGCAGCCGGGCGCGGGCCTGGGGAAAGAATCGCTCGTATTCGAGTTTGTACTCTTCTAAAAACGGGACCAGTTTGCAGAATTCATGCACGCCCCCGAAGACCGCCTCGAAATTGACGATTTCCCATGGCGCGGTGGATTCGAGCATCACAATCTTATTGGATTGGGTAACGTATAACTCATGGCGCAGGATTTTGAATTGCTCTTCCATGGACAGTTCCCGCACCGATTCACCCGGCCGGAACAGGAAGAGATGGTTCCAGTAGGTCACAGCCTTGTGCCAATCCCGCTGTAGCCGGTCCAGAGAGGAAATCATGTAAAAGGTCGCCGCCGGGGGACTGGCGAGGTCGTGGGTAATGAAAAAAGCAATCCGGTCGGAGGATTGGAAACGGTCGATCACCGCGCGGATGGGCGTTTCGTACACGTTCTGTTGATTGACTTGCGCCTGCCGGTAGAAGCGGGATTGAAATGGCACACAGGCCAGAACCAAGGCCACGATCATGGTTCCATTGATGATATTCGCGCCTTTGGGGAAACGTGAATAAGCCTGGTAGAACAAGGCACGGACCGCTTCGCCCGTTAGAAGGAAAAACAATCCCATAGGAATGAATTGAAAGCGTTCCATCTTGAACGGATGATAAACCGCGGCCAGAAAATGCACGAGAAACACCGCCATCATGGGATCGCGCAGCGAGAGCCGCCCGGTCAGCGGCGCCCCAATGAACACCAGCGCCAAGGCGGCCACCGCCATCCAGGGAACCGTGAAATAGGCCTTGGGGATCACCTGCGGATAATAAAACAAGCTGGAGAGGCCCCAGGGCATGTACGCCGCCGGGTTGTTCACCGCGAAATAAATCAGGTTTTCCCACTTATTGCTAAATTCAGGGATGAACCACAATCCCACCAAAACTGCCGGCACGCCAAACAACGTCAGGTTGGAGCGCGTGGCCATGCCCCGCAGTTCATACCCACCCAGGGCATAGCGGTTTACCAGCAGGCCGGCCACGGTCAGGAAGGCGTAATTGTATTTGTAGAAAAAGATCAGCGCCAACAAAGTTCCCGGAAGCAGCCAGCGGGTCCACTTCGCGTTGGGATTGGAGGGAATCGTGACCAGCGCGGCGAGCACCAGAAAGAGACCGAAGATTTCGCTCATCATGCTCACGGCGTGCTGCACAACGATAGGCGAAGTGGTATACAGCGCCCAGGCGGTCACCGCTCCCGCCCAGGTCCAGGGGCCGCCCCGCCGGGCAAACCAGGCCAGAATCATTAGGGCGATTCCCAAATGCGCGCCCAGCGACAACAACCGGGCCGAAGCCAAGGAAGGCTCGAACAAAACAAACAACGCCCCTGTGATCCAGGAATGCAAAAACGGCCAGACCACCTGGGCATTGGTGTGCTTCCAGAAATGCATGGAGTCGAAATGACGCAGGTCATACCAGATATGCGCGGCCCAGGCACAGCGTTCGTACTCATCCCAGCAAGGCAATCCCCCGTGACGCACGGAATACACGTACAGCCAGAGGGTCAGGATCATGCTCCAAAATATCAAAGCCCAGACCAATACCCGCCACGGCAACCCTAACCGGGGCGGAGAGAAGACGGGATCTGGGCTGGGACGGGGATTCGAGTCATTCATTGGGATGAAACCAGGCTTTGATATAATTTTGGTTTTACCAATCCGTGCATGTATGAGGGGAATGACATCAAAAAAAGCATTCCCTCACCCCCATCCACTTCCAGAGGAGGGAGCAGGCTTGAATTGTCTACCATGGTGAATTGACATACCATCGCGCTTTTTGATATGTGTACTTATTTATGGTACATCCTTCGTTTTCACCTGCAGGCAGCTAATGGATAATTTCCGCAAAGTAAAGACCCGCACCCGCGTATGGGTCCAGGGAAATTCTTCTTCATAGGTTAGTTCATATTCATCCAAAAGGGGAACCAGCTTTGCCATTTCTGCCACCCCACCGTAGGCTTGGTCATACGCCGGACCGGAAAGCGGTTCGATACATTCCACAATGACCACCTGGGTGGTTTTCCGGCTATCCAACACCCGCCGCAGTTCTTGGATGCGTTCCCCGGGAGTGAGCGACATCACCGATTCCCGGGTCCGGAACAGGAAGGTAAGAAACCAGCGGTGTTCTCCGGTCCGGACATCGTATTCCAACTGGTCGAAGCGGGTGATGTAATAATAAAAGACCGAGGGCGGAGGGATGGAATCGTAAGCGAGAAACAGTGCCGTGCGGTCGGATCTGTCCACCCGGTCCATAATCGCTTGCAAGGGAGTGATGTAGGGATTCTCCTGCCGGATTTGCGGCTCGTGGCAGCGGTCCGCCGTGTAACCGGCGGCAGGCAACAGAATCAGCAGGCAGCCGGCCCAGGCCGCAACGTGCGTTGGGACGCGAACGGCTGAAAAAATCCGGGAAAGTGTCTCCTCCAACACTTGGCCCGATAACACGAAAAACAATCCCACGGCGATAAATTGAAAGCGGTCCATCTTCATGGGATGGATTTCGGCGGCCAGAAAGTGGACCAGAAAACAGGTGAATACGGGATTGATCAGCCGCAGCTTCTTCGATAAGGGAGACTCAATCAGCATCAGGGTGACACTGGCGGTGAACAGACACGGAAGCGCGTAATAGATCCCGGGAATCCGCTGGGGATAATACATCAGGCTTTCCAGGCCGAAGGGCATATAGACCTGGGGATTGTTGAAGGCGAATCCCCAGAAATTTTTCCATTTATGGGCGGTGTCGGGGATGAACCACAGCGCCAGACAGAGGATCGGGATGCCGAACAGAATCGCGTTGGAACGGTTTACCGCCTTCCAGAATGAATACCGCGCCACGGCCAGCCGGTGAATCAGCAAGGCTGCCCAGGTCAGGCCGGCGAAGTTGTATTTGAACAGGAACAGCAGCGCGAGCAGAATCCCACTGGGAACGAACCGCGCCGGCCGCTCGTCCTTTTCTCTGGGCAAACACGCGATAATAGCCAGCACGAGGAACAAGCCGAACAATTCCGTCATGATGGTGACGGAATTTTGCAGCACGAGGGGCGAAGTGGTGAATAGCCCCCAGGACGCCGCCGCGCCCACGGGTGCGAAGGGGCTCTGTTCCCGCAAGAGGAGCCATACAATCAAGCACGCCGCTCCCCAGTAGGCGAAGAGGGACAACAACGCCGCCGTGGCGAACGACGGGCCGAATAGCACGAACAAGGCCCCCGTGATCCACGAATGCAAAAACGGCCAAACCGCCTGGCCGTTGGTGTGCAGCCAGAAATGAGCAAAATCGAAATGGCGGAGGTCGTACCAGATCCGCGCGGCGGACGCAACGCGTTCAAAACCGTCCCATTCGGGCAAGCCCCCGTTCCGCGCTGAGTACCAATAGAGCCAAACCGTCAAGACAAGGGTCCACAATCCAAGAAAACAACCGAGCGCCAACCGGGAAAACGAACCACGATCCCTATCCTTGAAACCGCTGGAAATATTGGTATCCATCTTATGCGCATCACCCATCGTATCGCTCGAACCGCCGTGTGTCTCTGTTCGCTTCCCAGGGGGGTATGATACATTACCGTAAAAACAAAGCCCAAGCCCAGGATTTGCTCGGTTTTAACCTGCGGAAAAAAGAGAAGGGCCATGTTGTGAAGGAGTCTATCATGAACGTGGAAGAACGCACCCAGCGGTTCCGGGAACGGTTCATCCGGCTGCGGGAAGAAATCGGCAAGGTGATCGTCGGCAGCCGGGAGATCATCGACGGGGCGCTGATTTGCCTCTTTTCGGGCGGCCATGCCCTGCTGGAAGGCGTTCCCGGCTTGGGCAAGACCTTGCTGGTCCGCACGATGTCCCAGGCGTTGGACCTGAAGTTTTCCCGGATTCAGTTCACGCCGGACCTGATGCCTGCCGACATCATCGGCACCAACGTCATCGACCAGTCGCCCGACGGACGCCGCAGCTTCCGCTTCGAGCCGGGCCCGCTCTTCGCCAACGTGGTGCTGGCCGACGAAATCAACCGCGCCACGCCCAAAACCCAATCCGCCCTGCTGGAGGCCATGCAGGAACACCGGATCACGTCCGGCGGCACGACCTACACCCTCGAGCCGCCGTTCGTCGTCCTCGCCACGCAGAATCCTTTGGAAATGGAAGGGACCTACCCCCTGCCCGAGGCCCAGCTGGACCGCTTCATGCTCAAATTGATCGTGGAATACCCCACCCGCGACGAGCTGACCGAAGTCCTGAAACGTACGACGGACCGCGAAGAGCCGTCGGCGGAGAAGATCATGGACGGCCGCGAAGTCAACGAACTGCGCGGGCTGTGCCGCGAGGTGCCCATCGCCACCCCCGTGCGCGATTATGCCATCCGGTGCGTGCTGGCCACGCACCCGCGCGGTGAATACGCCACCGCGATGACCAACCAGTATGTCCGCTACGGCTCCAGCCCCCGCGGAGCGCAGGCGCTCATCCTGGCCGGGAAGATCAAGGCGCTCTTGGACGGCCGCTTCAACGTCAGCTTCGACGACATCCGCGCGGTGCTCAAATCGGCCTTGCGTCACCGGCTGATCCTGAATTTCGAAGGCGAGGCCGAAGGCATCACCAGCGACCGGATTCTTGACGACATCCTGGAAAAAGTGGAAACCGTGGCCAAAACCACGGTCTGACGCGGGGGAAAACATGGCGGGATTTTTTATTACCGTGGAAGGCATCGAGGGATCGGGCAAGACCACCATCGCCGAACGCCTGGAGGCTTGGCTGCGAAGCCGGGGCCATACTACGTTCCTTGCGCGGGAGCCGGGCGGCACCGCGGTGGGCGAGGCGCTGCGGAAACTGATTCTCGATGCCCGTCATCCCCTGTGCGTGGAGTCCGAACTGTTGCTGATCGAGGCGGCCCGCGCCCAATTGATGGACGAGGTGGTCCTGCCCCGTCTGGACCAGGGACAGACCGTCATCCTCGACCGGCATATCGATTCGACCACCGCCTACCAGGGATACGGCCGGGGGCTGGATCTGGACTGGATCGCCCGGCTGAACCATTTCGCCACCCGCGGCCGCCGTCCCGACCGCACCCTCCTGCTGGACGTGGACGCCGCCGTGGGGCTGTCCCGCGCGCGCGGCCGCAATCTGGATGTGCCCTACGCGGACCGCTTCGAGACCGAAGAACGGGCCTTCATGGAACGCGTCCGGCAGGGATTCCTCACCCTCGCCCGCCAGGACCCGGCGCGCGTTCACGCCGTGGACGCGTCAAGGGACGTGGACGCGGTCTGGGGGGAGGTGAGGGAAGATATTCAAAATACATTACCAAACTAAGTTTATCTAGTAATAATGGCTTCCGATTTCGTCTTTTGTATATTAATTCCATTTTGCTTCAATAATTCATTAAAATTTTCATATAAAACTATAGATAAGTATTTTCTGTTCAATTCATTTATATCTTTGGCAGTACGTGCTGGTATTATTTCTCTTCGTATTTCTTTATATAAATTCTCATCATTGCACAAATATTTATAACCGTAGTAAAGAATTTCTGTTCTTAATTGATCAATACTCATCAGTCCGAGACCATTTCCGGTTTCCCAATCCGATAAGATATGAATATCATATAATATAGTGGCTAATGCTTTAGAGTATAATCTACTCATACCCGTTGTTTGCATTATTTTTTTTAATATTCGTTCTTTTCTCTTGTCATTCTCTTTTTCAATCATCCGATAGATGCCATCAATTTGTTCATCGGAATATTTCAATTTCTTTAAACAAGTTTTTAATGGTTCATAGTATTTTAATTTAGTGTTAAATCCCCAATGAAAGAATAAACGGTGCCGGTATTCAAATGTATTGAAATCAGGATATTTTGCTTTTAAATTTCTCCAAAATCTCAGATATTCTTCTCCTGCATCATCGAACGAGTCTTCTTTTCGAAATACCCAATCAATTTCTTTTTGAATGAGTTGAAACAGGGGTTCCAATTTAATCCGGGATTCTGTATCGGTTTTGTCAATACCAAAGCATTCGTACCAAAATGCGATATGCTCTTGACCTCCCATGCCATAACCATTTTGATAGAGTACTAGCCAAAAAAAGAAAAAAAATATTGTTAGTAGTTTATTTACAAATTCATATCTCATAATTTTATCCTTTATTTAAAAGATTTTAACTGGTTTATTAATTCCACAAGATCATTTCCTTTCATTCCAGATGGTACAATACTAAATATTTTCCCATTAACCAGAATCTCACCATTATTATGCTCAACTTGGGAAATCGATTCAAATTTTAGGCCATCTTTGGCAATCCATTCAGAATACAGCGCATCCGAAGAAATAAAAAAGCCTCTGTCCGCATTCTCAGAGATTATAGTCCAATCAAATAAAATTATGATATCATCTGGTTTAACATTAGGATTCGCATATGCGGCAATCGCATTTTTCTTTTGTTGTTCATCGATATGAGGAAAAATATGAAACCTGCTATTATATGCGTGATCAATAAAAAATTTTTGTACCAATGCACGAATTCCCCAAAAACCCTTAGATTTTTCGATATCTTCAAACATAGATTTAGCAAGAGTTTTATTTAAAAATTTATCATTATTTTTTAATACTAATGCAGCATAAAATTTATTAGATAAATAAATCCATTTATCCGATACCGCATGCCGCAAACACCGATTAAACCATGTCGCTGCTATATCGGGGTTCTCTTCATAATATATATTAAACAATTGATATTGGGCATCTGGGATTTCCAGTTTGGCAGCAGATTCTATTAATTCCAAACCTCGCTTTCGGTCTACAGGCATCTCCCAATATCCAAAATAATAGTTACTACCTAAAACATATAGCGCAGGAGGATACATAAGATCGGCAGAATTCTTTAAGTATGCAATGGATTCATCCAACGGCGTACTGGGATGCATGGCGAGAGAATACATGCTAGGAGCATGACCCTGATCGGCGGCTTTTAAAAAATAAACCAAGGATTCTTCAGATTTACTTTTGTTATAAAGCAAATATCTTGCATATTGATATTGCGCGACAGCGTCTCCATCATCAGCAATTTTTTTCACACTTACAACCTCATTATCATCAATGATTTTGTCTTCATTATAGTTTATGAGAAGATTCAACAGCTCAGGAACCTTATCAAATATATGTTTTTTATTTTCCAGATTTTTAAGTGCCCGGTAAGAAATATCAAATTCAACATGATTGTCAATATTGATTTGAAGGCACCGTTGGGCTTCACTTAACTCACCGATTGCCTGATAAAATATTGCCATTCGGAGATAATTATATCCTTCCTCAAATCGACTATGCTTTTCGGCGGTCTTGAGATAATTTATGACAATAGATTTATCCAAGGAACTCGATTTTGATCCAAGCAATCCAAAAAATATGCGCGTATTCCTTTTCAATCCTTCAGCAACTCCTAAAATATGCAATTTATTTAAGCATAACTGCGCGTAAAGAGGATCTTTTCGGTAAATATCGCGGTAACTATTTTCAAATTTATCATAACATTGCAAGGCGAAGTCATTTTTATTATTTTGTTGTGCAATACGGCCAAAATGATACCAAAATGGAGGAAAATTATCAAAATGCGATTCCAGACGCGATAATTTTCTTTGTGCGCGCGCAAGGTCAGAGTCATAGATTGCGTCGAAGTAATTATTGATTAATTCTTCCGTCAACCGGTGTTGATCAGGGAATTTGTATTTTCCATGCAAAACCCAGGCCGTATTCAGCAATTCTTTTCTTAAACGATTCAATTCAGTAATGTCAGCGCGTTCCAACTGCCAGAGAGACTCATCTAACTCTTGTTGCATCTGCGATTTAAGATTATGATATTGGAAATACGCACTACCGGCACTTTGCACGAATGAAAGAAAAAAGGAGATTGGATTAGCCCCATAGGCCCGAATACCCCCGACCGCTTCCCAGGCGGCACGCTTAGAAGTACGTTCAAAGATTGCCTTAACTCGAGACTGTTCAATATCATTTAGTTTTTTATCTGTGATATAATCCATTAATTCAGAATACAATGACCGCAACTCATCATCTGGATAAATATTACCAAGTTTCAAATTATTGATGATATTCTTATATTCTTCGTCTAAGACAATACGGTCCTCAAAACGCAGAATATTTGAAATCGAAAACACACATGCGTTTAAGGCATGGACTGTATACATGGGATCATATTCGCTTTGAGTGTCTTGCGTAAAGCCAGACCATGCGAAAAATCCTTGAAACAAAAGCAAGAAAAGAATCGATTTAAATATTTTCTTTTTCATTGTACGTCCTCTCATTCATAAGTATTTTCAAGTAAGAATTTAAACTATTTGCTATCGCACTTCCCCCTCCCCCCGCATCCATGCCACCAGTTCCTGCGGGCGGATGGCCCGCGCGTCGCGGCCGAGGCTGAGAAGCCAGTGGCCGATTTCAAACAGGCTGGTCACCACTGCGGTCATCCGGAACTTGCCGTCCCGCACGGGGGTGGTTTTCAGCCCGGCCGGCCAGTGGCGGTTGGCGACGTAGTCGTACAGGCTCGCGTCGAACTCGATTTCCACCTCGTATGCGGCCTCGTCGGGACCGAGAAACACTCCGAACGATTTCGCGAACACCTGCCGCGGATCGTACTCCTCCGGGTATTCGAACCGGTCCGGCGCGAGTTCCACCTTCTGGATCCTGTCCACCGCGTAGAGGCGGTGCTCACGGATCTCCTCATTGAAGGCGTAGAGGTACAGCGCGTCCCGGTGAAACACCAGCGTGTAAGGATGCACGAGTTGCCGGGTGGGTGGTCCCTCCGCCTTGCGGTAGGTCAGGTTCACCTTGCGTTCGGCCAGCAGGGCGCGCAGCAGACGGTCCAGCGCTTCGTCGTGCCGGTCGTAGCGTTTCACGCCCCAGCCGGTGTGGTAAAACTTGCGGTTCCAGCGGCGCAGAAACGGCCGCTCGCCTGGCCCCAGACCTTCCTTCAACTTTTCCATCACATCCTGCAAGCCTTCGCGAACCACTGTGCCGTCCAGGCCGGGCATCAGCAAGCTGCCGATCCATAGCGAGGCCAGTTGGTAGTGCGAGGCCGGGAGTTTATCGTCCGCGGGCAGCGTCCAGTATTCCCTCCCTTGTTCCCGGATGAGTTGGATCCGCGGGCTGCCCAGTTCCGCCTCCAGTCCGGTATTAAGGGCGCGAAGATAACGGCGGGCGGTTCGCGGTGAAATTTCCAGGCGCTCCAGAATCTCGTCCAAAGGCAACGGCCGCTGTTCCCTCATCAGGAGGAACACCAACCGGGCCATGTTGACTGCCGCGCCATAGGTGGGTTTCCGGTAACCGCTCATGAATCCGCGCTCTCTATTGATCAATTACTACCGAGATAGGATACTGCTCTCCCCGGTCAACGGTTGTCGGTCATTTAATCCGGATTTCGAATACCCCGTGTTTCAAGGCAAATCCTCTTTGCCAGACAATTTCTTCATCCGTTTTCGCAGTGTCTGGCGGTCTTTGATGCCATCCTCGAACGTATGGCCCCCAATTAAGCGAAGTAGGAACATGCTCAGGAAGTAGAAGAATCTCCGCATGGTGCTTATACCCCGGATAATTCTGGTTCCAAAAAATAATTGTTAATAATTTTTAACATGTAAAAAATAAAGAAACAAATTTTATGAAATAAAGCAGAACAATTTATATTTATTGAAATAGTTCACTAAAACCATATTGTCGTGTTATTATTGGGACTTCCAGACAGAACACCAAACGCCGATTTGGCATTCCGGTGTAACAAAAATGATCATTTCCTCCCCTGAAGTTGATCAAATATGTCAGGTATAGAGAATCATGGCACGTTATATAGACATAATTCTACATAACCCCCTGGGGATGTCAACCAGTTTTTTATAAAACAGGATCACTCGGGAAGCAAGCACCCAATGAAATAAAAACGATTCCATTCACGGCTGGATGAAAGCGGACCCCCCTTGTCCATTCCATCCAAATCCCCTCATCCGGGTCGCGTTTCTTTACGGTTTTGTGTACACTTCCTGGCCGCCTTCATCGGACAACGACAGGTGCGTGCCCGTGGCATCGTATCCCAGGTAGGCGCGGTTTTGTTCGGTGGCGTCGCGGATCAGCAGCCCGGCTTGATTGGCGTCCAACCCCAGGGCGACACGGCCACGCTCGCTCTCGTCAAAAAACGTAAGCAAAGATTCCTCCCCATGCAAGTCCAGCACCACCCGCACGCGGCCGTTCCGGTCGTAGAAACTGAGTTGCGGTCCCAGGTCGTCCACCCGGATGAGCCCCACCGCGTTGCGTTGTTCGTCATGGAAACTGATTGCCGAGCCGGATTCGTCATGGCTCAGCATAGCGCGGGGAATGCCGTTTTTATCGAGCAGGGAAAGACTGGTGGCCATCAGCACGGCCCGTTCACCGCCGTCCGGCCGCACGGCCATGATCCGTTCGGCGGAAATGGATTTCTCCACCGCCGGGGACTGCCCCATGAAGCACAATGCCCCGCCGAGGGACATCAGCAGGATCATTCCTTGCTTCAGCCGCCGGTTTTGGCGCTCCAGGTTTTCCAGCCGCGCGTGGATTAGGTGTAAAGAAGATTTAATTCCGGTCATGATCGGGTCTCCTTCATGAAAATCATAACGGAAATTCTCAATCCCGTTTGCGTTCGAAGAGCAGAAACCAGCCGTAATACGAATCGCCCATGCCGATGCGGCGGGGAGGCTGGAAAGCGTGCTCCAGCCAGATCCGTAAGGGTTCCATCGAGGGCTCATTCCAGATCTGGCGGGCGAAGCGGTCGTAGATCACCGCGCAGCCGATGGGCAGGGTTTTCCAATATTCCACGGTTTGGACGATGTCATCCTGATCCATATAGCCCCGGCCCGCGAGGGTCATGAAATAGGGGATACGGGTCATGCGGCCGTCCTGGAAACAAGGCGGTACCTCCTTGCCGGTCCATACATACAGGGCGGGGTTGGTCAAGTTGAGCAGAAACGGTTCCGGGCAGTAGCGTTCCACGTGGCGGGCCAGGTTGCGTTCCTCGGTCAACGTCAGGCCGGGGTAGGTCCAATCATTCTTCGGCCAGCCGATCAGCATGAACAAGCCCAGAATCACCCAGCCGCCGGAGGGGATCCAGGAAATCGGTACAAGGATCCTGCCGCGCGCGGCCTGGGTTTCCAAGCGATCCATTAACCAAGTCCAAACCGCGCCGGCCAGCATCGCCGCCGGAGGCATGCAGACCAGTAAATAATGCCGCCAGAGATGCGAAATAAAGAAAACGTTGCCCCATAACGTCACCAAGAACCAGATCCAGAGGAAGAGGATTTCCTTCCAACGTTTCCCGGCAAATCCCGCCAAGGAACCCAGCGGCAATAACCACAAGAGCGGCGCGAGGGCGATGATGGAGCGCCACTCGTTCAGCCGGAACGCGGGCGTGTGATCCGCGAAGAAGGAAGCCAGGCGGTGATGGGCGGTCCAGATATCGTAAAGAAACGCGGGAAACGCCCCGCCCAGCCAGACGGTCAGCAAAAACGGAATCCAAATGGGCAGGATGCCGAACAACCACCAAAAACCGTCCAGCACGAAGCGGCGCGCGCTTTTTTCAGGCGAGAATAAAAGCCAGGCGGCGATTCCCGTGGGAATCATGAAGATGGCCGATTGCTTGTTCAGCGCGTACAAACCCAGAGCCAGGCCCGAAAGAAACACGCGCCTTGGGCTGTTGGACCGCAATCCGGTTACCAATAGCCAAACCACTCCGGCCTCGAACCACGGAGACCAGGTGGAAGTGTGCAAATACTTGGCCCACACGGCGGAGAACGGTTCGAGAGCAAGGATGAGCAACGCGGCGCGGGCGGCTTTTTCGCCCAGCAATTCGCGGGCGGTGAGATAACAGGCGTACAGGCCCAGCAAGCTGAAAATCAGCATGACCGCCCGCATGGGATAGATCGGCGTGGGCCCCAAGGGGAAAAACGCGGCAGCCACCAGGGACACCAGGGGAGGTTTGTTCAGGTGCATGTCCCGATAGAAAAAATAACCTTGATAGATCATCCGGCCTTCCGACCAGTACACGCCTTCGTCCACATTGGTCCCGTAATGGATGGTCGCGGCCCGAAGGAAGGCGGCCAGCAGAAGGATCACCCCAAGAAATTTGGCGCCGGCGGACATGGCCCTATCCCGCGGATAGTTTCGCGGGCGGCGGAACATCCAGGATGGTTTCAGGGATGGCGCTGTTATGCCGCGGATCATATAAGTGACAAGCAACGGTGCGTTCGCCGATTGGAATCAGGCGCGGGTCCTCCTTGTCACATGGATCGAACCGGTAATGGCAGCGGGGATGAAAATGGCAGCCGCTCGGAGGATCGATGGGATCGGGCACGTCGCCCTCGAGGAGGATGCGTTTTTTCTTGGTGAAGGGATCGGGCACGGGAACCGCCTCCAGCAACGCGCGCGTGTAGGGATGTTTAGGCGCCTGGAACAGCGGTTCGGTTTCGGCGAGTTCGACGATGCGGCCCAGGTACATGATAGCCACGCGGTCGCTGATGTGCCGCACCACGGAGAGATCGTGGGCCACGAAGAGGTAACTGAGTCCCAGCCGTTCCTTCAGGTCCATCAGCAGGTTAATGATCTGGCCCTGGATGGAGACATCGAGGGCGGAGACCGGCTCGTCCGCGATAATCAGTTCGGGCTGCACGGACAGCGCGCGGGCGATGCCGATCCGCTGGCGCTGACCGCCGGAGAATTCGTGGGGATAGCGGGACAGGTGCTGCTCCTCCAATCCCACCCAATTCAGCAGCTCGGCGCAGCGGCGGCGCGTTTCCTCGCGGGAGGAAGCGAGTTTAAATACCTTGATCGGTTCACTCAGCGTACTGCCTACGGTAAGCCGCGGATTGAGAGAGGAATAGGGATCCTGGAAGATGATCTGCATCTTCTTGCGGTAGGGACGCATCTCTTTTTGAGAAAGAGTTAAAAGATTCGGGGAACCGTTGAAATAGACCTCGCCGCGGGTGGCCTCGAGCAAGCGGAGGATCACGCGGCCTACCGTGGTCTTCCCGCAACCGCTTTCTCCCGCCAAACCCAGAGTCTCTCCCCGGTGGATGGTGAAAGAAACTCCGTCCACGGCCTTGACATGATTGACGACTTTGCCAAACACTCCCTTACGGATGGGAAAATGTTTGACTAGATCAATGACCTGCAGCAGGGGCTCTTTCTTCACGCCTCCCCGGGATCCTTTCTTTCGGTAAATCATGGAAGCCAGGCCGGAACTGCCAGACTCTCCGAGGATGATCTTAAAAGCGATGACCTGGATCGCAAAGGGACGCTTCCGGCCGCGAGTCAATCCCCGCTACGATGCGGAAGGCCTGGAGGTTAATCACGGCTTCCGCGCCGAGACGGATAAACTGGTGACATAATTGGAGATTTTCTCACCGGCCGGGAGATGTTCGGCGACCTGGCGGTAGAGGGGATCGTTGATCGTGGTCATGGCGTCAATGTATTCAGATTTGGTATCAAGTTGAATGTCCACCAGACCGGCTTGCCGTGCCATGCGCTCCGTGTCCCTGACCAACACCGCGCCGGCAATACAGCCCACCAGGGCTTCCACCATTTCTGCAACGGCGGGAGGCAGATGCTGGAGCAACGCGAGATCCGACACCGCCACCCGGCCGCCCGGTTTGAGGACCCGGGCGATTTCGTTCCAGACGCTTTGCTTGTCCGGGGAAAGATTGATGACGCAGTTGGAAATCACTACATCCGCGCAATGATCCGCCAAAGGCAGATGCTCGATTTCTCCCAGGCGGAACTCGACATTATCCAATCCGGTGCTTTCGCGATAGGAATCGATGTTGCGGCGCGCCTTGGCCAGCATCTCCGGTGTCATGTCCACACCGATGGCGCGGCCCGTGGGGCCCACCTTGCGGCCGGCAATGAAGACATCGAATCCTCCTCCGCTGCCCAGGTCGACCACCACCTCGCCGGGACGCAGCGACGCCAGGGCAACAGGATTTCCGCACGAGAGGCCCATGTTGGCCCCTTCGGGCAGCGCGGCCAGTTCGTCCAGGTCATAACCGATGGTCTGAGCCAGCTGCAGGGCGGACTCACCGGCATCCGCCCCGCAGCACGAGGAGGGCCCGCAGCATGAACCGCCGGACTGGGCGATGGCCGCGTAACCTTCCAGCACTTTCAGGCGGATGTCTTCGGGATTGATTTTCGAATGGTTCTTACTCATCAGGCTTTCCCTCTATTTATTTCCATGTTTGATGGCAACGCGTCCGGCAAGGAAGCAATGTATTCGCGAATTTCATCCCGCACGCGGCGGTAATTATTCATGGCTTCGTCCTCCGTTCTGGCACTCAAGGCCAGCCGGGGCGGATCATCGAAGCCCCGATGAATCACTTTCGTCGTTCCGGGGAAGACCGGGCAGTTTTCATCCGCATGACCGCATACAGTGATGACATAATCAAACGGAATATCCAACAATCCCATCACGTTTTTCGATTTTTGCTGCGAAATATCGACACCCGCCTCCGCCATGACCTGTACTGCCTTGGGATTGAGGCCGCAGGCCTCGAGGCCGGCGGAGTACGCTTCAATCACATCGCCCTTCAAATGCCTCGCCCAACCTTCGGCCATCTGGCTGCGGCAGGAATTCCCTGTGCAGAGAAAAAGGATTTTCAGTTTGGACATGGCCGATTCTCCTGAAATAGACGGCGATACAATTCATCAGTGTATCCAGGTTCTGCTGCTATTCCAGACCGGAGCGGATGATCACCCACCTCCCTCCCTGCAAGTCCCCCCGTCCCTCGACGGAAAAATGAGATTATCGAACAAAGTGGTTTTCCCTTTTCATTGAAACCGGAAGTGGCGGTTAGAACCGGAAATACACGGAACATAGGATCCGTTGCCCTTGGATAAAGTGGAATATCCCGGGCATGTAAGGTTATTCGCTTTTCGAATTCCGGAAGCGAAAAATCACTCATTCCGCGCGGCAATTTCAAGGCCTGATTGTAGCCTGATCCCGGTAACGCATTGAGCAACGCGGCGCTTCCATGTACTATGATGATTGAAACCCTGGAGCAGAGGAGACACCCCCAAAAATCCATGAAAATACAACGTCCCATAGGCACCTATGATGTCACGCCGGACGAGGCGGCGGTGTGGTCAATGCTGGAAGACCGGATCCGCGCCTGGTTCCGGAGTTACAACTACGGCGAAATCCGGACGCCGGTTTTCGAATACACCGATCTGTTCAAGCGGGGGGTAGGGGAAGCGAGCGACATAGTCGCGAAAGAAATGTACACGTTCGAGGACCGGGGAGGCCGCAGCCTCACGCTCCGCCCGGAAGGGACGGCCAGCGTCGTGCGGGCGTATATCGAGAACGGGCTGGCGCAAAAAAGCCCCGGGGTGGCCAAACTGTTTTATTTGGCCCCCATGTTCCGCTACGAACGGAAGCAGAAGGGCCGTTTCCGGCAGCATGTGCAGTACGGCTGCGAAGTGTTTGGCGCGCCGGGACCGGATATCGACCTAGAACTGCTGGTGATGGTGAATCAGTTTTACAGCGAATTGGGACTGGATGAGTTGGACTTGCAGATCAACAGCGTGGGGTGTCCGAAATGCCGCCCGGCGCACCGGGAAATCTTCGTAAAATGGGCCATCCCGTTTCTCGGCCAGTTCTGCGGGGATTGCTGCCGCCGGTTTGAAGTGAATCCCCTGCGCATGTTCGATTGCAAAGAAGAAAGATGCCAGGAGTTGTTGCAGGAGGCCCCTCTGCTGCGGCATCACCTCTGTACGGAATGCGAGACGCATTTCGCGGCATTGCGGGAAGGACTGGATGCGTTCGGCATCCGGTACATGGAGAATCCTAAACTAGTGCGGGGATTGGATTATTATACCCGTACGGCCTTCGAGATGAGCTACGCGCCATTAGGTTCCCAGGGCGTGTTGATGGGGGGCGGGCGTTACGATGGCTTGACGGAATACCTGGACGGACCGCCCACGCCAGGCATCGGCTTCGGCGCGGGGATGGAACGCTTGCTGCTCATTCTGAAGGAAACCGGCAAAGTGCCGGCCGTCTCCACCGGATTGGACCTTTTTCTTGTCACCCTGGGGGAACGGGCCGCGCGGGAAGGGGGAAAACTGCTTCTGGCGCTGCGCCGGGACGGTTTCCGTTGCGACCGGGATTACACCGGCAAGTCGTTGCGCAAGCAATTCCAGGCGGCGGACAAACTGGGGGCGCGCTACGCGGCGGTGATCGGGGACAATGAACTCGAGAAACAGGTCATCGTCTTGAAAGACTTAAAACAGGGCACGCAGCAGGAGATTCCCTGGAAGGACGGCTTTGCGGAACTGAAAACAGTGCTGCATGTTTCCTTGTTCCGGTGAATTCGCGTGCCCCAGGGTTTCACCAGAATGCCATGCCGCGGTCCATACTCCCTCTACAGCCAGAAACCAGTCCGACGCCATGGGAAAACAGCCGGAATTGTAACCAACCTCCTTCCTCCCTGGGCGAGGGTCAGGGTGAGGGAAATTGATTTTCTTGGTAACATTCTGAAACTGCGATCGCGGCCTCGAGCCGGCAGAGGTTGGGCGGCCCGTTCCATTCAGCAGGAAGAGAGGATGCACGCATGAAAACAGGCAAGTGGTGCGCAATCGGTTTGGTGGTGTTAACAGTGTGGATTGCGGATTCGGCGTATTCATCCACGTTCCGGTTGAAGAACGTACCGGAGGCGTACGCCCGCTTGGAAGGAGCGATTGTGGAAGAGGACACCGCGTCGATCACGATCATGACTCAGGACAACGTGCTCGTGAAAGACCGGGACTCGATTGAAATCGTCCAACGCACACCGGCCGAAGACAAGCAATTCATCGCCCAATACGGGCCGTCCAACGCGGTGTACCAGGAATATTTGAAGCAGAAGAACAAACTTCCCGTCACGCCCGCGGCCGAGACGAAAAGCGCGGCCCAGCCCGGTGAGAAATTCCTCCTGCGGTACCGCTTCAACAAAGGCGAAACCAGTTACTTGATTTACCACGCGACCGGGGAGATCACTACAAAAACCGGAAAACTTGATGTACCGGTCGGAAACAACATCAAGATCATTAAGACGATTCTCACCAGGGATATCAGTCCCGATGGATTCGCCAGTCTCCTCCTTGGAACCAATCTGTTTATCGTGGAAACGCAGACCGGTGCCAACCGGCGGAAGGTGGATCAGACCAGCCAGTTCAAGGGCAAGGGCGAAACCGTTGAATACGACTCCCGGGGTGTGCGGAAGACCGGAGAAAATTTTTTGAAAGCTACCCTGGAAGGGGGAACCGGATCCGCCACGGACCAGATCAATCAATTCTTATTCACGGTCCTTCCGGGGAAGGAAATTGCCATCGGTGAACGTTGGACCGATGAATTGAAATACGACATTCCCGGAGGCGGGCAACCCTTTGTGTTTCAAATTGAATCGGTTCTGGATGATGTGATCATGGAAGACGGAGCCAAGGTCGCTCTGATTACCACCACCACCAGCCTGAACGTCAAAGACTTTTCGTTGGATCCGCAAAAAGCAGGCGTGGGCAGCAATTTGCCGCAATACGCCGGGCAAAAGATCACAATCCAAAATATGACGATGCGGCAAGTGGCGAAATCGCGCTTTGAGATAGAACGCGGCCAGTTGTCGACGGTGAATGAATCCAGTGATATTCAAATATCCATGACTCTGCCCGGCAATCAAACGGTCGTAACCGGCATCAAAATGGAGGCCACCCGGACCTACACAAAGCAGAAACCATCGTAAAGGACGATATCTGGAATTTTGGATTCACTGGCACTCGGGGAACTGTGACACAGAGATAAAGGTTCGACGCCTTCTCATTCTTTCCCGGAGGGAGAATAAAATCCAGTCTTTTCTCGCAACGTTTTCCAGCGAGGTCGCCCAAGGTGTTCCTCCGAGGTTGCCCGAGGTGAAGGAGAAGAGTCATCCCGGCCGGGCAGACCTTCAAGGCAAGACGGCTGGGATGGATCCTACGGCGTTCCAATCCTGCTCCTTTCTTCTTCCGCTCTCTCCTGTCACGCGCTTTTCTACTACAATATCCCCATTCCAAAGCGCGAGAATATTCATGAAGAATCCCACGTGGAAAATCGTGCATATCGGTTTTCTCCCCAAAAACCGCAAACCCAAAGGCATTCCTTCCTGGGAAGACCAAGCGTGCACGTCCACGTTGATCGAGACCGAAACCCGGCGGATTCTGGTGGATCCCGGCCTGCGCTCCACCGGGGAATTCCACCGTTTTCTCTATCAGCAAACCGGCTGCGAACCGGAAGAAATCGACACGATTTTCCTGACCCACTTCCATCGCCACCACTGGCAAAGCCTTCTGTTGTTCCGGAAGTCGGCTTGGTTGATGTCCCGGTCGGAAATCCGCTGGTGGCGGAAGAATGCCTCGAGTGAGGAAGAGCAAGACATTCTGGCACGCATCGTGCCGGTGGAAGATCATCCCTTGCCGGGCATCGAAATCCTGCGCACGCCCGGCCACGTGCACGGATTGACCTCGCTGATGTTTGAAACCCGGGAAGGGATTGTAGTGGTGGCGGGTGACGCCATCTTGACGTTCGAGCATTTCGACAACCGCGAACCGTCCGAAAACGCGGAAGATCCCCGCGAAGCCCGCCGGTCCATCGACCGCATCGCCAAGATGGCCGATATCATCGTCCCCGGGCACGATAATTATTTTGTGGTGTGAAGGATTTATGATGTCTGCTTAAAATGGACCACGGTGACGCCGGAGCCGCCCTCATAATCCATTCCGCCTTCGTAACGCAACACCACCGGGTTGTCTTTCAACAAATGGCGCACGGCTTGACGGAGCGTACCCGTGCCATGGCCATGAACGATCGTCACGGAAGGGAGGCCGGACCGGAACGCCTGGTCGATGTATTGCTGCACCACCGGGGTCATTTCATCCACGGTCATGCCCAACACTTCCATCCGGCTCTCCACATGCGCGGGCCGTTCGACTTGAAAACCAGGACGTGCGGCGGACGGTGCGGCCGGTTGGGGTTGCAGCACCGCCTGGATCCGGCCGGCTTTCACCCGCAGGATCAATGAACTGACATTGATTTCCACTTCCTGTTTCTGGGGCCAGGTTTTTTGAACCACGCCCGGTTCCGACAGTCCTTGCACCCGCACCCGTGTCCCCGGCTGTAATTGGTCCCAGGTCCAGTGGGGGCGCTCCTTGTAGGCATCTTCGAACCGGGGCTTGACCTCTTCCAATTCCATGCGGGCGATTTGCAAAGTTTCCCGTAGATCGTTCAAGGTGGAATCAGGCGGCGCGGCTGTGGAGCAGGTTTTATCCAGCAGACCAGCCAGTTTGGCTTTCCATTGTTCGCGGAATTCTTTTTCCTGCCGGTCCAACTCTTCCAGCCGCCGCTCCAGTTCATATATCAGGTTTTGGGCTTTGCGTTCCGAGCGCTGGATAACATCCTGGGCCTCTCGGCGGGCTTTTTCGTACCGTTTGCGCGTCTCGTCCCGCCAATGGGCGGCCTTGGCGAGCTCTTCCGCCTGTTGTTGGCGCAGAGTTTGGGCCAAGCGCAATTCATCGCCCAGCCGGGCCAGCAATTCCTCGGGCGCGTCTCCCTGCCGCTCCACTGCCTCCCGGGCGCGTTGGATGACCGGATGGGGCAGGCCCAGGCGGCTGGCGATTTGAATGGCGTTGCTTTTGCCAGGGAGGCCCAGTTGGAAATGGAAGGTGGGTTGGAGGGTTTGCGGATCGAATTCCATCGAGCCGTTCTCCACTCCATCCGTTTGATAGGCATACAATTTCAGTTCGTTCAAATGGGTCGATACCAGAAACACAGCCCCCTGGTACCGCAATTGCTCCAGAATCGAGCAGGACAACGCCCCGCCTTCCACCGGATCGGTCCCTGAACCCAATTCATCCAGCAACACCAGCGAACCGGGGCCGGCGGTTTCCAGAATGCGCCGGATGTTGCCCATGTGCGAAGAAAAGGTAGAGAGATTCTGTTCAAGGCTTTGCTCATCTCCAATGTCCGCCCCCACCTGCCGGAAAACCGGCATCACGGTCGTGGCCCCGGCAGGGATGTGCAGGCCGGATTGGGCCATCAGCACCAGCAAGCCAACGGTTTTCAGGACCACGGTCTTTCCTCCCGTGTTGGGCCCGGTGATCACCAGTCCGCGTGTCTCGGGTCTCATGGCCAGGTTCAGCGGCACCACGGCGTCCCGCCCATGCCGGATCAACAACAAGGGATGGCGGGCATCCACCAGGGTCAACGGCGCGTCCTCGGCGATCCGGGGTTCGTGCATCTGATGCCGGAGGCTGAAACGGGCCTTGGCGGCCAAAAAATCCACCTGGGTAAACACGTCGAGGTTTTGCCGCAACTCCTCCGCGCGGCTGGCGATCAGGGCGGTTAATTCCCGCAGGATCTTACGTATTTCCAACTCCTCGTCCCGGAAAAGGGACTTAAGATGATTCCCATCCTCCACGATCTCCAGCGGCTCGATGAAAACCGTCGTGCCAGTGGCGGAACGGTCGTGGATGATGCCGGGAATCTTGTTTTGATAGCGGGAATCCACCGGCAGCACGTAACGCCCTTCGCGCTGGGTGTAATAGAATTCCTGCAGGTATTCTTTCCACGCGCCGCGCATCAGGCGGTTGAGCCGGTTGACCAGGGTGGAGCGCTGCGCGCGGATGTTCTTGCGGATTTTGGCGAGTTCATGGGAAGCGGTATCGCGGATATTTTTTTGCTCGTCGAAGACCCGCGCCAGAGCCGCCTCAAGATCCGGACAGGGGATCAGGCGCGAGGCGTACCGGCGGATCCGGGGGATTTCGGCTTTGGCATCCTTGAGCCGGGCGTGGATCCGGCGGGCGGCAGCGGCCGTTTCCCCGATGAGGATGATTTCTTCGGGTTCCAGAACCGATCCTTGTACTGTACATTTCCGCAACGGGGCGCGCACGTCGTACATGCCATCCAGGGGGGGAGCCTGGTTCGTCTCGTACAGGCGCGCCATTTCGGTGACTTCGGCCTGGCTTTCGCGGATGGTTTCCGGGCACGTGAACGGCGTCATGCCCTCGATGGCTTCCCGGCCGAGGGGTGAGGAGGCGAACTGGGCGAGTATCTCCTTGACTTTATCGAATTCCAGAACAAGAAGCGCGTGAGTGTCCATCCCCCCCACCGGTTACAACATTTCTTGGGGATTGGGTTCGCGGATTTCCTTGCTCCGGAGCCATTGATAGAAATAACGGAAGTGCCCCAGCAGTCCGGCATGTTCTTTCCATAGATTGAGAAACAGACTGCAGCGCGGGCACGCGTTCTTGGTCGGCGCCACCGCTTTTCCCATCACCACGAACAATTTCTTTTCCCGGTGGCTGGGCATGGCGCGCATGGGAGACAAGATCTCCGGGCAACGGAAATTTCCTTCTACAAACGGGCAGACAAAATCAATGTGTCGCTTGGGCAACGGGTCCAATGGAATCATCCTTCTCTATTAGACAACTTTGTGAATCATCATCAGTATACCATCGCGGCCTTAAGGGCAAAGACGGACCACAAGGCCGCCGATGTTTCCTTTCTTCATCAATAGAAGAAAAAAAGGATTAATTCGTATAAAGTGTTGCCATTTTCCGCATTTTGACCTATATATGGCATGTCCGGCCAGCGAATCCCGGGATGAGATCCCGGAGGATCTCCCGGCACAGGGGATTGCTGCCCCGATGGCGCGGAAATCAACCGGATCGGAAACCGTATCGCATTGAACGGCCGGGGGAATATATTATTTTACAGAGACCTAAGGGAGTGCCAAACATGAACAACAATCTGAAATCGATTTGGATCATGGGGTGTATGTGTCTGGGGTGTCTTGGCATGTTGTTGGGCGCGATGACCGCGGAAAGCGCCACGTGGACCGTCAATCCGGACGGCAGCGGGAATTTTACGACCATCCAGGCGGCCATTGACGCGGCCAGTCCGGGAGACATCATCGAGATCGCCACGGGGATTTACAACGAAGATCTCAGCATCGGGGATATCAACAGCGCGTATAACAAAAAGAACGGCCTCACCCTGAAAGCCGCCAGCGGGGCTAATGTGGAAATCCGCGCCACCAATCAAAAAAGCCGGGTGGGAACGTTGACCGCCCTGGGAGCGGATTTCGGCCCCGCGGACCGCACCGGATTTTTCGTTTACGGGGACAATACTACGTTGGAAGGCCTCAAAATCGTTCAGCCGGATGCTACTGTGAATAACCTGAACATCAACTTGGCCATGATCGTTGTCAGCTCCAATGTCACCATCCGGAACTGTGAATTCGTCGGCGCCGGCGCCACCTCCGCGGGCGATGTGGTCGGCGCGGCGGTTTCTCCCCTCGACGTCATGGGATTTATGGGGGGACAATCCGTTCTGGCCGTCAACGTGCTCTTCGAAAACTGCAAATTCCACGACTTTCCGTATGCCTTTGCCACCGCCGACCTGCCCCTCGAACTGGGAGTTCCCATCCCGCCTCCGGAGGCAACCCTGATCAATTGCGAGTTCTACAACAACGGCACAGCCGTGGAAATGGACGACGGGACCACCACCATTGTTGACTGTTATATCCACGATTGTGGCGAGGGGATCAGTATTTCCGATGACGCCTCCACCATCCGCAATTGCCGGATCGTCAACAACCTGGAACATGGTATCTCCATCGACACCTCGGAAAACGAGGATGACGAACCCGCCGGCAATCCCGTCATTCTCATTGAAAACTGCTATCTCGCCGACAATGGCGAACAAGACGGACATAACGGCATCCGCTTCGAACAAGGAACGATCACCATTAAGAATACTGTCGTAACCAACAGCTCCGGATCCAATTTGTTCATCACTCCGGATGACAACCGCGTCAGCACCGCCGTGATCGATCACTGCGACTTCTACAATTCCTTTATCGGCACCGCCGTTGGAACGTCCGCGGCCCCTGAAGGAAGCAGTTCCATTACCATCACCAACAGCATCATCGTAGACGCTGACGGCATTGTGAACGACGGAGGGGATCTGCTGACCTTCAATGTAAGTTATTGCGATATCTTCGTGACGGGGGCGCCATTTCTGGGGGACGCCATTACCTCCGCCAATATCCTGAATGTGGATCCCGGTTACGTGGATCCGGCCAACGGCGATTTTCATCTCCAGGAGAATTCGCCGCTCCTGACGGCGGGTATCGGCGGGACATTCCTGGGCGCGAAGGGCAGTATCACCCAGGTGGAATATTGGATGCTGCAGCAGTGAGTTTCATAACCGTTGCCGCCAGGAGGATCGCGGGATTTACGGGATAATCTGAGGGCAGGCGGGATGCCTGCGGGACCCGAAAACAAAAACCGAAAGGACAGAAGGGAAGGGGCGGACTTTCAGGTCCGCCCCTTCAAAAGGACCAATGCCATGATTCGCCGCCGTTTTTGTACTCTATTGCTCCTACCTTTGGCAGCCCTGTGGATTCCGGCCGGCTGGGGCGATATCGTCGCCCGGGAAGGCCGGGGGTATCTCGAAATCGTGAACGGCCAGCGGGTGCTGCATGTGAAGGGCACACCCCGCGAAATGGGCTATCAGCATGGCAAATTGCTTAAGGACTTGGTTGTGACCAACCTGAAGAACATCATCGATAACCAAACCAAGTTGGGGAAAACCAAAGAATACATGATGTACAAAATGTTGCGGGGGGGAATGCACAACCGCCTCCTGCCGCATATCCCCGAACGGTTCCTGGAAGAAATGCGCGGCTTGGCGGAAGGGGCGGAATTGCCGTTCGACGAAATCCTGGCCGGCAACCTGTTCCCTGAAGCGTTCCATTGCAGTGGCATCGCCCTCATGGGCAAGGCCACGCGGGACGGTTCGTTGTATCACGTCCGTGTTCTCGATTACATCACGGAAGCAGGATTGCAAGACCATGCCGTGGTGATGATCGTGGAGCCGGACGATGGCCACGCCTTCATCAACATCAGCTACGCGGGCTTTATCGGCAGCATCACGGGCATGAACGATCAGCAGATCACCATCGGCGAGATGGGAGGCGCCGGGCAAGGGTACTGGGACGGCATGCCCATGAGCCTGCTCATCCGGGACACGCTGGAACGGGCGTCCACCCTCAAGGAGGCGCTCAAGATTTACAATAATACCCCTCGCACTTGCGAATATTTTTATGTCATTTCCGACGCCAAGATTCCCGACGCGCGCGGCATCTATTCCACGCCCAAGCAGATCCACTTCGTGAAGCCGGGCGAGAATTTCGGGATGTTCGATGTGCCCTTGCCGCCCGCCGGCGACAGCGGCGGCAACCGCCTTCTGGTCAAGGGATTCGAATTAGTCCAGTCCCCGGTCCAGACCTTGATCCAGTCGGCGGACGGCAAGACTCTAGGATTTTTGAACACCCCGCCGGAAGACAGCGTCATCCTTTCCGGCGATGACCGGTACCGGTTCTTCGCTGAGCGGCTGCTGGAAAATTACGGCAAAGTAGACGCGATGTTGCTCCAAGAAATGATCAAGCGCCCCGTGGCGATGAAGGGCAACTTGCACAATGCCATCTTCCATCCCGCCACCTTGGAGGTATGGGTGGCCAATGCCGGGCCGAAGGGCGAACCGGCCTGCGATCAGCCGTATTATCATTACCGGTTGATCCCGGAAAACAACAAGGACACCGCTGTCGAAACCTCGATGGCCAAGTGAATCGCCTCTCTCTTTTTCCCGCTTCTTTTTCCCGCTTCGCCTCCTACACCCGCTGCCCCGGATCGGGTACGATGGATCCGGTTGGCTCAATCTTGTTATGCATCCGAAAGGAGTCCGCAAATGAAATGGATTTCCATCGTGTTCGTCGCGTTGTTCACGGTTTTCATCGCCGGGGCGCAAGCTCAATTTCCGGACGCGGCCGGCTATACGCCGCTCTTCAATGGGAGGGATCTGTCCGGCTGGACGGAACAATGGAAAGGCGATTGGTCTGTGCAGAAGGGGATCCTCACCGGAAAGCAAGATCCGGCCGTGGGCCAGGATTCGTGGCTGTTCACGGAGAGCGAATGGGATGACTTTTCGTTCTATGTGGAATTCCGGATGACCTCCAACTGCAACAGCGGCGTGGGGATCCGCATGCCCATAGGGATCGAGGGCCGCCCCTCGCAGCACGGGTACGAGATTCAGATCGCCGATACCGATGACGAATTTCCCACGGGCAGTATTTTCCGGCACGTGGCGGCCAATCAAAAGATGCACCGCCCGGGGTGGAATGAAATGTACATTGTCGCTCACGGGGATCACATCGTGGTATACGTGAACCGGCAAAAAGTGACGGACGCTCGGCTGGAAGGCTCGAAAAAAGGCCGGATTGGCCTGCAAGTCCACGGCGGCGAATTGTTCCGCGGCCAGGTGGTGGAATTCCGGAACATCAAGATCAAGGACCTGAAGCCGCAGTATCAGGCTTCGCCCTCGCCCCTTCAATTCAAAATCCATCCATTGGACACCGGCCTCAGCGAGGGGTGCACGGTGACCGACATCAACCGCGACGGCCGACTGGACATTACCTGCGGTGCGTATTGGTATGAAGCGCCGGATTGGACCCGGCACCCGTTGCGGGAGGTGGCCATCGAGGGTGAATACGCCAGCAACTACGGCGAATATGCCATGGACGTCAACCGGGACGGGTGGCCGGATATCATCTCCGGCGGCTGGTTCACGCCCATCATGTCTTGGTTCGAACATCCGGGCGGTGATAACCTCGATCAACTCTGGAAGCAGCACGTCATCGCCGAGGATCTCAGTTCCACCGAGGGAATTCTGCTTCGCGACATCGACTGCGACGGCCGCCCGGATATCCTGGTCAACCGCTACGATGATACCCAACCCGTGGCCTATTTCGCGTATGTCGGCCTGGATAAAAGTGAATCCGGATTCGAGCGCCGGGTGATCGGGACCGAGGGCCGGGGCCATGGCGCGGGCACCGGCGATATCAACGGCGACGGCCGCGATGATGTGCTTACCCCCGGCGGCTGGTACGAATGCCCCCTGCGGCCCGCGACGCAAAGTTGGACCTTTCATGGCAACTTCAAGGCGCCGCATTCGTGCATTCCCTTCCTGGTGGATGATTTCAATCAGGACGGATTGGCGGATATCGTGTGGGGACACGCCCACGATTTCGGCCTCTATTGGCTCGAACAAACCCGCGACAGCGCCGGACGCCAGGCGTGGATCGAACACACCATTGACAGTACGTTCTCGCAGATCCACTGCCCCATCCTGGTGGACTTGGACGGGGACGGAACCAGGGACATCGTCGCCGGCAAGCGCTACCGCGGCCACAACGGCGCGGATCCGGGCGCGATGGAGCCGTTATGCATCTTCTGGTACAAAGTGGTGAAAGGCGCGGATCCCCAGTTCGTCAAGCACATCGTGAGCTATGACGACAACGTGGGCATGGGGATGAACACCCAGGTGGTGGACGTGGATCACGACGGCGACCTGGACCTGGTCGCCCCTGGGAAAACCGGCCTTTATTTCATCGAAAACCTGAGCCGGTAACCGCGGCCCTTGGATTAAGGATCTTCGTCCCAGATCCGGTGGTTTGCAACGAAAGGGTGAGGAGTGACAGAAAATCGTCTTTCCTTGCCCTGATTTTTTTCATGGCTCTCTTCTCGGGTTTTTACTTTGGGCTGTTGTCGGCGGCCCTTTGATAGAGGGATTTATTGAGCATTGTGGGATGTGAACACAATTCGAGACGTGGAACCACGGCGATGGGTTTATCCCTCATCATGGATCTTATTCATCCGTTCTCTGTAATGGAGTAAACAGTTACCCAATTGTTTTGGGGGAATAGAAACCGCAGGCTGCTGCTATTCCTATTCATCCCTTACGGAAAAGCAATTTGGATTCAATAACAAGGTAAAAATCAGCTCCAAGGGGAGAAAGGAGAGATAATACTTGCAGCCGGCTGGGTGGATTTGTTGCGCGGAATCCTTCATATCCAGGGAGTCCGAAGCATGATGGTTATTAAAAGGATGTACTCTCGGTCCGGGGATTGCCAAGCAAGACAAATCCCAGAATAGTATGCTGTATCATGACGCATTTCATCGGCATAACGGAAAGACCCAAATGATCATCGGTATTTTAGGATCCGGTTCGTGGGGAAGCGCGCTCTCGATCGTGCTCAGCGGCAAGGGGCACACGGTTTATCTCTGGTCCAACGATCCCCTGGAAGCGGAGAAGATCGCCAAAACCCGCCGTCTCGCGCACAAACTCCCCGGAGTGACCGTACCGCCGGAAGTGAAGGTCACCTCCGATTGGTCGTGTTTTATGCCTGAAGCGGAACTGCTGGTCGTGGCGGTGCCTTCCAAGCACATGCGCTCCTTGGCCCGGCTACTGGCCGGGGGGCTCCAAGGCAGGCCGAAATTGATCGTCAACGCCACCAAAGGCCTGGAAGCCGGGACGTTGCTCACCATGAGTGAAGTCCTGGAAGAGGAAATCGCCGTCCACACCCCGAAAGCGGACCGCGGCGTCCTGGCGCTTTCCGGCCCCAGCCACGCCGAGGAAGTGGCCCTCCTCTTGCCCACCGCCATTGTGGCCGCGCATGCGGATGGGGCACTTGCCGCCGAGGCGCAGGATATCTTCCAGACTCCCCGCTTCCGCGTCTACACCAACACCGACCGGAAAGGAGTGGAGATCGGCGCGGCGCTCAAGAACGTCCTGGCAGTGGCCGTGGGTATCTCCGACGGCTTGGGCTTCGGCGACAACGCCCGCGCCGCCTTGATCTCACGCGGCCTGTATGAACTGAGCCTCGCCGGCCGGGGACTGGGCGCGCGTCCCGAGACCTTCACCGGCCTCTCCGGCCTCGGCGATCTGGTGGTCACCTGTACCAGCCGCCACAGCCGCAACCGGAAATTCGGCGAGCTCATCGCTCAAGGGTACAGCCCCGACGACGCGGAAGAAGAAATCGGCATGGTCGTCGAGGGCCGCACCACCGTCCAGGCCGTCCCCGCCCTCCAACAGCGCATCCACGCCGAACTCCCTATTTCCAACGAGGTTTACGCCATAGTCCTTGAGGGCAAGGATCCCCGCCACGCCGTCGAAAGCCTCATGCTGCGTGAACTTAAATCCGAAACCTGGCCGGGATCTTCCGGATGAGGAAGGGCGGATGGTAATCGGATTCTTTGGAAGAGGTCCCGTGTATATTCCTCTCCCCAATCCTCTCCCGAGGGGAGAGCGAAAAGTCCGCGTTGCTGGTTATCCTCCTGCTCAATAACGAAAGGGACACGCCACAGCGTGCCCCTTTTTTACATGGAGTTGGTCTTTCAACGTACCGGGTTCACTTCCCCTCGGAGAAGTAGCATAATTCCGGCAGGAAACTGACGTTCATCCTCTCTTCGAGTCGCCGCGTCTGGCTCATGAGCTTTTTGATCAACGCGGAACACTCCGGTCCCATCTGTTCCATGCATTTTTTGCTTTCCTCCAGGAATTGAGATAAATCCTGGGTCGGAATCACGACCGCGAACGCGGGGCAATCGGGGCCGAAGACCACCTGGGAAACCTGATACGCCATGCGGGATTTTTTGTTTTTGGCCAGGGCCGACAATTCCTTTAACACCGCCTCGGATTCGAACACGGTTTCCGGTTTGAGATAGTAGGTCATGATATACAAGTTATACGGCTTCGTGTAATCGGCCTGGAATAATGGATCATCCGGTTCATACGACAAATCGGGGCGGACCATGAGAATCTCGGAAGCGGAGGACAGGAGGTTTTGACCGACATTGGTCATCACCTCCTTGAATTTCTCGGATCCCGCCACCTGCTCTATTTTCTGAACAGCTTCCATGCCTTTGTCCAGATCGGCGAAACTGTCGATCGGGATAACCGAGTAGAACGAAGACAAATGGCGGTAGACCAGGAACGAATAGGGGAAGCCGGCTTGCTTGAACAACGCGTAGGATTCCTGGCACGCCGCCATGTAAGCCTCCTCCTGGCCGACTTTCACATTGTCCTGCATCATTAGAAAGAGCTGCGGTTTCTTTTGTTCTTCCGCAAAAGAAATGAAGCCGGAAATCAAGACCAACGCGATGGCACCCAGGTACAACCATCTTGCTTTCATTGTACGCCTCCATAACCGTTTTATGGGATTTTCACGAGGGAGAAAACCGGGGTGGAATTGCGTCATCCTAAGTCGAATTGAAGCCTATGAACAGGGGATGCCGGGAACCTGCCTTGAAAAAAAGCGGAAAGGAAAAATGTCCAGAATTTACGCCAGAGTTTCCCCGCCGGTTTCATCCCCGGCCTTGGGCAGTTTTTGACGGTCGAAGAAGTAGGGACTGTGGCTGAATTGCTTGCATATCAATTCCGGCGGAATCTCACGCAAAAACCGGGATGGCACCCGTTTGACCCGCTTGCCGAACTTGTTGCGCTCCTGGGTGAGGCTCAGGGTAAGATGCCGCTGGGCGCGGGTCATGCCCACGTAGCATAGACGGCGCTCTTCGTCCACGTTCATGGCGTCTTTCATGGAGCGGCTGTGGGGCAGCAGGTCTTCTTCCATCCCGCATAGGAACACGTAAGGGAACTCCAATCCCTTGGCGCTATGCAAAGTGACCAGCATCACCGCGTCGGAAGGCTGTTGCTTGGGATGGCCGTTGCGTTCGGACTCGTCCCCCAGGGAAATGGAGTCGATAAAATCCCGCAGCCGCCCGGCGGGATTCTGCTCGGCATAGGCCGCCGCGGCCGAGGCCAATTCTTCCACGATGCTGATCTTGTTCTGGAGGGTGATGGGGTCCTCAATGGTGCGTTGCAACTCCTCCCGGTAGCCGGAACGGTCCAACACCAGCCGGACGGTCTGGACCAGCGGAGCGCTTTGGCAGTATTGGTGCAATTCGCCGATCATCTCCACCAGCGCGTGGATGCCCTCGCGCGCCGCCTTGGAGAGCGAGGAATCCCGCCGTGCCTGCCGCAACGCCTCGAACACGCTGATTCCCTGGTTCTGTGCCTGTCCGCTCAGGTACACGATGGTGTGGTCGCCGATGCCCCGGCGCGGATAATTGACGATCCGCAGCAAACTGAGGTCGTCATGGGGATTCTGGATCACGCGCAGGTAAGCGGCCAGATCTTTGATCTCCTTGCGTTCGAAGAACTCATATCCGCCCACCACCTGGTAGGGAATCCGGCACACCCGGAAGGTACTCTCCAGGGCGCGGGACTGCACGTTGCTGCGGTACAAAACGGCAAAACTCGACCATGGAGCCTGGGTCCGCTCCCGGATGGTTTGGATGCGCCAGGCGATGGTCTTGGCTTCATCGTTTTCGTCCTTGGCCAGAAAGGCATCTATGTTGCGCCCCCGGCCGCGCCGGGTCCATAGCCGTTTGTCTTGGCGCTTGGAATTGTTTTTGATTACGTGATAAGCGGCGTCAAGAATCACCTGGGTGGAGCGGTAGTTCTGCTCCAGTTTCACCACCACGGCCTCCGGGTAATCCTGAGTGAAGCTCAGGATGTTGCGCACCTCGGCCCCCCGCCAACCGTAAATGCTTTGGTCGTCATCACCCACTACGCACAAGTTCTTATGCCGCGCGGCGAGCCGCGAGATGAATTGGTACTGGCCGTGGTTCGTGTCCTGGTACTCATCCACCAGGATGTATCGGTATTGTTCCTGGCAGGCATGGAGAATCGGGGGATGTTCCCGGAACAGACGGATGGGCAGCAGGATCAAGTCGTCGAAATCGACCGCCTGGCAGGCGCGCAACTGCCGCTGGTAACTCTCGAACACATCGCCGAACACGAGATCGTACTTGTCGTTGAAGAGGGGATACTCCCGCGGGCCGTCCGCCAACGTGTTTTTGTAATGGCTAATGCGGGCCAACAGGATACCCGCGTCAAATTTCTCCCGCTTTTGCGGATGCTCTCGGATCAGGGTCCTCACAAGGGCCAGCTGGTCCCCTTCGTTGTAGATGGTGAAATCGCGCCGGTAGCCCAGGGCCGGGCTGTGTTGGCGCAGAATCCGCAGACCCAGGGAATGGAACGTCCCCAGGGTCACGTCCCGGGCCGCGGGGCCGATCTGCTTTTGGATCCGCTGGCGCATTTCATCGGCCGCCTTGTTGGTAAAAGTGACACCCAGGATCCGCGCGGGATCCACCTTCTTCTCGTGGATCAGCCAGGCGATGCGGAAGGTGATCACCCGGGTCTTGCCGCTGCCCGCGCCGGCCAGGACCAGCAGTGGGCCGTCTCCATGCGTCACCGCCACAAGTTGTTGGGGATTCAATTCCTTGGCGAAATTCAAAGGACTCCGTCCTGTTTCCTGTATGGGATGTCATCGTTATAGGGGAGGGGAGATTACCCCGCAGAGGAATGAGGATGGTAGCACGAATCGGCGGATTTACGAAACCCGGCGGCAGGGCGCGCGCGGGAGAGGGATCCTCGATGCGGAAAGCGGTTGTGGCTGTAGATCGTCCTGAAAAAATCCCCCTGAAAATTTTCCCCCTTTTTTTCTCCTCCTCGCGTGTTTTTTTCTTGACATTCTTTCTCCTCCCGGGTATACTGAACATTTGTTCAGTCATGGAATGCTTTGGTGAAACTTGGGTGAAGCCTTGGAGAGAGCAGGCGGCAATGCGGCGAATTGCGCGGATCACCGGGATTTACGCCCTCGACGGGCGGACGGGAGAGCGTGTTCCCCTCGTCCAGTCGTTTGTGCCTGCCGGGTTTCCCTCGCCCGCCGACGACTACGTCGAAAAAGACCTGGACCTCAACGAATACCTGGTGGGCAACCCGGCGGCCACCTTTTTTGTCCGGGTGGCGGGCGATTCGATGATTGACGCGGGCATCCACCACGGCGACATCCTCATCGTGGACCGCTCGCTGGACGCGGAACCAGGGCGGGTGGTGATCGCGGTGGTGGAAGGCGAGATGCTGGTCAAGCGCCTCCGACGCCTCCGGGGCCGCCTGGCCTTGTTGTCTGAAAACGAAAATTACCCGCCCGTGGAAATCCGCGAGGGCGTGGAACTGGCCGTTTGGGGAGTGGTCACTTATGTCATCCACCCGTTGTAGTTTCGATATCATTCCGCCAAGAAAAGGATGCCATCCCCGCGAAAGCGGGGAACCCGGAGACGGCGGGATTATTTCCCCAACCGGAGGAGAAAAACGTATTTTGGATCACCTCTGCGGCTTCCATCCCCGCCGGAGTTGGATGGGGGTTCAACCCCTCCGGGGTTGGGATTGATTCTTTACGAAACCGTAGGCTGGCGCCTACGGCTATTCACATGGGATCCCTTCGGGATCCGGGCCAGGCGGCCGACATATCAAGGCAACCCTGGACGCGTGCCTCATGACGCTGGATCGAAACAAATCGCTTCCTTTTTCCTCCGCCGGCCCGCGCCGCGCCGTCCGCCCGGCCCTCGCCCTGGTGGATTGCAACAACTTCTACGTCTCGTGTGAGCGTGTCTTCCAGCCGGCGTTGGAAAACCGCCCGGTGGTGGTGCTTTCCAACAACGACGGCTGCCTCATCGCCCGCTCCAACGAGGCCAAGGCCCTGGGCCTCCAAATGGGTGACCCGTTTTTCAAGGTCCAGGATTTTCTGCGCCGCGCCGGGGTGCAGTACCGCTCGTCCAATTACGCCCTCTACGGCGGCCTCTCCCAGCGGGTAATGGCCACGCTGGCGCGGTTTTCGCCGGAACTGGAGGTGTACTCCATCGACGAGGCCTTTCTCAACCTCACGGGCGTGGTTCAACAGCCGCCGGACGAGGCCGGGGCGCTCGAAGCCTACGCCCGCCGCATCCGCGCGGCCGTGAAACAATGGACCGGGATTCCCGTTTCCATCGGCATCGCCGAGACCAAGACCCTGGCCAAGATCGCCAACCGGGTGGCCAAAAAATCCAAGGACAAACAAGGCGTTTTCAACCTGCGCGACGCCCCCGGCCGTGAGGCCATCCTGGCGGCGGTGGCCGTCGAAGACGTGTGGGGCATCGGGCCCCGCTACGCCTGGCGGCTCCGGGCGCGCGGCGTCACCAACGCCCTCGAACTGCGCGAGGCGGACGAACGCTGGATTCAACACGAGATGGGTATGGGCATCGTCGGCGTGCGCCTGGTGCTGGAATTGCGCGGCATTCCCTGCCTGCCTCTCGACCTGTGCCCGGCCCCGAAAAAGGAAATCGCCTGCTCGCGCTCGTTCGGCGAGCCCATCACCGCCCTGGACGATCTGCGCGAGGCCACCGCGGCCTACGTCAGCCGGGCGGCTGAAAAGGCCCGGCGGCAGAACTCGCTGGTCCAAACCATGGTCCTCTACCTGATGACCAATCCGTTCAAGAACGAGCGCCAATACTTCAACTCGGCCGTGATCCACTTCGCCGTGCCTACCGCCAGCACGCCGGAAATGATCCGTGCCTCCCGCCACGCCCTGGAGGCCATCTACCGCCCCGGCTTCCGCTACAAGAAGACCGGCGTGGTCCTTACCGGACTGCTGCCCGGCGGTTTCTACCAGCCGGATCTCTTCGAGGCGGGAAACGGGCGCGAGCGCCAGACGCGCCTCATGCGGGTCATCGACCGCGTCAACGCCCGCCTGGGCGCCGGCACGCTCCGCTACGCCGCCACCGGCATCCACTCCCGCCCCTGGCACATGCGCCGCCAACACACCTCCCCCGCGTTCATCACCTCCTGGAACGAACTCGCCGAAGTCCGCGCCGATCCCCGCGACTATGAGGAAGGCGGATGAGGGATATTGTGGTGCGGGCATCTGGCCTGCATCATTCCTTCCCCCCCGCGAAGGTAGGATGGGTCAGAAAAGCGGAATCCATCACAACCATCTGCGTTACACAATTCCCTCTCCCTCTAGGAGAATGCCGGGCGGCAGGAATCCAGCGCCCCTTTCAAGGGGCCGCCGAATAGCAGCCCAGGGTTTCAACCCTGGGCGTATGAATCCTGGGCAGAAGACTTTAGAACCAGGGGTAAAACCCCTGGCAAAGCTCACTTCCCGGATCCATCGGCATATCCCACTTCCCCGCTGTTTTTCCTCATGATCACCCGGCGGTTGATTGGGATATCCTTGAACTCTTTTTGCGATCCATCCGGCCAGCGGATCTGGATGCTTTTGATGTGTTGATCTTTCCCCAGGCCGAAATGCAGCGCGGCGCTGCTTTGCGACAAGAAACTGGCGCTGGAATAGAGTTCCACGATCTGGGACCGGGATTCGCCGTTCACCTGGACACGCGCGCCGTATGCCGGCATGCCCCGCTCGTCCTGGACACACACTTCGAGCCAGTTGCCGCTGGGACTCTGGTTCTCGAAGAACAGAGGCGTGGAATCCAGATTGTTGATGATAATGTCCAGGTCGCCGTCGCGGTCGAAATCGGCGGCGGCGCAGCCCCGCGACACGCTCTTCCGGGATGAGACCGGGCCATAGTGTTCAGACACATTTTTGAACCGGCCTTTCCCTTGGTTATAGAATAATAAGTTGTATTGGGCGTAGCCTATAAATAGATCCAGAAGTTGATCGGTGATGGGATACACATGACCGGTGGAGATGAACATATCATCCCACGAGTCGTTGTTGAAATCCTCCAGCAACAAGCCGAAACTGACATACGGCCGCGTCCCCTGGGCGATGCCGGACACGAATGAGGCGTCGGTAAACTGCAAGCGCCCGTCGTTGCGGTACAAAATATTGTACTCGTCCTGGTAATTGGCCACGGCGATGTCCAGGTCGAGATCCCCGTCCACATCCCGGACCGCCGCGCCCATCCCCCCTTGCTCTTCGCCGTTTTCGTCCAACCCGGCGTTAGCCAACAGCGCGATATCCTCAAAATAACCCTTTCCGTCATTCTCGAACAGGTGATTGGCGGTGGTGTCGTTGGCAACATAGATGTCGAGATCACCGTCGTCGTCCAGGTCGGTAAACAGAACCGTAAAACCCCGGCCGGGCGGGCACGATTGGATGCCCCGCGCTTTCGAAACATCCACAAATCGGCCGTGCCCGTCATTCAAGAACAAATTGTCATCCGCCGGTTCGAAGGAGGAGGGGCCGATGAACGCTAAATGCCCATGAAACGGGGCTAGTTTGCCCTTTTTTTCCGCGATTTCGGGCGAGAAGATCGCGTAGTTCGCTACGTACAGGTCCAGAAATCCGTCCCCGTTGATGTCCGCGAAAGCCGCCCCGGTGCTCCACCCCGTGTTCTGTGCGCCTCCCGCGTCCGGAACCGCGGCAAAATGCCCCTGGCCATCGTTGATGTACAACTGGTTGGGTCCGTAGTTGGTCAGATAGCAATCCAGGTCGCCGTCGTTATCTACATCGGCGAAATACGCCCCTGTGCCGAATCCCGTATCCCCCAGCCCGCTGGCGTCCGTGCCGTCCTGGAACGTGCCGTCGCCCTGGTTCATGAATAACTGGTTGCGCGGCTGCGGATCCGGACCTTCGCCTTGCAGCGGCGCGCCGTTGACAAGGTAAATGTCATCCCACCCGTCGCCATTGACATCGGCCACTGCGACCCCCGCCCCCTTGGCCTCCACGATGTATTCTTTTTCCAACGATCCATTCCGCTGCAAAAAATCGATCCCCCGCTCCTTGGCGTTCTCCACGAAATAAAACTGTGGAAATGCGGCGGGAGATGGCCATAACGCGATGAGGACGGTTACGGGAAGTGTATAAATCATCCGGGGATGACGGCCGCTTAGCCTCGACACGAATTGCCTCCGTGATAAATGATGGATTTCCCTCACTGATGTCCAAAGTTGATTCTCTGGGCTGGTTTCTTTCGCGCCGGTGGCGCTTGAAAATGCTTTGCCAATTTGAAAAGAAAATGTCACAATTAAAATCGGATTGGAATTTCCTATAATTCGGAATTCGAATGAGTATTTCGAGTCCCCTTCAGGGGACGACTTTTAAGCAACCCTGGGTTTCAACCCTGGGCAAAATCCGGTGCTTCATCGTTTCCTGGGGGGCACGTGGCGGCGTGCCCCTGCTTTCCCAGGCTGGAGGCGCGTGATACAGAATTCCTCCTGCTATCACGGGCTGGATACCCGGGCCACCTTATCCTCCCTGATCTCTCCCTACGGCCTCAGGGGCTTCGCTTGTTTCAATTTCTGGATCGCCAGTTTCAGATTCCGCTCCACGCCGGGATCCTGGCTGCCATATTGGACCGCGGTTTGAAACGCCTCCACCGCCTCCGGATATTTATTTTGCATTAAGTAACAGACTCCCAGATTGTTATAAAGATCGGGATTTTGGGGATCGAGGGAGATGGCTTTCAGCAGATGATCCTGCGCCCGGAGGATGTCTTTCTGATTCAAATACAAAACCGCCAGGAGGCTGTGCGCCTGAGCGTTGGCAGGATCCAATTCCGCGCTTCTCCGCAAGGCCTGCAGAGCATTGGGATAATAGTTTTGCCGCAGATATTCCTTTCCCAACGCCAGCCAGTTTTCGGATTTATTGGGTGCCCGGCGCGTGGCCCGCTGCAGATCCACGATCTTGTTCCGGTCACTTTTGAGTTTTTGATACTTCTGCAAAGCGGCCTGCGCCTCTTGCCTTTTGCCCGCTTGGGATAATCCTTGCGCCAACAAACGGTAAGAGTCGGGATTCGTGGGATCGACGGCGGCCGCGTCTCGAAAGCATTGCAATGCTTTTTCCAGTTGCGATTCCTTCATGGCGGTTTTCCCCAGCCCCTGCAGCCCCGTTATAGAGCGGGGATTGATCCGCAACAGTTCTTCGAACACCGCGCGGGCCTCGTCATACCGGTGCAGGTTGATGTACAAATCCCCCAGGCGGCCGCGCGCGCGGGTGGAGCGGGGATCGGCCTGGATCGCCAGCCGGTAATGCTGTTCCGCGGCCGCAAAATCGTCCTTGAAATTTTGCAGGTAGATGGCCAACAGTGTATGGCCTTCGGCATGCTGGGGAAACTGCGCCACCAAATCGAGCAGCACGGCGTGCGCCTCATCTAACTTTTCCATGCCGATGAGTTGGCGGGCTACGGCGGCCTGCAGGTCGGGATCTCTCCCCTTCAGAGTCAACGCTTTTTGGTACCATTCCAGCGCTTCGGCATACAAAAACCGGTTTTCCGCCTCCTGCGCCTTGGCCACACATTCTTCCAACACATACGGTGGAAGATTTTCGGCCGGCCCCGGCATGGGAGGTTGCCAAATGGCCATCATCAGGATTCCCAGCATCCATAAGGGCCTGATCGGATGGAAAGCCATAGAGTTCTCCTGAAATTTCTTTCAACCGATTCTCCCTGAGGACCGATTCCCATGTCAAGCATCCTCCTCGCGTCCGGTCTTCTGGCATTTCCCCCGACTGCCTTGTCAAAGGGCTGGGGCCTGCCGATAATGGCATCAACCTAGGAAGTTCCCTGGAGGAAAAAAAACATGAAAGCGTATCCGTGCCTCGTTCTGCTTGCCGTGGGATTGACTCCTCTCGCCTTTTCCCAAGGCGAGGCAGGTTTTATCGAAGCCACCCCGGTTTTTGCCAATATCACGGTGGACGGGAATGTGAGTGATTGGGAGGGGATCGAACCGGCCTATGTCGATGACATCGGTGACAACGCCGGATCCTACTTCGATTACGCCGCAGCCTATCTCGCGAACAACAACAACTATCTGTTCATCCGGATCACGTTCGCGTCCGAGGCCCCGTACGGCGATTATGCCTACATGACCAACATCGTGTTCAATACCGATCTGGACCGCGCCACCGGCTATGGTTTCGCCGGATTGACCGGCTCGGAGTTCTTCATCCAGGCCGGCGGGGTTTATGATCAGCGGTCCGGCCAGAATTTCGTCGATGTGTACGAACAAACCGCCGAAAACAACTACGGCGCGTTCGCCTTCGCCGACGTTGCTCCCTTCGACAACACTACGGAAGTCGAAATCCGCCTGCGCCGGGACCTGACCTTCAGCAATGACGCTAACGGCATGCCGGGATTGCTCAATCCCGACAATGCCCCGCTTTTCGAGTATCCGGACTTCATGATTCTCTTCGAGGCGGAAACTCCAGAATTCAGTGGCGTTGAATTTATGCCCAACGCGGATCCCGCTGGCGGAGAGACGGGCATCTATTACACCTTTGCCGAAGGCACGGGGGTGGAGGCGTGGCCGTTGTATTGACCAATCGGATGAAAACCGCTCTCAGCCTGGCTTATTCGATGCGGGCGCCAGGAACGAAGACGGCAATGTCTCCGATGCTTTTGAGACCGTTGGTAGGGTCGTAGCGTAGGGTGTAATCATCGCCATTGGGCGCGCCGGTCCACAGCCCCAACGTCCCGGCGTTCGGACCGAACGATTTGACATAGGCGCGGGCGGGACATCCCAATTGCGACGAAAGCGACATCGCCTGGTCGCGCATGGCGAAAGGCGGGAAATAGGCCCAATAATCCCCGCAGACCGCCGTGCCGTTCGGCCGTTCCCCCCTGGGAATCATCAGATACCGGTACCAGGTCCATTTGTTGGCGGCCTCGGGCTGGCCGCTGTCTTTCTGGTAGGGCGGAGGGAACACATCGTTGGGAATACTGCTCAAATACGCGACCGGCGTGCTTAACAAGTGCAAGAATCCAAAAGGCGGGTAATCATTGCAATCCAGGTTGTACTGGTCCAAGGCCATCCCGATGGAACGCAGATCCGATTTGCAACGGGCCACCTTGGCGCGGGTCTGCGCGTTCAAAAAATTGGGAACCGCGATGGCCGCCAAAATGCCAATAATCGCTACCACAATTAACAACTCGATCAGTGTGAATCCCCGGGTCCGCCGGTACAAACGTGCCATCTTCCTCTCCCTCTGGATTGCGGTTATCCGGTCTCTTCTGCCGGTCTGGGATTTTACATAATTCTACCTTGGCTGGTCAACTCAAACGATCACTCGCTACTTCTTTTCATTTTTTCATTTGGTCTATTTTCAAGTCCCGCATGGATGAATGTCAAGGAACCGGAAAGTGATGATTCCTCCTTTCGCTGGGGCATCCCAGTGCGGTTATTGTGTTATTGTGGTTATTGTGTAATGCTGGTTCCCCGGTTCAACAAAAATGGGAAGGAGATGAAAACGATGAGCCATAGACTATATTGGGTTTGTTCATTGGCCCTGTTTTGTTTATGGACTGTTCCAGGTTTTAGCGGGGAAATCCGGTATGTTTCGAACGATTCCTTCCGCCTGGTGGTCTGCCCCGCTTCGCCGGGCAATCCACGCAACAGCGAGGCCGATATCGTTGATCTTAACGATGGATCCCTGCTGTTGGCCTGGAGCCGGTTCAGCGGCAATGAGGACGATGCTTCGGCGGTGATCATGGCAAAAAAAAGCCGGGACCAAGGCCGTACGTGGGACGAACCATTCGTCCTGCAAGAAAATTTCGCCAAGCAAAATGTCATGAGCGTATCGTTTCTGCGCTTGGCCTCGGGGAAGATCCTCTTCTTCTTTCTCGCCAAAAACGGGCCCAGCGATCTCCATCTCTATGTCCGCATTTCAGACAATGAAGCCCAAACCTGGTCGGATCCACGGAAGGTTACCCAAGGCCCCGGCTATCACATCATGAACAACGCCCGGCCCATTCAACTCCGTTCCGGCCGTATCTTGTGCCCCATCGCCTGGACTTCGAACATTGCCACTCAATATCAGGAACAGGTTTGTTTTTGCTATTATTCGGACGACGAAGGCGCTACCTGGCAGAAATCCCAATCCACCGTCCAACTCGGCTCATCACCCGCCATGGAACCCGGACTGGTGGAATTGAAAAATGGAACCGTTATGATGATCATCCGGACCGCCCTGGACCGGATCTACCAAGCGTTCAGCCCGGATGGAGGAAACACGTGGGGATCTCCCGAACCTACCTCCTTGACCGCCCCCGCCGCCCCCTCGACCATTGACCGGATTCCCGCCACCGGTGACTTGCTGATGGTTTGGAACAACAATCCCTTGGGAAACAAAGCTGGCTGGCAAGGCCGCACGCCCCTAACCACCGCCATCAGCACCGACGAAGGGAAAAGTTGGACGCATGTGAAAAATATCGAGGACGATCCCGATTCCGGTTTCGCCTATACCAGCATCACCTGGGCGGACAACCGGGCGCTTCTCACGTATTACCACTGGAAAAAGGGAAGCCCCAATTTTGTGGACACGGACTTGATCCTGCGCTCGGTGCCGGTCCCGGCGCTCTATACGGAGACCCGCGAGAAGTGATGATCTTGCTTCCGGGGGGAGGTTTTCTCCCGCTCTTGTTTGAAGACGCTGATAAACAAAGGCCGGTGGAATGGTTCCTTCCGGCCTTTCCTGGATTTACGTTTTTCAGGAATTGATATGGCAATCTGAGCACCGTTACCCGGGTTGTATCCGATCGAAACTACGAAGCAGGGAAATGACGTACGACCGCCACCGGATTTGGTTTACCCCACCTTTTTGACGCCGACGGCTTTCTGCCCTTTGGCGTCTTCTTGAATCTCGAACTCGACTTGATCGTTTTCGTGAAGTGTTTTGAACCCATCCCCCACGATGCCCGTATAATGGACAAAGATGTCCTTACCACCCTCATGTTCGATAAATCCGTATCCCTTCTGCTCATTGAACCATTTCACTCGACCGACAGACACTGCATTGATCTCCTTTCGTTATTCCAATCCTGCGTGCTCCTGGGGCTTATCTCCGCTCTGATTTCAGCGCGGTCCCTGCTTCCGCCTTGATTGAATCTCACGGGGATAGGCCCGATTCGTGTATTCATCCGCAAAAATCATATGAGGAATCGCACCGGATAGGAAGTCATCTCTGCGAAATGCGACAATGGAATATTTTTTATAAAATTTTCAATAAAATCTATAATCTCCCTTCTCCTTTGAGAATGTCCAGTAGGGCTGTCCTGCCAGCACGATATTCGCTCGTTTTCTCAGCCATCGGATAAATCGGTACCAACAATACAGCCTCGCTCAAGACTAGGTTGGATGTCTCCAGACCGGAGGGAAATTCAGCGGCTGCCGTCCTGGGCAATGGAGGCTAGGCACAGGCGTGGCCCACGCCAGACCGGCGGTTTGGTACTTGTTGCGTTGCCGGGGAGCCGAGGGAACCTAATGGCGGCCAGGATTCGGGATGAATCATTCGTTCTTGCGAATGACCGGCACGAACCTGGGATCTTTTATCCCAGTTCCCTATTCGTCCCCCTGTGGTGTATGAGAAAATGATTTGTAGCGTACCTATTCCTCGTGGCTGGATTCACAGGAAGAAATCCATGGACGAAATCCTGGAAAAAACCATTGAAACACTGGGCATCCAACGGATTCGCCGTCATATTTTCTTATGCTGCGACCAAAGCATCCCCAAGTGTTGCGCCAAAGAAGCGGGTCTGGAATCCTGGAACTATTTAAAAAAGCGGTTGGATGAATTGCGGTTGACGGGCGAAGGCGGGGTATACCGGACCAAGGCCAACTGTCTCCGGATCTGCCATCGCGGACCGATTGCCGTGGTTTACCCAGAGGGAACCTGGTATCATTCCTGTTCGCCTCCCATCGTGGAACGTATCATCCAGGAACATCTCATTGGCGGGCATCCGGTGATGGAGTATCTAATCACCCATCATCCCTTGCAAGCCCCGAGCCGGTTGACCATGACCCCCGAACGGTTGATTCGAAATTTCGCGGTTTTGGACGAATGGGAAGAGCGGTACCGGTTCATTATTGATTTGGGCCGCCAACTAACTCCCATGCCGGATGATCTGAAAACCGAGGAAAACCGCGTTCACGGATGCATCAGCCGCGTATGGATGGTTTCCAAGGTCACGGCCACCGATCCGCCCCGCCTGGATTTTTTGGCCGACAGTGACGCCCAAATCGTCAAAGGCTTGATCGCTATCTTGCTGATCATTTATGCCAACAAGACTCCGCAGGAAATTCTCAGCGTAGACATCGAGGGCTTCTTCGAACGATTAGGCCTGGAACAACAGATCAGCCCCAATCGCCGCAACGGATTTTTTGCCATGGTCAAACGGATTCGAATGTTGGCGGAAAGTCACGCGGAGAGTGCGGGATTGAAAACACCCCGCAATTGATCAGACATAGGAACCATAAAGGAACCATAAGAAGTTCCCCCCGGTTCTCACTGGAACCATTCCTCCACAATGCTAATTTTCACGGCTGATTTTCACGCGCAGGCGGCCGCGAATTCCAACTGGGGACATAGTGCTTGGATCACATCCGCGGCGGAATAGGAAAGATTGCCATTTTGCAAAAATCGTTGAACCAAGGATAACTCCTGCCCCGTAGTGACCAATGGCTTTTCCACATAGCCGGAACGTTGCACTTGGCCCAGTCCGATATTGGCCATCAACGCGTTACAGAGGCACTTCCGTCCCACCGTGTCCTCGGCGCGGCCCGATTTCCGCAGATAATCCTCCACCGGCTCGGAAGGGCACCGGTACTGCACCCGGCCATCCCCGGTTTTGTACGGCGTCCGCAAATATCCCAAATCGCATATCCGGGGCCGCTGGGCGTACAGTTCCGGATTGGTAAGAGAATCTTCCAGCAAAACCACCTTGAAGGGAAATCCTGTTGGGGAAGCGAGGGGATCAGTAAACACCCGGGCGCTGCCTTCCGCGATCTTCTGGAGAATCGACTGCTTGATCTCCGGCTTCAGCCCGGATTCCTCGCATAACGCGAACGGAGTGCCGATCTGCACGCCGGCCGCTCCTTGATCTAACGCTTCCCGCACTTTGCCGGGATCGCCATAGGAACCGGCTAGCCAGTAAGGGAGGCCCAATTCCTTGATTTTGTCGAGATCCACTTCATCCCGTTCGCCATAGATCGGTTCGCCGTTCTCGTTCAGTTGCAGCGGGCCCCGTGGAGGGGCGTTATGCCCTCCCGCCGTGGGGCCTTCGATGACAAAACCATCCACATGGCCGGTGGATTTCCGCATAAGAGAAATCGCCAACGTCACAGAAGCGATAATCGCCAGAAAACTGGGGCGCTTCAACGGATGCCCGATGGGTCCGATGACCTTCTCCGGATTGAAACGCATCCGGAAATCATCCCCCGCGCCGGAATCTGCCACGCTGATTTTCAACGTGGCTTCCTCATGATTGACGTACTTATCCAGCACGCCAGGGATTTCCCGGGGAATCCCCGCGCCCATCAGAATATAGTCCACCCCCGCCAGCATCGCGCCATAGATGGACGCCAGATTGGGCATCTGGATTTTTTCCAGATAGTTGATTCCCACCGGCCCTTTATGTCCTTCCTTTGCGAGAAAGACTTCGATGAAATTCGAAACCACCGTCATTTCCAACAAGGCGCGGCTGGGATTCAAGGAATACATGGGGATCCGCTTGAACGCCCGGTTGATGGCCTTGCCGCAGGGAACGAAATAATTGTCATAAATCCGCTGCGCGATTTCCGGCATGGGGAAATGATCCAACGCCCGGCGCAAATGGCCGCCGGGATCCCCCAACTGCAACCGGCGGGCCATCACGGTATCCAACGCCGTGCCCGACACGACACCCAATTGCCCCAGTTTGGAGACCGCTTTCGCGAGCACCCAATGGGATACACCCGCTCCCATGCCGCCTTGAATAATCACTGGTAAATTCATATACGCTCTAGATCCTTTTCACTGATACCCGTCAGGGAATGTCCTTCCGTACAATACGGGAACCTAGTTTGATTTGCTATAATATGACAAATCCCGATACAATCGTAGGGCTGTCCACCGGACGATGTGTTGAATACCGGGCATGGTCACCCGGTTGAACCCCGATTTCAAGACCTTTTTTTCCAGGCCCGGTATTCAACCTGCGTTTTCCGCCGCATATTCCAGCGGCCGACGGACCGCTTGTACCACCCGCCGGTCTTGCTGCTTCGTGGTTTCCCGATGAGACACCCTCCTTTGCGCAGGGGAAAACACAGCGTTTTTTAGGGGAGAATCATCCCTTCGCCACCGGTAGAAACACAAACACCAGCATCCCGGGAGGCTCCACGTTGCGGATGGACTCTGGGAGCACCCGGAGAATCGATTGCCGCATCTCGTGATGTCATTACGGCTGACTTGCTCTGCCGTGGGGGAATCCAGTAACCACCAGGCGGAGGAACATCCGCCTATTTATTGTATTTCTTATATTATACTGGTCCCGGGCCGGATTCAAACCTTATTTGTGAGGAACCTTGGAGGGACCGGAACAATCTGCTCGAATTCCATCTGCGGCGGTTGAGGCCGAGCGTTTCCTGATAATTCTTCCTGGTAATCCTTCCTGGCTGTGCGGAATGGTTTGTCCCGGATGAAGATCAACCGAAGAAGAATTCGGGTTCCTTTACCGGCTCCTCGTATCCGATGAAAATAAGGCGGGAAAAACCGGCGGGAAAAGAAGCGGTCCACCCGCTGAATATTCCTGCTCCGGTTTGCGTAAGGATAGTAAGGGCGATCTTCATGAATGCCGTATACAATTATTTGCTGATCGCGTTTTTCGCCATCAGCATTCTCGACTTCGATTATTTCTCGGTTTCGGTGATCGGCATGATCATCGTGATCCGGTATTTCTATTCCCTTTTTTATACAAAACAACCCCGGTCGTACCTGTTTTTTTATTTTACGGGACTGGCGATCGTTCTGGTGAATTGGCGTTATCCCACAATTCAACTTCCCTTGACCTTCATCACCCTGGCCATCTTGGAGTGCATCCGGATTATCATCATGGCGGTTTTACGGTATCCCGACACCATCCAGAATTTCCAGGCGCTCACGGAGGAACTGGAACGGCGGGTCGAACAGCGGACGGCGGAATTGCGCGAAACCAACCTGCAACTGCAACAGGCGAACCTGAAGCTCCTCGAACTGGATCAAATGAAGACCGCCTTTGTATCCCAAGCTTCCCACGATCTGCGTACCCCTTTGACAGCCATCAAAGGCAGTTTGGACAATCTCATGATGGGCGTGGCCGGCGAACTCAATGACAAACAAAAAAAAATCATGCTGCGGGCCACGCGCTCAGTGGACCGCCTAACCCAATTAATCAATGATATTCTGGATCTCAACCGGATCGAGTCGGGCCGTGTAACATTAGAAAAATCTGTTATTTCCCTCCACACGATCATGGAACAAAGCCTTTTGGAGAATCAGCCCGCCGCGGAAAAAAAACAGATCCGCCTGCAGGCCTCCAACGATGCCGGCCCCATTTTTCTGCACGCGGATCCCAGCAAAATCGAACGCGTCTGCGGCGAGTTGATCAGCAACGCCATCAAATACACCCCACCAGGCGGTTGGATCCAGGTGAAATTAGCCCGCTCCGGCCCGCACGCGGTTTTAACTGTTCAAGACACAGGGATCGGTATGACCGCGGAAGAATGTGGTAAGATATGGGAGCGGTTTTACCGCACCACGGAATCGCAAAAAATCGCCAAGGGGAGTGGCCTCGGCCTCTCCATCGCCAAGGAACTCATCGAACTGCACGAAGGATCCATCACGGTGGATTCCACACCCGGCATGGGAACCCGGTTCACTGTCACCTTGCCTCTGGCCCAATCGTTGGATACTGAACATGAACCATACGACAATTCTAATTGTGGATGATGAAGAAGAACTGCGCGAGAATCTGCAGGATTTACTGGAATTCAAGGGATACCGGGTGGAAACGTTCGCCACGGGAGAGGAATTTTTGGAAGAATTCGATTCCATCTCCGGCGACCTGGTGCTGCTCGACATCCAACTTCCCGGGGTGGATGGCCTGGAAGTCTTGCGCCGCATAAAGGCGCGGCGGCCGCAAATGCCGGTGGCCATGGTCAGCGCCTCATCGGTCCGCGGCATTCTTGACCAGGCTGAGGCCTATGGGGCGGACCGGATCATTCTGAAACCCTATTCCCATGAAGACATTTTGCGGGCCGTCGAGGAAATCGTGAACCGCGCCGGCGGGTAGAAACACGGCCATGAACGACAAACCCTTGCTGCTGATTGTGGACGATGAGGATGACATTCGCGAGAATTTGTGCGAATTCGCCGCGTACAAAGGCTTTGAGGTGCTCGAAGCCGCCGATGGAACCGAAGCCCTGCGCATTCTGGATTGCCACACCCCCGATTTGATGATCTCCGATCTCATGATGCCGGGCATGGGCGGCATGCAACTGCTGCAGACTCTCCTGGAACGCCAATGCGAAGTGCCGGTGGTTATCATGACCGCCTTCGGCACTATGCAGTACGCCATCGACGCCATGAAGGCGGGCGCCGCCGACTTTTTGACCAAACCGATCGACCTGGCCTACATGATGAAGGTGGTAGACCGGGTTTTGCAATGCAGCGCCATGCGGCAGAAAATCAAGGAACAGCAGCGGCAATTGGAAGAAGATCTGTGCCACGCCGCCACCATTCAGCGCTGCTTGTTGCCCGAACCGCTCGAAACAGACTGTTTCACGTTGCGGTACCGCTATCAGCCTTTGATTCACATCGGAGGCGATTGCCTGACCGTATATCCCTACAACTCCCGCCGCTTGGCCGTGGCCTTGTCCGACGTGAGCGGCCACGGCGTCTCGGCGGCCCTGACCGCGAGCCTGATCCATAACCAAATCCAGTTCCGTCTCGCCGAGAATCAGCCCCCCGCCCAGGTCATCGATTGGCTGAACCGGTTTATTCTTCAAAACATCAGGCGGGCTAACATGTTTATCACCATGGTGCTGGCCCTCATCGATCTGGATGAAGGAATCCTCACCGCCTGCAACGCCGGTCATCCGGACTTGCTGATCTGGCACGGCCGCACGAATACCTTGGAATCTATCGCCTCCCATACACCACCCATCGGCATGCTTCCCGAAATCCTGGGTGCCCGGAATGTCACCACGCTGGAATTGGCTCATGACGACCGGCTGTTGTTCTATTCGGATGGATTCACCGACAGCCATGGCCCTGCCGGCGACATGCTGGGAATCCAGGGTATGAAGGAATGGGCCGTCCGCCGGCACCACCTGCCTCCCGAGGATTTGATCGATACTCTTTTCGCGGATCTGGCCCAGTTCCGGGCGCATGAACCGGAAGACGACCTCACGCTCGTGGTCGTGGATATCAAGTAGGTTCTTCCCGCGCATGTATTTTCATCTCTTCCGCTCCGAGTCGCTTTTGCCCGTTGCGGCCACCGTTCGCTTGGAAAAAGAAAATGCTTACCTTTTTAGGAGACGGTTTCAAACAACCCGGAATTTCTCTCTTGAGGGGATGACCTCAGGTGTCGGCATCTCCCGGGTGTTTAAAGAAAACACCCTCTTCCGCGGCGGAAAAAATGGGATAAAAGAATTTTAGCGCAGCTGATTCCAGTGTTCGATCGTATAATAGAGAGGAAATTTTTTCACCCGGGATGCCTGCATCGGCTGGAGTTTAACCAATAAACCTTTCAGGCAATAGGATAAGCGCATGAAGATCACCGAGAAAAAAGTCGCGAACGTCGTGATTCTTCAACCCGAAGGCCGGGTGGACCTGGCGGCCATCCCGGAATTTTCCGCCCATCTGAACCGGGCTTTGCGCGATGGTGAAGGCAAAGTGCTGCTGGATCTCTCCAAAACCCTCTATATGAGCAGCTCCTGCCTCCGGTCGCTCCTGGAAGCCCAGAAAGCCTCCATGGCCGAAGGGAAAACTTTGGTTCTCTGTTCTCCCAACGAAAAACTGGCGGAACTCTTCAAAGTGGTTCATCTCAATAAAAGTTTCAAAATCTACAAAAACGACTTCGAAGCCCTCGACCAACTGATTCCCTAGAAATTATAATCCATTCAGTATCTTCAATTTTCTCCCATTCCCATTCCAACGGCCAACTTCTCTTCTCAACACCTTGGGAATTCAGGAGAACCAGATATACTATTTTTCTGTTTTGTCCAGAAGATGAATTCCGGTAAAGGAGTGAGACCATGTCGCGAATGTGCGAAATTTGCGGAAAAGGCCCGGCGGTCGGGAATAACGTGAGTCACGCCAACAACAAGACCAAGCGGCGCTTCATGCCCAATCTCCAGCGGGTGACCTTGTTGAAGGATGGCCGCCGCCGCCGCTTGGTGGCATGCACGCGTTGTATCCGCACCGGGCATTACCTGTAAAAAAATCACCGCCCTGCCTCGCAGGCCAGGATTCCTGGCGGTTTGTTTTTTCCCCCTTTTCAGCATTATGGAAATAAAATATTTCTCTCAACAATAATTTATATAGTGTTCTTTAATTTTTAGTAATCTTTCCTAATTCAACAGATATGCCTTGAAAAGAGACCCTGCGGTTTGAGCGGGGTCTTTGCTTTTGCTGTCCAATCCGCCGTCCAATCCTCATCTGTACATTTACCTCGAAAAACAGTAGATTTTCCCGTATTCGGGTAAAAAAAATCGCTGGACATTCAAAAGACAGGATATTCTCGAAAAATGAGGGAGACATTCGCGTACGATCTGGTCTCGTTTTTACGGGTGTTGTACCGGCGGCGGCGGTTCATTCTTTATGGCACCTTGGGAATGATGGTGCTGGCGGCCATCGCCTCGCTGGTCTGGCCCCAAACCTGGCGGGCCCATGCCCGGATCTATGTATCCACGCCGAAATTCAAACAAACTTTGCGGCTGGTCCCAGAGCCGTTTGATGTCCTGACGTACGAGGCGATCATGCGCTCGGACCGCTTGTACCAGCAGATCATCGAACGGTTGCGCTGGTACCGGGAGGCCACGCGTCGGCTATACGGCGACCAGGCCTATGGGGATCGGATCCGCGCCCACCTGGGCCCGAAAGCGGAGGGCATGACCCCGTTTCAGTTGATGCAAAATACCAACCAAACGATTCTGGCCGAATTTTTAGCGCCCGAAAACGAACGGAATAATCCGGAATGGATCAACCGGATCAACGGATTGGGGAATCTGAGCGCGGAAGAACTGGAATTGGTATACAACATGACCGAAGCGAAGCTCAACAAAATGAGCGTATTTGAGTTGCGGAAAGTCTTGCTCACCAGCGTGGCCAAGGTCCGGGAAACCAACATGGAGGTCGAATATTCCCGCGTGATTCAAGTCTCGGGCGAATCCGATACCGCCACCGGCGCGCGGCTCATCACCAACATCTGGCTGGATGTGTTCGTGGAACGGGCGGAAGAGACCGTGAAGGGTAACATTCAACGCTATATTCAACTGGCGAAAAACCGGTCCGAAACCCTCGAGCAAGAATTAAAGCAAGCCGAAATCCAACTGGCCGCCTTAAAAAACGAGGCGCAACTCGAGAATTTGCGGGCGGAGATGGCGTCCCGCCTTGTGCATCTCACCGGCCTGAGTCCCAGCCGCCGGCTGGCGGAACAAGTGGAGGAATCATTCGATCTGGAAAATGAAAACGAGCCTTTCATGAAGGAACGCCGGCAACAAACCGATACGTTGTCGTTCGCGTTGACTCCTCTATACGGCGAAGCGTTGCTCCCCGTCAAAATGGAATTGGAGAGAGATCTGGCGGTGGCCAAACAACAGGCGGAAGCGGCGGCCTCACCCGAAGAAAAAGAGCAATATCGAAGCCAGATCGCCGGCATGGAGGCGCAGTGGAAAGCCGTTACCGGGCAAATCGCCGTGGTGACCGGCGAAATCACCCGCCTCCTGCAACAAATCCGGGCTTTCGAAACCGATATCGCCGCGCTGGAACGGGTGGTCAATGGCATCCGGAGCAACCTGTCGGCCATGCGTCCGCTTCTGGATGAAGCCTCGCTTCTGGAAAGTCAAGCACACGATCTCCGGTACGCGGATGTCAGCGTGGACCGGGCTATCAAACCTGACAAGCGCGTGTTTCCCAAGCGTTCGCTCATGACCTTGCTGGGATTGGGGCTGGGCTTCTTCCTTTTCTGCGGCTTGGCTTTTTTCCTGGATATCTGGAATGAAGTAACCCGTCAGCCGGACACCCTTGCCCACAGGACTTCCTGATGGATTCCCCTTGGCGTAGGATTGATTCCACGGTCCCTCCTTTATCCAGAAACTTTTCTCTCCCATGAACCTTGCGGAAGAGAAGCAGGGCGTGAAGGATCTCCTTGGCAATCCCTGCGGATCGCTGCCTACAGGGGCAGGGAGCGCAAGTCCAATCCCATATAGTGGCTGATTTTATGGCGGAGAGACCAAATCACCTGGTCCATCAGATCCAGAATCCGATGCCCTAGGCGGATTTCCGCCGCGGTAAGTTTTTGTGTTTGCAGTTGAGTGAGCAGATAGGCCAAGAGGTGGTCACAATCCAGATAGACCGCAACCGCTTCGGAGGGAATATCGCTGAGTTGGCATCGGTACCGCTCCAGCCAACGGAGAAAGACGAGATTGGTGCGGTGCATGGCGAAGCAATGATCCGTAAGGGATGACAGGTCGTTGGCAACATGCCTTCCGGATTCTTGTGGACGGGAGCGGCCCGGGGGATAAACCTTGAGGTACGGCTCCAAAGAAATCACGTTCCGCTTGCCGCAAACGGGAAACAGGCGGGCATGCAGTGTATTCAGGAGATCCTGCAGCGAAATGTGGGTGTGCGCGGCGGTCAGGGATTTCCAGAACAGATCGTCTTGCAGATTGTCCCGGAGGGCTGCGATCATGTCGATGAATCCGTTGCGGGAACTTTCCTGGGGCGAGGCCGTGAAAGCGCCATGCGGCGGATTGTTTTGAAATTCTTTCAACCGGTGAAGAAAATACAGTTTGTCGGCACATACCTGCTTAATCCGGTGGCACGATTCATACGGAAGAATCCCGCTATACGCCAGATAACCCGCCAGATGCTTGATGGATGTGAGAAGAGACAAAATCCCGGTTTGTGTGGGGAAATGGGTTTTTTGGAAATACCAGATACCTAAAAAATCCCAAATCCTCTCCGGTTTGAGACCCGGGAGGCCTTCCAGAAAATAGTAGGCATGATACTCGATCAACAAGAGCCGGGCGTTCGCGGTATGCTTGGCCGCCGTGGACGGTTTTAAGCCCCGGTGCTGGAGATAATTAGAAAATCCCTCGATGATTTTCTCAAGAGATTGAATCAGCGCGGCCTGCGCCTGTTTCAGAATGGCGGATGTACGAACCGCGCAGTAACCGTTCCAGGTTTCGTACTGCTGATTTTCTTGGTAATTGGTTTTTTTTCCCATCGGACAACACGCAACGCATTGGATACAGTATTAAGGATAGATTGGCTCCCAGCCTTGCATGAATCACTATGCCATCGCACCAGTTTCCATTAGGGCCATTCTAACAAAAAAATGGAGCCTCTAGGAATGAAGCTAACCTCTTTCCTGCTGATTTTTTTATTGGGGGGGCATTCGATTCACGGCGCGGCCGCCGGAAACCGCCAGGGAATCCTCCCCGTGGATGAACGCTGGAGCCTGGCGGATTCCCCCATGCTGATCGAAGACCATCTCCTCATTCCGGAAGGCGTCACCGTGATCGTGGAGCCGGGCGTGGAGATTCGGGTGAATCCCCGCGCGGTAATCACCGTGCAAGGGCGGTTCATTGCGGTGGGGAGCAGCCGGCAGCCGGTCCGGATTCATGCCCATCAATCCGGGCGCTGGGGGGCGGTTTCCTATGAGTCGCGCGGCTCCGGCTGGTTGGAACATTGTGTGCTGGACCGGGGTTCGTACGGGGCCGGTGACCGGATCGGGGTGGTGAACGCGTACCAATGCGTGGCGCCGGTGGTGATCGACAGTTGCACCTTCACGAACTGGCCCGAGGAGTTCAACGCCAAAGCCGTCCAGGGATTCCATTCCACCAGCCTGGTGGTGCGGAATTGTTATTTCGGCCCGGGGGCCAACGAAGCGGTGCATGGGGTGAACTGCCCGGCACTGGTGGAATTCAACACGTTCGACCGGCGGTATGACTACCGCGACGCGGTGGACATCGGGTATACCCAAAATCCAGGCCCGGTGATCCGCTATAACGTGTTCTGGGGCAGCGACGATGACGCCATCGATCTGGACCGCTGCGACGCCTGGGTGGAAGGCAATTGGGTGATCGACTGCCGGCGCGGGAACAACGACCCGATCGGTATCTCGGGAGACAATCTCTCGCGGCCGGTCATCGTGAACAACGTCATCGTCGGCTGTGAGAGCGGCATTGGATTCAAGAACGGCGCGGACATCACGGTCATCAACAACACGATCATCGGCTGCGGCCGCGGCATTTGGCTCCATCAGAATCCCACACACGCCACGGTGATCAACACCTTGATCTGGGGTGGAGAAGATCAGGAATCCATCCGCCTGGAACCCGGCTCGACGATCGACGTGCGGTATTCTCTGATCCAGGGCGATCCGGTCTACCCCGGCGAAGGAAACCTGAACGGGGATCCCCGGTTCGCCGATCCCCTGGCCGGGGATTACCGGCTTTCGGCGGATTCTCCGGCCATCGACGCGGGCTGGGGAGGGCCGGAAATACCGGAAGTGGATTATTTGCGCCAGCCCCGGTTCGACGCGCCCGGTGTAGCGAATACAGGGAAGGGAACGCCAAACTGGGTGGATATCGGCGCGTTTGAATTCCAACCGGCGCCCTCGGCGGTTCCCGATTGGCTTACGCAATGAAATCTTCGTCCGGGAAGGGGAATTTGTTGATTTCGGTGCGGGTAGGGAGGGAAGGTTGCGCCCCCATCTTGGTGACGGAAAGGGCGGCGGCTTGCTGACCGTACCGGATGGCCTCCTCGGTTTTGTATTCCTCGGCCAGGGCCACCGCGTAGCCTCCCGCGAAGGCATCCCCCGCGGCTGTAGAATCCACTGCGTTGACCCGGTAGGCTGGATAGGAGAAGGTGCCCAACTGGCAAGCGAGGGCCACGCCATCAGCGCCGGCCTTCACGATGGCATGGCGTACCCCGCGTTGGAACAAGGCTTCGGCCATGGCGGAAGGCTCGCCGGGCGCGCCGAGCAACGCGGCCGCCTCGTGCTCATTGGGCAGGAGGGAATGCAACTGAGAATAGATCTCAGGTGGCAATCCGTCCGGGGGCGCGGGTGCGGGATCGAGAATGACGCAGGCTTGTTTCTCCCAACCGATCTCCGCTGCCCGCAACACGGTTTCCATGGGGATCTCCAGCTGGAGCAGAATGACATCCCCCGGCTTCAAGAGATTGGCGAGGATCTCCACATCATGGGGCTGGAGGTTGGAATTGACGCCCGGTGCCACGGCGATGGCGTTTTCCCCTTTTTTCCCCACCATGATCAAGGCCACCCCCGAAGGGCCGCTGGCATCGATGATCAGGCGGCGGGTGTCGATGCCTTCTTTCCGGTAGGTTTCAAGCGCCGCGCGGCCAAAATCATCGTCGCCAACCCGGCCGATGAAGACCACCCGTCCGCCCAGGCGCGCGGCGGCCACCGCCTGGTTGGCCCCTTTGCCGCCTGGCACGCACAAGAATTCACCGCCCAGGACGGTCTCTCCAGGGGCGGGGATGCGGTCACATTTCACGACCATGTCGGTATTGGAACTGCCCACAACGTAGATGGTGTTCATGCCCGCGTCCTTCTTTCTGAGCCGGGAGTTATTTCTTCCGCAGGCTCAAGTAGCGATAATCGATGACATCCAGCGGAGTGTCGATTTGGTCCGGCACTGCCTTCCCGTCCAGGTGATCCTTGGCGGCGCGCACGCCGTATGCCCCCATCAATTCGGGATGCTGCTCGATGGTGGAAATAATTTTGCCCTCCAGGATGGCTTCCTGCACGGCCTGGAGGTTGTCGTACGAGGTGATGGCGATCTGTCCGCTCCGGCCGGCGGCCTGGATGGCCTGCAGGGCCCCGAGGGCCATGTTGTCGTTGGCCGCGAAAAGCCCGCGGATGTTGGGATGGGCGGTCAGCATGTTGGTGAAGGCGCGGTAGGCCTTTTCGGTTTCCCACTCCGCGGTCTGCGAGGCCACGATGCGGATATGCGGTTCGGCCTCCAAAACCCGGCGCGCCCCTTGCTTGCGCAATTCGGCGTTGATGACTCCGGGAATGCCTTCTAGAATGGCCACTTCGCCCACGCCTCCCATCGCCGCGACCAGGTCATGCGCCGCCAAGGAGGCGCCCAGGGCGTTGTCCGAACCGACAAAGGGGCATGTCAACCCGATTTGTTTCTTGACTGGTTCGTCGAGGGGATTGTCGATATTTACCACATAGATGCCCTGCTGCTGGGCCTGGAATAGGATCGGGACCAGGCCGGAAGAACTGGCGGGAGCAATGACGAGGGCGTCCACGCGTTGGGTGATGAAATTTTGGACGATGTTGATTTGCTGCGTAACGTCGGTTTCTTTATTTGTTCCTTGAACCAGCAAGGTGACTCCCAGTTTCTGGGCTTCTTCTTCCGCCCCCACCTGCATGGTGTGGAAAAAGGGATTGGAAAGGGCTTTCATCACCAGGGCGATTTTGTAAGGTTGCGCCGGGGCGGCCGGAGCCAACGAAGCGCCCGCCAGGGAACCGGCCACTGCGCCAAACGTTTTCAACGCCTCTCTGCGTTTCATGGCAATTCTCCCATCATGGACCGCTCAGGTGGAGCGGTACAGTTTGCGCCGGTAATAGTCCAGCAAAACGGCGAAAATGATCATACCCCCGATGACCATTTGTTTCAGGTGATCGGTCACACCCATCAGATCCAATCCGTTACGCAAGACCCCGATGATCAGCGCGCCGAATAAGGTGCCGATGACCGTGCCCTTCCCCCCGAA
>JABLXU010000016.1 GCA_013177805.1 Candidatus Omnitrophota bacterium
TGATGATGGCCGGATCAGGCTTGTAGGGTTCCTTGCAGTCCAGGCAGATGATCCGTATGAGGCGCTGGGCAACCACGCCGACCACGGCCGAGGTGATCAAGAAGGGCTCCACATCCATGTCGATCAAGCGGGTAAGGGTGCTGGGAGCGTCGTTGGTGTGCATCGTGGAAAGCACCAAGTGCCCTGTGAGGGAGGATTCGATGGCCATTTGCGCGGTTTCCAGGTCGCGGATTTCACCCACCATGATGATGTCAGGGTCCTGTCGCAGGATGGCGCGCAGGCAGCGGGCGAAGGTCAAGCCTACGGCGTGGTTGATGTTGACCTGCACCACGCCATCCATATGATACTCGACCGGGTTCTCGGTAGTAATCATTTTCAGCATGGGACTGAAGATGCGGCGCAGCGAAGCGTACAACGTGGTGGTTTTGCCGCAGCCGGTAGGTCCCGTGACCAGCATGATGCCGTTAGGCCGTTTGATGATCTTATCAAAGAGTTCCAGGGTGTCGGGGAGCATCCCGATGTTTTCCAGGCCCAATTCCATCATCTGGCTGTCGAGGATACGCATCACCACGCTTTCCCCGTTGACGGTGGGAAGCGAAGAGACACGCAGTTCCACGTTCCGGTCGGCCATGGAGAGTTTAACGCGCCCGTCCTGGGGGAGGCGCCGTTCGGCGATGTTCAGGCCGGCCATGACCTTAAAACGGGAAATGATGGCGTTGGCCAAGTGGGGGGGAGGTGGGACAGTTTCGTGGAGGATGCCGTCCACGCGGTAGCGGATGCGTAGGCTGCGTTCGAAGGGTTCGACGTGCAAGTCGGAAGCGCGGTCCTTGATGGCCTGGAGAAGGATCAGGTTGACCAGTTTGATGATGGGCGCCTCGTGCACGATTTTTTCCAGGTTGCCGAAGCTCTCGTCCTTGAAGTCAATGTGGAGATCCTGGGAATCCAATTCTTGGAGGACGTCGTCCACCGATTCGCTGCCCGTGCCGTAGAATTCCTCGATGGCGCTGGTGATTTCGTCTTCAGTGGCCACAACCCCCTTGACTTCATGATCCAGCCAAATGCGGAGGTCGTCGAGAGTTTGCACGTTGAGGGGATCGGAGAGGGCGAGGGTGAGGGTATTGGTCTCTTCGTCGAAGGCAACCGGAAACACCTTGTATTGGCGGGCCAGTTCCGGCGAGAGCCGTTTGATGAGGGCATCGGTGATTTCAAAATCGTTGAGTTTCACCATCTCCATGCCGACCTGATCCGCCAGGACGGCGAGGAGGTCTTCCTCGGTGGCGTACGGCGTTTCCCGGGAGGTTTCACTGATTTGTTCCAAGACAGCGTCCCGGACCGCCTGCCCGGCCTCGTCAGGGATTATGACATTGGGTCCGCGGCTGGCATCGCGGACCATGGCGGCGGATTCGCTGTCCGCTGCCGCGCGGATCCGCGCCAGGCGTTCGGCTTCGGTCTCCCTTGAGGTTTCGGCGGTTAGGGATACCGGAGCCTGACGTTCGGAATCTTTTTTCTTTCGCCCAAATCCTAACATGGTGATTTCCTTTGTTTTGGAAACGGTCCCGGGACAGCCCCGGGACCGGATTAGGAGAACAAGATTTACGAGAACAAGATTTTCTTGCGCATTTCGTCGGGTTCGTGGGCCCGTTCAATGCAGTCTTCCGGGGTGATAATGCCCCGGCTGTATAGATTGTAAAGGAACTGGTCCATGGTGATCATGCCGAGTTTTCCGCCGGTCTGGATGTTCGAGAGGATCCGGTTGGTCTTGCGTTCCCGGATCAGGTTAGCGATAGCCGGTGTCATGATCATGATTTCGTAGGCGGCCACCCGTCCCTTGCCGCTGGCGCGGCCCAGCAGGGCTTGCGAAATGGAGGCGATGAGGGTAACCGAGAGTTGCATCCGGATCTGCTCCTGCTGGTTGGTGGGGAAGGCGTCCACGATCCGGTTGATAGTGGCGGCGGCACTGTTGGTGTGCAGGGTGGCGAAGACCAAGTGCCCGGTTTCGGCCGCGGTGATGGCCGCCTGCATGGTTTCCGTGTCGCGCATTTCGCCGACCAGAATCACGTCGGGATCCTGACGCAGGGCGGCCCGCAGGCCGTCGGCGAAAGACGTCACGTCCACGTGCAATTCCCGGTGGGTGACGATCGATTTCCGGTGGGGGTGATAATACTCGATCGGGTCTTCGATGGTGATGATGTGGGTATCCCGGTTGCGGTTGATGTAGTCCAGCATGGTAGCCAACGTGGTGGTTTTTCCCGACCCCGTGGGACCGACAACCAGCACCAGCCCCCGCGAACGGTGCAACAGTTCCTTGGTGGCTTCCAAGGGGAGGCCCAATTCCTCGAACGAGAGGATACGGGAAGGAATCAAGCGCATGACCATGCCGTAATTCCCCATGGTCCGGAAGATGGAGACCCGGAAGCGGGCCAGATTCTGGAAAGCGTACCCGTAGTCGGCGCTGCCGATTTCGGCGATGGCCTCGCGGTGCATATCGGGGGATATGCTGTTCATGAGGTACTCGGTGTCCTCGGGTGTGAGCGGCTCATTGCCCAGATCCTCGAGCCGTCCATCGATACGAATCACCGGGGGGCGGCCCACGCGGAGATGAAGATCAGAGGCATCGCGCTCCACTACGATCTTGAGCAGGTCATCCATCTGGATACGTTTTTTATGGATCTCGACCACCTTACCTAACTCCTTGTTCCAGTTGATAGTGATTCTCTCGAATTCCCGAAGGAAAAAGTAACCGCCCGCGGCAATCGTTCAGCCCCGCCGGGCTTGATTTCAGAGATTTTAGATTTCATCGCCAGCGGTGATGCGCGCGACTTCGACCATGGTGGTGGTCCCGCGCAAGACCTTCAACCATCCGTCTTCACGCAGGGTCCGCATCCCTTGTTTGCGGGCCATGGCGCGGATCTGGTCGGTCGAGGCGTTTTTCAGAACCAGATCGCGGATCTCATCCGAGTTTTCCATGACCTCGTGAATCGCCGTCCGCCCCTTGTAACCGGTGTAGTTGCAGGTTTCGCACCCCCGGCCCCGGTAGAAAGTATGATCTTTGTACTCCTCTGGATCGAAACCCAGGTCTTTGATCACCAGGGGATCAGCCTGGTAGGGTTCTTTACAATCGGGGCAAATGGTCCGGACGAGACGCTGGGCAATGACCGCTTGGATGGCAGAGGCCACGAGGAAGGGCTTGACGCCCATTTCCACCAGGCGGGTATTGGCGCCTGGGGCGTCGTTGGTGTGCAGCGTGGAGAAGACCAAGTGGCCGGTCATAGCCGCGGAAACCGCGATTTCCGCCGTTTCCAGGTCCCGGATTTCACCCACCAGGATGACGTTAGGCGCCTGGCGGAGGATGGAACGGAGAGCCAGGGAGAAGGTCAGCCCGATGTCATCGTTGATCTGCACCTGGTTGATCCCCTCGATCTGGTACTCGACCGGGTTCTCGACGGTGACGATCTTGGTGTCCACGGTGTTAATCACGTTGAGGGCCGAATACAGGGTCGTCGTCTTACCCGAACCGGTGGGCCCCGTCATGAGGATGATCCCGTTGGGGCGGCGGATCATTTTTTTGAATTTTTCGATGTTGTCTTCCAAGAAACCGATCTGTTCCAGGCCCAGCAGGACGCCGGATTGCTCCAGCAAACGGGTGACGATGCTTTCCCCGTGCAGGGCGGGCAGGGCCGAGACACGGAAGTCGAAATGCCGGCCCAGAATGATTTTCTGGATCCGTCCGTCCTGAGGCACCCGCTTTTCAGAAAGGTCCATTCCGCTCATTAATTTGAGGCGGGAAAGAATCGGTCCTTGCAGTTTTTTGCTGGGGGATTGAATTTCGTGGAGCACCCCGTCAATGCGGAACCGGATGATGAACTTGTCTTCGAACGGTTCGAAATGGATATCGGACGCCCGCATGCGGACGGCTTCTTCGAAGATGAGGTCCACCAACCGCATGATGGGCCCTTCTTCGTCCACGGAAATATCTTCCGTGAGCATTTGTTTCAGCGTCCGGGTATCCTTGTCGGTGCCGTATTCCTGGTTTTCGCTGATTTCGGTGAGCATATCCTCCACCATGGCCTGCTCGCCCTTGTAATAGCGTTCGATGGCCATCTGGATATCGTCCTCGCGGGCCAATACCCATTGGATATGCTTATTTTGGAAACAGAAGCGGACGGCATCCTGGGCGGCGAGGTTGAACGGATCGGAGACCGCGATCACCAGTCCGCCGTCATTCTGGTCGATGACAATGGCGTTATTGCGGCGCGCCATTTTTTCGGGAAGGAGACTTACCACTTCCGGCAACAGGCGTTTTTTCCGCAGTTGGACGATTTCCATGTTGGCTTGTTCGGCCAAGGCCGCCAACATATCCTCCGGTCCGACTTCCACGGTGGCGAAATCGACGTCCTGCAGGCGTTGGGCGCTTTCCGACTCTAACGCGTATTGGCTCGTCTTGCCATTGTCCGGTCCGGAAACGTCATTCATGACTGCTGTCTTTTCGTCTGGGTTCGCCATAATCGTTATTTGCCACCTTTTTGCTTTGATTTCGCCGCATAAATCCGGGATAATGGAGAGGATGGAGATTTGACCAATCCGTCAGGCCGGCAGAACTTCGTCAACGTTCTATTATATCATTTTCACATTAAATTATATCATTTTCACTCCCCAGCGTCAGGGAATGAAGCGGTCATCCCTCATCCACTCCTGGATTTGACGCACAATCCCTTCCACATCTTTCCGGGCGGGATCCAAGCGGAGGCTTTCCTCCAGCGCGGATACCGCATCTTCATACAATCCCAACTCGCAGTACAAGAGGCCTAGCGACTGATGAGCGTCCGCCAGGGCGGGATCCTGCCGAATCGCCCGTCGCAGAGCAGTTTCAGCTTCAGAATAGCGCTTCAATTTGGCCAAGGCAATGCCCTGATTCAAGGCGGCATAGGCATTGTGGGAATCGTTATCCGCCGCCCGGGCGAACGCCGGCGCGGCCTCTCCCCACTTTTCCTTTCGTCCTAGGATCAACCCGGCGATCAAGTTCAGCGCCGCCTGCTGGGAACGGCTGGCTGCCTGGAAATCCTTCTGAAAATCGGTGAAAGCCTTTTCCGTCTTCGATACATCACCTTGCTCGAGGGTCAACAGCATTTGGTTAAACCGGATATCGCTGAAAAGGGGATCCAGCTGGACGGCCTCGGTGATCAATGTTTCCGCGCGGGTGGAATCCTCCACTTGGGCGCAAACGGCCGCTTCGTTATTTAGCACGGAGATTTGGCCAGGGGCCGCGTGGCGGGCCCGTTCAAACAGGGCGATGGCGTCGTAATACCGCCCTCGCTGAGCGTAAAAATTGGCCAAATTGAAGAGCGCTGGCAAATAGGCCGGGAATCGTTTCAGCACATTCTCGTACGCCTCCGCCGCCTCTTGCGGCCGGTTCATGGCATGGAGAAACAAGGCCATGTCGTACCCGGCCTCGGGCAGCGCATTCGAACTCAAGGCCCAATTTTTCAGTTCTTGCACCACGGCATCCGTGGGCGTCTCTTCCTCCATGAGGCTGAGGTTGATGGCGCAGACCTGGCGCGCCCATTCCGACTTGTTTTGGATTTCTTCCCAGACTTTGACGGCTTCGCCGTGGTCCTGGCGGGCCAGATGAACCAGGGCCAGGCCGTTTTGGATTTCGTACTGGAGATCGGGGGCCAATTGCTGAGCCCGTTCGGCCAGTTGATTATACAAGTCCGCCGCCGGTTCGGTTTCCCCCAGCCGGTACAGCGCGTGGGCCAGACCGAGACGCGCCCGGATGTTGCCGGGATCGCGTTCCAGCGCTTCTTCAAAGTTCCGGCGGGCTTCATCGAACTGAAAGAGGCGGAGGAGAATCTCCCCGCGCAGGATGTGAGGGGCTGCTTGCCGGGGGTGTTGTTCCTGAGTGACCCCGGCCAGTTCGAGAGCCGCGTAGGTATCCCCGGCCAAAAAACGTTCCAGGGCCCGCGCTAGCAGGAGATAGAGATTGTCCGGAAACCGTTTGAGCAGGAGTTCCAAGTTGGATTGGGCCTCCATTTCCCGGCCGCCGGCCAGTTGGCTCAGCACCAGGTTGACTTGGGCGGGGAAAAAATCCTCATAGTCCCGGATCGCGGCGTTGTAGAAATCGGCCGCGTTGAAATATTGTCCCCGTACCAGCGCGATGAAACCCAAATTGTAATAAGCCAGGAAATTGGAAGCGTCGTTCAGCAGCGCCGATTGGTAGGCGTTATAGGCCTCGTCCAGTTTCCCTTCTTTCAAGAGCCGGTGGCCTTGCTCCAGCTGAATAATATTGACGAAGGGCCATTTACCCATCAGGGCCTCCAGAATCCGGCCGGCCAAGTCAGCTTTGCCCAATCCCGAGAGGGTTTGATAGAGTTGGACACCGGTGATTAGCGTTTCTTTCTGCGCCCAGGCTTGCTGAAGATAATCGACCGCTTCCTCCGGCCGGAGGATCTGGGTGATTTTTGCGGCATCCTCGAGGGCTTCCCGGGACTTTTTGCCATTCGCTTTTACAAGATCCAGGAGCAAAACCAGGGTCTCATTCAACCGGCCTTGGAAATAGATCGAACGGGCGCGGTAGTAATTGGTCTCTTCCTCATCGGCACCGTATTTGAGTCCTTCTTTGAAGGCCTTTTCCGCCTCGGCATAATGGCCGGCCTGCAGTTGCACGCGGCCCAGCATGACGTACGGTTCATACCAGCAGGGGGCCAGTTCCGCGGCCCGGCGGGCGGCGTTGATGGCCTCTTCGTTTTGATGTTGCAGAGCCTTGAGGTCGGCCAGCACGAGGTGGATCTCAGGGCTATCGGGGACCTGAGAGAGGGCTTGATTGAGGTGGAATTCCGCCTGATTCAATTCGTCCCCGCGGTAGCGTTCACTCCGCAACAATGCCACTGCCCCCTGTCCGCCCTCGGCTTCGGCGGCCAGTTCGGTATTCGCCGCTTTATCGAAGAGGGTTTGAGCCTGGATGTAGGAATTTTTCCGGATCCAGATCCACCCGGCGAGCACCAGGGCGCGGGGATCTTCATCACGGGGGCGCAAAAGCGGCTCCAACACTGCCAAAGCCTGGTCAAATTGTCCTTGCCGGTAAAGGGCTTTCGCCGTCAAAAGACGTTCGGATGGCCTGCGCGATCCATCGGCCAAACTCTCTTGGAAGAGATCCAGCACCGCCGCGTATTCTCCACGGTGGAGAAGGGATTCAGCCCGGGCCAGGGTGTTTTGACGCTGAATCTGCAGAACAATGTAGCCGGTGGTACCGCCTACCAAGAGAATGGCTGCCAAGATAATGACCGGAACTTTGTATTTCATACCATCCAATCTCCCCGCTTCTACTACCGAAGATAACTCTTGCAAGCTGAGACGTCAATTGAATTTTCCCCCGCTCAGTCGTCCCTGTCAGGCAGCGATCGTAAAACGCCTGCCTTTCCTTTTGAATTCTCGTATATGATTTATCCTATATGATTTATTCCATGCGGGAAAGAACATTTGATTACGTAGCGACGAATTATCCGATGGCCAAAAAAGGATTATTCCACCTTAATCGGATTCTCCTTACTCTGCTCCTTTCCCAGAGAGAGAGGGAAAGGAGTAGAACGCTCCCTGAGATCCGGCCAGATCCCGATTCCTTGCTCTTTGGGATTTCGCACTAAAGGGAAGGCAGAAGCGTTCCCATCCATACGTACACCCCGGATGAAGCATGGCGGGTGTTCTGAATCCGGGTCAATCGTTACCTCTCATTCATCCGGTATTTTCAGGATCAGGACTTCCTCGGGAGGTTGATATGTGTTATCGCTGTACCGGAACACTTCTTCCAAAATGCCTCCGTCCAGTACGGTCTCCAGGGCTGCTACGTTGGAAGACTCCCTTTCCGCTGCCTCCAAGCGTTGGGTAAAGCGCTGGAGCCATTGGTTATACGCATAGGGAAACCGGACCCGGGTGTATTCTTTTACATATAGATCACGCAACAACGGCTCGCCTTTATCGAGAGGCAACCGGAAAAGGCGGTAAAATCCGTAATAACCCGGCATGTTGATTTTCCCTCGATCGTAGACAATGAACCGGATCCCTTCTTCCCGCAGCCGGGCGAGAAGCGAATCGGCGGAAGGGTGCGCCCACGACCAGGCGATCAAGGGATCCGTGTTGAACCAATCGGCCCCGATGAAATCGTTCGGGCAATAGAATGGATGCTCGATGCCGTGCAGCAGCACCTTCTCGCGGGGAGAGGTGTGCTTCCGGAGATAACGGAATGCCTGGCAAGGGCCGCGGGTGAAATCGGATATGGTTTCCAAATACTCGTCCCGGCTGACCTCTCCGCTCATAACCCACCACGGAGCGTTTTTGGTTGGCAGCAAAATGCTGGCGGAGGTGAAGAGAACGTTGTAGACGAGGGCCAGCAATACCCCGTATTTCGTCCAGCGGGAAGCGGAAGCCAGTTCTTCCACCACCCAACCCATCAGGGGAGCGGCCACCGCCAGGGCGGGCAACAAAAACCGGGCGTCGCGGTAGGTGTACGCCCAAATCAGGTAGAGAAAGACAGCGAAAGCCAAATGAAATGCCGGACGCCAAAACCATCGGTTCCGTATCAATAGAAACGGTCCTAGCAGCAGCCAGAGGGGCCCGATCGGCCAGGAACCGAAGTTGTCCGGATGGGAAGCCATATCACCGGGGTAAAATGTCACCCGGAACGGCAAGGTGAGAAAGTCATACACCCAATCGAGAAACGGCGCTTGCAGGATGGCCGTGAGGTTACCTTTCATCCCGGCGTGATATTGGAAAAAGAGGGCGTTGAATTCAGTCCAATCCGGAGTGGGAAACAGGCTCCGGGCAAAGGGATACACGGGATTGCCCAGCAGAATGATATTTTTAATATACCAGGGACTCCCCACCAAGGCGGCCACGGCGGCAAACAGCAGGACCGGCCGAATGGGTATTTTCCGATACATCTGGGCAACCGCGTTCCCATCACCGGCCGGCGTCAACATCAGCAAAACGTAAAAAGCCACGGTGGATACCGCCGTATATTTACAACCCAACAGGAAGCCCCCCACAAGTCCCAACAGGGCGATGACCGGCCAGGGCGTGCGCTCCGTATCCCGCCGGCGGGATTCCACCACCTCAAGGACCAGCGAAAAACCGAGGAGGGTGTACATCGTCAGGCCGAATTCCATGAATGACCAGGAGGCGAAAATTGGCGCAAAGGGCATGGAAGCCAGGATCAAGGCGGAATACATCCCCGCCCGCGGCCCGGCCAGGATTTTTCCCATCCGGCCGGCCTGAAGAACGGTAAGGAGATAAAACGAGGCATGGATGAACTTGGGGCCGGAGATCAAGCCGAAGGCGAGGGGGATGGCGTAAAGATATTCAATCAAAAAGGGGAAGTTGGAAAACGCAAGATGGGGCATCCGATAGAATCCGCCGTGTTTCAAATACAGTTGCGGAACGGCCAGGTGATACCGCAAGCCGTCGGATTGGGTGGGCGGCATCAAGCAGGAATAGAAGGCGTACAGCAGGGGAACCGCCAGCAGCGCCCGTGCGGCCCACATATCCCAAGGCCCCTTCCATCTTATTGAGAGGAAGGAAGAGGGGGTTTTCCAGTATTTTCCCGCTGGGAGGATTACCGGCAAAGCAAAAACCATTGTCAAAATCACACAAACTGTGAGAATAGCGGGAAATGTAAAAAATTGTAAAAGCGCCAGAGCGAAGAACAGGAGGGAAAGCGCTCCCCAGCCTACCGGAACCGTGAGGGGAAGCGGATGGGGTCCAATGTACCGTAATCCCTTGGCCATGATAACCTTACCTACGCCATGCCCCAGAATCCAGAACCAGGCAATGAACACGAATTCCGGAAAATGGGTCCGATAGACCGCCGGACGCAAGGCATAGCCAAACGCATAATAGTTATAGAAAAGAGCTTTCCAATTGGCGGGATTGTGGTATATGTAGAGGGGTACCACCGTGGCGGCCAGGAAAAGAAAAATCAGCCCTTTGTTGGAGTTTTGGTCCCATTGCAACCGAACTGGATTCACCGGCAGTCACCTTTTTTCTTTCGTTTTAAAATTTTTCCATATGTTTCAACAGATTAAAAAGAATCCAGCGCGCAGCCCGGCCCCGGCCGGTTCTGGATAGGCATTGTTCCAGTCAACCGGATACACCGCCTAAATGAACAAGCATAAGCAATTCTAATCAAATACCCTAGATATCCGGCCTGGCGTCGCACGCGGATACCGGCAGCGCGCCCTATCGGAAATGATATCCCATCGGCAATGATACGAATCCAACTGCCCTTTCAACTGAAGATTCTGCTTTTGTTCTTTCTGGTGTTTGCCCTGTTGTTATACTTGACCACAAGCCGTGTGAACCACTTAGTGTCCGGGAGAATCCTTGAATCCAAGGAAAGGCAATTCGAAGGTTTAAAAACCATCTTTTACAATTTGTTGGGCTTCCGGCTGGACACCATGAAAAACGAAACCCGGTTGCTCGCCGACCAGGCCCACCTGCGCCAAGCGTTGCAACTCGCCCAAGAAGGCAAGGTGGTCAAGAGTTTTCTGGTCCAATCGTTTCCGGGGGCGCGGCAGCGGGATTTGATCGTGGTCACCGACCAGGAAGGCCTCGTCATAGACGGCTCTATCCGGTTGCGGCACAGAGAAACCACTCAACTCATCGAAGATCCCAAAGAGATCCAAACCTGGTTGCAATCCTGGACCGCCCTGGAGGAAGCCCTGCGGGGTTTCACCAGTGTCTTCTACATTCCCGTCGGCTCCCAAGCGCCGGCGGGTTTGTTTGCCGTGGTTTCGGTGCCGGTGTATCAGGAAGGAGAACAGATGCCGGTGCTGGGGACCGTTTCGATGGGATTCCCCGTGGATTCCACCCTGGCCAACGACCTGAGGCGGGGCAGTCCCTTTCACATTGGATTCATCCTGGGAGACGAGGTGGCGGCTTCCACCTTTGGCTCACGGCGGCAGGCCCTTTTCAAGGAAGCTTGGGACTGCTTGGCCCCGGAAGCCCGGCTGTCGCTGTTGGACCGGGCCCGGCTCATCGAAATCGGCGATGAAGAATATCTGGCAGTCGCCTCCTACCTGCCTACACTCGGAGAAAGCCATGGATTTTATGTCATCCTCAGCCCGCTGGACGAAACCATGCGTTTTTTGAACCAACTGAACCAATCGATATTTTTGGTTGGTTTGTTCATCATTGCGGGCACTTTGTTGGCCGGGTATCTAATGGTGCGGCGGGTAGCGGCGCCGGTTTCCACGCTAGCTGAAGCCATCTCGCGGATCGCGGAAGGAGACTTTGAGGCTGATGCCACGGTACGGACCGGGGACGAGCTGGAAATCCTGGGCCGGGAAATCAACCGGATGGCCCAAACTATCCAACGGCGCGAGAGGGAAATCCAGAATTACGTGAAGGAAATCGAACGGTGGAACCAGGATTTGGAAAGGAAGGTAACCGAACGGACGCAAGACCTGGAGGAGAAAAACCAGCGCCTGCGGATGATTTCGGAAGAGCTTGGCCAGGCGTACGCCCAAATCGACGACGAGCTCAAACTGGTCGGCGAATTGCAGAAGCAGATTCTCCCGAATAAATCGTTCGACTTGAATGGATTGAAAATCCGGTCCATCTACCTCCCGAACGGGCGGGCGGGGGGGGATTATTACGATTACATCCCGCGGGATTCAGACATCTTGTTTGTGTTGATCGCCGATGTCGCCGGCCATGGCACTCCAGCGGCGTTTATCATGGGTATCACGCGGGCGATGGCGCATACGCTGATCACCCGGAACAGCACTCCCCACGATGTGTTGGCCAGTCTGAGCCGGGTGCTGGCGAAAACCTTGCGGCCGGGAGAATTCGTTACCATGTTTCTCGGCCGGTTGGATTTGAAAACCTTTGAATTCTGTTACGCTTCGGCCGGCCATCTTCCCCCGTTGTTATTCTGCCGCGAGACAGAGACTCTCGAAGAACTGCCGATGGGCAAAGGCCTTCCGCTCGGGATTCAAGGCGAATTTGTGTATGACGAACTTCGCGCCGTATTGCATCCCGGAGACCGCTTATTCCTTTACACGGACGGCGTCGTGGAAGCGGCGAATGGCCGGCAGGAACTGTATGGATTTCAACGGCTGAACCACCTGATCCAGAAACACCGGGAAGCTTCCGCGGACGAGTTGCTGGACGTAATTATGGAGGACTTGGAACGCTTTGTCCAGCGGCCACTGGAACTGGAACCGATGGAAGATGACGTGACCCTCATGGTATTGGATTTTCATCCCGTGAGCATCCCCGTGCCGGAGGCGCCTGCCTCGTAATCCGGGCGCTGGGGACTGCTGTCTTGGGGGGGAACCGTTTATACTTCCTCATATCCTCGTCAGGGGGAAAGGCTTTGCCGGCAGGAACCCTTGCCGCCGGGAAGATGGAAAAAGATATCGGATTCTCTTTCCCGAAGCGGGACCGCGAAGCAGAGTCCGATAGACAAAACAACATTAACATTGATACCAGGGAGTGGATGAAATGATGAAACGCTGGTTTTTCGGGATTCTTCTCTTGGTGGTTGGAGGGTTCCCTGGGATGGGGGAGGTATCTGCCGCGACATGGAAATCCGATCTTGGAGCAGCGCTCCAGGAAGCCCAAGCCCAAAACAAACCGGTCGTGGCATTCTTCTATCATCCCTTTTACTATCAGAATCCCGCCCTGAAGCGGGAGGATTTTCTCGTGTGGGAAAGCCCGCTGGTAACCCGGTATGATCCGGATTTCATTCACGTAAAAGTGGATGTGGAAGAGAAAAGCGAGGAGGGAAGCAAATATAAGGTCAGCACGTATCCCGCAGTGCTGTTTTTCGACCCCCAGGGCCGTGAAATTTTGGCCTTGCGCATCGAGAACGAGCCGCTCAAGCGGTATTTATTGGCCGAGCGGATGAAATCGGTTTTGAATTCGATCGATGAATTCACGCTGGTGGAACAGCAAATCCGTAAGACCACCACCAATCCTCAACTGGTCCTCAGTTACGCCAAAGGATTGCGGGACCGGGCCCAATTCGATCAGTCGGAGGAGCAATTCCAACGCTTGTTCCAGTGGCCTGGTCTGGACGAAAAAACCCTCCAGGAAGCCAAAAGCGCCTACACCAATCTGGTTTTTTTCCGCGCGTCGGTGGATTTTTACGAAGGCAATTACGACCGGTGCATTGATCAGATGCAGCGGTTCATCGCGAAAAATCCCGAAAACGAAGCCATCCCGCAAGCCCAATGCCTGCTGGGCATGGCCTTGTACGAAAGCGGTCAGCGGAAGGAAGGAGAGAGCCTCCTGCAGAAATTGTCCCGCAACAGCAAGGCGGGCCCCTTCCAGGAACAGGCCAAACGGTATTTGGAGGAGAAGAAGGGAGGTTCAAAACGCTGAGAACCGTTCACCATGATTGCCGGCATTACCGGGGAGACCGGCCGTGTCAACCCCATAAGGACTACGGGGTCTTGTGTGAGGGCTGCCCTTATTATGATCCGGTGGACAGCCGGATCGTTATCATCAAGTTAGGCGCCGCCGGCGATGTGTTGCGGACGACGGCACTGTTGCCCTCGGTCAAAGATTTATATCCCCGTTCGCACATCACCTGGGTGTGCGGAAGCAAGAGTATTGCCCTGATCCGGAACAATCCGATGATCGACCGTCCCCTGGTATTATCGGATGAATCGGTGGTGATTCTGGATCAGGACCGGTATGACCTGTGCGTCAATTTCGACTTGGCCCCCGAAGCCGCCTCGCTCGCCGGCCGGATCAAGGCCGATCTTTACAAGGGATTCGGACGCCGGCCGGATGGATCGATTCACGCTTTCGATTCCCATGGTGCGGCCTGGCTGGAGATGAGTTTGTGGGACGATCTGAAAAAGGCCAACCGCCTCACGTATCAAACCCACATGCGCCGGATTCTTGGCGCGCCGGAGCGGAATCATCCCATTCTGGTTCCTTTGCTGCCGGAGTTACAACCTCAGGCGGAGGAATTTCTGGATCATCACGGCCTGCGCGGTTCCCGGCCCCGGATCGGCTTCAACGTGGGAGCGGGCGACCGCTGGCAACATAAAAAATGGACGGTGGAAGGTTTTGTGCAGTTGGGGGAATATATTTACCGGGACCTGCGTGTCCGGCCTATCATCCTGTACGGTCCGGCCGATTTCGAACGGGCCCAGGAAGTGATGGGGGCGATGACTGTGCCGTTCATCGACGCGCAATTGCGTCCTTCGATGATGGAATTCATCGTCATTCTGAATGTTTGTGACGTAGTGATCTCCGGCGACACGTTCGCCCTGCACGCGGCGCTGGGGCTGGGCAAGCGGGTCGTGTGCCTGGTCGGCCCGACTTCCGCTTCCGAATTGGAGTTGTACGGGCAAGGCGTAATCCTGCAGGGGGAGATCGAGTGCCTGGGCTGTTACCTGCCCCGGTGCGCGAAGGATCCGCATTGCATGGCCCTCCTCTCCGCGGAGCGGGTCTATGCCGCCGTGAAAGATCAAGTGGAGAAATTGCCATGAAGTCGATCGAGGATGATCCCTCCGTCAGTTGGCGCAATTATCAGCGGATCCGTTTCATCAAGGGATTCTACAAAGTCCGGGGGTTTGTGCGTGATTTGGTTGATCAGTACGAAAAGCAGGAAGAAATCGCGCACGAGACGATCGATCTCCTTTTGGAGACGCAACTGCGGGCATTGAAAGACCTCTCCCATGTGTTATACCGCCTGCCTGATGACAATCAGATTGACCGCAAAAAACAACGGCTCTTCGACAAGGTGCTGGGGGAGTTGTGGCATGAGTTGGACAAGGCGCGGGATAACATCCGGATTCTCGAAGTCTATGCCAACGAGATCCATCACGGCGAAGACAAGGTGGAGATGGCCTTAAGCCGGTTAGACAAGCAGATTCTCAACTCCGCGCGCCGCGACCTGCCGCTGCAACTGCGCCGGGTGCGCCGGGTGGTGGAAGTTCTCGTCCCCTTGTTCGAGCAGATCCTGCCCATATACCGGAATAATGCCATTGTATTGCGAACATTATATTTCGACCGGGAATCCCTGGACGCTTTGTGCCAACCCTCCACGATCGAATATTTCTATCCCATCATTTACAACTCGGTGGGGGAAGGATATTTGGCTTTGATCCGTTCTCTTTTAGAGACCCGGCATTTGTCTCAAGCCCAAACCGCCTTAAAGGAACTCGAGGCCTGGGTCAACACGCATCCCGCGGAGAAACCATTCTTCGAACAAGCCCAGGAAGCATGGAAGAACTCGTAAAGCAAACCACTTGGGCGTCCCGCTGAGGCAGACTATGAACACGATCCGCATTACCCGGCAGTTGGCGGTGGATTTAGCGCCTCTCGTGTTCGCGCCGCCGGTCACCCATGTTTACAATCCGCTGGAGTATGCCTGGGAACCGCACTGCCGCTATTTGGAGCGGTACGGCTTGGGGCCCCGTCCGGTGCTATTGATCGGAATGAATCCGGGCCCCTGGGGGATGGCGCAAACCGGCATTCCCTTCGGCGATCCGGTCATGGTGCGTGACTGGCTGGCCCTCGAGGGTGTGGTGAAGCAACCACCCGGCCTCCACCCCAAGCGGCCGGTGGAGGGATTCGCCTGCCGCCGCCGGGAGGTCAGCGGATCCCGCCTCTGGGGCTGGGCACGGGATTGGTTCGAGACGCCGGACCGTTTTTTCCGGTATTTCTTCGTCATCAATTTCTGCCCTTTGTGCCTTTTCGATTTAGCGGGAAAAAACATCACACCAAATCAACTGCCCATGAAAGACCGCCACCCCCTGGAAGAAATCTGCGGCCGTGCCTTGCGGCGATATTTGGATTATTACCAGCCGGACTATGTCATCGGCGTGGGGGAATTCGCGGAGAGGCAAATCCGGGCTGTTCTGAACAGTCACGCCATCACGGTTGGGAGAATCCCCCACCCCAGTCCCGCCAATCCCAGTGCCAACCGGGGCTGGTCCGAAGCCGTCGCAAGGCATTTTGAGGCTCTAGGCATTCTGGCGCGAATCCGGCCGGACATCAAAAAAGGCGCCGTTTCAGGTGGTATGAAATAAGGTTCATCCGGAAAGTGCGTGCCGGAAGAGATAAAAAATGGATTCCATCCGCCAAGAGATGAGGGCGGACGCCAAGACCCTCCCCAAAGAAAATTCCCTTACCCTTGCCCTCTCTCAGTATAGGAGAGGGAATGTTGGGGGTGGTTTGCATCGATCCCTTCGAAACGATGCAAACCGGCAACCGGAGAAAAAAACCAGCACGCGCTTACCGGATGAGCCATAAATAATGGTGGGCTTTCCTTTCAATTCATGATCTTCCAGTTCCCCTCTTGACTCCCCTCTCACCTTGGATTAAAATTCGAAAAATGAATTATGGATTTTGCTGAATCGTTCCGGTCCAGCTGGATCCGCTCTCTTCCCCCCTGGTCGGCGGCAGAGGTACCGCTGACGGGGGCGAAGCCTGCCTGGAGAGTTTCCCGCGATCGTGAATGAAACCATGAATTCCAAACCCAAAGATTCCGTCATGGATCATGACGAACAGATGATCCTGAACCTGCTGGCGGCCATTGAGGACAAGCCCAACACCACCCAGAAAGATCTCGCCACCCGGCTGGGCGTGGCGGTGGGGGTGGTGAACTCGTATCTCAAACGGGTGATTTACAAGGGGTACGTGAAGACCAAGAACCTCCAGCGGCGGCGGTTGCGTTATTTGCTAACGCCCAGCGGGATCAAGGAAAAAACCCGTCTGACCTACGAGTTTTTGCAATATTCGTATGTCTATATCCGCGAGATTCGCCGCCGGACCCGGGAAGCGCTGACGCCCTTCGCCGAGCAGGGGCGGAAGCGGGTGGTCTTCTTCGGCAGCGGGGAATCGGCCGAGCTGGCGTACCTGACCGTTCGGGAGTTGGGAATGGAGTTGGTGGCGGTTATCGATCCCAACGAGATTGGAAAATTCTGTGTGGAACACCGCATCGAGGGGCCGGCCTGGCTGGCCAACGGCACAGCCTTCGATGTGATCCTGGACCTTAAGCCTCCGAAAGAACAAAACGCCACCCGGGAGCAGCTCAAGCCCTATCTCGACGGAGAGAAGCACCAGGTGGTGACTTGTTTGTGGTGATCGGAGGAGTGGAAGGGTACCTCATGTTTTCCATCTCCCAATGGAATAGTGGCTGGGGTGAGAGATGTCCCGCGATCGTGGAGTAGTGGTTACCAGGTTCCGCGATTGCAATCTCATTGAAGAATCCATGAACGCCAATCAGTCCGAAGATTCCCTTAAAAAACGGTACGCGTACAAGCTGGGGACCAACCTGGTGAACCTGGCACTCTCCCTGGTGACGGCGGGGATCGCGCCCCGGGCGCTGGGGGCGTCCGCGTATGGCAATTTCGAATACCTGACCACGGCGTTTTTTCAAAAAGTAGTCAATATCTTCGATGCGGGGACCTCGGCTTGTTTTTACACCAAACTGTCCCAGCGCATGCACGACACGGGCCTGGTGCGCTTTTATTGGGGATTCGCGTGGACGATGAGCGGGTTGATCCTGCTTTTCGTAGCGGCCGCGCTGGCAGGAGGGTGGAACGGCGCATTGTGGCCGGAAATTCCCACCGTGTACGTCTGGCTGGGATTGGGCTGGGGCCTGTTGACGTGGTACAACCAGATCATCGGCAAGATCGTGGATGCCACGGGGCAGACGGTGGGGGGCGAGATGTGCCGGATGCTGCAACGCGTGCTGGGTACCGGCCTGTTGTTGGCGATGTTTTGGATAACCGGCTTCGGTCTTCCCGGGTTTTTTTTTATCATTACGCCATCTTGATTTTCTTGTGCGCCGGCTGGTGGCGGATTTTGCGGCGGAGCGGATTTTCCCTGTTTCCGCGTAAGCCATTGACGAAGACGGAAATCCGGAATTATACATACGAGTTTTATCTTTACACCGCGCCGCTGGTAGTGTACGAATTCGCGGGCGCTTTCATCTCCATACTGGAGCGTTGGCTGCTGCAGTGGTTCGGCGGTTCGGCGGAGCAAGGTTTTTATGGCCTGTCGTATAAGATATCGGTCATTGTATTCATGTTCACCAGCGCGTTGACTCCCTTGCTGACGCGGGAGTTCGCGAAGGCCTATGGAGAACGGAATCCGGCCCAGCTTCGCTATTTGTTCCGGCGTTATATTCCGTTGTTGTACACCGTTGCCGCGTATCTGGCGGTGTTTGTGGCGTTGCAGGCTGGCAAGATCGGAACACTCCTGGGCGGTCGGGAGTTTCAACAAGCCGGCCCGGCCATCGCCATCATGGCGTTCTATCCGTTGCACCAGACCTATGGCCAGTTGACGGACGCGCTGTATTACGCGACAGGGCGCACGCGGTTATACGTGGTCCTGGGAATCGTCATCATGGCGGCCGGATTGCCAATCACGTGGATTTTTCTGGCGCCGCCCGCCTGGCTGGGGCTGGGGTGGGGTTCCACCGGCCTGGCGTGGCGGATGGTATTGGTACAAATTCTGGCAGTGAATCTAAAACATTGGTTCAATACCCGGTTTTTGGGATTGCCGTACAGCACGTTTCTGGCGCATCAAATCTATTCGGTTTTGCTCCTGGCCGGCGTGGGTGGATTGAGTGTGGCGGTTACGGACTGGATGATCCCAGTGGACTGGCTGGCGTTTTTGGCCTGCGGCGTGCTTTATACCGCGGCGTGTGCCGCGTTGGTTTGGATGTGGCCCGCGTTCCTGTTTTTAACACGGGACGATCTGACCGCAATGGAACGGGAAATGCGCGCGCGCCTGCTTCGCCCATGGTCAACCCGGCTAAACCGGTAGGGGATATTGGATGATGGAAAAACGAATCGCGTTTGCGGAAATTCCCGGCCAGTTGGCCGAGGTCCCCGAAGGATACAGCATCGTGGCGTTGTCCCCAGCGGTGGAACTGGTGTTGGACCGGGAGAAACAGATTTATACCCGCCTGGAGGATTATATCGCGCCGCTCGCCGATGAACGGTGTGGATTGGAAAATTATCCCCGGGTGGAAGCGCTTTGCGCCCGCCTGGATGAGGTCCTGACACAGCGGATAGAAGCCATCGCGGAAGGCGGGCTGCGGCCCGCAGTTTGGAGTTTGTTTTTCATCAAGCAGATGTTCGATCTGTTTTCGATCCGGGCTCTGGAATTGCGGTCACTCCTGCAGCGGGAAAAACCGGAACGGATTCTCTATTTCGAACGGGAAAAACCGGGCTTAGACACCGAATGGTTCCACCCGCGGGAATCGGCCTTCGCGGCGGTCTTGGACGTTCTCGCGCCGTCTCTGTCCATCCCCGCCGAAAGGCGGGAGGCCATTGCGGAACCGCCAATCCCGACTCCCCGAAAACGGTACTCTTTCACCCGGCTGCGGGACAGCTTGCGCTACCGGTGGAAGCAGGCACTTCGCCTGGCGCGGCGGCCGGTTCCAACCGAGGTGGTGTGCCGGGCATTATGCCTTGATTACGGTTACAGTCTGCCATGGATCCTGGATGAACTGGAAAAACGGGGTGGCGATTTCTGGGTGTGGAGGGAGGATGGAGTGATCACCCGGGGCGCCGGCGTGCCCGCAATGCGCCTCGATCCGGCCGGGGAGTTTCCTGAGGATCGGGCCGAGGAACTGCTGCGGGCTATCGCATCCGATTCCAGAACGCGCGAGCTGGTAGCGGTGGAAGAGATCGACCTATGGCCTCTTCTGGAGCCCCGGCTGCGGACATGGATCCGCCGTTCCCTGCCCCGGATCCTCCTGGATTATAAGAATGCCTTGCGGATCATCCGCGAACTGCGGCCGGACGTGGTGTTGACCTCGATGGGGCACTCTCCCCGGCAGAAGGCTATCTGCTGGGCGGCGCGCCAGCGGGGTATCCCGCCGGTGATCTCGCGGCATGGGGAACAATTCATGCGGGCTTATCCCCGTTTCGTGAACAGCGATCCGGAAACCGTGGACTGGTTTCTGTGCTGGGGACGGTGGGAAGAGAAATGGCTGTACCGGTACAAGCGGCGGGATATTCATCCGCTGATCGTGGGATCGCCGATGATCGAGGAAGGGGCGAAGCAGGCCCTCTCGCGGGCCCGGGCGCGCCGGCGGGCCGGATTGCCGTGGCGCGGGCAAATCGCCCTGTACGTGCCGACCTTGTTCAGCGGCAACGAGTTTTACATGGGCGACCGGCAGGCTAATGACAGTGATTATTTCCGGGACGGGAAAAAGATCATCCAGGCGCTATTGGAATTGGAAGGGTGGCGGGTGGCGGTCAAGGAGCATCCCAACCAGGGGGATTCGATCTGGGAAGCATGGCGTATAACCTTGCCCGAAGCCCGGCGGGTGACGGTGATCCGGACGATGCGTTTCATCGACTGCCTCCACTTGGCGGACGTGGTGGTGCTTGATGCGCCTTCGACCACGCTGGTGCAAGCCTTGCTAGGCCGCGGCCATGTATACATAGCCAATCATCCCATCTATCAGTGGGAACCGGGGGTGTTGGATTATTTTCATAAACACGGGATCACGGTTTGCCGGGTGGATGAGTTAGCGGACAAGCTGCGCCGGGACGAGCAGGCGGGGAAATTCAGCCGTCCCGCGGATTACCGGGAATGCTTGGAACCGCTGTTATACCGGGGGAAGTCCGGCGGCGGATCGGCGGCCCGGGCGGCGGCCGCGATCCTCGAGATTGCCTCCAAGGCTGATCCCATCTACTGGGCGGCCAGCGCGCTGGATCCCCGGCGGGACCCGGCGGCCTGAGGATTCCGGGATTGCCTCGTGACGAATAAGATAGCGCGAATCCGAGAAGGAGAGACCATGACCGAACCGAACCGATTCGTTCCGGAATACATCCAGACCGAGCCGTGGCCCATCGGCCGCCACGTCTTCGTGATCGCCGAAATCGGCATCAACCACAACGGCGACCTGGAGATCGCCAAGGCGCTCATTGACATGGCGAAAAAAGCCGATTGCGATGCCGTGAAATTCCAGAAACGCACCATCGATATCGTTTATGCGAAGGAATTTCTGGATTCCCCCCGCGAAAGCCCCTGGGGATCCACACAGCGGGCGCAGAAAGAGGCGCTCGAATTCGGCAAGGATGAATACGACGAGATCGACCGGTATTGCAAGGAGAAGGGGATCGCATGGTTTGCCTCGGCCTGGGACGTGCCCAGCCAGCATTTCCTGCGGCAATACAATCTCGCGTATAACAAGATCGCATCGGCCATGATCACTCACCGGGAGCTGCTGGAAGAAGTGGCGGGCGAGAAGCGTCTGACGTTCATCTCCACCGGCATGAGCACGTACGAGCAAATCGACCAAGCAGTGGCGGTCTTTGAACGCCATCAGTGCCCCTACGTATTGATGCATTGTGTGTCGAATTACCCCGCCAACGAACAGGAGCTCAACCTGCGCTGCATGGTGGAACTGTGGCGGCGGTACAAATGCCCGGTGGGCTACAGCGGGCACGAGGTAACGATGATCCCCTCGGTGCTGGCGGCCATGATGGGCGCGGTGGCGGTGGAACGGCACATCACCCTGGACCGCGCCATGTACGGCAGCGACCAAGCGGCCTCGCTGGAGAAGCGCGGCCTGGAATTGTTGACCAGTTACATCCGGACGATTCCCCGGGTAATGGGTGACGGCATCAAGCGGGTCACGACCGCCGAGGAAGCCAATGCCAAGAAATTGCGGTATTGGAAGAGCCATTTTTAGGGAGAGTGCCGTGAACAACAAACCGAGAGTGGTGTTGATCATCCAGGCGCGGATGGGATCCACGCGGCTGCCGGGCAAGTCAATGATGCCGCTGGCGGGCGAGCCGCTGGTGGGCCGGATTTTGGAACGGGTGAAGCGTTGCCGGTTCGTGGATGCGATCGTTCTGGCGATACCCAATTCGCCCCAGGACACGGTGCTGGCGGACCTGGGCGAACGGCACGGAGTGGCGGTGTTCCGGGGCAGCGAAAACGATCTGCTGGACCGGTATTATCAGGCCGCACAATGGCATGGGGCGGAAATCGTGGGGAGGCTGCCGGCCGACAATCCCGTTCCCGAGCCGGAGGAGATTGATCGTATCGCCGCTTATCACGCGCAAGGCGGTTGTGATTTCTCTTCGAACCTGGCGCCGGTCTTCGGCAACAATTACCCGGACGGCATTGGGGCGGAGATGATCTGTTTCTCCGCGCTGGAACAGGCATGGAGGAACCATCACGATCCGGACCAGCGTGAGCATGTGCATCTCAATTTCTTTAATTACAAGACGCAGCAGGCCGTTCCGCCTTTTACGGTAGGGACGATTCCCTGCCCCGCGGCGTTCGCCCGGCCGGACCTGGTGCTCGACGTAAATACGCAGGAGCAATACGAATTCATGGCGGCGCTGTATGAATACCTCTATCCCCGCAATCCGCGCTTCCACATTACGGATGTCATCCAGTGGTACGATCAAGTTTACCGGGGGACGCGGGTATGATCTATTGTTTCGACGTGGATGGGACCCTCTGCACCAATACCGAAGGCGAGTACGAGAAAGCCGAGCCGTATCCCGAAATCATCGAACAAGTCAACCGCCTGTATGACGAAGGGCACGAAATTCTGCTGCTGACCGCGCGCGGCTCGACCACGAACCTCGATTGGCGGGCCACGACTGAGCGGCAGTTGCGGGACTGGGGCGTGAAATATCATCGGCTGTACCTGGGCAAGCCCACCGCGCATGTGTATATCGACGACAAAGCCATCAACCTGGCCGACTGGGTGAAGCAGGGCTTCGACGCGCGCCTGCCGGCCCAGCCGGACTTCACACAGAAAAGCCAACCAGCGAAGGAAATTCCATGAGCGACGCGAAACGGGTAGTGTATTACAATGGAGAATTTGTGCCGGAAAACGAGGCGCGGATCTCCATCTACGATTCGGCTTTGATGTTCGGCGACATGGTCTTTGAGATGACCCGCTCGTTCAACAAGAAGCAGTTCAAGTTGCGCGAGCACCTGGAGCGGCTCTATGCCTCGATCAAGATGGTGCGCATCCCCCTGGCCATGACGATGGACGAGATGGAGCAAGCGGTCTATCAGACCATCGAGGCCAACGCGCCGGCCTTCGGCGCAGATGACGAGCACCGGGTGATGATCGACGTATCCCGCGGGCTGTTGTCGATCTATCAGGATATCGTAGGCGGCCGCCCGGGGCCGAACGTGATCATCGCCGATTTTCCCTTGCGCTGGACGGTCGCGGGGATGGGGAAATTGTTCGACACGGGGATCAACTGCGTCATCCCTTCGCAGCGGGCCATCCCGGCGTATCTGCTCGATCCCAAGATCAAAAACCGCAGCCGTCTGCATTACTTGATGGCCAATATCGAGGTTTCACAATACGAGGGCGATAACAACTGGGCACTGTTGCTCGATCCCGACGGATTCATCACCGAGGGGACGGGCGATAATTTCTTCATCGTAAAAAACAACGTCATCATCTCGCCCGAGGGCCGCAACATCCTGCGGGGGATCAGCCGGGCGTATGTCATGAACGAACTCGCGCCGCAGTTGGGCCTGGCGGTGGTGGAGAAAAATTTGGAGGTCTACGACGTAATGATGGCGGACGAAGCTTTCATCACCGGCACGCCGTTCTGCATTTTGCCTGTGACCGCGCTCAATCACGCACCCATCGGGGACGGCGGCGTGGGCCCCGTCACCCGCCGCTTGTTGGAACAATGGAGCCACAACACTGGCGTGGACATCATCCGGCAGATCAAGGATTGGAATCTGGCGGATGAGAAGAAACGCGCCGAGGGACCCACGCCCTATTCATTCAAGGGTCAAGCGGAATGACGCCCCGGCTCGGTATCATCCAAGGACGCCTCTCGCCGCCGGTGGGCGAATATTTCCAGATCTTTCCCGCCGCGAGTTGGAGGGAAGAGTTCGCACGCGCCCGTGAGCTGGGATTGGATTACATCGAATGGGTGCTCGACGCCGTCACCCTGAATGAAACACCTCTGCTGACGAAGACGGGGCGGGAGGAGATCCGGCGCGTCATGGATGCAACCGGCACACGGATTGGGGCGGTGTGCGGCGATTATTTCCGGGATGTACCCTTGATCCGCGGAACGGGGAACGAGTTGGAAACGCGGCTGGATTATTTGAAAGACGTGATCGGCTATTGCGCCGAACTCGAGATCCCCAGCGTGATGATTCCCTTCGTGGATCACGCAGCCATGGCCAACGAGGAGGAAATCGGACAGGCGCAGAGCGCGCTCCGTGCGGTGTTGCCTTTCGCGGAGGAATGGGGCGTGGCGGTCACGTTGGAAACCGCCCTGGACGCATCGCGATATAAACAATTCATGGAAGAGATCCACCATCCCGCGCTGCGGGTGACGTATGATATCGGCGATTGCGCCAGCCTGGGGCATGACTTGCGTGAAGATATTTTCTTATTGCGGGATTGGATCCATACCGTGCATGTGAAGGACCGCGTCCGGGACGGCGGGACGGTGGCCCCGGGCACGGGCAACGCGGATTTCGACGCCGTCTTCGCGGCCTTGGCGGAGATTGGATATTCAGGGCCGTTCACCCTGCAATGCGCGCGCGAAACGCCGGGGGAGGAATTCCAAACCACCCGGAAGAACATCGCTTTCGTGAAACACTATCTGACTCGTTATGGATTCCATCATGAAATCGGTTAGGGACGCGTTCGATTTGTCCGGCCGGGTGATCGCCATTACCGGCGGCGCGGGGCTGCTCGGGGTGCAGCACGGCGAGGCGGTAGCCGCCATGGGCGGTATTCCTGTGCTGCTCGATCTCGATATAGACCGGGCGGAAGCGGCGGCCCAGGGTATCGCGCAACGTTGCGGTGGCGAGGCGGCGGGGCTGGCCTGCGACATCACCCGGCGCGACGAGATCGAAAGAGCCTTGGACATGATTCTCGCCCGTTGGGGACGGATTGACGGGCTGGTCAACAACGCCGCCAACAACCCGAAGGTCGAGGATGCAAAGAACCAGGCTTGGTCGCGGCTGGAGAATTTTCCCCTGGAGCAATGGAACCAAGATCTCGCCGTGGGTTTGACCGGCGCGTTTCTGTGCGCCCAGGTGTTGGGCGCGGAAATGGCGCGGCGCGGCCGGGGGGTGATCGTCAACGTGGCTTCGGACCTGGCGGTCATCGCGCCGGATCAGCGGCTCTACCGCAAGGCCGGGCTGCCCGAGGATCAGCAGCCAGTCAAGCCGGTGACTTATTCCGTGGTGAAAACGGCGCTGATCGGCCTGACCCGCTACCTGGCCACGTATTGGGCGGACCGGGGCGTGCGGGTGAACGCCATCTCGCCCGGAGGGGTCTTCAATAATCAGGATGAAGTCTTCTTGAGCCGCATCCGCTCTTTGATTCCCCTCGGCCGCATGGCGGAGCGGGACGAATACCAGGCGGCGATGGTGTTTTTATTATCCGATGCCTCATCGTACATGACCGGGCAGAATTTAATCATCGACGGGGGACGATCGTGTTGGTGAGGAATATGGGGAGTGAACCACAGGCGCCGCAGAGAAAAATCCGGGGGGACACCGTAATCCGACACTGTATAAAATCCCTCACCCCGGCCCTCTCCCAAAGGGAGAGGGAGCGGATAAGGAAGGCAGTTGATAAGTCAGGTGGACTCAAAGCACAATAAAATCCACCACTATGATGATCCTCAAGGGTCATACCTCCGCAGGGATTTCATGGGGGTAGCCGTAGGTTTTAACCTGCGTCAAAGCTTCACAACCCTGTATAACTTTGCCCTCTCCCCTGGGAGAGGGCAAGGGTGAGGGAAGGGAGGGCGAACCTCCTGGTGAGCCGCGTCCTTAAGTAGCGCGGGTATCCCGCCCGCATCCCAAAACGAACGGATTTCATCCAAACACCCATGAACCAAAATTCCTGGAAAATCCTGGTGACCACCGTGCCGTTCGGCGAGGCCGATCCCGCGCCGCTCGACTTGTTAAAAGCGGCGGGAGTTTCGTTTGATCTCAATCCCTTCGGCCGGCGGTTTCAAGAAGACGAGTTGGCGGAACGGATCGGCCCCTACCATGGGCTCATCGCCGGGACGGAACCGATCACCCGGCGGGTGATGGAACAGGCGCCGAACCTGAAACATATTTCACGGGTGGGGATCGGCCTCGACAGCGTGGACCTCATCGCGGCGCGGGAGTTGGGCATTCAGGTTTCGTACACCCCCGACGCGCCCGCCCCGGCGGTGGCCGAACTGGCGGTCGGGCAAATGCTCAATCTGCTCCGTCTCATTCCCCAGGCGGACCGGGGGATGCGCCGGGGGATCTGGAAGAGGCTCATGGGACGGCGGCTGTCTGAATGCGTGGTGGGCATCATCGGCCTGGGACGCATCGGCAAACGGGTGACGCGGCATCTGTCCGGCTTCGGCCCGAAAATCCTGGTCAACGACATCACGCCGGATTTGGAGTTCATTGAGAAACATAGTCTTATTGAGGCGGCAAAGGAACAAATATACGTGGAAGCCGATATCATCACGCTCCATGTTCCCCTGACCCGGGAAACGCGGGGGCTGATCGGGCCGCGCGAGTTGGCGATGATGAAGCCGGACGCGTTGTTGATCAACACCGCCCGAGGCGGGATTGTAGACGAAGCCGCCCTGGCCGCGGCGTTGCGCGCGGGAAAATTAGGCGGGGCGGCGATCGACGTGTTCGAACAAGAACCGTACAGCGGTGAATTAACCGGCATCGAAAATTGTCTGCTCACCTGCCACATGGGTTCCTGTTCGGTGGATTGCCGGGCGCGCATGGAGCGCGAGGCCACGGAAGAGGCCTTGCGATTTGTGCGGAATGAACCGCTGCGGGGCCTGGTTCCGGAATCCGAATACCTCGCGCGGGGGGTGCGCTCATGAAATCGGTCGTGGTGGGCGGATCGGGATTTTTGGGCAGCCATGTGGCCGACAAGTTGTCGGACACGGGCCATGAGGTGGTGATCTACGATCTGGCTGAATCGCCTTATCTGCGTTCCGGCCAGACCATGGTGACCGGCAATATCATGGACCTGGAGCGCCTGTGCGCGGTCATCCAGGGCGCGGATTACGTGTACCATTTCGCCGGGGTGGCGGACATCCAGCAGGCGGCCGAGGAGCCGCTGAAGACCATCGAGTACAACATCCTGGGCACCACCTACGTGCTGGAGGCGTGCCGCCAGGCCCGGGTGAAGCGGTTCATTTTCTCCAGTTCGATTTACGTGTACAGCCACATGGGCTCGTTTTACCGCGCGTCCAAGCAGGCCTGCGAGAAGATCATCCAAAATTACCAGGAAGATTTCGGCTTGCCCTTCACGGTGCTGCGGTTTGGCTCGCTCTACGGACCCCGCGCCAATCAGTACAACATCATCCGCGTCTATCTCGAACAGGCCATGCGGGAAAAGCGCATCTACCGCCACGGGAACGGGGATGAGCTGCGGGAGTACATCCACGTGCTCGACGCGGCCGAGGCCAGTGTCCGGATTTTGGATCCGAAATTCGAAAACCAGTTCGTCATCATCACCGGGCCGCAATCCATGCGCGTGCGCGACCTGCTGATCATGATCCGCGAGATCCTGAACAACGAGGTGGAGATCGAATTCGGCCCGCCGGAGCGGATTTATCATTACCGCGTCACGCCCTATTCGTACCGCCCCGAAAAGGCGCTCAAGCTGGTGCTGGACACCTATCACGACCTGGGCATGGGGCTGCTCGACATCGTGTACGAGGTCGGCGAACAGCTGCACAAGGAAAATCCGCCGGACACGGCCGAACCTCCGAAGTAAGATGAAATGGAAACCAAGATGGATTCTCCCAACCACCCGGTCAAACGCTATGACAAGGCCAACAGTTTCGTCGAGATCCGCGCGAAGGGCGGGGCGCGCGAGGACGCGCTCCGGCGCATTGGGGAGTTGCGGAACCGTTTGGACCTGAACCATCTCGACGCCCACCGGGCGGATATCCTGCGGCGGGCGTTCGCGGATTTGCTGGACGGGCCGCGGCCCGAGGGCGTTCCCCGTTTTGAACTCAAGCCGCACGTGATCGAGGAAATCCAGCGGACCGCGGACGAGCATCTGCCCCGCTATCTGTTTTACCGCTACCGCTACGACCTGTTTCCCCGCCTCAAGGAACTGGATGATTATCCACCCTGCGTTCAAATCGAACCCACTTCGATATGCAACTACCGCTGTGTGTTCTGTTATCAGATCGACAAGGTCTTCACCACGCGCAAGAACGGCCACATGGGCATGATGCCCTTGGACCTGTTCAAGCGGGTGGTGGATGAACTCGAAGGCCAGTGCGAGGCGGTAACCCTGGCCTCGCGGGGCGAACCGCTGCTGTGCCCGGATATCGAGGCCATGCTGGAGTACCTGCGGGGCAAGTTTCTGGGGCTCAAGATCAACACCAACGCGTGGTATCTGGATGAACGGAAAGCGCACGCCATCCTGCAATCGGGAATGAACACGCTGGTCTTCTCGGCGGACGCGGCGGAAGAGCCGTTGTACAGCCAGCTGCGGGTCAACGGCAAGTTGGAGCGGGTAGTGAACAACATCCGGCTTTTTCAGCAAATCCGCGGTAAGCACTATTCCGATTCCCAGATCATCACCCGCGTTTCGGGCGTGCGCTTCAGCGATCTACAAAATCTGGATGCCATGGAAGCGTTCTGGGGCGGACTGGTGGACCAGGTGGCCTTCGTCGATTACAACCCGTGGGAAAATTCGTATGCCCGCCCGGTCAATGACATCACCACGCCCTGCTCGGACCTCTGGCGGCGGGCGTTTGTCTGGTTCGACGGGACGGTCAATCCCTGCGATGTGGATTACCGTTCGGCATTGGCTGTGGGGAACGTCAAGGACCATTCGCTGCGGAATCTTTGGCGGGGAGAAAAATACACCGCATTGCGCGAGGCGCATCTCCATCAACGCCGGGGATCAATATCGCCCTGCGACCGCTGCACGCTGGTTTGAGATTATACGCCTAGGTTGAAGTGGAAACAACGCGATGAGGCTTTCCCTCACCCTAACCCTCTCCCAGAGGGAGAGGGAATTTTGAAGTGTTTTTCTTCGATCACTCGTGGGGATGCCAATTTACTCATCCTTTCAAACATTCGTATTCAAAAGGACTTCTCCATGCCGAATGAATCCATCCATCCCGTCCAGGAATCGATATTGCCCGAGCCGGCGCCCGCTTTAGCCCATGTGACCCGGGTGCGCGAGGCAGGCACGGAAACGTTGCCCTTCATCGGACTGGACCGCAACGAGCGGGTGAGTCCCTTCCCCGGTTGGTTTATGGAAAAGCTGCGGGCCGCGCTGACCAGCGAGACGCTCAACCGTTACCCGCTGCGCGACCGGCTTCACCGGCTGCTTTCCGAATCGTTGCGCCTGCCGGAAGAGAACATTCTGCTCACGCCGGGATCCGACGGCGCGCTGAAATATCTCTTCCAGGCCTATGTGCGGCCGCTCGATCAAATCATGATGCTCGATCCCAGTTACGCCATGTATCCGGTTTACGCCCGCATGCACCAGGCCGAGGCGGTGCTCATTCCCTATGAGCCGGACCGGTCCCTGGACGGAGAGGCCACGCTGAAGCGTATCCAGCCGGGCGTGCGGCTGGTCTTGCTCGCCAATCCCAACCAGCCGGTGGGGACTTTGATGGATGAATCCCTGCTGCGAGCCGTGCTGGAGCGGGCGAGAGAAATCCGCGCGCTGGTGGCGGCCGATGAAGCGTATTATCCCTTTTCGGGTTTCACCGCAGTTCCCTGGATCGAGGCATACCCTCATTTGCTGGTGATCCGTACTTTTTCCAAAGCGGCAGGCTTGGCGGGGCTGCGGATGGGGTACGCCGCGGGGCATCCCGAAGTACTCGGCAATTTGTTCAAGGTCCACGCGGCCAACGACATCAACAGTTTCGGCATCCTGTGCGCGAGCCTGGTGTTGGAGCATCCGGACGTGATCGAGGAGTATGTTCGGGAGGTGCGCGCGGGCGGGGAGTTATTGTCGGAGAAAGCCCGCATGTTGGGATTGGAGCCGCTGCCCTGCGCGGCGAATTTTCTGCTGATCCGGGTCACGAACCGATGTTCTCCCGAGCGCTTGATCGAACAACTGAAGCAACGTAACTATTTGGTCAAGGGACCATTTTCCGCGCCCTGCTTGCAAGGCTGTATCCGGATTACACTGGGGCCGCCGGAAATGATGGCCCGCTTCGCCGAGGTATTGGCGGAGGCCGTTACGGCGGCGGTTTGAGGTAGCACGATTCATCTATAATGATTCGTAACCAATATTCCCAAAAAATTCGAACAAAAACATCTATTGATTCTTTACCCGGTTGTAGAGAAAATTTGCAGTTCGCCTTTTCAGGGCATCCCTCACCCTCTCCCCGAGGAAATGGGAATCGTTCAGCGTTTCCCTCTGAACCCATACCATGAACGATGCTCAGAGAAAGTACGGCATGCGAATATATAGTTTCTTAAAAAATATTCAGGAGATCTCATAAAGCAAAAACCGCGATACAATAAAGATTACCTTCGCGCTTCTTCGTTCGTCAAACCTGAAACGACAGTTCCCGAAAGGTATTCTTGTTTTATGATTCCAACCTGGTCGAACCATCCGGATCTGGTGGCGTTTTATACCCAGAACCGAAACCAGCCGGACGATTTGTATGAATCGGAAAAACGCTTTCTGCCCGCCCTGGCCATCCGCTCGGCCTCAGTGTTGGATGTAGGCTGCGCGGCCGGAGGATTCGCCGCAATCTGGAGGCATTACAATCCTGTTATCGAATACACAGGTGTGGATGTTTCGCAGGTGCTGATCGAACACGCCCGCCAGCGATACCCGCACGGCTTCCGGTTTTTGCAAGGCGACATGAGCCAAGGCCTTCTCTTGTCCGCCCGCTACGCGCACACCGTGCAAGCGCTGGGTTGCCTCCATTGGGATACAGAATATGCCGCCTCCTTGCGGGAATTGTGGCGATTGACGGATCGATTCTTATTCTTTGACATCCGTTTAGTTTCCGGACTGGCCGAGGAAATCCGGGGCCAGCAGAAGATGGAACTTTCCAACGCCTGGGACGGCCGGACCACGACACCTTACCTTGTGGTGGATTGGGCGCGCTTCGTTGATTTGATCCTCAGTTTGAATCCCCGCCTGATTTTGGGCTACGGCTATATGGGCCAGCCCGCGAAGTCGGTTATCCACGTGGACCGAAGTGTTTGCTTTGCCGCTTTCGTGCTGGAAAAGCGTCCGGCGGGGGCGGCGGGAGGCCATCCCACCGTCTGCCTTGACATGCCGTACACGTGGCCGTCCGAAGCGCAAGAGCCGGTGAGCGTGTTGCCGCCATCGTGCCTCGATGGCTTGTTGCGAGGATCAGTCGAGTTAGTGGAACCTGCCTATGAAACGCAATCCGGTTTGATGGAAAACGCGTGTTGATTTTGTTTCCTGGACCGAATATAAATACCCATGAAGCCGGCGGCCGTCCGGCGCCATCCATCATGATGAAACACCAGTAAGAGGGGGAGACGGATTCATGATCCCGGCCTTGATGATCGGACGCGAAGGCAGCACAGGGTTTCCCGGCAAGAATCTCTACCCGGTTTTAGGGCGGCCGTTATGCGCATATCCCTTATTGGCCGCGAAACAAAGCCAGGGTGTTGACCGGGTGTATGTTTCTACCGATTCGCCCCGCATCAAGGAAATCGCCCGCGAACACGGGGCGGAAATCATCGAACGACCACCGGAGCTGTGCACGGCGGCCGCGCTGGGGGAAGACGCGTTCGCCCACGGTTACCGCGTGATCCGCGACCGCCTGGCGGAAGTAGGCCACACCCTGGAGATGATCGTCCTCCTCTTCGCCAACGTGGCCACGGTGACCGGCGAACTGATCGACCAGGGGATTGAGATCCTGCGGAACCATCCGGAATTCGATTCCGCCACCAGCGTATCGCGCTATAACATGTGGAGCCCGCTGCGCGCGCGGCGGCTGAAGGAAGACGGCTGTCTGCATCCCTTCGTACCTTTCGAGACGTTCGGCGATCCCGCCACCCTCAATTGCGACCGCGATTCGCAAGGTGATGTCTATTTCGCCGATATGGGCGTTTCCGTGGTCCGGCCCCATTGCCTCGAACATTTGGAACAGGGGCTGCTTCCGCAAAAATGGATGGGGCAGAAGATCGCGCCCATTCACTCCTGGGGTGGTTGCGATGTGGATTACGAGTGGCAGATCCCCGGGGTGGAATATTGGCTCAAGAAGCATGGGATCGAACCGGCCGGCGTTTGACACCTACCTGATTATTTTTTCCTCTTATCTCCCATTCTGATGAATACCAATCATGATACATCCACTCCTTCGCGTTTGATCCGGATTGTCCAATGTGGTTCTGCCTCAGACCGCTGGAGAAAGGGGCTTGTTCTCGATTCTTGCGGAACATGGATGTATGTGGGAACCGATACCAGCCGCTTCGCCGCTCTGCTGCACGAACTACCGGCGCATTGGGAGCGGATCAACACGGGCGAACAGGTGAACCGCGTGGTCCGCGGGCAGGAGGACGCCTTCATCAATGTGGATGAAATCATAGACCGGCGAGGATTCGATCCGTTTTGGCTAACCACGGATCTCGCCGAACGCAATCCCTATACCTCGCATTTCATCTACCATGCCTGCGCCCGTCTGGTGTTCGAAGCGGCTCTGCGGGAATGCCGGGATAACCTGCTGGTTTTCGTGGAAGACTGGTACCTGGGATTTTCGTTTTGGCGAAGGGCAAGCCAAGTGGATCGAACCGCAACCTATGTATCCGCGCATGCGCTTCGAGACCGGCTTCCCGGTTGGGCGGCTTTAGGACTGCACCGGATGGATCAGTGGCTCATGGGCGGGCGTGGCCGGATCCGGTTTCTGCTCGATCACGCACGCCAACGGCGTGTGATCCGCCGCTTGCGGCGGGAAGCGGGACCATCCCAGGCGGCCCGGCCAGACCGCCTCGATACCCTCTTCGTGCTCTGGACGGATGAGAATACGTTCCCCGCGGACCGCCATCTGGACACGGATCTATTTTTCGGGCCGCTGCCCGCCCGGTTCCGGAACCGGGGAGACCGGATGGGCTACCTGGCCAAGCCCATGACTTGGGTGCGTTCCTATGAAGGGATCGCGCGCAACGTCATGGCCGCGAAAGATTGGGTGCTGCTGCCGGAAGAATGTGTCAGCCTGGCCGAAGCGGCGGTCATCGCGCTGCGTACTTGGTTTCATCGCTACCGGCTTCGAGGCCGCTTTGTGTTGGAGGGCGTGGACCTGACCGAATATGTCCGGGAAGAGATCCACATCGACCGGATGAAAACCCGGCAATGCCGTGCGCTGATTTACACCGCGGTAGGGCGCTATTTGCGCCGGATGAATCAATGCCCGGCGCGCGTGATCTATCCGATGGAATGTCAGCCCTGGGAAAAGGCGTTGCGGTATGGTTTTTATGTGAATTGTTCTGATACAAAGTTCATCGGCCACCAGCATTCCACGATTCCCGAATGCTGGTACGGCTTGTTTCCATCCCGGCACGATGTTCAGAACCGCGTGATCCCGCAGCGGATTGTGACCTGCGGGCCGGTTTGGAAGGCCATTCTGGAAAAACACGGCGTGCCGGCCCGCAGCCTGCGCACCGGCCCTGCGTTTCGATTTCCGCATCTGCATGGAAAGCCGGCCCGCGAGGGAAAGCTTCCCCGGCCGGCCACGGTCTTGCTGGCGCTTTCCATCGGTTTCCATGATTCCCTTGAATGCGTCCTGAAGACGATTGCGGCGTTTCGGAGTGAAACCGGCCTGCGGGTGTGGATCAAATTCCATCCCCGCATGAGCGGATCGCCGGAACAATGCGTAGAAACGGCGGTGAAAGCGCTGTGCCTCGGCGCGCTGCCGGATCATATCCAAATCACCCGGGAACCGGTGACGGATCTCCTGCCCCGCGCCGGCGTGTTGCTTTACAGCGGAACCACGGTGGGTTTAGAGGCCTTGGCGCTGAGCGTTCCGGTGATCCTCGTGCAGTCGGATTTGTGGTTCGACATGGATATTCTCTTCTTCGCTCCGGGATCGCAGGCGAGGGCGCGGACTCCGGAAGCCCTCCGCGCGTCGGTGCAGCGGGCGTTGCGTGAAACGGATGCGTACCCCCCAGTGGCGGACCGCCTGGATCTGGATGATATATTTACACCCGTGACTGAAGAATCGATCCGTGTGTTTCTGGAGGAATGACCGGCAGGGGGATTTTTTCAACCGTTTCTCCGATGGCCGAGTGAATAAATTCCGCTCCTTCAGGACGGCCCTCACCCTGGTCCACTCCCAGAGGGAATCATTGAGTGTTCCAATCCTTACGCATAACAGAACCTTTGAGCGGAAAGAGCATAGCGTTCGGGAAAATCATTCCCTGCATTTTTTACCATGAATATGAATCCCACCGTCAGCGTGTTCATGACCGTGTACAACGGCGCGAAATATCTGCGGCCTTCGATCGACAGTCTGCTGGCACAGACGTTCCCGGATTTCGAGCTCATCGTGGTGGATGATGGGTCCACGGACGGCTCGGCGGAGATCGTCCAGAATATAAGCGACCCGCGCGTCCGGTTGATCCAACCGGGCCAACACATCGGGCGGACACCGGCTTTGAACGTGGCCCTCCGCGCGGCCCGGGGACTCTACGCGGCCTGCCAGGACGCTGATGATTTTTCCCTGCCGGACCGGTTGGAGCGGCAAGTGGCTTTTTTGAATGAAAATCCCAATATCTGCGTGGTGGGGGGCTGGTGCGACTACGTCACCGAAGACGGCCACCCTGTGCGCACCGCCGCTCCTCCCGTTTCGCATCCCGAAATCGTCAATTACAGCGTGAAAGATTCGCCTTTCATCCATTCCACCGTTATGTTCCGGCTGCGGCCCATCGTGGATCTGGGAGGCTATCCGGAAGAGTATCGCTTCGCCCAGGATTGCGCTTTGTGGCTGAAGGTGATCCGAACCTATGCAACCGCCAACCTTCCCCGCGTGCTAGCCAAACGGCTGATTCACCCGGAACAATTGACCCAGGTCCCTGAACTCTTGACCGTGCGCACGGAAGAAAAGATCCGCTTGCTGCGTTTCGCCTTGACTCACCCCGGCCTGCCGTTCCGGGCGCGGTACGCCGGCCGCCGGGCTGTGGCCGAGGCATTCCTGCGTCATGCTGAAGCCTTATCGGAAAACCGCCGCCCGGGCGCGGCCTGGCGTTTCCTGACGCGGTTTATTTTCCTGTATCCGGACGTGTGGATCGTCAACGCCTCGCATCTGTGGCATATTGGTTTGACTCTCCTGGGCCCGGCAGGCCGGTGTCGGGCGCTCCAAATGCAACAATCCATTCGTTCCCGGTTCACGGTTCGATAAACATGTGCGGTATTGCGGGAATCCTTCATCTCGACTCTCAGACGCCGGTTGACGCGTCCCAGCTGGCCCTCATGAACCAGGCCCAGCGCCACCGGGGGCCTGACCAGGAAGGCATTTGGTGCTCTGGCCCCGTGGGATTGGGACACCGGCGGCTGTCGATCATCGATCTCTCCGAAGCGGCCCGGCAACCGGCTTTCAATGAAGACGGCACCCTGGCGCTGGTCTTCAACGGCGAGATCTATAATTTCCAGTCCTTGCGTGAAAGTTTGATAGACCGGGGCCATCAATTCCGCTCGCGGAGCGATTCCGAAGTGATACTGCATCTGTACGAGGAACGGGGCATCGAATGCCTCCAGGCGTTGCGGGGGATGTTTGCCTTCGCCTTATGGGATCAAACCCGGCAGCGGCTTTTCTTGGCGCGGGACCGGATCGGCAAAAAGCCACTCAAGTATTACACGGATGGGCAGCGTTTGGTTTTCGCATCAGAACTCAAGGCGATTTTGCGGCTTCCGGACATCCCGCGGGAAGAAGATCTGCTGGCGATCCACTATTATCTGACGTTCGGCTACTGTCCCGCGCCCCTCACGGGACTCAAGCACATCCAGAAACTCCCGGCCGGATATTGCCTTATGGTTGAGAAGGGGGAGATCACCCGGCGGCGGTATTGGCAGTTAAGTTATGCCATCAAAGAACAACGCCATGAAGAAGAATGGTGCGAGGCGATACGTGAACGCCTTTCGGACGCGGTGCGGACGCGGCTGATCAGCGATGTGCCTCTCGGCTGTTTCTTGTCGGGCGGTTTGGATTCGAGCACCATCGTGGCCTTGATGTCCCAGCTGCAATCCGAACCGGTGCGCACGTTCACCATCGGCTTTACCAATGCCCGGAAGGATGAACGGCCCTATGCCCGCGAAACGGCGCGACGGTTCTCCACCCGTCACGAAGAGTTCCTGGTCGAGCCGGAAGGCATGGCGGTGTTTCCGGAACTGGTGCGCCTTTATGAAGAACCCTATGCCGACTCCTCGGCGCTGCCCAGTTACTATTTGGCGAAGTTGGCGCGGGAGCACGTCACTGTGGCCCTGAACGGCGACGGCGGCGATGAAAACTTTGCCGGGTATGACCGTTATACCCGTTACGAGAAAAACCGGAAACTCGTTCAGCTTCTTGCGCCCCTGGGCATACGGCACGCGTTGGATCTGGCGGCGCGGCTGCGAATTCTACCGCGGGGAACACGCCACCGGGCAGCAGTGGGCCGGGGATTGTTCGATCCGGATCCGCTGGGCCACTACATGGCGTACGTCACCTTTTTCAATGCCTATGCCCGGCGCGAGTTGTATACGGAGACATTTTGGAATCAAGTGGGCGATACGGATCCGGCCGAAATCTACCGCGTGTTTACGGAATCGCATGATGCCGGAGACGAAGACGTGGAGCGCTGGATGTATGGCGATTTTTCCTGCTATCTGCCGAACGATCTGTTGCCCAAGGTGGATATCGCCTGCATGGCGCACGCCTTGGAGTGCCGCTCCCCTTTTTTGGATCACGAATTTTTGGAATTCACGGCGCGGATTCCCGTGGCGTTGAAAATCCGCGGCGGGGAGAAAAAATATATTTTTAAGAAGGCGATTCAAAAAATCCTGCCGGAAACGATTCTCCACCGCCCCAAGAGCGGATTCGGGATTCCCATCCACGAGTGGTTTTCCGGCCCCATGAGCGAAACCGCCAGGCAATATCTGCTAGATCCCCGTGCCCTGGCCCGGGGCAGTTTTCGCCGGGAATACTTGGAGCGGCTGTTGGAGTGGCATGAATGCGGCCACTCGCAAGGCTATGTGTTGTGGCTGTTGATGTGCCTCGAAGAATGGAGGCGGCAGTATATCGATCCATGAGGACGGCCGCGCGGGACACAGAAACGGCGGATATCGCCCTGGTCATCAGTTCCCTGGGCGCGGGGGGCGCGCAGCGGGTGTTAACCAATCTCGCCAACGCGTGGGCGCGGCAGGGGCGGCGGATTTGTGTCATCACCTTGGAAAGCGGAGAACGGCCTTTTTACGCGCTGGATCCGGCGGTGCGGCATCTCGAGACCGGGGGTTTTGGCGAATCGCGCAACCTCTTACAAGCCCTCCTCGCCAATCTCCGGCGGATCCGGGAACTGCGGCGCGCCATCTGGCAATCAAACGCGCCCTTGGTGGTTAGTTTCATTGGTACCACCAACATTTTGACCATCCTAGCCTGCCAGGGAATGAAACGCCGTGTGGTGGTTTCCGAACGCAGCGATCCGGCGCGCGAATCGTTGGGCAAAGTATGGAATCTCCTGCGGCGGATCACCTACCGCTTCGCCGATACGGTCACGGCCAACAGCCATGGCGCGTTGGCGATGCTGGCCCGTACCGTTCCCCGGAGCAAACTCGCTTATGTGCCCAACCTTCTGGTGTTGCCGGATACTGCCGGAAAGACGATCCCTTTGCAAAACCACATCCTCGCGGTGGGCAGCTTGCGGCCCGACAAGGGACACGATGTTCTGCTCTATGCTTTCCATACAGCGCGCACCGGGCATCCCGGTTGGAAACTCGCTCTGGTGGGAGACGGACCTTGGCGCGCGCATTTGGAAACCCTGGCCCAGATGTTAGGGATAGCGGACGACGTGATCTTTTACGGACAGCGGGAGGATGTATTTTCGTTTTACTCCACGGCGCGCATTTTTGTGCTCCCCTCGCGGCGCGAAGGCATGCCCAACGCCTTGTTGGAGGCCATGTATTGCGGCTTGCCCTGCGTGGTCAGCGATGCTTCGCCGGGTCCCCTGGAATATATCGAACCGGAACGGAGTGGTCTGGTGTTCCCCCTGGAAGATCATTTGGCGTTGGCGGAGGCGTTGCGGCGCCTCATGGCGGATGAAGCGCTCCGTCTTCAGTTGGGCCAACATGCCAAGGAACGGGTGGAGGAATTCACCCCCGCCCGCGCGCTTCCCATATGGGAAACCGTGTTGAGATTGTCAGGAGAGCGAAACGGATCATCCCATGAACCGCAATCCGGATGACGCGGGATCGATCATCCGGTTTCTCCGTTCTTCTTTTTCAATCCGGATCGAAGGGCCGGGCGGAAGTTTGATTTCTAGGGAACTGAATCCCGGATTGCCGATTCGTAAACAGCGGGCGAGCGGGATGTCTCGCCATTCCTTTCCCCACAAACCGGTTCTCACGTGCCCTTCGTTTGTGCCGCGGGAGCATCCACGCGCACGGTGTCAGGAGGAAACGCTTTCCGGCGCAGGATCATGAATCCCGCCAATCCCACACCGAACAGCAAGATGCTGATGAGTTGCGACGTGGAGAAATCCATCCACCCTCCACGGTAATCCCCCCGGAAATATTCCAAGCCGAACCGGCCGGTACTGTAAATCATGAGATAGGACACGGCCAGTTGGCCGCGGAACGTCTGGTGCTTGCGGATGAACAACAAGATCCCGAAATGCGCAAAATTGAAAAGGGACATATAGATCTGGGTGGGATGCACAGGCAATGAGGCATGGGCTTCCGCGCCGAGCAATCCATGAGCCATGTGGTCGTAAAAGGCGGGCGAACCTTCGGGAAAGCGGACCGCCCAGGGCAGTTCGCACACCCGGCCGTAACAGCAACCGAACAGCAGGCAGCCGATCCGTCCGATGCCCTGCGCCATGGCCAGGTAGGGCGCAAAGAGGTCGGCGACTCCCCACACGCTTTGGCCATGACGGCGGGTAAACCACACCGCCATCGCGACGGCCCCCACAAATCCGCCCAAAAACACATATCCGTCCCGGGAGAATAGGATCTGCCAAGGATTGGCGGAATAAGCGTCCCAATCCACCATGACATGGAGGGCGCGGGCGGACACGAAGGCGCTGAGGACAATCACGGTGATCAGGTTCTGGATGAATTCCTGCGAATACCCCAGTTTGACGCCACGGGATACCGTGGTTAACCAAAGACCGGCGAAAGCCAAGGCCACCATCAGGCCGTAGGTGGTAATTTGCACGCCAAATAGGTTGACAAGATTAGGGTACATGGTGCTCGATCCAAATCGGTTCCCGATCCGACAGGAATCGGCCTCAATCGGGATTGGCCGGATTGGCCTTATCCATCGCAGGGTGCCGGTCCGCACGGCGCATTTCCGGTGAAGCGGCAGCCGTGGGCTCACAGTCCAACGCCGGTTCTTGGGTGGCCAACCGGCCGCCGAACATCAACTTGACGATCAGGCATACTTCCCCCACGGTCAGGGCGGAATCCGCGATGTTGAACGTAGGGAAATTGTACGTGCCGATGAAAACATCGATAAAGTCGATCACGTATCCGTTGTACAGGCGGTTTAAAATGTTGCCCAGCGCACCGCCGATCAGCAGTCCGAAAATGAGGCGGAACCAGCCATCCATCGCGACTTCGGCGAATTGCTTGTAAATGATGACCAGCAACGCAATGAAGGCGGCGGGGGCCACGAAATGCAAGATGCCGCCATGCTCCCGGAAAAATCCAAACGCGATACCGGTGTTTTCTCCGTAGGCGAACCGGAACACGCCGGGAATGATGACAATCGGCGGTTGATTCTTCAAGACCGCTACCGCCCAGAGTTTGGCCGCCAGATCCAAAATGAATACAGCGGCCGTAATGCCCAGGATCCAGAACAAGTCCCGGCGGGTGGAGCGGTGAGAAACCGGCGTGGAGGGATTGAATGAATTCATGACTTACGCCAGCGCGATCTCCTGATCTTCGAGAACCTCCTTGCATCGCGGGCAGAGATCCGTCTCTTCCGGGCCGGCCTGTTCGTCATAATGCCAGCAGCGGGGGCATTTGTATCCCGGGGCCTTGGTCACAGCGATCCGCAGATCCGGAAGAACCGGACTGGTGTACACCGCGGTGTCTACCGGGAGGCCGCCGAGTTCCACCCGCGAGACGATCAAAATACTGGCCAAACCGCCATCGTTCCGGTTTTGCACCATCTCCTCAAGCAAGGCTTTCCATTGGGCATCGCTGGTTTGGATATGAACACAACTGTCGAGGGAATGCCCGATGACCCCGGCCGTCCGCGCCTGCTCAATGGCCTTGACCGCCTCGGCGCGGAGCAAAAACACCCGGTCCCAGGTTTCCATCAGGCTTTTGTCACCCGCGGGAATTTCCTGATTCAAATCATAGAGAAACACGCTGGGGGTGTCCACGAGATTCAGTTGGCGCAGATGCTGCCAAATTTCCTCACTGGTGTAGCTGAGGATAGGGGCCGTGCAGGCGGTCAGTTCCGCCGCGATTTCCGCCAGGGTGGACTGACCTGACCGGCGTTCCTGGCTGTGTTTGCCCGAAACATAAAGGCGGTCCTTGATGATATCCAAGTACAGCGCGCTCAGATCGACGCTGCAGAAATTGTTGAGTTCGTAATAGATCCGGTGGAAATCGTAACGTTGGTAGGATTGCAGAATCCGCCGCTTGCACTCGCGCCACCGGTTGAGAATCCAGCGGTCCAGGGGCAGGCGGCGGTCTTCGGGCACGGTTTCGGCAAGGGAAAAATCATACAAGTTGCTGAGGAGAAACCGGGCCGTGTTGCGGATGCGGCGGTAAGATTCGGTAATCCGCTTGAGGATTTCTTTGGAGAAGGTCACGTCGCCCCGGAAATCCTCGGCGGCCACCCACAAGCGGATCACGTCCGCGCCGATTTCCTGGATGAGATCGTCGAGGACGACGTAATTGCCCCGGCTCTTCGCGAGTTTCTTGCCTTGTTCGTCCACGGTGAAGCCGTGGGTCAGCACCGTGCGAAAGGGCGGCTCGTGGCCCGCGCTCATGGCGGTGACCAGCGAAGATTGAAACCACCCGCGGTGCTGGTCGCTGCCCTCGAGGTAGAGATCCACGGGGTAGATATGTTCTTCTTGGGCCATGACCGCATGGTGGCTGACGCCCGAATCGAACCAGACGTCCAGAATGTCCCGCTCCAGCCGCACGTCTTTGAGGGTCATCCCATGGGGCAACAGTTCATGCACGCGAGGGATTCTGGAAAGCATCTCCGGATGATCGATGGCCTTGTACCAGAAGAGGGTGCCTTCAGTTTGGATGACCTCCGCAAGTTGGGTAATGAACTCCGCGTCCAGGATTCCCTCCTCCGAACCGCGGAGGTAAAACGCGGGGATAGGCACGCCCCAATGCCGCTGGCGCGAGATGCACCATTCCTGCCGGTTCTCCACCATGCCCCGGATGCGTTGGCGTCCCCAGGCGGGAATCCATTGGACCTGGTTGTCGATGGCGTCCAGCAGGCGCTCACGCAGATTGTCTTTCTCCAGCGAGATGAACCACTGCCGCGTCGCCCGGAAGATAATGGGTTTTTTGCTCCGCCAGCAATAGGGATACTGGTGGACCACCCGGTCCTCATGGATCAACAGGCCCCGGGATTCCAAATCCTGGATGATGGGCTTGTTGGCCTCATCGACCTTCATCCCCACACAGACCGGCGATTCGTTCGTAAACCGGCCTTCCTCATTCACGGGTGAAAAGACCTCCAGGCCATATTCCATACCCACGAGATAATCTTCATGCCCGTGGCCGGGGGCCGTGTGCACGCAACCGGTGCCGGCTTCCAGCGTGACATGCGTGCCGAGGATCAGAGGCACAGGGCGGCCGCCGTACGGCGGCTGGGCTTCGACATGCCGATCGGCGATTTCCTTGCCCGTGGCATTGCCGATGAGATCCCCTGTGGGTTTCAATTCAGTCTCTTTCAGGAACGGGCCCGCCAGTTCTCTGGCGATCAAGACATATTCATTCTCAAAGGGGATCATCCCATAGATGAAATTGGGATGCAGGCACACCGCCCGGTTGGCGGGCAAGGTCCAGGGAGTCGTGGTCCAGATCACCACCTGCACCGGCTTGTTGTCCGGCAGGCCGAAGAGTTGTTTGATCTTCGCGTGGGAGGCATCCGGCACTGGAAAGCGGACATAAATCGAGGGCGAGGTATGTTCTTCATATTCCACTTCCGCCTCGGCGAGGGCGGTTTTGAAAACGGGACACCAATAGACCGGCTTCATGCCTTGGTAGACATATCCCCGCTCGACCAGGCGGGCGAACTGGCGCAGTTCTTCCGCTTCGTAAGGTGGATTCAACGTCAGGTAGGGCCGTTCCCACTCGCCTAGAACCCCTAGGCGCTTGAAGGTCTTCCGGTGTTTGTCCACAAATTTCAGGGCGAAATTGTGGCACCGCTTACGGATTTCGATAGGAGAAAGCGTCTTGGATTCTTCTTCGGTGAGCGCCTGGACGATGTTCAGTTCAATCGGCAGTCCATGGCAGTCCCAGCCGGGCCGGTAATGGACGTTCATGCCCAGCAGAATTTTCGATTTCACGACCAGATCCTTGAGGATCTTGTTAAGGCCCGTGCCGAGGTGAATCGCTCCGTTGGCGTAAGGCGGACCGTCGTGCAGGACGAAGGTCTTGCGGCCGTGGCGCTTTTCGCGAAGAGTATGGTATAGGTTCAGTTCATCCCACAGACGCCAAAATTCCGGCTCGCGCTGGGGCAGATTGGCGCGCATGGGGAAATCGGTGACGGGCAGGTTCAACGTATGTCGGTAATCCATGATTGTGCTATCCGGAGTTCACATTGGATTCACGGGCTTTCACGGAAAAACGGGAGAAGACAGATTCATCCTCGCCTTGAAGAAAAAGGACGGGGCGAAGAGTGTTGCGGCAAGGAACACCCTCACCCACGCCTTCTCCCCGAGCGAGAAGGTACTGGTTCAGGAACCCTTCACCCTCCAGACGCCTAACGCGAAGGGAGAGAATCCTGTCCCGTATTTTTCTGTGAATAAAATGGTACCCGAAAAAAACGGTTATTAAAAAAATTGTAATGGCTTTCCCGGTTTTTTCTAGGATATGAAAACGTGACCCGCTGACCGGTCAAGCGTTTCCTTGAATCAGATTCAGGATTTCCCGGGTTTTTTCTTCCATCAACGCGATGCTGCCCCGCGTTTCGACGTTGAGGCGCAGCACTGGCTCGGTGTTCGATTTACGCAGGTTGAAGCGCCAGTCCGGGAACTCGAAGCTGATCCCGTCGGTGGTGTCCACCCGGGGGTGAAGCGGTTCGAAATGCCGACGAACTTGTTCGATGGCCGCGTCCGCGTCCGCCACCCGGTTGTTGATCTCGCCGCTGCAAGGGAATTTGCGGATCCGTTCTTCGACCAGTGTGGAGAACGGCCTGCCTTCCCGGCTCAGGATCTCCAGCACAAGCAGCCAGGGGATCATCCCGCTGTCACAATAGAAGAAGTCCTTGAAGTAATGATGGGCGGACATTTCACCCCCGTAAATGGCTTCTTCGTGGCGCATTTTCTCCTTGATGAAGGCGTGACCCGATTTGCATTGCACGGGTCTTCCCCCATGGTTTTTCACCACTTCGATGGTATTCCACGTCAGGCGGGGATCGTAGATGATCGCGCTGCCGGGTTGTTTGGCGAGCAGGGCTTGGGCCAGAAAGCCGACGATGTAATAGCCTTCGATGAAATTTCCTTTTTCATCGAAGAAAAAACAGCGGTCGAAATCGCCGTCCCAGGCGATGCCGATATCCGCCTGGTTTTGAATGACGGCGTCGATGGTGGGCTGCCGGTTTTCCACCAGCAGAGGATTGGGTATCCCGTGGGGGAATGAGGCATCGGGTTCATGATGGATCTTGACGAGTTGAAACGGGAGGTACGGTTCGAGCCGGTCGACCACCGGTCCCGCGCAGCCATTGCCGGCATTGACCACGACTTTGAAGGGCTTGAGTTGATGGATATCCACATAGGTCAGTAAGCGCTGGATATAATCCGCCATGATATCCACCTCGCGCGTCCGGCCGGGGGCGGGGGCAGGTTTGAAGACACCGCGCAGGCACATCCGCTCGATGTCCCGGAGACCGGTATCCTGGCTGATGGGCTTGGATTGTTCACGGACGAATTTCATACCGTTGTATTCCGGCGGATTGTGGCTGGCGGTGATCATCACCCCCCCGTCCGCGTGGAGGTGCGAGGTGGCGAAATAGACCATTTCGGTACCGCACAGACCGATGTCGTCCACATCTGCCCCCGCGTCGTTGATGCCCCGGACCAGGGCGGCGCGCAGTTCCCCGCCCGACGCCCGCACGTCCCGGCCCACTACGATGCGTTTCGCGGACAAGAATTCTACCAGCGCCCGGCCGATCTTGTACGCCAGGTCCGCGTTCAATTCCGAAGGCACCTGGCCCCGGATGTCGTAGGCCTTAAAACAAGAAAGGGATGTCACTTCAGGCATAAAATTTCTCCGTGGATCATTGAAATGAGTTATGAAAGTTATACCGTAGGGTTATTGCCACCGGTTATTCCCATCGATCCCCTGCGGGTTGTTATTGAACGAATAAGATCACACCTGGGATCAGACTTGGCTGGCGCCGCGTTTCTTGAGTTCGTCCACGATCCGCCGGACATCCTGGCAACGGTCATTCGGGCAGATCAAAATCCCGTCCGGCGAGGTCACTACGACCACGTTTTCCATGCCGATGACCCCCACGGCCATGCGTTCTGCCCCCGGCTCGTTGTAAACGGTCACATTGCGGCAGTCGATCAAGATCGGACCGCCGTGGGTGATGTTGCCCTGCGCGTCCTGGCTCCGGAAACGGGCGAGGGAATCCCATGCCCCCAGATCATCCCATTGAAATTCTCCCTGGACCACATATACGTTGTCTGCCTTTTCCATCAAGGCGTAATCGATGGAGATGTTGGGCAGGCGTTCGAAGATCGAAGCAATGATGGAGTCCGGATTGTAGCCGGTGAGCAGCGTATCCCGCATCTCCCGGATGCTGCGCGTGATCCGGGGATCAGTTTTTTCCATGCTTTTCATGTACGTGGACATCCGCCAGAAGAACATGCCGCTGTTCCAGAAGAAGCGGTTCTGCGCGATGTACTCCTCCGCTTTCTCCGGGGAGGGTTTCTCATGGAAACGCAACGCTTTAAAAACCGGCACCCCCTCATGAACGGCTTCCGGCTGCCGGTTTTCGGCGGTTTCGATGTAGCCGTAGCCGGTTTCCGGCCGTGTGGGCTGGATGCCGATCACCATCAGGGCATCATGATTTTCCGCGAAGGCCAGCGCCGATTTCACCGTGCGATGGAAAGCCTTCTCGTCCCGGATGCTGTGATCGGCGGTGGTGACGGCCATCAGCAGGTCATCCGAAGACTTTTCGAAACGCGCCAGCAGGTGCGCCGCGGCGAACGCCAAACAGCCGCAAGTGTTGCGCCGCACCGGTTCGGCCAGGACGTTTTCCGGCGGCACAGGCGTTTTGGCAAAACGGATCGGATCCTGCAGCAGGCTGTTGGTGGCAATGATGATGCGTTCGGGCGGCAACAGGGGCAAGAGGCGGTTGACCGCCTCTTCCAGCAGGCTTTTTTGATCGTCCGAAATGCGGAGCAGTTGCTTGGGACGTTTCTGGCGGCTTAAGGGCCAGAAGCGCTCGCCCGATCCCCCCGCCATAATGACGCCCACGGTTGGAATGTTCATGCCCGGCGCCTCCTTGTTGTTTTTTCGTGTCGTGCCTCAGGCGTTGACTGCCATGAGTGACTCGGAGGACGGAGCAGGATTTTCATAGGAGACATCGATTTCTCCGTTTTTCACGTCCACAATGATTTTCGCCCCGTCCAACACCCGGCCTGCGATCAGCGCCCGGCCCAGTTTGGTCTCCAATTCACGCTGGATCAAGCGGCGCAACGGCCGCGCGCCGTAGGCCGTGTCGTATCCGTGCAACGCCAGGTATTCGGTGGCCACCGGCGTCACGTCAAGCGTCATGCGCCGGTCATGGAGCCGCTTGCGCAGGTCCTCGAGCAACAACTCGACGATTTTTTCGATTTCATCCAGCCGCAGCGTCTTGAAAAGCACGATATCGTCGATCCGGTTCAGGAACTCGGGACGGCACTGCGCCCGCAGTTCGCGCAAAATCCGGTCGCGGATCTCCGGCCGGATTTCGCCCCGGTCATCGACTCCATCGGCCAAGTGTTGCGATCCAATATTAGAAGTTAAGATAATCACCGTATTTTTAAAGTCCACCGTGCGGCCTTGCGCGTCCGTCAGGCGCCCGTCGTCCAGAATCTGGAGAAGCACATTAAACACGTCATGATGTGCTTTTTCAAATTCATCGAACAAAATGACGCTATACGGCTTGCGGCGTACGGCCTCGGTCAATTGGCCGCCTTCCTCGTACCCCACGTAGCCAGGAGGCGCGCCGATCATCCGCGACACCGCGTGTTTCTCCATGTATTCGGACATGTCGATCCGGATCAGGTTTTCTTCCGTATCGAACAGCGCTTCCGCCAGGGTCTTGGCCAATTCGGTTTTACCTACGCCGGTGGGGCCCAGGAAAATGAACGAGCCGATCGGCCGCCGGGGATCCTTGATACCCGAGCGCGCCCGCAGCACCGCGTCGGCCACGGCCTGGACGGCCTCATCCTGTCCAATGACGCGCCGGTGGAGAATGGCATCCAGACGCAGCAGTTTTTCCCGCTCGCCTTCCACCAGGCGCGTGACGGGAATACCGGTCCAACGCGAAACGATCTCGGCGATTTCCTCTTCGGTTACTTCTTCGCGCAACAGGCGGCCTCCCCCATGCTTTTGGTTGAGTTCAGCTTCGCATTTCGCCAATTCGGCTTGGAGTTGGGGCAGCCGACCGTGACGCAGCTCCGCCGCCTTGCCCAGGTCATGAGCCCGCTCAGCTTTTTCGATTTCGTGCCGCGTGGCTTCCAGCGTCTCGCGCAGCTGACGGATTTTCTGGATGCTGTTCTTCTCCGCTTCCCATTGCGCCTTAAGGCCGGAGGCTTTACCACGCAATTCGGCCAGCTCCTTGCGGAGATTTTGCAGGCGTTCCTGGCTGGCCTTATCGGTTTCCTTGCTCAGGGCCTGCTCTTCGATCTCGAGTTGCATGATCCGCCGGGTGATCTCGTCCAGTTCCGTGGGCATGGAGTCGATTTCGGTGCGGATCATGGCGCAGGCCTCGTCGATCAAGTCGATGGCCTTGTCAGGCAAAAAGCGGTCGGTGATATACCGGTGCGACAGGACCGCCGCCGCCACCACCGCGTTGTCCAAAATTTTCACCCCGTGGTGTACTTCAAAGCGCTCGCGCAGGCCGCGCAGGATAGAAATGGTATCTTCCACGGTGGGCTGCTCGACCAGGACCGGCTGGAAGCGGCGTTCGAGGGCAGCGTCTTTCTCGATGTATTTCCGGTATTCGTTGAGCGTGGTCGCGCCAATGCAATGCAGCTCGCCCCGTGCCAACATGGGTTTCAGCATATTGCCGGCGTCGATGGCGCCCTCGGCCCGCCCCGCGCCCACGATGGTGTGCAGTTCGTCGATAAAGAGCAATATACGCCCTTCGCTCTTTTTTATCTCGTTCAGGACCGCCTTGAGCCGTTCCTCAAACTCGCCCCGGTATTTCGCCCCGGCCACCAGCGCGCCCATATCCAGGGCAAAGATCTTTTTGTCCCGCAGCCCCTCGGGCACGTCGCCGCGCACGATCCGGTGGGCCAAGCCTTCCACAATGGCCGTCTTGCCCACTCCCGGCTCGCCGATCAGCACCGGGTTGTTCTTGGTTTTCCGCGACAAGATGCGGATCACCCGCCGGATTTCTCCGTCCCGGCCGATGACCGGATCGAGTTGGCCGCGCGCCGCGTCCGCCACGAGGTCCCGCCCGTAACGCGACAGGGCATCGTACGTATCTTCCGGATTGGCGCTGGTCACCCGCTGGTTACCGCGGATATCCGTGAGCGCCTTAAGAAATTTATCCCGGGTGATGCCGTAGGACTGAACAATTTTCATGCCGGGCGATGCGGATGCCTTGGTGAACAGAGCGAGGAAGATGTGTTCGACGCTGACGTATTCATCTTTTAGCCGTTTGGCTTCCGCCTCCGCCTCTACCAGCGTCTGGTTCAAGGCGTTGGTGACATAAATCTTGCCCGGCTCGGCCCCAGGACCGCTGACTCGGGGACGGCGGTGCAATTCGGACGCCACCCGGTCACGGATTTCCTCCGCTGGGGCGTCCATTTTGCGCAGCATGCGGGGGATCAGGCCTTCTTCCTGTTCCAGCAAAGCCAGGAGGAGGTGATCGGTGTCGACTTCCACATGCCCATGCCGAATAGCCAGATTCTGGGCTTCGCCCAAGGCATCCTGTGATTTTTGTGTGAACCGGTTTAGATCCATAAGTTTGCCTCGTGGTAAGAGCAATTGTTGAATTTTTACTAACTACCTGATAATTAATGATTTATCATATATATATTGATGCAGATTATACGAAAATTTCATTTGATCGAATTCAGTATACAGGTAAAACGTATTATTCTCAGAGTGACATAAAAGAAATTAGCAAATGGCATACTAAGTATGGAAAAATTAATAAAAAAAATAGGCGATTAAATGCAACTAAAATAAAATTAGGAAGTTACAACGGAATATCCACATATGATTTTCGGCACCGATCAAGTTTGGGACCATTTGATGTGACATTTCGGCGCAGAAAGACCAAAAAGAGGGAGGACTTCCATCATGGCAAGCGGGGAATGGCGATATAGGGCAGTTGGCGGTATTTCTCCTGGTAATCCATGCCATACCCCACGATGAAGACATCCGGGATGTCGAATCCCCGAAAATCGATCGCAGGCAATCCCGCCCGTTCCTTTGATTGTTTCACCACGAAGACGCAGGTTTTCAGTGACCGCGGGCGGTGTTTTTGGCATTCGCCGAAGGCATAGGCCAAACTGGCCCCTGTGTCGAAGATGTCTTCCACTAGCAATACATCCCGGCCGGTAATGACAGGGAAAGGGATATCGAAATGCCGGACTTGGGTTTGCGGGGAGGTTTGCCCTTGGTAGCTGGAGAGATAGAAAAAGCCGATTTCTACATCCAAGTCGAGTTCTTTCATCAAGTCCACTAAAAATACGATCGAACCTTTGAGGATGGCGATCAAAACCAGATCCCGGCCCTGGTAGGCTGCACTGATGGCATGGGCCAGATCGCGAACCTTCGCCTCAATGGCTTCACGCGGGATGAGGATTTGCTGGATGGGGGGAATCATGGCGAGGAAGGAGTGGATTCAAGGATGGAGGTTTCCGCCGCATCTTCCGGTCCATGCCCGGCCGGAACCTTCAAATTGAGTTGTTGGAGCAGTTGCCGGACTTTCACCTGGGTGCTATCGATTTGCAACGATTGGCGTAAATATTTCTGTGCCATGAGCGTCTGCCCATTCCCCGCGTACAGAGTGGCCAGCAAATTGAAGAGCGCGGGGTTCCGGAGAGGGGTATTCTGCTCCATCAAACGCGTTTCGGCCTCGGTGGCTTGAGCGAGCGCTTCGTCTTCCCGGCGGGCGGCGAAAAGCATTTCCGCATATTGGACCTGGGTCCAGGGGGTAGCGTTCGCTGAGTTTAGCGCTCGCGTGAAAGCGCTTTCGGCTTCACCAAAGTTCAACAGGATCATTTCCGCCCGGCCCAGCAAGGACCAGGTGCCGGCGTCATTGGGATTCAGTTCCGTGAGCTTGCGGGCCAGATCCCGCGCGGAGGCCGCCTGCCCGATGAGCAGTTGACTCTCCGCGATCTGGCGGATGGTTTCGGAGGATTTATTCTTGACTGTTTCCGCTTCCAGCAGATAGGCTTTCCCTTCTTCAAGGCGGCCCTGCTTGAGGGTGACGAAGGCCAGGGCCGCCAGGGCCGCGCCGCTGGATTCACCAAGGCCAGCGGCGGCCCGGAAGCAATTTTCGGCGTTCGTCCAGTTTCCCAGCCGCGAGTTGATAATACCCAGGGTGTATTGAGAGCGCGCCTCCCGCTTTTTGGTTTCACTCATGGCATGGAACACATCCCAGGCCTTTTGCGGATCGCCGGTCTCGAGCAGCAAGTCCACCATCAACAGCAGGATGTCATCGTCCTGGAGAGCGAATTGCCGGGCCCGCTCTACGGTCCGCAGGGCGGTATCCAACTGGCCTTGCAGATGCTGGATCACAGCCAGGTTATAGAGCAGACCGGGGTGGTTGGGATGCTCGGCCATCGCCCGGGTAATTTCCTGGGCGGCTTCTTCGAGGCGGCCTTGCGCCACCAAGGGGGTCACGTCGATGGTCTTAATATCTACGGGTTGGGATGAACAGGCACACAAACTCAGCGCGAGGCTGACGAGCAATATCCAACAGAGGGTAGATAGTGCCGGGGACAGAGAGTCTATAGCTGGGAGATGTCTCATTACGCTTTCGATAGAGCCGGTTTGGCCAAGAAATCCGGATTCGAGCACGTGGCTCTTCCTGGGTCCCGCGGTCGATGCTTTGATTACGGCAAGTATCCTATCATTGAGCCACATGGGAGCAAAGACCAGCTTCCAATTGATATTGCTCGTGATATTGCTCGGGTTTCTGACGGTAATCATAAAATTGTGGAATGATCCTAATGGAATTGCTGCAATCTGCCTTACTGAATCAGGTTCCTGGATTGATCCATGGATTTTTGTATCCCGGTAACCACCATAACCGGAACGCGAATCTGAGTTTCAAGAACGGCCCCATCGAGACGGTCCGTGCCGCGCGGCGTGAGGCCTGCGGGATGGTAGGCATTCCACCAGAGCACCTCACGCATGTGTACCAGGAACACGGCACCGTGATCTGGATTGTGACACGGGATCACCGCGGGGCGGGCGCCTGGACCGGCCGGGATCCCATCGGCCCCGGCGACGGCATGATCACCCGGGAAGCGGGAGTGCCGCTGGCCATCCTCGTCGCCGATTGCCTGCCGGTGTTTTTCGCCGCGCCAAGGGCCGAAGCCATCGGAATCGCACACGCCGGGTGGAAGGGGACACTAGGCCGGATCGCTGTCCGGATGGTGGAACGTTTGGCCAGTGAATGCGGGATTCATCCAGCATCCCTTTGGGTCTGGATCGGGCCGGGGATTTCCATCCGCGGATTTACGGTTCAAGAGGATGTGTGGAAGCCTTTTCAGGAGGCCTGGGGCCGGTATCCGGAATGTTTCGACAAGAGTACCCGGGGCATTGATCTGAAACAAATCAACCGGTTGCAGCTATTGGAGGCGGGCGTATCAGACAACCACATCGAGATCTCACCTGAATGTACGTTCAGCGATTCCCGTTTTTTTTCCTACCGGCGAGACGGCGCGGGCAGCGGCCACAACTTGGCGGTGATTCAAAAAAACGGCGATGGTTCAAGACCCGGCTAAGCGCTGACGGACTTGATCCGCCTGGTCTTTGCGCACCAGGATACGCAACCGGGTGTCATACCAGAACCAACGTTCTTCCGGCGGAGTCTCCATCACCTTCTCCAGCTCAATGTAATTGTCGGCGAGGAAGGCATTGACGCGGTGGAGAAACTGGTTCCGCAAGCGTTTTTTTTCATCCACATCCTCTTCTTCGCGGCTCTCCAGGGACTGTGTTTTCAGATCAAGAAGCAACAAGACCGGCTGGTAAATGTCCAAGTCGGACAAGAAAGCCTGGTAGTGGCGGGGTTTCACGGCGGCGGCCAGTTTTTTCTTCCACAGCGGGGAGAAATGATAATACCGGTTTCCCGGATACCGCTGGGAGAACAGATACACGGAATTGGGTTCCCGCCCGATGATCAAAATCCGGTCCTCCGGCGAGGTCATAGCGCGCACGGCTTCCGCGACGCCCCTTTGCATTTGATACGGCCCTTCCCCCCCCCGTTGATTTTCGAGGATTTTATCAACCTCCGTGCCGTAGCGCTCGAGGCCGCTGGCCAGAGGAAGGACGGTGACGGCCAGCAGCGTCAATCCGTACAGGAGTTTTCCCCAGGACCGCGGCGAGGAAAATCCTGTTATCCAAACGGAACGCAGGCTGCGCGTGAATCCCTCAAAAAATAAAGCCAACAGCAGGCACATCGAAACCGAGGCTTGCACGTAGTAGTGGAAATAGAACTCGCCGCTGAGGGAGATGGCTACCAAATCACCCAAAAACGCGACAATCAGAGGCCAGGTCATCCACCGTAAATCCTTGGGCACCCAATAGCACGTGGAAAGCGCCAGCAGGGGCGCGTATAAGTAAGGTCCGGTGGATTGGATAAACCGCCACTGCAGATTCAGGATTTCCTCGAACGGTTTGTAGGTCCGCCCCGGGCCGATGTAGTAGAGATTGAACAAGTAACTGGCTTCGAAATAGTCCCACCACGCTCCGTGCGCGAGGAAATAAATGGAGATCAAGATTTCCGGCAGCACGAGGCCTAGGCCCATGGCCGCCAACGGACCGGGAACCTCTTTCAGTTTCTTGCCCCGTTGGTGGGCATTGTGCAGAAGCGCGCCGATCAGGAAGGCCGTAGTGAAAACGTAGGTCTGCCGGAATTCCACCGCGGTTCCCAGGGCCAGGCCGGCGAAAAAACAGTTCCTGCTCCACGTGCCCCGGACGCGGAGGATCAACCAATAGCAAAGCACCACGAAAAACAGCGCGCACTCTTCGGTCAATCCGCCGGATTGCACGGTCACCGGCGTGCTGGTGTAGAACACGTAAAGCAGAAAGGCCAGCAGCGAAGGGAGCCATCCAAAACGGCGGCGGCAGAAAGTGAACAACAAAGCCGCGGAACAAGACAACCAAAGGATTTGATGCCATTTCACCGCGGGCAGAGAAAAGGGAAACAACCGCAGAGGCAAAGAATGAAAAAAGAACACCCCCGGCGGCTTGTGGTCCCAAAAATCCCGGTAGGGCATTTCGCCGCCGGCCCAGGCCTGTGCGCCGGAGAGAAACAGGCCGTCGTCGTGCACCAAGGGAGCGTAGAAGGTGTGAATCCGTAAACCACTGTACGCCAGAAAGACGAACAACCAGATCGCAAGGAAGGATACCGTGGTTTTGGTCATGGCACGAATCAGCGAGACAAATGTATAAAAAACCAAAGGTGTATTGCTTCCGCCATGGCCGTTCCCCGGCCGGAAGCGGCGCGCCGGACTCTTCGAGGGAAGAAGGAAGACGCGATAAACCGTTATCTTACTAGGATGCGGGGTTGAAACGTAGGTTCATGGCATAATCAAGGAAAAGGGCCCACTTGCATTCTTCATGGTATTCCGAAGTTCCACGGTGTGCGTGGCGGTTCGGGCGCACCTCCCGCTGATTAGGGTTCCATCACTTCCACGGGATTCGATGGCCCGATCTCCTCGACAATCTCCCCGGTCATGGAATCCGCCCGCACGATCTTGTATTCATACGTCGCGTGGCGGACAAGGTGGACCGTATCAAGAAAGAGAATTTTGCCTGTGACGCGGTTGATGACCGCCGCGGGGCGTGCGGCCTTCGCGTTAGGCTGATCCACCAAGTAGGTAAAGAACGGATCCTGAATGAAATTATTTTGGTTAATGTTGACCTTGAGCAAGGTGGGACTGATTTGCCGGTACGTGCCGGGCACATCAACGCGGCGGCGGTACACAATGAACGGAAATTGAATTGTGGGCGTGATTTCCAATTTTAAGTCAACCAGGCTAAACGTGCCAATGGGAATCCCGACGCCATACGTAAAAGGCAGTGCCTCTCCCGGTTCGGGATTCGTCAGCCATAGCGCCTCCAGGGCGGGATGGGCAGGCGGCAGGCCGCGAATAGGCCAGGCGGGATGGGTATCCACCCGGGGGCTGGCCGCCCAATCAAAGATAACGGTATTATTGGACATCCGCCGTTCGCCGTTCTGCATCAAGGCCTCGGCGCGAATCACATAGGTGCGGTTAAGGGCCACTTTTTCGCCGCGCGCGTCATCGGTGATGTCCAGTATCGCATGATAGATGTTGTTCCGGTTGTCGAAGCGGTATTCATTTGGGCTAAGCGAAACTTGGCCTTCATTTCCCGTCAATAATTCGCCGGCGCCGAAATGAATACGGAAGCCGGCTACGCCCACCGACGGCCCGAACCAGGACAAACTGACCTTGGGCAAGGCGGCGTCGCCCACCGGTTCGGCGCTCTGCATGGAGGGGATGATCTTGCTGATATCCTGGGCGGGGATGCGAACCTGGAAGGGAAAATAAAACAACGGGCTTTGATTGTTGTTTTCGTCGAACGTCCGTGCGGCGTAACAGATCCGGCCGCCGGGCGCGGGGCGGTAATCATCCAGGATGGTGAGTGAGGCATTGCCCTCGAAATGTTTCTGGGCCACCATGACGAAATTCTCGCAATCGGGGCTGCGATAGAGGATAATACCCGCGGCATCGTCCGAACGGGGGAAATTGAACCGCAGGGGATGATTCACTCCCTCCTCGTCCACGGGCCAATGTTCGCGGTCTCCTCCGGGATAACAATATTCACCCACTTCCCCGGCGATGGTAATAACGAAAAACAAGTTGTATCTGGTCTGATTCACCAACGAAAAGTATTCATCCGGCATCTCGTAAAAACCACAGGGCTGATCATCCTCCAAGATGAAGGTCACTCGATAGGAGATCAGCGAAGCATCCCCGGGTGTCAATTCGATCAGATCTTCGACATCTACATAGTCCTGATCCTCGGGGAATTCCACTTCCGCGACAGAAATATACCGGCTTAGTTGATTCGAGTTCGGCGCAGGCGTTTCGGTGGGATTAGGCACCGGAGTCCTCGTGGCGGCGGGCGTGGGGGTGGCTGTGGCTTCTGGGATGGAAAAATCCGGAGGCGTGGGGGTCGGGGTGGCCTGGATTTCGTAAGCGGGTGTGGGAGTAGGATCTTCAAAGGAAACCTGGGCACTCGTTACGAATATATCCGAATCGATAGAAGGCAATCCAGGCAGCTGGGTATAGGAATGAAGGCGCTCGATTCGGACTTTTTGGATTTCAAGAGACTCTCGCGTGACGTAAAAATAGACATTCCTATGCGCGCCATCTCCCGTGGATGTGTCGCTGAGTTGAAAGTTCTTCAGGCTGCAGTGGAAAGCAAACGTGCAGATCTCCGGCATGGAGGGCGGGGCCGGCGGCGTGGTATCGAAAATCACACCGCGTATGGGAGGGGATAGAGCCGACATGTTCCCCGCGGCGTCCAAGGCGGCGACGCAATACCAGAAAGCCTGGTTCTCCTGCTCCGGGAGTTTCACTGCGGGATCCGTGAAAACCGGATCGACGCCGTCTGTCTGAAGGACCTGGGCGATGTAGCCTTCGGGCATGCCGTTCACGGGCGGGAAGGGATCGGCTTTGCCGATATGTTCATACTCCTGGAACCGGTAAATGAAATATTGTGCTGTGTCATCGGTGTTGCGTGCCCAGGTAAGCCATACGCGTTGCATGCCATTCACCTCTACGACTTCGGTCCGCAGATCGCGGGGCGTTTCGGGCGCGTGCTTGTCCTGGACGGTGGCCGAGACGGGCGGGCTGGGCGTTCCGTTCTGGCCCAGTAAATCGCGCGCGGCCACCCAGTAGGTATATTGATCCCCGCCGGTAAACGGTTCTCCCACCGGCCCGGTTTTTTCTAGAGAGCGATTGTCATCGACGAACATATAGTCTTCATCGGGCGCCGCGCCCTTGGCCTGGGCGGTCAGGGGGACGATGGGCAACCGGTTGATTTTTTGTAAGCGGCCTTGCGCCAGGAGAGAGTCGAAATTCTCTGCGGTCAAATCGCTATCGCCACGGAAGACGTTGTAGCCGAACATGATCTTTTTCTGCTGATCCAACGCGGCGGAATTGTCCCAGCGGAGGAAAACCTTGAGATGCCCCCGTTCGCCGGGTATATCGACCACTTCCGGCTTCAGCGGCGGCGGAAGGCGGGTGGGCTTGGAGGCGTCGATGGTCGCCCGTCCCAGCACCAACGTATCGGGGCCAAAACCGGTATCGGTCCGCAATTCGTAGGTGTAAATGCCAGGCGCGGCAAGATCGAGATATCCCAGGCCTTCGACAATGGCTACACCGAAATTGGTCTGCACCAGCAGATTGCGGCGCATCGCGCAGGTACCGCAGGAATCCCCCCCGTCGAGGATGCCCAGCAGCTGCTCCGCGTAGGTCTCCGGGTTGACCGGCTCATCCAGCATGTAGGTCAGTGAGTTGAGGATATCCTCATAGGCCCGCGTGGTTTCCGGCTGTTCGAAAACGCTCCGGATCAACGGAACGTTACGCAGACGCGAGGTGACCGCAAGCAAGGTCATGGGAGAATCGGACGCGGCGTCTCCCGCCTTCCGGTAAATAGCGAACTTCCCAACGGGCTGCAGCCCATCGGTGATATACCAGCGCAGGAGGACCGGCGCTTTCCCTTCGACAGGAGTTCCCGCCAGGGCCACGAAAAACAAGTGGGAATCGTTTGCCGCAAGGGCTTCCAGACCGGTGATCGTGAAAAACAGAAGGGAGGTCAATGACACGCCGGTCCATTTAATCACATTCCACATCATAATTGGTCCTCCAGTCATTCTTGTACATCAGATCAAAGGAAGCGACGCAGGCCATGCACCACCCGTCGTCCAGCACATCGGCCGGGGTGTTCCAGTCCTCTTCCTCGCAGAAACCAATCCCGCCCGCGATCCAGGCGTCCCCCCGGAAAACGAAATCGGAGCCATCGTAACCGCCCAGCAGGGTCAGCCGCCCCTTGGCGCTGACCACGCAGGCCGCCTCACCAAAAATCCCCGCGTAGATTTTGCCGCCCAGCACGGGACCGTCCGCGAACACCCAGAAGGCGAGGCCGCCCTCCGCCCCAACGGTCAGCAGGCACCCGTAATTGACGATCGGGAACGAGCCCTCGGCGCTGGCAAATATCCCCCGGAACCGGCCAGGTTTAAACATGTTGGGGGCGTCCTTGTTCACGTCGATTAAGGGATCCAGGCAGTAGGTCTCGCCCAGGAAGATTCCCCCTTTGAGGTTGCCCTTGCTGAATCCGATGTTGGAAACAAAGGCGACCAGGTAGTTTTCATCGCTGCCGATGGAGACCCGGAATCCGGGGTCCTTGATAGGCAACTTGCCCACGTTGAGTCCACCCCGCACGATGAACGATCCGCCGACATTGATCAGTTTGCCGTTGTTGATCATGAATTGGAATTCGATGTCCGCCTTGAGGCTGGAGCCGGCAAGGTCGAGGGGGACATCCTTCGCGCCAAGCCGGGTGTCCATCACCGGCCCGCTGCCGATCGGCGCGCTACAGTTTTTGCCCTTGTAGCCCACCTGGTAGCGGGTCATGTCCAGGTACGCGTTAAAGGTGATGTCATCGGGCGTGCTGATGGAAAACGATCCGTCGATATGCAGTTTTTCCAATACATTTCCCGCGACAACGGCGTACCCTTTCATCGAGGCGCCCTTGAAGCCCTTCACGTTCTTGAAGTCTTCCAAAGCCCCTTCTAACTGGCCGATCTGTTGCTTGACGAAGTCCTCCACCGTCCGGTTCAAACTGTCCAGGAGTTTTTGGGCCTGATCGCGCAGCAGGTCCTGCACCGGCATCAGCTGGGTGTTCACGCTGATGGTCAGTTTTTGGAATTGGGGCGAATTGAAGACCTGGTCCAGAATCCGCTGGGTGATTTCCCGCGCGGCCAAGACATTCAACGATGGGAAGTCGGTTTGCGCGGCGGCCAGCAGTTTCGCCTTGACCGCCTGTTTGATTTGCGGGACCAGCTGGTTCTTCACCTCGTTGAGGGGAAACACCTGGTCCAGCAGAAGCGCGGGATCCAACACCTGTTCGGCCTTCTCCAGGGCCGGCCGGACCTTGGTTTGAATCACGGTCCGGATTTCCTGGCGGATCTTCTCCACCGGGGCCAGGAGTTGGTTGATATCCACCCCGAACGACTGTGCGCCACGCATCGTATGGTTGACGATGGCCCGCACCAGTGGGCTCAATTGTTCGGGCGAGAAATTTAGGGCGGTTTCAATATCGTTCAAGAGATCCAGCATGATCCGGATGGCCTGCATGGCGGGCATGTCCCGCTTGGTCAGCAGGGCCGCCAGATCAAGCTGATTCATCATTTGGTCCAGCAATTGGTCGAACGCGGCGTTGGCCTGCAATAGGTAATTCTGATATTCCACGGACGATTGCGGCAGCCCGGCCAGTTGGGATTGCAGTTGTTGCATGAACTCGGCCACGATGGGTTCCATCAAGGCCGCCAGGGCGGGGCGGACAGCCACCGACAGGTCCACCCGCAGGCCATTGGCCACCGCATCCAGTTTATCCCGCACCGGTCCCAGGAAGGAATTCGCGATTTCCTGGGAAAACTTGCTGAATTTGCTGGAGAGATTCAATTTAGGCTGGGCGATGACATCTACCCCAAAGGTGATTTCCGTCCGGACCGTGTTGAGATACTCCACCGCCGAAACCATGTCGAGCACGATGAGATCTTCCTGGATGGGTGTCTGGGTCCGGAATTCCTTGTCTGTGGGGATGTATTTCAATTTGTATTTCAGGGTGATCAAGTTCGCGAATTTTGTCCGGACCTCGATGGGGTTAGCCTCGACATACGCGGCGACTCTCTCCACCGCCGTCGGTCCCGTGGGCGCCTGGCCATCTGGAAAGCCGTCCGCGTCGGTGTCGGGATTGCCGGCTCCGAACCAGGGCGAACCATCCGCCAGGTTGCCCACGAATCCATTTACGATGGCGTGAATCTTGGGAGGATCGAAGAGCGACACGGTCATGTCACCGATCAGATTGTAAAAACCGTTGGGCACCGTGGGATTGTTGTCGAAGGCGGAGAGGTAGATTTTCTGGATCGACGCGGGATAGCCGTCATACTGGGTCAGCAATGGTTGTTCGATCCGCGAGTTGGCGATCGTGCCGCAGGGGCGGAGGTTGATCTGCATGGCGGCTTCGTCCGTAACGTGTTCGATGGGATTCTTTGTGGAGACCCATAGGGTGCGTTCCGCATCCGGCGATGCCGGAGTTTTCTTCTCGAAGGCCAGGGTCAACAAGCGGAACCGCGCCACCCAATAGGCTAGGAGTTTTTCCTCATTTTTGGCTCCGGCGGGAATCTTACCTTGGTCGAGGTTGCCGCAGGCGTTAAGCGTCATTTTTTCGAAGGGGACGGTGATCAGCGCGGGCCAGGGGATATCGATGATTCCTTCGGTGGTTGTATCCAACCCTTTGGAGTTGTTATCGAGATACGCCTGTCCGAACGAGGTCAGCTGTACCGCGTAGCCTTTCATCTGGCAGTCCGGATCCTTGTACAGTTCCAGGCTGTCGTTCTGGCTTTGCGCGTCCACGACTCCCGAATAGCCGCCCGGTCGCAGATAAAGTTTAGTCCATTCCGTGCTGACCATGGTTTTCGTTTGCGAGTCGATCGCGACAGTAAAGGACTGGCCGTTGAACTCGCTGGGAAACAGGTTGATCCCCGCGAACAAGCCGCTGCCGTCGCGAAACGGCCCGTCGCCGTAGGAATATAGACCGGCGTTCTCCCGCGCGCGCATGGCTTGTAGATATTCCGCCACATTTTTACCCTGGCCGGCCGCCGCGGCCGAGGGCAGATGAAATCCGGGCTGGTACCAGGCCGCGTTGGCGGTGGGCGCAAATTGGTATGTGTTGAACGCGGGCGCCAGCGGGGCGGTCAGGGGGCTGTCGTTCACCACCGCTCCGTCCGGCCCGATTCCGGAGGGGCCTTGAAACGCCACCGCCACCGGCCCCGGTTCTTCCGCCGCGCATCCGCTGGTATCCAGGGGCATGCTGAGCTGCAGGGATTCAAAGCCGGATTCCGTGGCCATAATACGGTTCTCACGGATCTGGATTTTCAGATTGACACCCGTCACTTGGGCGAGAGGGAACGAGGCCAGATAACTTACGTTCGCCGCCTGCAGATCGCAATCCAGCCCGCCGGGTTGTATCACCACGCCGCCTTGAAACGCGAGACCGCTGTTGAAATACGCGTCATTGGATGGACGGATGATGCCCGCCAGGATAGGACCTTCCACAATCGGAAACGCGGCGAGATGCGGCGCGTATTGATAGACGCACAGGGATTGATTCAGTTGAAGGCCCGTGGCGGGATCGAATGTCACCCCGGTGCTCTCGATGGAAAAAGGCAGGTCTTCGCCGATCCATTGCAACGGCCGGGCCAGGGTAAGCGGGAGATTTTCGATTTGCAGATTCTGATCCAACTTTTGATTGCCCAGGGACAAGGGCGCTTCCGAATAGGTCAGTTCCAAACCGGATTTGCGGTAGGCGATGCCCGGAGGCAAAGGGAGGGATAAATCCGCGAACGCGCCGGCGGGCGTGAGCGTCCCGTTCAGGTAGAAATACGAGAATCCGTCCGGGCCGGGCTGATAGGGCGTTTGCGGGGTTACGAACGCCGCCGAGCCGGCCGTGACCGTCAGATCGAGGGTCACGTCGTCCCGGGTGGCGGTTATTCCCACGAATGAAAAGGGGATGTCGGTGTTCCAGATGGCCGAACCCGAAAAAAACAGGGCGTTGGCGTCGAAGGAGTCGATTGCGGTCAACTGGGTGGTGATATTGCCAAAGATAACCTTGCCGGAGAGTTGCAGAATACGGGTGAATGTGGATTCATTGGTGTTGTTGAACGGATCGGCTTCCACGGGGACTTGGCCGTTGGGGAATAGGTTCGGATCGGAACCGTCGATTTCCATCCGGACCCGTAGGAGATAGTAATCCAGCGGCAGGGATTGGTTGTCCGGCAATTGATATTGGTAATGCCCTTCATAATGGAAGGTAGGTGGATTGCCGTTGGGTAAGGTCCGCTGCTCCTGCCATGAGAAGACCAGTTCGTTGTTCGAATTGTAGATTTCGAAATCGATGACCACAGGCAACGGATTCACAGGAACATCGTTACCGTAGATAAAGAAAGTTCCCTCGAGGAGGTTTTCAGTTTGCATTCCGGGAATCACGGCCTGGGTGTCGATCGTTACGCTGCCCACGCCCAAATCCCAAGGTAACGCTTCTTGTTTCGGAACAAAAATCTTAGAACCGGGTTTGGAAACCGCCGGTTGGGATTCGGAAGGATGAAATAAAAGAAACGCCAAGAAAATAAAACCGAAAAGCCATTGGAAAACTACGCTACCGTACCGCCCAGAATATCGCCGCGCCATAGTATCGTGCTCCTGCGTGACTCGTGAGCCGCCGTTTCGCTTCGCGCTGCCGGGTCCGAGGATACCGGCTATGCCTCTGCGAGTCTCGATTACCCGGCGGATAAGCGTTCAAGCGGCTGCACGGTGAAAAGAGTGAGTTTCCAGAGCGGACCGATGGAGGGAATGCGGGATGACTGTATTATGGAAGGAGATGCGGCAACTCCATGGAAAGAACTGACCTTTTCCATAATTGAGACATGATGTCCACCCGTTCGCCGATCCCGGGTTGATTGCTCTTAAACGAATTTGAGCCGGCCCGCGAAACCGCCGATTCTGACAATGGGATGGATAAATAGATTGATATACAAGAGACATTGTATAATTCATTATCCGGGATCAATTCTGCCCTTCGTAGACATCCTGAATTTGTTACTAGACCGAGTGCCCTGAGTCCCCCCGATAAATGCCTAACCTGCAACGAGTTGCCCGATAATAATGAACGGATGCCCTTCGTCCTTTCCAGGGGACTCTCACCCTGACTTTTTCCCAGAGAGAGTGAGAAAAGGTTATTGGTTCCGGCCCGGCTGCGCGGCGTACCAGGACAGGATTCTTTCTCTGCTTCCTTTCTCTCCCTGGCGATAGGATGGTTCCAGACGCCTTATCAATCCCGAATGGTCATGGTTACAATGGTTTCCTTCCTCAATCCCGCCGGGTGGGAAAGAGGTCTCCGGGTGATCTGATTCCGGGCGATTCGTAGAACAACAGAGATTGTCCATGACGAAAATTTCCATCAGGCCCGGGCACGGGGTGTATCGCTGGATGGTATTCGTATTGTTGGCCGCGGGGTACATCCTGGTCAACTTCCACCGCCTATGTCCCGCGGTGGTAGCGTTGGATTTGATGCGCGATCTCCAAGCGGGCGGCAGCCTGGTGGGCATCCTGGCGTCGGCGTATTTTTATCCTTACGCGTTCATGCAGATCCCCTCCGGCTTGCTCGCCGATTCGTGGGGGCCACGGAAGACCATCACGAGTTTTTTCCTCCTGGCGGGGATGGCATCGATCGGCTTTGGCTTGGCCACCACGGCGGGCGCGGCCATCGGCGCGCGGGTATTGGTCGGCATCGGAGTCTCCATGTATTTCGTGCCGGTGATGAAGGTCCTGACGCGCTGGTTCACGGTCTCCGAGTTTTCGTTCATGACCGGCTGGATGATCGCCGCCGGCGGCTTGGGGGCGTTAACGGCCGCCACGCCGCTTGCCTATCTCAGCGCGCGGCTTGGGTGGCGCGGATGTTTTATACTGATCGGCGTGGTGACACTCGCCACGGCAGGGGCTATCTGGATCCTGGTGCGCAATCACCCGGAGGAAATGGGATACTCTGCCCCGGCTGCCGCTTTCCCGCCCTCCGGCCGTGATGATCCGGACACCAATCTTTGGAATGCCATGTGTTCCGTGGTGACCTCGTTTCGTTTTTGGCCGCTGGCACTGTGGTATTTTTTTAATTTCGGGATTTTTTATAGTTTCGGCGGACTGTGGGGCGGTCCGTTTTTGATGGAGATCCACCAATTGAGCAAATCCCGCGCCGGGGCCATCCTGAGCATGATCGCGCTGGGTATGATGATCGGCAGTCCCTTTTGCGGTTACGTGTCCGATCACGTCTTGCGGTCGCGGAAAAAAGTTTTGGTTCTGGCCGCGTTCTGCACATTCCTGTTATCCCTGGCGTTGTGGTCTCACGGTGGCCGGTTTACGGTGTTCTGGCTGTATGTATGGTGTTTTCTCATGGGCTTGTTCAGCTGTTCAGCCGCCGTAGTGGGTTTCGCCGCCGTGAAGGAATCGTTCCCTGTCCAAATTACGGGAACCGCCATGGGCCTGGTCAATGTGTTTCCTTTTCTGGGGGGCGCGCTGATGCAACCTGTCGTGGGATTAATCCTCGACTGGTACGGTCAAGGTCCGGCAGGTTATCCGCTTCAAGCGTATCGCAGCGCTTTTGGGCTCTACCTGGTTTGCGCCCTGACCGCCCTGGTGAGCACATGTTTCGTCCATGAGTCCTATCATGTCTCGCAAGGGAAATCCATGGATTCCGGGTCTTGATGGTCATCGCGGAGAGAGATTCCGGCTTATCCCCATAGGCATGGAACATGATTTGGTCTTACCATGGACCGGCGCTCCGGATCATGCGGCGGGATATGGTCCCCGCGCCGGTCATGCATTTATGGCTTTTCAGAAAGGGAGTATCAATCCAATGAGATCTTCAAGGTGGACACTGATCGTATTCTTGGCGGGATGGACATGGACAATGCCAACCGTCCAGGGAGAAGATTACGCGGAATTCCGCACGCGCGAACTACGTTGCATCATCGGCAACAACGCGGCCCAGGGAGATCACCGGGCGGGATACAATGGGATCTTTCATCTCTCATCCGTGCATCAACCTGAACCGGTGTTTGTGCCGGCTTACGCGGGTTTAAACCTGGAACATGTATTCGACGGCTCCGCCCGGTTCGTGGACCGGAATATTCTTTTCGAACCCCGCAACGCCCACATGTCTTTCAAAAAGGTGGATGAGCGGACGGCGGAATTGCATCAACCCCCCACGCCGGTCATGCGCATGCAGAGCGTCATCCGCTTCAGGTTAGTGGATCCCTACTCCATTGATATGGAGTTCCGTTGCGTTCCCCATGAAGATGTGTTTGAAGGCGGAGCGTTCGGGATCTTCTTCGCGAGCTACATTAACTCCCCCCTGAACAAAAGCATGTACTACTTGACGGAAGGAGGAAACGGCCCGGTATGGCAACAGTTCTGCACCCAATTCCACAATCATGACAGCACAGTGAAGCATGTCCGGGATAAATTCGACTGGACCTTCACGCCAGGTGCTCCCACTTTTCTGTTCACGAACATTTCCCCGGTCCGGTACACGGAACCATTTTTCTACGGCCGTTTCAAGAATATGGTTCTGATCGTGATGTTCGCCTCTCCGGAAGGAATCCGTTTCGCCCATTCCCCGTCGGGAGGAGGGCTCAACGCGGCCAAGGACGATACCAATCCAGCGTGGGATTTTCAATATATCGTGCCGAACTGCCAGATCGGAAAGGAATACGGTTTTTGTTGCCGCGTGGTGTATAAATTGTGGGAAGGCCGGGAAGACGTGCTGAAGGAATACGCAGCGTACAAGAATACGGTCCAGTCGATCAAATAAGATTTCCCCGGCGTTGCGATTGATTTGATTGCAGAGGACGAGTGAATCGTTTCGTGTTCCTAACCGGGCTCATACGCCGAATATGGTAGTGAGTTAACCATTCGGGTAAATAATCACCTTGTATTCAACTTTGCCACCCGCAAATAAAGATAAAAATTTCGGGAAAAAACTTCAATACGAATAAACAGAGGAGTAAAACCCCAGCTCATTTCTCCCGAAAGCCGGGGATGTGATATGATCAGGCGGGGATGTGATCAAGGGAATTGATCCTATCCAAGACATGGATTGGCGAGGTCGAAACCATGCGTATGCGATTTTTGCTTCCACTCTCGATAATCCTGATGACCGGCGGGACCGCAACGGTTGCTTCAGAAACCGCCGACTTGCTTTTGGTCCATGGGAAAATCATCACCGTGGATGAAGCCTTCAGCATCCAGAGCGGTATGGCCATCAAGGGAGATCGGATTCTGGCCCTGGGAACCGAGTCCAGCCTGCAGCCCTACCGTGACGGGAATACCCAAGTGATCGATCTCCACGGAAAAGCGGTCATGCCGGGGCTGATCGATTCGCACGGGCATCCCGCCGCGGCGGCGGTCACGGAATTCGACCATCCCATCCCCACGATGGAGACGATCCCGGACGTGCTGAATTATATCCGTTCGCGCGCGGCGGTGCTGGCAGAGGGGCAATGGATCTGGGTCAGCCAAGTGTTCCTCACCCGCTTGAAGGAAGAGCGTTATCCCACGCGCGCCGAGCTGGATGCGGCGGCCCCCAAAAACCCGGCTGTTTTCCAAACCGGCCCGGATGCCAGCGTGAATACCTTGGCCCTGCAAGCCAGCGGTATCGGCAAGGGGTGGAAAGTTGATGATGGGGGACCGGGATACGCGGAAACCGATCCCAACACCGGCGAGCCGACTGGTATCCTCCGCAGTTGTACGCGGTATTTGAAATATGAATCGCCATTGAAAAGACCATCCGAGGAGGAGCATCTCGCCAAACTCCGGGAATTGTTTGCCGACTATAACCGCGTGGGGATCACGGGCGTCAGCGAGCGGGACGCGGACGAAAGCGAGGTCACGCTTTATCAAAAACTCCACCAGCGGAATCAGTTGACCGTGCGGGCGTACCTCTCCCGGCACGTGGACACCATTCAGCCGGTCGAGAAAATCCGCGAGGCCGTGGCCGCCGTGGCCCAATCGCCTTTGTATAAAGGAGACGATTGGTTGCGCATGGGAGCCATCAAGGTGTACATGGACGGGGGCATGTTGACCGGCAGCGCCTTTATGCGCGAACCGTGGGGTATCAGCCAATTGTATAACATTTCGGATCCGCAATACCGCGGTCTGCGGTTCATCCCGGAAGAGAAATTCCTGCCGCTGGTGGAAGCCTGTCTCGAAAATCGGGTGCAGTTCACCGCCCATTCGGTGGGAGACGGCGCGGTGCACGCGATCATCGACGGTTTTGCGGCGTTCCGGAACCGCTTCGATATCCGCGGCCAGCGGCCTGTGATCTGCCATTCGAATTTCATGAGCGCGGAAGCAGTCCGGCACGCGGCGGAGTTGGGAATCTGCATGGACATTCAACCTGCCTGGTTGTACTTGGACGGCCGGACGTTGACAAACCATTTCGGTTACGAACGGCTGGCCTGGTTCCAACCCCTGCGCTCCTTGTTTGCCGCGGGGGCCATGGCGGGCGGCGGTTCGGACCACATGCAGAAAATCGGTTCGATGAAATCGAACAACTTCTATGATCCCTGGATGGGCATGTACGTTGCCATGACCCGCCAGGCCCGCTGGATGGAAAAACCGCTCCATCCGGAGCAAGCCCTGACGCGGGTGGAAGCGATCCGGTTCTACACGATTAACAATGCCTATCTGCTCTTCGCCGAAAAAGACCGTGGATCTTTGGAAGCCGGGAAACTGGCGGATTTCATCATTCTGGACAACGATCCCCTCACCTGCCCGATCGAGGAATTCAAGGACATCAAGGTGCTGGCGGCCTATGTGGGCGGCAAGCCAGTGTACTCCCAATCATGACTCGGAGGATTTGGGAAACGCTCAACCGGGAGGAAATGTGGAATTTTTCCGTTCGGGCTTCAAATTAGTGGCTTGCTAAGAGGAGAGCCATTCACTCTCTCAAGGACTGTTCTCCCCCGATCCTCTCCCCGTGGAAGATGGAGAGGTTTTAATACTTTCCCACGCGCATCCCACGAATCAATCCCGGACAAAGTTATGCGTTCTCGAAATCAGTAACCCAACTCTACGCGTTGCCATATCCTGATCATGTAAGGTTTTCCCTTACATGATAATGAGTATAATTCTTGCAGAAAAAAGAGAATTTCCCCGATAGATAAACAGCCCGGATCGGTTAAATTAATATCCATACACGGAGAAAGATCAACCCAATGGGTTGAGGGGGTTGGAAGCCCGCTTTCTTCGTGTTTTTTGTTTTGTGTGGGAGAATTTTTCGTTTTGCACGCCCGTTTCTCCATTTTTCCCCACAAACCACGCCCTAGCCACGGAGATCTTCCGCGCCGGATTCAACTTGCCCTCGAGGGACCGAATACCGTACAATAGGTCCTTTCAGACTGTGCGACTAGACTTTGATAGAACCAGGAGATCGAGAATGAAACATAAAATAAGAGCATTGATCCTAGGATGGATGAGCGTGGCGTGGCTGTTCTTGACAACTGCCGGCGCGTTTCCGGTGCAGGCCGATTACGCCTGGAAGGCCGGCATGGCGAAAGTAGTGATCACGCCCGGATTCAATATGTGGATGTCGGGTTACGCGGCCCGGAACAAGCCCTCCGAAGGCACGGTCCAAGACCTGTTTGCCAAGGCGCTGGCCCTGGAAGACGCGGAAGGCCGCCGGGCGGTGATCCTGACCACCGACCTGATCGGTCTGCCGGGCGTGTTGAGCGAACGGGTGGCCAAGAAAGTCACCGAGGACACCGGTATACCCCGCGCCGCCCTGATGCTGACCTCGTCGCACACACACAGCGGGCCGGTGTTGCGGGGCAATCTGGAAACCATGTACGCGCTGTCCAAGGAGGAATGGGCCAAGGTCACGCAATACACCGCTGAACTGGAACAGAAATTGGTCCAGGTGATCGAAGACGCGGTCCGGAACCTGGAACCCGCCCGGATTTCCCGGGGCGTAGGTACGGCAGGATTCGCCATCAACCGGCGGCAGTACAATCTGAATGGGATTAGTATCGGCCATAATCCCATTGGGCCGGTGGACCACGATGTGCCGGTCCTGAAAGTCACGGATTCCGAAGGGAAATTGGCAGCCGTATTGTTCGGGTATGCCTGCCATAATACCACATTGGATTTTTACCAGTTCTGCGGGGATTACGCGGGTTACGCGCAGGAATACGTGGAGAAAGAAAATCCCGAAGCGGTGGCGATGTTCTTCAGCGGCTGCGGCGCCGACGCGAATCCCAATCCCCGCCGCGAATTGGATCACGCCAAGGCACACGGGCAGGAATTGGGCCAGGCAGTGCAAAAAGTTTTGTCCCAGTCCATGCAAGAGGTGACCGGCCCATTGCGGACCACGCAAGAAGTGATCAACTTGCCGTTTTCCTCTCCGCCTTCCCGCGAGCAAATCGAGGCGCAGTTGAAGGATCCCGATGTCTATGTCCAACGCCGTGCGCAAAGTTTGCTGAAACAATTGGATGAACAGGGCCAGCTGCCGGAGACTTACCCGTATATCATTCAAGTCTGGTCGTTCGGGAAGGATTTCATCTTCACCGCGCTGGCAGGCGAAGTGGTGGTGGATTATTCACTGAGGTTGAAGCACGAGCTGGGTGAAAACAAGGTCTGGGTAGCCGCCTATGCCAACGATGTCTGCGCGTATATTCCCTCACTGCGGGTGTTACGGGAAGGCGGCTATGAAGCCAACGATTCGATGATCTATTACGGATTCCATGGCCCCTGGGCGCCTCCGGTCGAGGAGATGATCATCTCCACCATCCACAAATTGGTCAAGCAAAACGACGAGGGGTAATCATGATGAAAAAAATAACCATACGGGTCTGCGTTGCCGCGGTTTGTTTTTTCAGAATCCTCACTGTACCGGGCGCGGAAGAGCGCGTCGATTATTCGCCCAAGGCGGATGAACAGCAGATCCCCAGAGCGATGCATTCGGCGATGACGGAATTGCCGCGGATCACGGTGGGATTGTCTAACGCCGATTTTACCGGGACTGACAACCGGGTATTACAGGCGGCGGTGGATTTCATCGCCGGACTGGGCGGCGGCGTGGTGGATATCGGCGAAGGGGAATACATCATGCATGATTCCCTGCACCTGCGGCCTTTCGTGACCGTACGGGGAGTCCCGGGGAAAACGATCCTGCGCAAGGCGGATGGCGTGGTCTCACCGTTGGCGCTGGATGGCGATTACGGAGAAGAACAAATCACCCTGGTAGACCCAACCGGTTTCCGGCCTGGCTACGGCGTCGCCATCTGGGACTCGCGGGCCGGCGGTTTTCATGTCACCGTGGCGCGAATCACCGGGCGGAAAGGAAACACGATTTCGATTGATACGCCCTGCATGGCCGACTACATGGTCGAAAACCAGGCCCAAGCGGCCACCGTGTTTCCCGTGATCAGCGGATACAACCTGGAAGGGGCGCGGATCAAGGATCTGGTAATCGAAGGCAATAAAGAGAACAACGTACCCCTCAATGGGTGCCGGGGCGCGGGGATCTTTTTGTACCGGGGTTTCGGAACCGTAATCGAGAACTGCGTGGCGCGCAACTACAACGGGGATGGCATCAGTTTTCAGCAATCAAACGATGTTCAGGTGCTCGATTGCGTGAGCGAAAACAACGCCGTGCTGGGGATTCATCCTGGCAGCGGCTCGCAACGTCCCTTGGTGCGGGGCTGCGTGGCCCGGAAGAACGGATCGGACGGCTTATTCCTGTGCTGGCGTGTACGGCATGGCGTGTTCGAGGAAAATGTGTTGGAAGAGAACGGGCAGTTCGGCATTTCCATCGGCCACAAGGACAGCGACAACTTGCTGCGCAAGAACGTCGTGCGGTTTAACCAGCGGGACGGAATCTTTTTCCGGAACGAATCGCTGGGCATGGCCGGGCACCGCAACCGGCTGGAAGAGAATCTCATCGAAAACAACGGGACGAAGGAAGGCGGCGCGGGCATCCGTATCCGGGGTGAGACCAACGGCCTCGTGTTCGTGAAAAACATCATTCGGGACACGCGCCCCATCAGCGAACAAACTCAAACCACCGGCATCAAGATCGAGGAAAGAGCCGGGGATATCGAAATCCGGGAGAACACGATCGAAGCCCAGGAACCCCTGGTCGATTTGCGGCCGAAGTGAAGCGGATGGCGCGGGAATCCCCTGGTTTCTTCTCCCTGTCCACAATCAATCAAATACCCAATCAAATACCGAATCACGGAGGGGCACGTTGCAACGTGCCCCTCCGTTTTCAATCCTCTCTCACTTCAGTTCCACCACTCCCCACAATCCCAAATTCTCCAGCGTAAGCGTATATGCATCACCTTCCCGCTTCCGCTCGATGGTCCGGCTTTCGGCTTTCGGGACATGCAGGATAACGGAATGAAGCGCTCTCCCGCCCGCGGCTTTTTTGAATAAATCCTCGCGCAAGGCCAGTTGAATCGTGACCGGTTCCACGGCGTCTTTCTGGACATCGTAATTTTGATTCAGAATGTGGCATACGATAGGCGCGTCCTTTTGACCGGGTTTGTACCGCAGCGAAACGGCGATCCGCTCCGCACCCGTGACCAATACATATCGTTTCAGTTCGTCGGGACATTCGGACAAGCCGTTCCAGGCGATATAGTGGACTTTCTCCAGTTTCGGGAGATTATCGCTTTGGGCCGTAATGATCTCATCATATTGGGACAACCGGCGAATCAATTCGCCTTGATTCTCTTGCGTATTCGAGACATAGATCAGATCGTGCGGAATATTGGCCTGGGTGAGTTCGCCGGAGGCATCCTCCATGGCGTTGAAACCGGAGTCCACGCACAAAACAGCCGTATTCGCCAAGGATTTATAGCCATCCAACAAGGCGCGGTTTTCGCGGACGAATTGATACAGATCGGCGAAATCTTCCGGTTTTCCGTTCCACCAGTGGGTGCCTAATTCTTGTGTGTAGCACCACTGGCGATGCGGGACCATAAAAACGCTGCCATAGGCGTAGGCCTGGGCAATCCAGGTGCGGACCAGACCCGGTTTGTCATGGGCCTTGATCCAGGCCCAATCCTGGCCGGAAGCGGTGGCGGTTTGGCGGCGGCCAACCGCTTCGACTAACCGGTACACGAACACGGGGCCGCGCGCCACTTGTTCCGAAGCGGCTTGGTGAGACACCTCACCGCAAAAATAATCGATGATGGGCGCGGGCAGCAAGGTCCGGGGCGATCCGGCATGGGAGTTGACGCTGCGCAGCAACGGCCGGCCTCGCAGCTTCTCGGCGTATTCAAACGTGGCGCGGATGCGTTCTTTCATGCACTCGTTTTGATAGTGCTGGAACTCGGTTGTTAAAGGGCATTGCCAATGCTGCTTGCGGTATTGTTCATTGGTGACGCCCTTGGATTTCAAAAAGGTTTGATAATCGAATGTATCGATATCGCTGATTCCTTTCTCTTTCAACTCTTCGCTGGAAAAATGTTTTTTTAAGTAACTACGGAATCCCTCCATGCACACCTTGCAGAAACAGCCTCCGTTGTAATCAGAACAGGCCGATGTGCCGCTGTAGTCGTCAATGTGTAAACCATCGATCGGGGCCAGGCAGGCGCGTTCCACCTGGTCGCGGATATAGGCCTGATGATCGGGATGGTTGGTGCAGAACCAATACGCGGGATGACCCTGGTGTGTATGATCCCACAACCAGGGCACGCGCAAGGGATTGCCGTCCAGGCCGCGGCAGACGGCATCCATGAAATGATCGGGATTGAAGTCGATGAATCCGCCAAAATCGACGAGGTAATCCACGCTGCCGCAGTATTTCATCCCGTGCTGGTGGGCTTCCTCCACCCGCTTGCGAAAGTTTTCCACGTCCTTCGCATCCCGGGTACGGGGCCGGCCGCCCCACCCGGTGATGGTGCCTTGATAAATATCGTACTGGCCGGGATCGTTCGGCACATACATGAAAACCACATCGCTGGCTTGAATCACCGGCCGTTCCTGGGCCAAACCCAACGGCGCAGCCAAACAAAACCAAAGGCTGACTAGATAAAAGCGCATAAGAAAAACTCCTTTCTTCCTAGTCAATTATCGCCTGACCATGATATTAATGGCTCATCCGGCGTGGGCGTAAATATTTCAGATTACCGGGTCACATCGCGTCAAAAAACCAATACACCCCAAAAATCCCCTCCCTCTGGAGGAGGATTAAAGTGAAGGCATTTTTATAAAAAACAGACCTGGTTGACCGCCCTCCAGCTATCCATCGAGGCGTATCCCTGAGGGGGGCCGTATGAAAAACAGCCCAGGATTTTAACCTGGGCTGCTCCTGTACCATACCCCTGGCGTATCAATGAGGGCTATACGCTCAACGGCGTGATTTCGATCCGTTGTTTACGCTTTATCGATTCCTGACCGGCGAAGCAGGCGAGGGCGGCCTGCATGCCCTTGATCCCGTCGCACAAGTTGGGCGCGCCAGCGCGGATGGTGTGCGCGAAACCCTGCAGCTCGAAGCGGTAAGGATCGGTGGGCGCCATGCCGCTCGCTCCGCCCTTGCCCGTGGCTTCCTGGGAAACATGGGCCGCAAAGGCCGATTGGCCGGCGTCTTCCTTGACCACGTCCACCTGCGTCGATTTCTCTTCCTTGACCGCCTTCTGGGCCGATTCCTCGTTCCAGCCCGGTTCCCAGAAGAGGTAGGATTCGTTTTCGTTGGAGAGAATGAGACTGCCGCGCGTGCCCATGATGTGCTCGTAGTACTGGTCCACGCTGTTGCTCTGGATGCACGAGTAGGTCACTGTGCGGTGGCCCGGATATTCGAAGATGGCGAAGATGTGGTCCTCGATGTCGCGGTCGTCCCGGCTGTAGCCCTTAAGCCGTTCGCGGTAGGCATCGAAATCAACCGCGTCGGTATCGCTGTATTTCTTCTTGGTCTGGAATTCGCTCAGATACTCCAGGTACAGTTCATTCTGGGTCTCCTCGCTCTTGAATTTTCCTCCTGTGGCGTAGACCGCCGTTGGGATCGATCCCAAAAACCAGTTGGCTACCGCGATCTGATGGCTGCAGAGCTCGGTCCACAGCCCCCGCGAATAGGCTTCGTACCACCGCCAATTGACAAGATGCTGCAGATCAGGATACCCGTAGCGGGTGGGATCCATGGCCCGCAGAGGCGCTTGCAGTTCCGCGGGGACCATTTTCCGGAAATAGGTCCAGTAGTTCCAATCCGTGCTGCGGTGCCACAGGGCGCGGATGTGGTGAATCTCGCCCAGCAGTCCTTCCTGGATCATACGGTGCGCGTCCCAGTACAAGGGATTGTAGAAACGCTGATGTCCCACCTGCAGATTGAGCCCCTTGGTCTTGGCCAGGCGGGTCATCTCCCGGCATTCGCCGATCGTGTAGGCCATGGTCTTTTCGACGAACACGTGCTTGCCGGCCTGGAGGGCCTGGAGGGCCATGGGTCCGTGCAGGAAGAAGGGCGTGGCGATGATCACCGCCTCGAGTTCGGAATCGTTCAGCATGTCGTCGTATTTTTCGTACACGCGGGGATTGGGATTGTGTCCCAACTCCGGTTTTTTCAGCATCTCCAGCCCGAGCGCCCGGTTGTCGGGCCGGATGTCGCACAGCGCCGTCAGATAGACGAACTTGGGATCGCAAAGGCTGATCAGGATGCGCCCCTCCATACCCGTTCCGACGATGCCCGTTTTCACCGGCCCGATCCCCTGCGCCTTGTAACTTACCGCGCCAAGCGCGGGCAATACGGCCGCCGCCTTCAGAAAATTCCGCCTGCCGATCAGTTTCTTTTCCGCGTCGGGTTTCATGATGGTGTCCTTTCTGGATTCTATGAATTTTTTGGTAGGGGCGGACCTAGGTGTCCGCCCGTACCATCTTTTGGGTGGATTGCCCACTCAACCCACCCTGCCGCTAACCGGCGCTCCATAGTTCGGAGCGGCGGGCCGAGGCTCCTCGGCCTCTGCCGCCGTCGGCGCGCCTTTCTCTCCAAACTGAGCCAAAACATTGTCCAGCCCGTACAGTTTGCTTCCATTCATCGTCAACAGGGCGGCTAAAGCCATCAGTTCCACCAGGTTTTTGTTCACCAAGTAATAGTTGCCTTCCGAACCAACCATGCTCCGGCCCGCCCATTGCGCGTAATTCAGGTCCGCGTAAAACACCGTCCAATCCGCTTCCGCCCCTTGCGGCAGCAGATCGACCGGCGGGGCGGCAGCAATGAACAACACCAACAGGCCGATCGCCAGCCACGCGGCGAGGGTTGTGAACAATCCCGCCATCAGCCCCAGGCCGGCCAACACCAGCGCCCAGGGAATGAAATAATCGGTGAGGCCGAGTATCCAGCAGGTTTCCCTCATCGACTCGGGCAGGATCCAATTCAGCAGAAATGTGTCTTGCACTTGCAGCGCCGCCATCCCTTGAAACAAAGGCGCCAGAGGCCCCCATGAATTGACCAGGTAGCCCTCGGCGCTCCAAGCGGGATGCGCCAATTTGATCAATCCTTCAAACAAAAAATGCCAGCCGATCACCACGCGCAGCGCGGTAAACCAGAATATCCGCCAATCGTTTTCATTGGGTTTTATACTCTCGTTCATCATGGCCATGTCCTCCTCTCTGGGGAGCGCGAACATTCATTCATGTCCGGGTGATTTTTGTTTCCACTTGAAAGGGTAGGCGGAATGATGGGCGGGAACCATTCGGGAAATTACGGATTTTGGGATTGCGGATTCCGAAACGGGAAGGCAGGCGATATTACGTCTGAATACCGTCGGAGCGCTTCATGAGCGCCCGGGATGACAATCGTTATTTCAAACCTCGGTATTCCGGCGAAACGCGCGTTGCGGGTGGCTTCGATCGTGCACAGAAACGTGGGAGGAGAACCGGCGCCGCGGGGTGGAGCGGAGAGTATCCGCGGGGGTGGAAGTATCAGAATTGGTGATGAGCGCGTCCTGTTTTGGTGGTTGACTGAAAACCCGGCCGGTATCGTGATAGATCCCCGCGGGAATCCCCACCGCGACATCTTTGAATGGGACATCAAAAACCAATTTCCGGAGTGGATATAAAACACGCTCCACGCCACGAGACACGGGTTCGTTTCGAGGCCGGAAAAATCCTAATGTCAACCCACTGGCCAAATCACCGAAAATCGAACCGAGATTTTGGAAGAATCCCTTTCGTTCCGGATTTTGGTCTTCCTGCCGTGGAGATTGAATTGATTGTTCCCGCGTAGTGTCTTTCTCAACTAGATTTCCGGATGGAAATGGAAATTGGGTGGAGTTGCTATCGGGCAATGTCCACTTTGAAGGCCCGTGTGCCTTGGCGCCAGTGTTGGAGTTCATGGTTGCCGGTGTGGAATCATTTGGACCGCTCAGGCCGGAAGTTAATTCATTTTCATAGGGCAGAGAATCCAATGGCTGAGTGGAATCCGACCTTATCCCCGCTTCGAGTCCCAACGGATAGGATGTTCCCGGTTTTGATTCCGGCTGGGCGGTATGGCTCAATCTTGCCGCTTTGCTTTCCTGATATTCCCGCATGTTGCGCAGCATCAAGTCAGCCAGTTGTTCCCCTTGGGGATAGTTCAGCGGCATGTTTTGTAACAACTGGTTGGTTTCAGAATAGGTCCTGGCGTCCACAGGGAGGTTTCCGGCGGCTGGAGCCGTCAATTGCTGGTTAAAATCCGATTGCCTGGCGGGCACTACCGTCCAACCTTCCTGGATCGCAGTCTGGACGTTAAACGGTGTGCCGGAGGCGGTTGTAGAGGAGATATTTGTATTTCCACTGCCCGTTGAAAGATTTTCATTCACGGGAGTGATTTTTGCCGGGGTTTTTTCCATCACTTCATGGAACGAGAGAGAGTTGGATTCTCCGGATATGCGGGTCGCGTACGTGGAAGGAATCCGTCCCTGGTTTATACGGACTGTACCGGGCACAAATTGCCCGATGGGCATGAATCGCTCGGCCATTTTTTCCATTTCCTGCCGTCACTTCGGGTACTGCGATTGCCTAGTGCAGGGATCATGCCAATAGGGAATAGGAGTCTTCTTTTCCATAATTTGGCGGTCAATGGGTGTTTTTTTCTAAAGTTTATTTCTATTTGACCAATGATAAGGGGCCGTTAGGCTTCCGCTACTGCGGCTATCCTAACATCTTTTCAAATTCTTCCTCGGACAAAACTATGATTCCCAATTGCTCCGCTTTAGTCAGTTTGGAGCCGGCTTTCTCACCTGCGACGACGAAATCGGTGCTCTGACTGACCGAACTGGTCACGCGCCCGCCGCGTTGTTTGATCAATTCCGACGCTTCCTCCCGTGTGTATTTCGACAGCGTGCCGGTCAGCACGAAGGTTTTGCCTGTGAAGGGAGTGGCCGCGGCCGGTTGTGAAGCCGCGATTTCCTGCGCGAAGCGCAAACCCGCTTCCTCAAGCCGTTTCAGTTCCGCGATGTTTTGCTCCTCATGGAAAAAATCGTAAACTGTTTCGGCGACCGTAGGCCCTACCTCATGGATTTCCGATAATTCTTCCATCGAGAGGTCCTTCAATTCCCAAATCGACTTTCTCCCTTCCATAAGCACCGAGGCCAGATGGCTGCCAACGTGCCGGATACCGATGGCGAACAGCAACCGGTCGGGCGGCCGTTGTTTGCTCCGTTCCAGCGAATCCAACACATTTTGAGCGGATTTGTCGCCCATTCGTTCCAAAGCGGCTAATTCCTCGTGCTTCAAGTGATACAAATCAGAAATGCGCGTGACCATTTTTTTCCCGGTGAGGGCATCGATCAGTTTTTCACCGATGCCTTCGATATCCATTGCGTTCCGTTGCACGAAATGCTCGATTCGCCGCTTGAGCTGTTCCGGGCAAGAGAGGTTGATGCACCGGAAAGCCACTTCATCCCCCTCCTTGACCAGCGCACTTTGGCAGGAGGGACATTTCAATTCCGGCTCATAAGGGACTTGCGATCCATCCCGCTTTTCCACCATCACACGCACCACTTTGGGAATGATTTCCCCCCCCTTTTGGATGACTACATGGTCCCCGATGCGAATGTCTTTGCGCTTGATCTCGTCGAAATTGTGCAATGTGGCGTGCCGGATGGTCGTCCCCGCCAACAACACGGGATCCAGAATGGCCCGGGGAGTCACCGCCCCTGTCCGCCCCACGCCCAGTTCAATGTTTCGCAACACGGTAACCGCTTCCTCCGCGGAGAATTTGTAGGCTATTGCCCACCGTGGGCTTTTGGAAGTGAATCCCAACCGTTGCCGCTGTTCGTAATCGTTTACTTTGACGACCAGCCCGTCGACTTCAAAAGGCAGGTCATGACGCTTTTTTTCCCACTCATGGACCCGTTCAATAACCCCTTCGATCGACTGCTCCACACTCATCCCCGGTACAAGCCGCAATCCCCATTCCCGCAATGCATTCAGCAAGTCGAAATCCTTGTCGAACTCCTCCCCCTCGATTTCTCCCAACGTATGAATAACTAGATCCAACGGCCTCTGACGGACCAGTTTCGGATCCAGCAGTTTGATTGTCCCGGCGGTCGCGTTGCGGGGATTGGCGAACGGCGCGAGGCCTTCCTCTTCCCGCGCCTGATTCATAGCGACAAACGCCTGCGTGGGCATGTAGATCTCTCCCCGGACATCCAGATAACCGGGCAGGTCTTGACCTTGCAGAACCAAGGGCAGAGAACGGATCGTCCGGACGTTCTGGCTTACGTCATCACCCTGCAAGCCATCCCCCCGCGTCACCGCCCGGATGAACCGGCCGTTTTCGTAGATTAGCGATATCGCCACTCCGTCCACCTTCGGCTGCACAATGTATTCTGGACGGTCGCCATTCAATCCCCGGACTACACGGCCATGAAAATCCCGCAACTCCCCCTCGGAATAGGTATTGCCGATCGAGAGCATAGGCACCCGGTGCTTGACCGTCTCGAATCCCTCGAGCGGCTCCCCTCCTACCCGTTGGGTGGGGGAATCGGGTGTGATCAGTTCAGGATGTTGTTGTTCTAACTCCTCCAATTCTTTCATCAACCGGTCGAATTCGGTGTCGGTAATTTCCGGCTGGGCCAGCACATAGTACAAATACTCATGACGGCGGATTTCATCCCGCAGATAGTTGATCTTTTTTTCGATCTCGGTTTTCATCGTGGCGGCTCTGATTTCAGCATTGGACATATCGCGACAGTAAAAATCATAATGGAGTTTCACCTGGGATTTGAGCCCAGGCGAAGGAATCTCGTAGGCGAGGATTCACAGGGCAAAGGACGGTATAGGGGTTCACCGCACGGGTACGGTTTTACCGCCTGCTTGGCCATGAGTGGATACGTTAATGTAACTACCTTATATTATTTATGATGCACGATTGATCTTAAAGCAATAAATCAGTTATTTTATTTCCGGAGGCATAATTTTCTGAGGCTCGATCTCCGGCTTGGATTTGGTCCAAACCGCAATAGGATCCCCATACCATAATGGCGAGGGAGCTGGCGAAACGTGACCACAATTTCTGATATTCCGTGTAACAAATTGAGAAAAACTGTATAAATATATAATTTTATATTATTAAAATTAGATTTCATCATGTAACTATTAATTACATATTTAACTATTATGATTCAAATTTGTAAAGGTAATTTAAAATAAATCAAAAAAACGATTGATTTTTGGATTCTGTCAGTCTATAATATGATTGAATTACATAGATTTTAAGTAAAACTATTATGGCTCTTCCAGGAAGTGCGCACCTAGTGAGTCGAATTGGTCTTACGTACTCCGGTATTAGTGCGGACATCAAGGTCCACCCCGCCAGAATTACCTTTACCTTGTCCTTCTCCCAGAGGGAGAGGGAATTCTAGTGGTGATTTGTATGGATCAGAGTGAAAAATTCAGTATCGGAGTATCTAAAAAAAGTACCCACTTGCCGGTTGAGTCACAAATATGAGCTAGCCGTTCGAAATGGGTAAGGTAAAGGTGGCAATCCGCGCAGCCCCAAAATCGACCGAAAATAATTCCCTGGAATTTCTACGGATGAATATTGGCATTTGATAAATAATCTGTATAGTTGAACCGGTTCCACGCCGGGCTTGATTTTTTCTTTTGGGAACATACGCAAGGTTTTACCCTTGCGAAAAAGGAGGGGGCAATCATGGCCTTTTCACCTTGGATTCTCGAAAACGAATGGCTTCCACGGGTCGATGTGCGGGCACCAGCCACAATCTATGTTAATGGACGGCAAGTTCCCCCCATTGAAGGAACCGGGGAGATCCTCTGTTTTACCTTGGGGAGTATTCAGATCGTCAGCGAATGCAAAATCCCCATCCCTTCGGCTGGTAAAATCCGTTTTTCGATTGGATTAGGAGAGGAAGAAGTCGAGTTGATTGTCGATTTTGTCCAGCGCATCGAACTGACCCGGCATTTTCTGAACTGGAAGGAGAAGCCCCGTTTCCGGATGGTGGCTGCTATCGGTATAAACCAGCGGGATGTTTTAGATAAGTATCAATTCTTCCTCCACCGCCAGTTGTTTGGCAAGGGATTCAATGGAGTTTCGGTCTTGATTCGGAAAGAAATGGTCAGATCGTCGAATTATATTGAAAATTAATGGTTTAGATTGGATGACCTTCGATCGGTTGTTAGGTTTGGCAACCGGGGCAATAGTGCGTGCTTCGTCCATTAAGCACCAATTTCTCAATTTTCCGATGGCAAATGGGACAAGGCAAACCCACGCGCCGGTAAACCCGATGCTTGTGTTGAAAAAGGCCTAATGTACCATCCAGGCGTTGATAATCGTTGGTTGATGAACCACCCGCCACGATCGATTCTCTCAATACGGTCCGAATGCATTGCAGCAAACGCCCGGCCTCGGCTGAAGAAATTTGCCCTGTCGGCCGCACAGGATGAATTCCGGCCCGAAATAAAGCCTCATCAGTATAGATATTCCCGAGTCCGGCGATCCGCCGTTGATCCAACAGAAACGATTTGACCGCTTGCTTCCGGCCGGCCATCAGGGCATAAAACCGCGGTGCCCGCAACCGGAAAGGATCGGCGCCCAAATGGCTCCATGACACAAATGTTTTCAACTCAACACTGGGAAGAATGGCGGCAAATCCAAAACGCCGGGGATCCCGCTGACGCAATTCAACTGACCCATCATCCAAGAGAATCCGAAGGTGAGTATGTTTTTCGAGCGGATCGCTTCCCGGCTGGAGCAACAACCGCCCGCTCATCCCCAGATGATGAAGCAACGAGAAATTGTTGGACAAATGAATCGCGATGTATTTTCCCCGGCGCTCCACCTCCTGAATAACCGAATTCGTCACTTTTTTCCTATGTTCCAATCCTTGGTGGATGTAATCATTTCGTAAAGGGTGGTATTTCAAAATCCGCCGGCCGGCCGTCAATTTTCGTAAGGACCGCACGATGGTTTCGACCTCGGGCAATTCAGGCATGGCGTATGGATCCTCAATCCCACCGTAACGGGATAAATTCCAGAATCCCGAATTCAGCCACAGTACTCACGTCCGCGGGAATCACGGCAAAACCCTCCGCCCCCCGCAGCGATGACAACATTCCTGATCCTTGCGGCCCCGTGGGAATGGCGATGGGCAGACCCGATGGGCTATGGGACAAACGGCAGCGGACGAAATGGGTCCGGCCGCCCGGATTGTCCATCGGTGTGGCAAGGCGGACATACCAGACCGGATTTTTCCATGGATCGCGCCCCACTAAACGCCGCAAGGCCGGTTTGACAAATAAATGAAACGTGGTTAATACCGACACCACGTTTCCCGGCAAAGCGAACACGTACCGGCCGTTCCACACTGCGAACAGAACCGGCTTTCCGGGTTTGATAGCCACCTTGTGAAAAACGATTTCCACTCCCATTTCTTGTAGAATCCGGGGTAAAAAATCCTTTTCTCCCGCGGAAATACCTCCTGAGGTGATCATCATCCCGGCTTCCTGGAATCCCTTCTCCAACATGCCCCGGATCACCGCCGGATCATCTTTCGCGATCCCCAAATCGATCACCGGACACCCCCAGGCTTTCAATTCCGCCGAAAGGGTATACGTGTTCGCGTTCCGGACTTGTCCGCCCAGGGGTTTCTCTTCCGGATGGATCAATTCATCCCCAGAAGTCATCAAAGCCACCCGGGGATTTTGCCGGACCAGGATTTCCCGGATACCGTGCAATGCCAACAATCCAATCTCCGCGCTGCCTATCTTGATCCCCGCAGGAAGCAATGAATCGCCTTTTTTTAACTCACTGCCCCGTGCCCGGATATTTTGACCCGGCCGCGCGGATGAAAAAATGGACACTTGCCCGTCGTCTTCTTTCGTTTCTTCCACCATGACCACGGCATCCGCCCCGGGAGGAATAGGCGCGCCGGTCATGATTTTAGCCGCTTCTCCGGGATGTATTTCCCTCCGGGGCAGGAAAGGTCCGGCGAAGATCTCTTCGACCACCCGCAACTCCGCGGGCTTGCCGGGTATCACTTTGTCTAGATCTTCGGATCGGACGGCATACCCATCCATGGCGGAGTTGTCGAAAGGAGGCGAATCCTCTCGCGCGATGATATCTTCGGCCAGTGTAGTCCCCTGGGAATCCCTCCAGGGAATACGGCGGGGAGCCACAGGGGCAATGCACGTTTGAATGAACTCCATTGCTTCGGAATAGTTAATAAGCCGTCGCGTCATGCGTATCCAACCTGAATGATTGTAGGATATCAACACAATGTCAAGTAATTTTACCTTACAACTGATCGGCGAAGGATTGAATGCTTAAGGATTCTTCCGGCAAAGACATACTTTCTTTTCCCTCACACATGAGATCTGTATCAACGACCCCTGTTTGGAGCGATTCATCCTTCATCCCCTCCTTATCGAGGAAAAGCAGGAATGAGAGAATTGCAGGGATAGCAGACTTGGAGACTGCCTGGGCTTTCGAGAGGATAAGAATGCCCTTTTCACCTTGTTCTCCGCCCTGACCGGAGGAATCGCGTTTTTAACCTTGAGTCTGTTGTGATCTATTCGATTGTTGCTAGAATCAACCTACGGTACAAGGGCGTTGAATGTTGCCTTGACTGTCAATAGAAATAATTCAGAATTATTTGGATATGATTCGATATTCCTGTATGACATTTCGGCAACAATCCCCGTGATTCCTCCGAAGGGATGGGGTTTCGGAAATACGCTAGATAAGGGCGCTTCATGAATTCTATTTCTTCCGCCTTAACGGATGAGCAGTCTGCCTCTAGTAACATAAAAATAACCACTATTTTAAAACCGGTCCGCGGCCAACTCGCGCAAACCCAGCAACTCTATCAGGAAACAGTCCTTCAAACCGAAGAACGGGCTTATTTGCATAAACTTGTCAATGGAGAGACCGGTTTCTGGGTTCCCGAAGAATTCCGCGTGCCAGTGGTGGATACGATTTCCAACCACATCCTGCAAAGCGAGGGGAAATGGATACGCGCCGCCTTGGTCCTTCTGGCCGCGAATGCCTGCGGGGTGGCCAATCCGGCCGTCCAGCAAGTAGCCGTGGCGGTGGAATTGATCCATCTCGCCACCCTGGTGCATGACGACATCGTGGATGAAGCCCCGATCCGCCGGGGAATCTCATCGGTACCGGGCAACTGGGGAAATTCGGTATCCGTCCTCCTGGGTGATTTTTTGTTATCCAAGTCGTTCAAATTGCTCCTCGCCAGCGGCTCCATTCCGGCGCAGAACCTGTTGAGCAAGGCCACCGGACAAATGTGCCTGGGCGAAATCAAGCAACTGACCTGCTCCTACGACACGATCCTGACCGAGCAGGAATATTTGGAAATGATTGAATATAAAACCGCTTCGCTCATGGCCGCGGCCTCTGCTTCAGGGGGGTATTTCGGGGGGTTGTCCGAAAAAGCCATCGAACGCCTGCACGCTTACGGCCATGCGCTGGGCATGGCATTTCAGATCACCGATGATGTTCTGGATTACACCTCATCCACGGCCATTCTGGGCAAACAGCAAGGCGGCGATCTGCGCAATGGGAAAGCGACCTTACCGCTGATCCATTTATTTCAGAGCCATGAAAAACAGGCCCGCCTGATTCTCGACAGTTCCGCTCCCATGGAACAAAAAACCCTGGAGTTGGCTGCCCTCATGCGGCGGATGGGTTCCATCGACTACGCATATAAAGTCGCCAGGCGCTTTGGAGAAATCGCCAAGGAAAGCCTGAAGGAAATCGAACCAGAAACCGGTTCGTCCGATTCTCTCAATTCTCTTTACCAGCTGGCTGACTTTGTCCTAGCCCGGAATAGTTGACCGGATTATCCCTCTCCTTTCTCGATTGGAAAAGGATTTCGCGTCCATCCATCTATACCAGAAAAATTCCAAGACAAACTATAAAAATTCCAAGACAAACTATTTCCAATATTTTTTTAAAAAAGAAAGATCTATTGATTTTTGAGATAATATAATAGTTAGTAGCGATACAGATTATGCCAAAAAATAAGCTATCTGCAAAATGTTATTATATGATCTATTCTGGGATATCCGTTCTTTCGCCAACCTGGCTATGTTTTCTGGAGCCGATCGCTCTCCGGCCTCGCCATGGTGGACCCAGGGTTCTGTGATTCAGATCACGCAGCTGATCCTTCTCATCACGGCAATCGTTTTCTTGTTTTTCTTCCGTTCCCAAATGGCCCGTTCCAAAGAACGCAACCGTGAATTGGAAGAACAGGTATCGAAACTGAACAAGGAACTGCGTATGAACCGGTACGAGTTCGAGCGGCGGGTAGACGACCGCACGGCCGAACTCTCCCGTTCCACGCTTCTTCTAAAACTAGAAAATACGGAACGCCAATGGGCGCAAGAAGCCTTGGCGCGGTCCGAATTCCGCACCCGCGCCCTGCTAAGCGCCATCCCCGATGTCATTTTCCGTATGGATCAAAACGGTTTGCTGTTGGATTTCCACGCGGGGAAAGGATTTACGCCATGGGAGAAACTCGAGGAGAAAATTGGCCGGCCGATCTCTCAAGTGCTTCCCGCGGACGCCGCCGAAAATACGGTGATGTGCATCCAAGAAGCACTGCGCACCCAGGAAGTGCAACGCATGGAGTTTTGTATCCCCTACGGCCAAGAGGTCTTTGTGTTCGAATCGCGGATTGTGGCGGGAGGCGATCAGGAAGCACTGGCCATTCTCCGGGATATGACGGAATTGAGACGCTTGGAAAATGAAATCCTTGACATCAGCAGCCGGGAACAAACCCGTTTGGGTCAAGACTTGCATGACGGCCTCGGTCAGCATTTGACAGGGATTTCCTTCTTCAGCCGCAGTCTGTATCAAAAATTGGAAGCCAAGGGGATCGAAGAGGCGCGGGATGCCTTGGAAATCACCGACTTAGTCAAGCAAGCCATCCAACAAATCAAGGGAATCACGCGGGGACTGCTGCCGATGATGGTCGAGGAGGAGGGATTGGAGTCGGCCCTGTACGAGTTGGCCTCAACCACCAAGCGCACGTATGGCATTTCCTGCGATTTCACTTGCGAAAGTCCGTTGGGAGCCATCAATGTTTCGCTGGCCAACCACCTATACCGCATTGCCCAGGAAGCGGTGAATAACGCGGCCAAACACGCGAATCCCACGCGGATCAGCATCGCGTTGCGAATCAACGAAGCGGGGATGACTTTGATCGTGGAAAACGATGGCCAGGGATTTCCCGAAGGGTGGGAACAACGGGGCGGGATGGGATTGCGGATTATGCGGTACCGGGCCGGCGTCATTGGCGCGCAATTGGTTTTTCGGCGGGATGAGGATCACCAGACCCGTGTAATCTGTACGATTCCAAAGGCATCTTTCTGCACGATTCCAAAGACATCTTGATGGGATTCAACTATGGATACACCGGCGGTCTCATCTTCCAAGACGAAAATTCTGATCGTGGACGATCACCCGATCGTCCGGCGGGGATTTCTGGAACTGATCAATCAGGAACCGGACCTCGAAGTGGGTGGAGAAGCCGAGACGGTGAACGATGCCTACTCCTTGATTTCCCAGGTGAAACCTGACCTCATCATCCTGGATATTTCTCTCAAAGAAGGTAATGGACTCGATCTGCTGAAACGAATCGCCTCCGACTTTCCCTCCTTGCCCGTGCTGGTGGTATCCATGCATGATGAATCCCTCTATGCCGAACGGGTAATCCGTTTGGGGGCCCGCGGTTATGTCATGAAGGAAGAAGCCGAGGCCACCGTCATTTCAGCCATCCGCCATGTATTGAGAGGCCAAATTTACCTGAGTGGACCGGCCCAGGAACGGTTGGTCCGGACTTTCTCCAACCGGAATCCCGACACGAGTGAATCACTGATCCATGGTTTGAGTAACCGGGAATTGGAAATCTTCCGCCTCATCGGCGAGGGCCAGGGAACCCGCCAAATCGCCGAGCGTTTGGGAATCAGTCAAAAAACGGTGGAATCCTTCCGGGCGCGTATCAAGCAAAAATTGCGCTTGACTTCCGGCCTTGAACTCGTTCAGCAAGCCATCCTCTGGACACAAAACCGGTAACACTGGGAACAAGCTGCTAGAAAATATCCTATTTACCCTTTTTCGCTTTTCCGGACCAGCACTACCCAGTCCTGCCCCCGGTTTTCGGGTGCTTCGCCCACGGACGGATTTCCTGGACCGTTCACCATGTTCACAGTTCCCTCCTGTAATCCGCCTCCCTGACGGGGATCATACCAATGAACAGAATACGTCCCACCGATCAGGGTTAGCGCTGTGCTGCCTCCATGGGGCAGATAGATGGCATACACTTCCCCTTCCTTCGCAAAGCAAAAATCGTCTGGCGCGGAAGTCAACTCATCATGATGCCTCATTTCAGGGAAGGGAAGATATTTCTGGAAAAATTCCAGGGCGTATCGCGTGTAATCCCAAAGCCGGTCCCGGGAACGCCAATCCTCGCAGTTCAAATCATTGTGGGCGAAGCGGTACCCGAAATACCATTCCACGCCCGCGCCCCCAGCCATCAGGTTGCCCCATAGCGCGTGATGGCGGACCTCCTTGTGTTCCGGATCATCCGCGTCCGGCTTGACTCCGGTATGCGCGGGGCCGATCTCATCCAAAAACACGGCCCAGGGATAGCCGGCCTCTTGAGACCGCTCGATCCAGTGGATGGTCTCCGCGTGTGTTTGCTTCATGTCTCCCATTTGCAGGGAAGGACCGGTGAAACCCGGGAATCCCAACAGGGGAGCATAGGCCTCCTCATACCGGCCTGGATATGTGTGAAGAACGATCGGATGGCCGTAAGGATCTAACGCCTTGATGTATTGAATAAAATCCTTCCGTTGGGCGTCCGTATTGGTGTTTTCTTCACCTAGGTTCCACACCACCCCCAGATGATGGCCGAACCGGGCGATCAATTCCCGGTAATACAACCGGCGTTCCCGGCCTAAATCGCCTCCATCCAGCAATTGATCATTCTCCGTCTCCTGCGTGATGACATGCAGCATCAGCCCCAGCCGGTCCATGTGGGAGAAGACGATTTCCCATTGATCCAGTTTGCTGCAGTCAAACCGGAAGCGTTCATCCAGGCGGATCCAGGGCCAGACATCGTTGCCGTCTCCCTGTACGTTCATGGTGAGGAAATAAACCGAGTTCATGCCTTTGCCGGCCAGGTAGTTCAACGCGCCAATGATGTTCTTACCTTTCCCGCCCCGCCATGTGGGATCTCCGGGCCACCAGTCGCCGGCATGGGATTCATAACGGTGCAATCCGGCGGGTTTCGCCTCGCCTTCCCGGGCTTCGGCGGTCAGATCTCCGGCCCGCCGTGTCTGGTCGAAATCTTCATAGGCCAAAAAGTTTTCCGGGCTGTCCGCGCCACCTTTAATGAAATATTCGCCATCTTCCGCGAAGCGCAGGTAATGCCCTCCTTCATGCCGCAAGAAACCTTTCGCGCGGAAATCGCGGCCGGATTTATCCGCCGGGAGCACATCGAACGCCCCCCAGGCCCCATTGAATGAAAACGGCTCGCCTTTCACCTCAAGGGGCTGAATCGCAATATCTTTTCCCGTCACGAATTCCGCCGTGTATTGCCATCTCCCTGGCGCTACGGGCACGAAATGGACACGCCATTGATTGCCGCGGGTGGCGCCGCTTTCCCCCGCTTGCCCATCGGCGGCGAAATAACCGGGAATCCGGTAGATTTTATTACCTTGCGTAAACCGGACGGTCAGCCGGTAATCGAGAAACGGATTGGGATCTTCTTGTTCATCCCCTTCCGGCCCCGTGAAGGTGATGGTAATAGCGTGCCCTTGTATCAATTCCCCGGTGATTTCGACTTTGGAATTGGATGTCCCCTCTACCGCGGGAAAAAGCGGAGGAATGCCGATGGCCGCTATCCCCATCAGGATCACCAGCCGGTTCATGAAATGCCTGCCCGAGGGAATCCGTTTTTTAGGACTCAAAAATACATAATACATGGTTGAATTCCTTGTTGGTGATGGGTGGAATGAACCTGTCCATATTCATTCATTTCTAAAAGAATGTGAACCCTTGTGATTTCCCTCCATTTTCTTTACCGAGACGTTGGAATGTCCGATCCATGCGCGGCACCGTCTATTCCAGCCATCCTCGCTTGATCTTCGGTGACGCATTAAGGACAATGGAAAATCTCAATGGCAACTGAAAGGAGTAAAACGATGCGCGCGAAAAAATCTCTCCACCTATCTCCACACCCTGAATTTCCAGCCCTTCTCGTCCTGGTTTTGGGGATGCTCATCGTGGCCCCTGGGTATGTGGCCACAGCCGCTGATTCATCGAACGAACTGCGGATCATTGTGTTCGGGGCGCACCCGGATGATTGCGAAATCAAGGCAGGCGGTTGCGCCATCCTGTGGTCCCGGCAAGGGCACAAGGTCAAGTTCGTCTCCACCACCAACGGCGATATCGGTCATTCGGTCATGGCCGGCGGACCGCTGGCCCTCCGGCGGACGCAAGAAGCCCAGGCCGCGGCCAAGATCCTGGGCATCGATACCCAGGTGCTCGACATCCATGACGGCGAACTCATGCCCACCCTGGAAAACCGCAAGACCATCATCCGCCTGATCCGCGAATGGAACGCCGACATCGTCATCACCCACCGCCCCAATGATTACCACCCTGATCACCGGTACACTTCCATCCTGGTGCAGGACGCGGCCTATATGGTGACAGTACCCTTCATCTGTCCGGATGTTCCGCCCTTGCAGAAAAATCCCGTGTTCTTGTACGGTTCGGATAATTTCCAGAAGCCGTATCCTTTCCAGGCCGATATTGTGATCTCCATCGATGAGGTAGTGGACCAAAAAATGCAAGCCTTGGCCTGCCTGGTATCCCAGTTCCAGGAATACGGCGCCAACGGCCCCGGCGATCCGGCCAAGTTCTTCAAGGGCAATGAACAAGAAGAACTCGATTTCATCCGGAAACGCTTTCTCCCCCGTCACCAGGTCCGGGATTCCTGGCGTCCCATCCTGGAAAAATACTACGGAGCGGAAAACGCGAAGACCATTCAACATGTTGAGGCATTCGAAATCTGCGAATACGGGCGCCGGCCGTCCATGGAAGAAATTAAGGTGCTATTCCCGTTCTTCCAATGATCAACAGAAAAACAGGGGTGCGTGGCTGCGCACCCCGATGTGATTTTGTCTCTTGAATCATTCCCGGGCCGTGACTCTTGGGATTGGGATTTCCGCCAAGCCGCCCTATCTTTACCTTACACCGGCATTTCGATGCGGAAATTGGAATCCCAGAGAATGTCCCATCTCACCTTCGCGCGGCGGATGGCGGCTTCCCGGCCGAGCACGCACATGAACGTGCTGGTGGACACGTAATCGCTGTTGTTGATGTACGGCCCTTCGCCCAAAACGCTGGCCACGAAATGCTGCATCTCCACCTGCGTGGAATCACGCATCCCCCCGTGGGTAACCGGCTCCTCGCCTTTCCGCACCAGGCCTTTGCGTTCGTCGTAATAGCCTTCCGTGCCGATGATCTGTTTTTCCGAGCCTTGATAGCCCGGGTCGATTTGGGTTCCCGTGTGGGTCAGGCTGAATCCATTAGGATATTCGTACAAGACCTGGATGTGATCGAAGATATCGCCCACATCCAACCGGACATCCCGGCCGCCCGTGCCCGTGGCGCTGACCGGCAGCATCCCGGTAAACCAGTTGAATACGTCCAGGTTGTGGATGTGCATTTCGACGATGAAATCGCCCGATGCCCATTTGTAATAAAGCCAATGCTGGATCTGGAAATCCCGCTCGGTGAAATGCGCCGGCCGCGGTTTGCGCCACAAATCGCCGCCCATGCGGGTGGAATGCCCCACCAGCGGTTTGCCGATAGCCCCTTCCCGAATCAATTGAGCGATCTTTTGCCGGCCTTCGTCGTAGCGGGATTGCAAGCCCGCGCCCACGGTCAATTTTTTCTCCGCCGCCTTTTGTCCGGCTTCCATAAATTTCCGGCATCCCCAGGCGTCCACGGCGACCGGCTTTTCCGCGAAGACATGTTTGCCCGCCGCAATGGCTGCCTCGAACTGCATGGGGCGGAAATACGGCGCGGCGGTCAACAGCACGGCATCGACATCTTCAAGGGCCAGTAATTCCTTGTACCCGTCAATGCCGGCGAAACACCGTTCCGGCTTGACGTCGAACTGGATCGCCGGTTCTTTCATCTGAAAATCGAAATAATCCGCCAGCGCCACCACTTTCACCTTGTTGGTTTGCACCAGGTTCCGGCCGTCAAAACTGCCGCGGCCTCCTGTCCCGATGATGCCCATGTGAATCATCGAGTTGGCCTCGGCCGCGAAGACCTGCTGCGGTTTGAGAATCGTGAAGGCCGATGCACCCACCGCGGCCGTGGTGGTTTCTTTCAAAAAAATCCGCCGGGATACGGGAGGATGATTGTGTTGGTTCATGATTGGTCTCCTGTCGATACATGAATGATGTAAGGTGCGTTCGGGAATAATTTGCCAATCCCCTCTCTCAAGGGAAGAAAAAAACGAGGCGATCATTTCAAACCAGCGTCAGCGTGGATTCCCCCTTGGGCAAATCAAAGCACACCAGGACCTCATTTTCCCGCCGGGTCCAGGTGGATCGCGTCAACCGCAGTGCGTGGGATGCCTCTTTTAACTCGACCGGTTGTTTCTGGATATGGAGTTGGGGAACCTGGGGGGACGATATTGTTACCGCCACTGTGAATTCCGGACACGCGTAAGGGGCCTGAAAATGGATTTCGTTTCCGTTGCGCGTGATCCGGGTTAGTTCCTTGGCGGCCCAGTAGCGCGCGATCTCGCTCAGTTTCATCCACACGAGATTGTCATAGGCTTCATGCAGGCGTTTCACGGCTTCCTTGAGGATGTTGAATCCAATCTCCAATCCGTTGAAATAAATCCCCGGCCAATGGCAGACCATGATGGCCGGCTCGCCCCGGCGGATCACTTCCGGCATGCGGCCGCCTTCCAGATCCCGGGTGATGAGCAGATCCACCGATCCGGGCGTGAGGCCGTCCCACCCGCCGAACCAATCGCCTGTGCAGCCGATGATGGACACCACGCATTTCGGATCCGGGCCGTCCAGGCCGGAGGCGTATTCGACCCGCGGGGCAACGGATGTTTCATCCGTGAACAGGTCCCGGAAATAATGAGGGATTTCCGTTTGGAACACATCGCGGCAGGCTTCGAGCGTGGCCTGCGCCAATTCGGGCCGCGCCCGGCTTCCGAATCCGCCCGGGGTGGTGATACCCTCGCAGGGAATATCCACGTTCTTCAGGATCCGCAGGGCGTAGGCCAGGTAGTCAGCCAATTGGTCAACCGATTTCCCCGCCGACCAGCCCCAGTTCTCCATGAAATTTTCAGTCCGGTCGGGATACGAACGGCCGGTTTTTGTGTCGATGACCCACGTATGGCTGACCATTTCAGGATGAAAATCCCAGTGGGAGGGCAATTCAGTGCGGACCAGGTGAAGGCTGTCCAGCAGTTCCCGTTTCGACCAACCCGGCAGGTCACGGTCCAGCCAGCCGACACAGGCAGGGTAAGGAACCACGCTGAATTTGCCTTTTACTCCCGCGTCCCGGCACCAATCGGCGAATTTCCGCACGAACGCGTCGGGAATCTCCCGCGGAAGCGATTTCCATGGTTGTTTATATTGATCCGGGAACACTTCGGCGAATTGCGGGATAGCGAAATGCGCCAGGTTCACCAGGCAGGTCGAGTCATCGATGATAAAGCTGAGGGGAACGCGGGCGCGGGGATTGATGACTTTTACGCTGTTCACCGGCTCCGGCCGTTCGCCGGGAATCTGCGCCAGCACGGGCTGGTTGGCAAGGCTCCATCCGGCAGCCACTATTCCCGTGGTGGCCGTTTTTATAAAATGACGGCGGGTTGGGGTGATCATGTGTTTACCTCCCTGGTTCCTTTCCGGAATGGTTCCCACTGTACCACACCGCCAGGGACATGACTAGAAAGCATAGAATTCTTCTCCTAGAACTGTTTACCTGAATTTAGTACTTTCTCTCTCCACGATTTGTGATAGAAGGATTATGGGTAACGCGAAACCGTTCCTTACTCCTACTGGGAGAGGGGATTGTGGGGGGTTGTTTTTATCGATCATACCAAGAATCATATCAAGAAGATATAAGCCGGTGGACTAAAAAAAGCACCCATTTGCCGGATAAGATCAAAGGAGATCGAATCTTATGCCCACCTGGTGCGACATGGAATGCCCGGACGCGGCCTGGCCGGAAGAAGAGGGGTTGGACGGATCGGGATCGTGCCGGACTTTTCTGGCCGTGTACTGTCAAAAACACAAGCAATGGAACAAAAAAAACGCCTTGTGTCTGGACAATAATCCAAGGATCTCCAGGAAAAAATTCTCTAGGAAAAAATCTGCCCCGCCCTTGAAAATCGTGTCCCGTAACGCCTCAAAGGGATTGAGGATCAAACGGTGAACCACAGGGGGCAGACACAAAAGCACGCGTGGGCTGGGTAGCGTGACGCCATCCATCGTGGTGGAAGCATAGGAGGGATTCGTCGCCTCCCCAATCGGCACGCCTCCGGTCGGCCACGTTCGCCCGGCTTTCCCTTCCGCTTCGTCTTTCCCAAACGCCCCTCATGGAGTAGCATCGTTCCATACTCGATGCTTATCGAACCGAAAGGAATTTAATCATGAAGCAAGCTGGGATTCGGAGTCTCGCGTTGGTTCTCTTCGCGGCGCTGGTATTGAGCGTCCCCGCGGCGGAAGTTCCCTCCCTCACTAAAGCCCCCACGGGCAGCGAATGGATCTCCCTGTTCAACGGGAAGAACCTGGAAGGCTGGCATTACCGCGGCGAACCCAACGATAGCCATCTGGCCAGTTGGTGCGCCCTCAACGGCGTGCTGGTCAATGTTCCCCCCGACCAAGAGGGACAGCACGGGATCGATCTCATCAGCGACACCGTTCTGGGCAGCCATGAGTTGTATATCGAATTCATGGTTCCCCAAGGCAGCAACAGTGGGGTTTACCTGATCGGCCAATATGAAATTCAGGTCTTTGACAGTTACGGCAAAGAAAAACTCACCAACCAAGATTGCGGCGCGATCTACGGCAAAGTGGCGCCATCCGCCAACGCCTGCAAGCCCGCCGGCGCTTGGCAGTGTTTTCATGCCATCTATCACAAAGCCAAGGTGGAAAACGGCAAGGTAGTTCAGAAGCCCCGCATCACCGTGTTCCAGAACGGTGTCAAGATTCTCAACAATGTAGAGATTGAGGGTGTCACCGGAGCCGCCTTGAATAATAACGTGATCGAAGAAGGCCCCCTTTATCTCCAGGGCGACCATGGCTTAGTACTGTACCGCAATATCTATTACAAGCCGATCACGGAGTAGGAGAAGTTGGATGGCGCACGCGTCATTCATTCATCCTGCAACCGGACTTTTCACCTCCTCACTCCCCTTGAAGTGGAGAGGCCGGGGGTGAGGGCATGTGCGGCTTAGTCCATCAGAAAGCGATAAGTTCGGTGGATTTGGCCGCGTGTAACCTGCTACACCTTCTTATTGAGAAAGGAATATGTCATGCAACGCCGGGATCTGCTGAAAACCTTGGCGGCGGGGGGGATTCTCACGGCAGTGGCGCCGCCATCCCGAAGCACGGCCGGAAAACCGTGGAAAACCGCCATCGGCCTGAATGGATTCGCTTCGGTGGCGGGAAAATATAACCAACTCCATCCGCTGTGGGAGATTTTGGATTTCGCTTCCAACGCCGGTTTCGACGGGGTGGAGCTGGTCGAGGATTGGCCCATGGGCGGGTATCCCGCAGCCGAAGAGACAGACCGGATTCGCGCGCTGCGCCGGTTATACGACGGCTTTGGACTGCAAATCTTCTCGATTCAAAACAGTGTGGCCGCAGCCTTCGATCCCGATCCCGCCGTCCGGAAAACCTGGCTGAAGCAATTCGAAAACCGCGCGCGGTTTGCCCGGGCCGTGGGGTGCGAGTGCCTGGGGATGTGGCCGGGGGGCGGATTGCGGTGGCAAACGATCGAAGAAGCCCCTCAGCCGGCTTGCCGAATCGTTTCACGCCGCGGCCGACATCGCCGCCGGCCACGATCTTATCCCCGCGTTCGAAATCGAGCCGCCTTTCGTTTTCAACACCGAGGCGCACATGCGGGCCATCTTGGAAAAAGCCAATCATCCCGCGCTCAAGGTGATCTACGATCCCAGCCATTTCGATCTGATGAACAATTCATTAGGAAAACCGCATGAAATGCTGTTGCGGATTGGGGTGGAAAACGTCGGCTATCTGCATCTCACCGATACCGATGGCACCCTGCGCGACGGCGGAACCTCTAAGCACGTGCCCTGCGGCGACGGCCATGCCCAGATCGATGTTTCACTCCAAATCCTCCGGGAGCATGGTTTTAAGGGCTGGATCATGATCGACGGTTGGGAAATCCCCGATCAATACGACGCCGCCCTCAAAGGAAAAAAGGCTATTGACCGTTTCAATCAATTGGTGGGATAAAGAATTATAGAAAGAAATCAAGAGGAAAAATGGCTGGGGAGGCAGGAGTCGAACCTGCAAACTCCAGTTCCAAAGACTGGTGACTTTACCAATTCGTCTACTCCCCAACAAACGTACAGGCAGGATTCTATTCGCGAACCGCTGATTGTCAATCCCTTTTGCTAATCCCTTCAGTAAGAATAACTAACTTGATTTTAAAGAGATAGAAATGACTCGGTCTTCCTCTCGTGAATGATTTTTCCGGACACACGGCCCACTGGTTCTCTCTCAGCGCGCCCGGCGGAGGGCGGACCGCGTGATCTTCCACGACCGTCCTTCTTTAACCAGATTGAGATGTACGGTTTGTTTCTCCCGGCCGGTTAGATCCAACCACTCCTGGGGAATGGCCGGCGATAACTGACTTTGAGCTGAAAACCAGAAGGTGACTTCAGAATCGGCCCGGTTTTTTTCGACTTTCACGAGGCAACGCAACACGTGGACACGCCGGTTGCGGGTGTTTTCGAACAAGCTTCGCAGAGCGCCAAGCACCTCCGCTTTCCCAAGGCCGCCTTCGTGCTGGTAATCCGCGGCCAGCAGATTGCTCAGGACGAAAAGTGAGCCGCTTTCCACGCCCCGGCTGCCCTGTTCGATCAACCGCTGAATCCGTTCCTCATCGGAGATGAGCCCATACGTCAAAAGACACCAAACTAAAAACGATACGGCCACCATACCGCCCACAAAAACCCAGAAGGCTTTCATGCTCACGCTCCACAGCCGCAGACTTCAGAGGCAAAATGGTCTTATTTTTTAAGAAGGGATATGACATTGGGGACCGCGCGTTCCTTGCCCGGGAATCCGGGAAGGGCCATGTCGGAAGGACGGCTGATCACCTGGTTCTGGACGACCATGATCGATGATCCCCCACCGTCCAGGTTCAGCGCGTCTTCTACGCCGCGGGTCAGGAAAAATTCGGTCAATTCTTCCAAGGTCATCCCCGCGCTCCAATCCGGCTGCCGGCCGTCAATGACCACCATCAGCACGCGGCCATCGGGGAGTTTGGCGATCGCCGTGCGGGGCGCCGTCTGAGTTTTATTGAATCCTTCCAGGGAGGAATCCATCCGGGATTGGCCTTTTTTGACGAGAATGGGGCCGGCCCCTAGCGCGGCATAACACTGGTTCCACTCTTCTTTTCCGGATTGAAAGCGGTTGTTATGGATGTCGTCCATGGTGATCCAATCAATCAGAATCCCATTGGGCAGGAATCCCACCGCCCCGCGCTGTTGGCTGCCGGCATGCGGGGGGTACAAAATGCGGTTGTGCGCGGCCACGAGACCCAAGGCACGATTGGGATGAACCGAGAAGTATCCCCCGTTGATGACGGCGACCGCTCCGCTGTATTTGGCGAATTCGCTTGGGGGGAACAACACACCGAAACTTCCCAACACCCCAAACTGATACAAACTCCCCGTGCCGGTAACGCTTAAAATATGGGCACGGACCGGTTCGTTCGTAACCCGCTGCAAGAGGATCCGTTCATACACCACCCCGGTGTCGATTTGCCGGGTTTCCTCTACCTTTTCCAGCGACCACCAGGGAGCGCCCTGTACGGGTATGGCGATGACAAGCCATAGCAGGCCAATGACAAGCCACCCGATTTTCGAGGGAGGCACGCGGTGAAATCGGATTGGTCCCATGATCCCGATTCGCAAATCACGCATTTTGCATTCAATCCTGTCGAATACGAATTGGCATCCCCGAATCGTTTTTGATTCTGGGCCAGATCGGCACCGGATTCCGGATCCGGCACCTGGTTCCGGCCCGGCGGGGAAATCGGGAAAAAGAATCTCATGGATTTAGCCCGCGGCCGGAACGGATTATGATAAGAGAAAACCGGTCTTTGGGGAGTAAAACGGACCGGTCCGGATGATCATAACGCGCCAGGAGATACCGCTGATGGCCGAATCCCAGTCCGTTCGATATTATCAACAATGCATTGCGTGTTCAACCAAGTATCCCACTGACCGGTTCACCTACACGTGCACCCGGCCGGGTTGTGGCGGTTTGTTGCTGGTGGAACGCGACGAGGAGTATATCCGCCGCGTGATCGGCACCGGAGAAACGGCGCGGCGCTATTTTGACCAGATCCGCTGGAGTGAAAAGGCCCGCCATTATCCGGCCGGTTCCGGTGTATTTGAATGGAAGGATTTGATCCTTCCTGGATTTCCGGACGAAGCCTGCATGGCCATGCTGGAAGGCTGCACGGATCTCTTTGAGTTACCGCGCTGGCTCCGCCGGGAATTAGGCCTGGGGCCTACGTATCTGAAACTCGAAGGCCAAAATCCCAGCGGCAGTTTCAAAGATCGCGGGATGTCCGTGGCCATCAGCGAAATTCTCCGCTTGCAGATGAGTTATCCGGCCTTGGGCATCCGGGGCGTCTGCTGCGCCAGTACCGGCGATACCTCCGCCGCCGCCGCTGCTTACGCCGCCTACGCCCGGGACCGTCTCGAATGCGTCATCCTGGTGCCCCATAATGAAATCTCTCCCGCTCAGCTCAATCAAGCCATGCAATTCGGAGCGAAGGTCATCGCCGTGGACCACCCCGATGGATTCGACGGCTGCATGCGCATCATTCAGCAATTCAGCCAAGTCCACCCGGAATTGGTGCTGGTCAACTCCAAAAACGCTTTCCGGGTTGTGGGCCAGGAAACCATTGTGTTGGAAATTTGCCAGGATATGCGCTGGAACGCCCCCGATTGGGTGGTGATCCCCGTTGGCAATGCCGGCAATCTCACAGCCCTGCTGATCGGCCTCCTCCGGGCCCGGGAGCATGGATTGATCGGCCAGTTGCCCGGCATCCTCGTCGGCCAGGCAGCGGTTTGCGACACGCTGGTGCGGTGGGACGAGAACGGCCGGGTGCCGGAGGCCTACAAACCCGGCAAACATTATCCCAGCGTGGCCTCGGCGGCCAACATCAGCGATCCGGTTTCCTTCCCGCGTGTCAATCAATTGATCCGGTCTTTCGACGCCCACTTTTACCGTTGCTCGGAAGACGAGATCCAAGACGCGCAAATGGCAGTCACCCGCGGCGGGGTAGATATCTGTCCGCAAACCGGTATCGGCCTCTCCGCTCTCCTTCAGGCCCGCGCGGACGGCACAGTGAAGGAAACCGACACAGTGGCCGTGATCAGCACCGCCACCGGCCTGAAATTCGCCGAATCCAGCGTGAATTATCATGTGCGGAAGGAAAATGCCCGGTACGCCAACCGCTACCGCGTCGCCGGGGGAAGCGTCGAGGCCGTGGAAACAACGCTGCGGGAATGGTGAATGGAGCCGGATTACCCTCTTGGGGAAAAGAAATAGGATGCCGGAAACGTTCATCCCCGGCTGCCCTCCCCCTGGCTTTTCGGGGAGCAGGCTGGGATGCCCCTCATTCGACGGGGATGGGCTTGTAATTCAAACTCCAGTCGTTGGTCATGCGGACGTGGGTGGGTTCGATCAACAGGAGAATGAAATTGGGGTCTTCGAGCATCGGCATGTATTGCGCCTGGATAGGAAGATCCGCCCAGGCCTTTTCATCATCAAACATGGTGACCTTTCCAGTGATGCGCAGGAGGCGGTTGTTGGTGTCGAGGAAGCAGAGTTCCGCCATGTTATTCGCTTTCAGTTGTTCGATCTTCGCGGTGTCCTTGTGAGAGCAGGTCCAAATCTTGAATCCGTCCGCGTGCAGGCAGGTCATGGGCCGCACCCGGGGGATGCCGTTGTCGATCGTGGCCATAAAGAAAATCGAGCGATTTTGGATGATCGTCAAGGCTTCGTTTCTTAGATCGTTCGAACTCATTGTGACGTACCCCTGTGTGTGCGTTATCGTTTCCCCGGCTGCCAGGACCCTTCGGCAACCGGTTGCATCTTACCACCAAACGCTCTTCCTTTGGAGCCATGGTGGACAGATTCCCGGATTTTTCCCCCGCGGTTCTCCGCCGGCGTGATCCTCCCAGTCAAAAGAGAAAAAGTATGGCCCGGATGGAAATCTTGGAGTTTAAGACGACTCACCCTGCGGGATTAGCCGTCGCGCCTATCCGCGCCTTGGGCCGGCCCAGCGGTCCAGGATGCTCATCAGATTCTGGCAGAAAAAAACTGTCCGAACTCGATTGCCCACCCCTCTTTTCCCCAGACGAAGAAGAAAGAGGAGGGATTCACCCGGAGCGGATGACCGAGGATCTGGCCATTTCCTGGAGACAAGGAAAGTCCATGCCGGTAGTGCCATGTTTTTCCAGATCATGTAAAAGCAGACTTTCATAGACTGGCCGGAGCAAAAGTGTGATAAAATGGAGTAGAGATTTGAAAAACCGGTATTTCATCATTGGAAATAAAGGAGAAAGCATCATGCCGGATATCCATCACATCGTCAGCCGCCAGGTCAGGCGCTGGATGCAAGACCGGGAATTTCAGGAACGGGCGCTGCGGGAACATCGGGAAACCCTGCGGCTATGCGAAGCCAAACCAGTCGTCACGGTCTCCCGGCAGCGGGGCTCCCGCGGGCATGAGTTGGCCAAACTATTGGCGCATGAATTGAATTACGGTTTATTCGATCATACCATTGTAAATTACATCGCCGATCATATCGGTGTGCGCAGCGAACTTATTGAATCCTTGGATGAACGCAACCGCTCGGAGTTGGAATTGTGGATCCAGGGGATGCTGTCCGGAAAGATCTTCAGCCACGACAATTACATTCACGCGCTGATCGAGGTGATCAAGACCGTATTCTTGCAAGGAGGCGTCGTGATCGTAGGGCGCGGAGCGAACTACATTCTGGCGGGAACCCACGCGTTTCACCTGCGGGTCATCGCTCCGGAAAAGGAGCGCATCCGGAATTTGGTCGAACTCGAGGGCATGACGGAATCCCAGGCGGTTGCGGAAATCAAACGCGTGGACCCCGAACGGGCCGATTTCGTCAAGCGCTATTTCCATGCCGACATCAACGATCCCCTGCATTACGACCTGGTCATCAACATGGCCCGCACCAGTCTTGACGCCGCCGTGAAAACCGTGCTGACCGCCCTTCGCGCGCGGGGATGGAAGATGGAGTTGACCGGAGGAGACAAACGCGCCAAGGTGACAACTTGAAAGCCTTTCACAAAAATCCCCGGTTCAATCCGGCCGGTTAGTTCCACCGGCTGTGGATTTGTTAGAAATAAGGGAGAGGAAATCAACAGGATAAGAAGTTATGAGTCGTACATGTCCCGCCAGTCCCGGTATACAGAAACAACAGGAGTGAAGTAGGATGAATGGGGCGGAATTCGTGGTGGAATTCACCAAGGCGTACGCCACCCTGCTCAGTTACATGTGGTGGCCGCTGGTCTTTTTGATCATTTTTTTCAGCCTGTTGTTCTATGTCGACCGGACTTTCGGCGCCTGGGGCCGCCGCCGCCGGTTCGCCATACCCTGGTCCAGCCTGAAAAAGGCATTCATTCAACTCGAACGTCATCATCTCCCCAACTTATCTCAAGGCAGGAAACAAAACGAACGGATTATGCTCGTTCAAGACCAGTTGGAACGGATTAAACAAGGCATCGAGCGCCGGGATGAAAATGAAGTGATGAAGGCGATCCTCATGCTGTCCTACCTGGCGCAGGAGAGCGATCAGCAACTGGCCAAGCGATCTTTTCCCGATGAGTTGAAATCCACGGACGCGGAAAAACCGGAACTGGTTTCACCCGCCCGTAAAAAGTGATTCCCCTCTTCCCTTCCCCCGCGGATTTGCCGCAGCGCCATTTCAATTTCGCCGCGGACATACGCATCCTTTTCCGCGCGTAAGCCTTCATTCAGTTCGCGAAGCGCCTCTTCACCCCCGATTTCGCCCAATGCCCAGGCGGCGTGTCCCCGCACCAACGGCTCCATATCCCGCAGTGCCTTACATAAAACCGGCACGGCCTGGGCCTCCCGCGTATTCCCCAGCGCCACGGCGACGTTCCGCAGAAATCCCCGGCGCTTGACCCGCCGCACGGGACTGTCATGGAAACACGCGCGGAACTCCTCCGGGGTAAGTGTCATCCATTCCAGCAAGGTCGTAGTCAATAACCTGGAACGCGGATAAAAGCCCGCTTCGGACGAAGGCGTGGCAAACCGGTTCCATGGGCAAACCGCGAGACAATCATCGCAGCCGAAGATCCGTTGTCCGATGAGGCGGCGGAGGCTGTAGGGTATAGGGCCTTTGAGTTCAATGGTGAGATACGAAATGCACCGTCGGGCATCGAGCACATAGGGACTGAGAAACGCCTGCGTGGGGCACGCGGCCAGACACCGGGCGCACGATCCGCAATGGGCTTTCACGGGGTGGTCCGGTTCGAGTTCCAGCGAGGTGAGGATCACACCTAGAAAAAGCCAATTCCCTTGCCGCCGGTTGAGCAGATTGGTGTGTTTGCCGATCCATCCGATGCCCGCCTGCGCCGCGAAATCCCGCTCCAGCACCGGTGCGGTATCCACGGCGATCCGCGTTTGGTGAATGCCTCCGGTACGCTCATGAATGAAGGCCACCACCCTCTCCAGATCCTTGCGCAAGAGGTCATGATAATCCTGCCCCCAGGCATACCGCGAAATCACGGCCTGAAATGGATTAGAGGGAGTCAATTTAAGAGGATCGACACTGCGATAGGATTTGGCGAATACCAGCACACTGCGGACCGGGGGAAACAGCAACGCCGGATTTTGGCGGAGTACGGCCTGCCGTTGCAGGTATTCCATTTCTCCCTGCAGACCTTGCGCCAGCCATTGGCCGTACGCCTCACCAGTCCGGGGCGTGGGACGTGCGACGCCTGCCGCCTCCAATCCTATCTGGAGAGCGAACGCCTTGAGTTCTTCCTTGGTCATGCGCAAAGCGTAACTGGTTTTTTATACGAACGCCATCCCCGCCGCCCCCACCAGGCCGGCTTCTTCACCCAACTGTGCCTGCACGATGGGTGTGGGATAATGCGAATGGAAGAAAACGCGCCGCTTCGCCTCATGCCGTGCGTGATCAAGCAGGAGATCCCCCATGTTCGAGGCCCCGCCGCCGATGCAAACAATCTCGGGATTGAAGGAAACGATCAAACTGGCGATACCGATCCCCAGGTATTTCCCGGCCCGGGCAACGACTTCCAGCGCGATCTCATCACCTTGTAGCGCGGCTTCGTACACCATCTTGGACGTGACCACGCCGCCGTTGTTCTTCGCCATGTCGCGCAACAATGTCGGGACATGTTCCACGCGAACCCATTCTTGACCGTGCCGCCCGATGGCGCTGGCGGCCGCGTAGGTTTCCAGGCAACCCGTGTTACCGCAGCCGCATACCGGGCCGTCCGGATTCACCATTATATGCCCCAACTCGCCACCGAATCCCGCCGCGCCATGGTATACTTTACCGTCGACAATGATTCCGCCCCCCACCCCGGTCCCCAATGTGAGGACAAGAACCACTTTTTTCCCTTTCCCCCGGCCGAACAACGCTTCGCCCAAGGCGCAGACATTGGCGTCATTATCCACCCAGGTGAAGAGGCCAAACCGTTCTTGAAATATCTCCCGTACATTAATCCAATAATCCCAATCCGATATATTCACAGGGCGGGTAATGGCCCCTTTCGCGTGGTCGATCAGGCCCGGGCTGCCGATGCCAATGCCCACCAACTGCTCCCGGCGGCCCCGTAGGGCATCCGAATCCAGAATCTCTTGGATGAGATCCCCGATCCGGTCCACAACCTTGCGCCCCCCCAGATGGCCCATCGTCGCTTTTTTATATGATTCTACAATTTTTCCATCTTCTGAAACCAAGCCAGCCTTGATGTCCGTGCCACCCAAATCGATTCCAATCGCCACCCGGGACATGCCAAGAGTCCTCCTCGTTTGTTATAATCCTCGCAGCGATGACGGTCTCCAATTCCCTGGCCTGGATTCTAAAGAGAAAGCCAAAGCAAGGGACCGCTCAGCCCGGGTATCAAAATCCTTCCCCGGACCGGCGGCTTCCATAGTCAACCCGGATTGACTGCATCGCGCCTTATATTGGAAAAAATCATTCTGCTTCAAACGGTCCGTTTCTTCAAGCACCACAAAGGCCACGGCCGCCGGATCTCATTCCCCCCTCCCGGCGAAACGGGTATAATACCCCCATCTCCGCGGGAAAAGGAACCGTACGTATGCTGCAAATTATTCTCAACAATCCCCAAGTGGGGATTGCCATGTTCGCCATGTTGATTTTGGCGATCTCGGTGCATGAAATGGCCCATGCCTGGATGGCTTACCGTTGCGGTGACGATACCGCGGCCCGCCTGGGACGGATGACGCTCAACCCGGTGGTCCACTTCGATCCTATGGGATTCCTGTTCATCCTGATGGCACCGATCGGCTGGGGCAAACCGGTCCCCTTCAATCCGCTGAATCTGCGGGACGTGCAACGCGATTCGATGCTGATCGCCCTGGCGGGGCCGGTCAGCAACCTGATCCAAGCGGTAGCGCTGGCGGGGGTTTTCCGGCTCTTTTTGTATGAACCGGTTGCCGATCTCATTTTGCGTCTGCCGAGCGGCGAATCGATCTTCAAGGCGGGCATTCTCGTGAGCAGCTACGGCGTCTTGATCAATCTGGCGTTGGCCTTTTTCAATCTGATTCCCCTGTTCCCCCTGGATGGCGAGAAAATCCTGGCCGGCATTCTGCCCCGGGAACAGGCGTATAAGTTGGAAGAATTCCGGCAATATTCGGTGATGATTTTCTTCACACTGATTGGCATTAGTTTTGTGTTCAACGTACCGATCTTCGGATATTACTTGCAGGTGGTTGTGGATCCGATCCGCAAGTTGCTGATCGGAATGTAATCCCCTCTTCGGGTCCGCCGTAACGATCCGCTTGACAGCCCCCCAAAGAAAGACATAATTTTCCGATTGCTGGATCATTATTCCCGCATGGGAAAACCGCATGGGAAAGTTGAAATTCCCAAGAAGAAATTCCCAAGAAGTGGTACCGAATGGTCCAGTGATTGTGTTGGACAGAAATCCCGCGGGAGTAGCTCAATTGGCCAGAGCATCAGCCTTCCAAGCTGAGGGTTACGGGTTCGAGCCCCGCCTCCCGCTTTCCCAAATTTCCCCTAAATTCCCTCATATATAAGCACTTAGGAAATATGCTGTTTCCTGGCTTTTCCCCCGATTCCCTCGATTTTCGCGGTTTTCATGCGTATCAACCTGGGTATTTCCAGGATTTAAGTCAAGATTTGATTTTCTTGGTCTTTCTTACCCGGAAATCACTCACGTACCGATGGCGCTGTACACAAATTGTTGTGTACAGGGGGAGAGAAACTCATGGCGAGTCTGGTAAAACGTCCGGGCAGCACTATCTGGTATATTCAGTATCAGTCCCAAGGCAAGTGGAAGCGGGTTTCCACCAAGACCGACAAAAAGAAAATCGCCCAGGAAGTCCTGAACCATTACAAGGTGGAAGAGGCCAAGGAATTCAACGACCTCCCCACCAAACACAAACGGCGCACCTTGGGCGAACTGGTGGACCGATACCTGGACCATTGCGCGGCCACCATGGCCCCGCAGTGGGTCCACAACAAACGCTTGCTGCTAGACAAGTACCTGCTGCCGTTTTTGGGTGAATCCACACCGATCAAGCAAATCACGGCCGCCCGGATCGAGGCCTATCAGCGGGAACGCCTGCAAACGGTTAAGCCCCGGACCGTGAATATCGAAACCCATCATGTCCTGTTGGCCATGCTGCGCAAAGCCGCGGATTGGGGCATGATTCCGGAGACCGCCATCCCCAAAGTAAAAAAACTCCGGGAAGAGGAAGGCCGGTTGCGCTTCTTGTCGACGGAGGAAATCGTCCAACTCCGGGAAACTGCGGCGCAACTCTCCCCCGCGGTCGAAACCTTCGTCATGCTCGGATTGTTTGCGGGCTTGAGAGCCGGCGAGGCCTTGGCGCTCCGTTGGCAGGACGTGAACTTCGACCAACGCTTCCTCACGATCGCCCCGCGGCACGATTGGACCACAAAGACCCGCCGCACGCGTGTAGTGCCGCTCAATGATGAATTGTTCACCTACTTGAAGCGGCGGAGAGAATCCAATCCCGAGACCGAACGAGTGATCGAGGTCTCCTATGAAGGCATGAAAAAGCGCTTCCAAAGACTCGTGAAACTGGCGGGACTTCCGACCGCCGGGGAGGAAAAGGTCACGGCGCACACGCTGCGGCATACCTTCGCCTCCCACTTGGTGATGGCCGGGACACCTCTCTACACCGTGGCGGCCCTCCTGGGGCACAGCAACACCGAAACCACGCGCCTCTACAGCCACCTGGCGCCCAGTCACCTGCAGGAGGCGGTGAATGGGTTGAAATATGGGGGATAACCATGACCGATGGAGAATTGGAAAAAATCAAGCAACAGATCCCAGATATTCTTGAAGAACGCGCACGATTCGGAAACATCGGAGTATACCCTGGCCACAAGCCCTATCCCCAAGTGCTTCTCCTCAAAGACTTGCTTGAATTCAGTCATGATTCTGAATCATTCCAAGAAACGATACGTGAAGTCGAGGCATATCTTGATGGTTTGAATGATCCCCTCTCACGGGAATGGGAATATGCGGCCTTACAACCGATCATGGAGGAGGTCAAAAAATTTCCAGAGTTACAGGAAAAAGTATTGTTCATGCGTGCCGCCTACCGAAAATGGATTCAATTGTGCAAACGGAGACAATTCTCGAAAAATGAGGCGGGGGATTTCACCCGGGATTTGAAAGCGGAATGGCAGCAATTGGAGGAGGAATGGCAACAACAAGAGTTTCCATCCCGAGGAAAGAAAGCACAAGCAATAAAAAATAAACCGATTTTCCCACTTCATGACGAACCTTGGGAAAACCTCACAATAACGTTCATCCTGATTAACGATAACGAAACCAAGGTGGAGTACAAATTGAAGAATGGGCGGTGCAAGGTCTTATCCAAGGAAGAGTCCGGATTGATCGTTCAAAAGGTGGAGAAAAAATCATAATGACATTGATCAGTCATTGTGAACAGGATAAATCTCCTAAACCGCATTTTACGTTGAAAAGTACCGGATCCAGAGACAGAGCGGGGATGAGATCGCTGATCGGCAAAATTAATACATCATTAATAAGGATTACAGGCAAAAAAGATTCGGCATTTAGGTTTGTAGATAAATCCACAGGAGCGAGAGAAATTTTATGCTCTTTGAAACTGAAGACAGAAGACTATTTGCCACATGATGACGCTTTAAGCCCATTTCATCGAAGTGAATGGGAAATTCAGTAATACACCTTCAAATTGAACCGCTTTCGATAGATCCGATCTCGTTATTTCCCCTATCCCTTTCTGATAATTTTTCCCCGCCAGTTTCCAGGGAAAAATCCTTAACCGTATCCGGGTACGATTTGGTTACAGTCGTTCCTGATTTATTCCAAATTTTTTCTAAAATTCTAATTCCCTCATTCTTAAAGACTTAAGCCATCCTTCAACCTTTAATTAGCCCTCAATACCAGTTACCCAGTAAAAATAGAAAGGCGATTATTCCAAAGAAGGAGAGCAAGTATGAGCGACAACCGAAAAAATCAAAGGCGATCGATGACCGTAAAAGAGATCGCTGAATACTTGGGATTGACCACCAAGGCGATCTACAACCGCGTCCACATGCGCCGGATCCCCTATTCGAAACTGGGCAGCAGTTTGCGGTTTGACAAGGAAGCCATTGATAATTGGCTGAGCAAAAACACCGTACTGCCTGAGTGATTTATTCCTGGTTTCCATGTTGAGGAGATTTTCCCATGCCGTACCATCCACTGAACGCCACCCTCCAACAAAACCGGGAGCGGCAAGGTAACCGGCCGGCAGTCGGCGTGGAAGATAGTTTCAAGTCAGGGTCAATCCGACAAGCGTAACCTCGGGTCAAAGCAATCCTGCTGGGGATGATCTGTAATATCCCCCGGCAGGCAAGAGTATTCGATATGAATAGTTTACCAATAAACAATAAATCTGGCCAGTTTCCAAAACTGGACCTCGACAAGGTTGTCCAAGCCACCGGGGCAATTAAGCAAACTAACAGCGGCAAACCGTATTTCATGGGGCATTGTCCTGTCCACGAGGATAAAAACCCGTCTCTCAAAATCTTCGGCGAATCCCATGACGCGAGGGTTCATTGTTTTGCGGGATGCTCTTGGGAAGCGGTACGCGAGGCCTTGATCACGCGTGGTTGCTCGGTTTTTCCCGGAAATGACCAGGGAACCCCGGCGCGAGACTCATCAAAAAAATCCCACCATAAGGATGACCACTTGGAATTGGTTTCACCTATCCCCGATGGCGCTCCGCCACCATTCACGCAGTTCAAGAATTATTCCTCCCCCTCCACGGTGTGGAAGTATTTCAACGCGGAAGGTCTGCCAGTCTTTTATCCTGTATGGTTTGACCGGCCCGATGGCGGGAAAGAGGTAGTCCCGCAAACGTTGTGGCGCAATCCCACAACCGGCGAGCTGCAATAGCGGTGGAAGGCGCATCCCGAACCCTGGCCCTTATACAACCGGCATTGGCTCAAGGCGTATCCAGACCGGCCTGTTGTTGTCGTAGAAGGCGAAAAGGCAGCGGACGCGGCGGCGGCGTTATTCCCGGATCACATCATCACGACCAGCTTCGGCGGTTGTCTAGCGGCAGGGAAAACCGATTGGACACCTCTCACGGGAAGGGATTTGACCATCTGGCCGGATGCCGATGATTCCGGGGTGAAATATGCTCAGGACGTGGCCCGGCGGGCTCATGAGGCGGGAGCGGCTTCCATAAAAATCCTTCCCATTCTGGACGGCAAGCCTTCGGGCTGGGATGCGGCGGATGCCCTGGCGGAAGGCTGGACGCCAGAACAAGCGGGAGACTATCTGGCCGCCGCGCGGCCCTGGTTCCCCCTGCCGGGGAATAACCCGGCTGGCGCGGGAACAGCCCAGGCAGACTCCGATGAGGACCTTGCACCCAACTCAGATCCCTGGCCCGCTCCCCTGGACGAGGCGGCATTCCAGGGCCTGGCCGGGGAGTTTGTCCGCATGGTGGGACCCCATACCGAATCCGATCCGGCAGCCTTGTTGATCCAATTTCTCGTTTGCTTCGGAAATGTCGCCGGACGCAATCCCCATTGGATTGTCAATGCCACGAAACACCACATGAACATGTTCGTCAATCTGGTAGGTCGCACGGCGCGAAGCCGGAAGGGGACCTCCCTGGACATCGTTCTGAACTTGTTCGCCCGCATTGACCCCGACTGGCAAAAGAAATGCGTAACCAACGGTCTTTCATCCGGCGAAGGTCTCAAATTCTCGGTTCGGGATGACACCATAGTGAAAGGTGAATTGGTAGAGGGGGTTTGTGACAAACGGCTCCTGGTCCTGGAATCCGAATTCGCCAACGTCCTCAAGGTTATCAACCGGGAAGGAAATACGTTATCTCCCACCATCCGGCAGGCTTGGGACACGGGAAACCTCCGGAACCTTACGAAACGTGATCCCATCACGGCCACCGGCGCGCATATTTCCATCATCGGGCACATCACGCGGGATGAACTACTCAAGCGGATGAGGGAAACCGAATCGGCCAACGGCTTCGCCAACCGGTTCCTCTGGTTCGCGTTACGGCGATCCAAACTTCTCCCGCGTGGCGGAAGTGGCCTGAATCAATCAGCGCTGAACTCTATCGTGATGAGGCTTCACGAAGCTTTGGAAGCAGCCCACAACGTAGGCGAAATGGATATGACCGAAGCGGCCTGGACGATTTGGGAAAACGGGATTTATCAGATTCTATCCCGGGATATTCCTGGCCTGTTTGGAATGGTTACCGCCCGCGCTGAAGCCCAGGTTCGGCGGTTGGCCTGCCTCTATGCCCTGCTCGATCATTCCGGTACGGTCGATGTTCCCCACTTGGAATCAGCGCTGGCGGTTTGGCGGTACGCGGAAGATTCTGCCCGTTACATCTTCGGTGACGCCACCAATAACCGCGCGGCCGACACCATCATGGCGCACCTTCGGCAAGCTCCAGACGGTCTCACTCGGAAAGAAATTATCGAGAATGTATTCCAACGGAACAAATCGAGTGAGGAAATTGCTCAGGCCCTTCACCTGCTGGAAGAGGCTGGAATGGCCCGGAAGGAAAAAATCCTAACCGGCGGGAAACCCGCGGAAAAATGGTACGAGGTACGAGCATAACGAGTTTTACGGGCAATCCTCCGCATCCTGATAATCACTATCCTCGTATTACTCGTTAAACTCGTACGCCGGCAAAGAGGTAATACTATGGTTGACTACTTGAAAATCGTTGCCGCGATCAAAGCTACGCTGGAGACGCAATCCACCCCACTTCCGGCGGTCCCCTTGGAATCCACCGCCCACGGCCCTGTGGATCAGGATACCATGCGGGGGATCATCGAACGGGAAATGTCCCTCTGGACAGAGGAACGCCGGCAGAACCTCACGGATGAACTGAAATCCATCGAGACATACCGGAGCACGCGTCACCCCTCTCCTCCGGGACCTTCGCCGGGAATCAACCGCAGCGAAGCCTTCGCGGCGATCGGCGCGGTAATGGACCGGCTCGGGAAAATCTGGCCCCGTGACTTGGAACCCGATCCCCATTGGCAGGTGAAGGTATGGGAAGTGGAACAGATTGGCGGCTGGGAAGCGTTCCTTGGCCTCCTCAAGGATTGGGAAGTATCCGAGACCCGGCGCGTCGAAGCCCATATGGATGAAATCCGGCAGACCGGACCCCTACAGGCGCCGGTTTACTCTACTGGCACGGGTATAAATGAATCCCGACCAGGGTTTCGGAATCCGGGTGCGGCCCCGCTTCCGCGTGGAAGCCATCCACAAAGCCTTTCATGAGCTGGAACCGATAGTGAGACAAGAAATGTGGACACAACAAACCGGGAGGTAATACCATGTATCCGAACGACTCGAACTATTCTAACGACATTCCCTACGTCGAAATCGAACGAACGCCCACACAGATCGTCCGCATCAACCTCAACACGTACAAGGGCCGGAACATCCTGAATATCCGCGTCTGGGTGTTGAAGGACGGAAAATGGATTCCCACCAAACGGGGCATCAACCTCTATTCCCACGAAATTCCCGCCTTAGAGGAAGCCATCCAATACGCCAAGGAAGACCTGGAACTGGAGGACCCTGACGAAATGCTGGAACAGACCGGTCCCGGCACTACCGCTCCGGCCGGTCCACACGATCCTCTCGTTCCTTCCTGATCCATCCAATTTACTTCATTACATTCTTCCATTCCTTCGGATCTGGTTGATCAGTCGAATCCGGCTCATCCCTCCCCTATTGGCGAAACATCGTGACTGACGCGCGAATAACGCCAATATTCGCGCGAGAGGATGTTTTACCTGAAGCCGGACGAAAAGATATCCCCGCCTCTCTCGCCAACGAGGTTGTCTTCCGGTCAGATTATACCTGTTGTATCGGTCGAACACGCCCCAAGGAGGTTCAAATCCATCTCATCGACGGTAACTCGAAGAACAATTCATTTGCTAATCTTGCCATCATTTGCCTGGATTGCCATAGCGAAGTCACCGGCTCGCGTGGTTTAGGACGCGGTTACTCGATCGGGGAGGTTCGGCGAAACAAGTCTCCTGGAAAGCGGAGGTGAGAAAGATTCGAGGTGTTCACCGGCCAGCAGTCGTTTATCAAAAGGAACTGATCAGCCAAATTGATCTGATCGTGTGTGATGTCATCGCCCGACGGTCCGACCGAAAACGTGCCCTCGAACTGTTGGACTTGCTCTTCCAACTTCATCTTTGGCGATGGAGCAGAACGTTAGACGCTAGGATCGTGGAAGGGCTTGATCACCTCGCGCTAATGGCTGGGATCAGTGAAAATCAACTCTCGCCTCGTATCAGATTTTCACCTCGACCCAATTTGCTAACTCAATGAAAATTAAGTATTTACGTTAATTTTGTCCCGTATATGTAGTCACGAATATTTTTATAAGAGTTTTTAATATGATATTTAACAGTGCATAATGGTATTCATGTATATCACCAAGCTCATGCGCATGTCCAAGAACGGCAAGACCTATAAGAATGTCCTCTTGCGCGAATCCTACCGCGAAGGGGGAAAGGTCAAGAACTGGACTATCGTCCATCTGACCCATTGCAAGCCGGAGAAAATTGCCACCCTCGAATTTGTCCTTCGGCGCATGGGCGATCTGCCCGCCCTCACGGCGGGGGCCTCCTCCCTCGAATTTCAGGAGGGCCGCTCGGTGGGAGCGGTGGGGACTATTCATCACGTGGCCAAGCGCCTGGGCCTTGAGAAGGCCTTAGGCACTGGCTGGCAAATCCCGCCGCCGCGGAGTTACTGGTTGTGATGCTGGCGTATCTGGTGGTGCGCGCCTTACGGCAAGCCTGGGCGGCCTATGAGCTCACTATGGAGGAAGGGTGCAGCAATTGGCCACCCTGAACACGAAGGAGATCCACAGGCCGGGCCGTCTGCCAGAAGATCCCTACGCCGCGGGAGGAATCGCAGCGCTTGCTCCAGGGGCTGGATATCCGCCTGCCGGAGGTCCTGCTGTGGAGAAACGTCCGGTCACTCATGAAGAAAAAACGGTTCAAACAGCGCAAAACTGAATAAAATGAATTGGATACAACCTTTTCTCGATTTGGCGTTAGGGGTAAAAATGCGTCGAAGAATTTCGAATTACGCCATTTTTCGCGAGACACGACCGTAGTACCACAATGGCTTGCATCCCCGCCCGATTTCGGCTGGGATTTTATACATTTCATCCTACAATAGATTCACAATCCTCCTCAGATTAAAGATCAGCCAGAATGTCATTTCATGAGAAAAATCCGTTTGTATTTTTCTCCGGAATATGTTATATGTAGTTATTGCTTATTGATTATATATAAGAATTAAAATAATAAATTAATAACAAATATTTGATTTGTAGATGATAACGTTTCTTATAGGGAACCTGATTTCTGTTAGGAACTAATACCATGCGATCGCTTGCCCCCGGCGCCCGGCGCCTCTCCTTGCACCATATCACCATCCGCGTTCCTTGGCATGACGGCGGGTGGAGTGGATCGGTCTGCGCCCGCCCCTCCGATAATACGAGTTGCCTTATTCTGAAGCGGATCGGTGAGGAAAAAAGTGACGAGGCGGAAGCCCGTTGCGCCGGCCAGCGGTTTGATCAGCTTGACGTCAGGGATTTCCCGCCCTGTGTGGAAGAACGGGTGTCGTTCATGGCGCCTTTCGAACTGCGCCTCAAAAAGACTCATCCCTACACCGAGATCTATCCGGAAACGCACGGACATTTCGCTCCTACAAGCTTTCCCCATCCGCCTTATTCAGCTGCCTGCGTGCCTTTTCGGTGGATGCTGCGGAAAGCGGTCGAGGGAAATCCGGACAACGGCGAGATGGGTCTTGCGGAACGGTTAAAACTCGGATGGATTCCGGACCTCGAACCGGATATTCGTAACCGAAGGGGCAATGACGTGGATACTGCGTGGATACAGGAACGCGAAAACCAGCTGACGCTGCTTGATACCTTTTTCAGTGCTATCCAGCCAGAAAAATCACTCTGCTTTTTCTACGCCAAGCGGACGCCCCTTTCCGATCAATCCCGCCGCGTGATCATCGGAGTGGGCCGGGTGCTCTCAATCGGGAATGCGGCCGAGTACGCCTACAGGGTAAAGAATCCCCCGCTTCGTTGTGTGCTTTGGGAGCGGAACGTGGGCCATTCCATCCGCCCGGATTTCACGGATGGATTTTTGTTTCCATATGCGGCCATCCTTGCTCAGGCCGCAGAAGAGGGATTCGATCCCGAGGAGTTCGTAGCCTTTGCCCCGCTCGAATATTTCGACGCGTTCTCGTACGGCTCGGAACTGCTGACGCACGACGGCGCGGTGGCTTCGCTGATCGCTTGCGCCGCCGCGTTGCATCGCATCCGGGGACGATTCGAAGGGCCATGGGATCAGGTTCTGGCGTGGATCGATGCGCAGCTCAACCGGCTTTGGCAGGCCCGGGGCGCGTTTCCGGGACTGGGCTCGGCGCTCTCGGCCTTCGGGTATGAATGGGGTTTCCAACATGGGAGCCTGCTCGCTTATGAGATCGAACTGTGGCGGGAACGGGAAGGCAGCAATCCCTGGGAAATGGTCGATACCGTAATGGAGGAACCTTCCAAACTCAACAGCCCTGTCGCAAATCTACTCACGGCGGGATTACGCAAAGGCTGGAAACGTCTCGCGGCCGAACGGCGCGCGCTGCTGGAACTGCTCAGCCGGTGCGCCATTTCCGCGGAACAAGCGCTGCGGATCTATGACCGGACAATCAGAGAGAGAGCGGGTATCACAATATCCGATGCAGACTTCCTGGCCAATCCCTATCTGCTTTTCGAGTGTGACCGCCAGGCGCTCATTCCCATCCCGTATGGGGTGGTGGATCGCGGCCTTTTCCCCGATAAGGCCGTCCGTGAGTCCTTCCCGGTGCCCGAACCCAGCCGCGTCGATGATCCAGCCGATCTGCGGCGCGTGCGGGCGTTAGTCGTGGATATCCTGGAGGAGGCCGCCCAGGACGGCCATACCTTACTCCCCCGGAGTTGGATTATCCAACGGGCCCGGAATCGTTCGCTGCAGCCGCCTTGTCCCTTAGGGGAAAACGTGCTGGAAGCCTTGGAGGAGAATCTCGTTCCTATTATCGAACGCGTGACCACGCGCAGTGATGAGCCTGCGTATCAAGTGGACCGCCTCGCGGAGTGTCGGACAATCATCCGCCAGGAGGTGCAAAAACGCCAGAAAGGAAAATCCCATGCTGCCAGCCACCCGTGGCGCGATCTCGTGGACCAGGTTCTGGACCGGGAGACAGCCCAGAACCACAGCCGTTCGCGGGATCCAGCCGAGCGGGAAATCGAGGAACGGGCCCGCGCGGAGAAGGCCGCCGCGCTCGAGCAGCTGTTCCGTTCGCGCCTCTCTGTCCTGATCGGCCCGGCGGGAACCGGTAAGACCACGCTCCTTCGCATGCTTTGCGGGATTAGAGAGGTCGCGACCAAGGGTCTCCTGCTCCTCGCCCCGACCGGCAAAGCACGGGTTCGGCTGGAAGAACGGACGGGTTTGCGCGGGTTGGGCTATACCCTCGCCCAGTTCTTGATCCGCTACAAACGATACAACGGTGAAACCGGTGAGTATTACTCGAATCGCAAGGCGCCTCGGTGCAACGAATATCGAACCGTAATCATGGACGAATGCTCCATGCTGACCGAGGAGCAACTCGCGGCCTTGATCGACTCCCTCGCGAATGTGGAACGGCTCATCCTTGTGGGCGATCCGCGGCAGCTGCCTCCCATCGGGGCGGGACGACCCTTTGTGGATATCGTGAACTATCTGAAGCCCGCGAATGTTGAAACCATGTTCCCCCGATGTGGACCGGGGTATGCGGAACTCACCATCCCGCGCAGGCAACAAGGTGAGGGGCGCGAGGATGTGCTGCTGGCAGCCCACTTCAGCAGACAGCCGCTCGATCCTGGTGCCGATGCCGTGTGGAACCTGCTCATGTCCGAAAGCCACGGCCGCATATGGCTCGTGCAGTGGAATCATCCCCAAGAGTTACATGAAAAGATCCTCGCCGAACTGGTGCGGGCATTGAGTCTCGCGGGACCGGAGGACGAGTTGGGATTCGAAATGTCGCTCGGGGGCACACCGTATGAGAACATCTCTCGGGCCTTCTTTTGGCCCCAAAACGAAACCCGGGAAGGGGCTGCGGCAAAAGCCGAAGCCTGGCAGATTTTGTCACCGGTCCGGGCGGGATTAGCCGGCGTGGATGCCCTGAACCGCATGATCCAGGACCGCTTCCGCCGGCAGACGCGGGAATTAGCCGAAGCGGAGGGCTTTCGGCGCAAGGTCCCCCGGCCCATAGGCCCACAAATGCTTCTCTACGGTGACAAGGTCATCAATGTCATCAATCAACACCGCCGGGACGTGTACCCCACACCCGAAGGGGAAGCCTATATCGCGAACGGAGATATCGGAATTGTCGTCGGCCAATACAAGACGCAAAAAATGAAAAGCCTTCCTAGGAAACTGGAAGTGGAATTCGCCACCCAGCCAGGGTATAAGTACGTTTTCCATACCAGCGAGTTCGGTGACGAAGGTGCCAATCCACTGGAACTCGCCTACTGCCTCACCGTGCATAAGACCCAAGGGAGTGAGTTCGGCCTCACTTTCGTTGTGTTGACCAATCCCTGCTGGCTGCTTTCCCGCGAGCTGCTGTACACCGCGCTCACGCGCCACCAGGAACGGCTGGTGATTCTCCACCAAGGGCCGCTCGCCGAATATCGCCGCTATTCCGGGGATGAATACTCCGAAATCGCGCGGCGCATGACCAATCTCTTTGCCGATCCTCTGCCTTGCGAGGTCACGGCCGGGGCGCAATCGCGTTTCCTGGAAGCAGGCCTGATCCATCGAACGGAACGCGGGGAACTCGTCCGATCGAAGTCGGAGTTGGTCATTGCCAACATGCTGTTTGCCCGGGGGATCGATTACGCGTATGAGCAGCCTCTGGTCTTGCCCTCGGGGCGCACGCTGTATCCCGATTTCACGATCGCCGATTCAGCGCGCGGCGTAACGTACTATTGGGAGCATCTCGGCATGCTCGACGATCCCGCGTACCGCGCGCGGTGGGAGCGTAAACGGCAGGAGTACGCCGATGCCGGTATTCTCCCCTGGCCCGAGGGAGGTGGGGAGGAAGGAACCCTGATCGAAACCGGGGACGAACCCGGCGGCGCCTTGGACGCTGAGCGCATCGCTAGAGTGATCGAGGGAATGATGGCCTGATGGGATTTAAGAATATAAGAGGGAATCATTGATTTGAATCAGCATAAATAATTGGAAAGGGACAGGTCACAACTTGAAGAAAAACCTGCTCTTCCCCATCGATTTTCTGTTTGCATATCGTTAACTCTAAAGAAATAAATTAAATTATCATTAAAAATAATAAGTTTCGAAATTTAATTAAATATGGATAAGAATCGATCCACAATTGTCACGCAAATTCTACGTAAATTGCTCTTCTCCGGCCCCGTGCCGGGGGAAGAGAAAGCTCATCTCTTCGTCGAACAAATCCTGACCGACGGCGAGGAAGCACTCGTCTTGCTTTTCCTGAAAATCGTCCTGCGTGTATACGTCCATACGGGGCATTTGCCACCTTTCCTGCCGGGTATTATTTCAGAAAGATGACTTGAAAGAAAAATTAAAATAATGCTATTTTAAGTTATATTATTTTATTATGCCTTTCACAAAGTAGGTAACCATGTTCAAGGTTCATATCGAATTGCACGGCATGCAGGCGTTTTTGTTTTCCGTGCCGCGCCTGCGTTCCATGATCGGGGCCAATGTGCTGCTGGGGGAAACCGTCCGCTGTAGGATGAGGGAAAAGGCAAAATCTGGTTGTGTTTCGCTGGCAGGGGACGAGTACAAGGAGATCGCCCAGCTACACCCCGAACACGATCCCGATGATCCGCTTTCGTCCTCCGAGGGCGTCGATGATCCCCGCGCGCTCTTTCTCGAGGGAATTCTGGCCCGTGACGGCGGCCATTTCGCCGCCGTGTTCAAATCCAAGGATGAAATCGCCCGTTTTCAGAAGGAGATCGAGCCCCTGATCGCTTCTGAACTGCCAGGGGTAACGATCGACTGGAAGATCACCGACTTAAGCAAGCCGCCTAAAGAGAACCAAGTCGATCTGTCCAAAATACCCCAACGCGGGATCGAACTTGTCCACCTGCCGTGGTTCCAAGTATGCCAGGAAACCGGCCATGACCCCGCAGTGGAGGTCATCACGTATCCTCGTGAGGAAATACGTTTTGTTTCCCAGACGGCAGCCAAAACTCATCATAAAGGAGATGCATTTTTCAGAAACCAGGGAAAGGACATCATCAGCCTGTTGAAGGACCAACTGCCGCTCAAGGATCTCCAGGCGCCCGTAACGGTTCAGGATCTTTGTGCCGGAGGATACCTGGCCGTTATTCACGCTGACGGGAATGGCGTGGGTAAGCGGTTTAAGGACTGGCAAAAGCGATGCGAAAAGGAGATAAACGACCGCTTTGCCAATGAGCCGATGGTGAAGCAAAACCTGGCCCGGGAAGCCTACGGGGAACGATTCTATCACGGGATGCGCGTCGCGGTGCGGCAAGCGGTCATCGAGGCCTTGAAGAGCACTTTCCATGAGTACGAAGGCAAATACCAGCCGTATCAGCTGCTGATGCTGGGGGGCGACGACCTCCTGATGATCTGCCAGGCCAAGTATGCGCTGGCGTTCATTGTGGATTACGCCCGCGCCTTAAGTACCCGGCCTTTGGCGGACGGGCAACCGCTCACTATCGGCGCGGGGGTGGTGATCAGCAAGCCCAATTTGCCCTTCCACCGTCTGCAAGACGTGGCGGATGAACTAGCCTCCAGCGCAAAGCAACGGTTCCGGAATTCCGCCGTACCCGCGTCCGTCGTGGATTGGATGGTAGTTACGCAATCCGAGACGGAAAGCCCTGAGGCCGCCCGCCGCCGGGACCAGTGGATCTGCTACAAAGTCAACGATCAAATCGAAGAGTTAGCGCTTAGCGTCCACCCCTGCCTGGTTCTTGGGGAGCAGCCGGATTCTCTCGAGTTCCTGTTGAAAAAGGCGGAGGCGCTGCGGGCCGGGATTGGGAAAACCAAGGAGGAGGATCCCTTGGGCAAACAAGGCCGGGCCGCGCGCTCCCAGTTGCGCTATCTGGCCAGCATCCTGAACCAAGGCCGCCGTTTCGCAGATTTGGCTTGGTTGGATCTCCCCGACGCCACCCGCGAGACTTTGGCAGAAGCCTTGGGAATTCCTCCCAACGGACCTGACGGGGTTGGCTCGCTTTGGCAACGCGTACCGGAATCCGGAAACCGGTGGAAGACCTCCTTGGCAGATTTGGTGGAACTCTACGAGATTTCTGCGCTGGGTGGAAAGGGAGATAACGGCCATGACCAGTAAACGCTTTCGGGTGACCATCACCTTGCAGGAAGATATGCACAGCGGAACCGGCATGGGCGGATCGGTCATCGACGCCTGCCAGTTCCGGGACCGTGAGGGCAAACCCAGGATCCGCCGGACGCACCTCAAAGGCTTGCTGCGGGATGCGGCGGAGGAATTGGTGGAACGCCATCCGGGAACGCGGAATGAGCTGCGTGAGAAAGTGGATCAACTTTTCGGTACCGCCGGGAAATCCGTATCCCCCCAATTGCTCTTCCATTCACTGCGGCTGGAAAATGGGGATAAATCTTTGCTCTGGAGTTCGGCGTCCCGCCAGCCCTACAGCCGCATGCCCCAGGAGGATTTCTTGCGCACCATCGAATTCGTGGGCGCAGGTGCTGTCTTCAGCGGTGTACTCGAGCTGCGGGATTCCACATTGGAAGATCTGCTCCGGCGTTGTTTCCAGCACGTGGACCGGATTGGCAGCCGCCGGCAGCGCGGAAACGGTCTGGTGACCATCGCTCTCGAGCCTGTGGATGAACAGAACGCACTCCCAGTCAACAGGCCGGATGAAACCCGCAAACGGCTCCGGCTCCGGCTGCGCAATCTCGATCCGCTGGTCCTGCCCGCGACCGGCCAGCCGGGCAATATCATCCCCACTGAATGCTATATCCGGGGAGGGCAGTTGCTGGGCGCCTTTGTGGCTTGGCAGATTCAGTTTCAACAAAACGATGCGTGGCTGCATGATCCCAGCGTCTCATTCAGCAACGCCTATCCCTTGCCCTACCAATATATACTCGATGCCACACGTTTCGAGGCTTGCGAAGTCGTCCCTATCCCCTTGAACCTGGGAATTCAACAACAACCTTCTCCTCATCCCGAACCCGACTGGCCGCATTGGGCGAAATCCGACCATCCCTGGCGTACCTTCAATAATACCGATATCGACTTGATGGAATCCCATGATGATGACGAGGTGAATGAACAACCTTCCGATCCGAAACCACCCCAAAAAGGCAAGCGGAAAAAACCCCACGACTGGGAATTCCTGTTCCGGGAAGGCAGCAACGGCTGGATCCGTTACAAACCCGGCATTGGTTTGTACATGCGCAATGATGCCGGATCTTTCCGGAGACGGCAAAGGACAGAATCGGACGCGACATCTAATCTCTTTTCGGTAGAAGGCATCATGGAAGATACCCGGTTTCAGGCTGATTTGGATTTCGCCACGGTGGAAGACGCGCTCCGTTTTCAAAGCGATTTCGCCCCCGTCTTGCGGGGTGAATCCTGGCTGATTCTCGGGCGCGGGGGATGTCCCGTGGAAGTGGAGGCTGGCCAATGGATCGCGGAGCCACCGGTTCCCTCCAACGGAGCGGACTTAGCGGATTCGTTGATCCTTTTCTTGGAGAGTGATCTCTTGGCGCGGTCGGAAACGCTGGGATTTCCAGACCGGCTCACTCCGGACGTGATAGGGCGATTGGTGGAACAAAAAGAAGAGGCCGGCCGGGAAGGGCTTTCAATTCAGGTCGAGAAAGACTTCACCCGCACACAGCTCGTCCACGGTTTCAACGCCGCGTCCGGCTTGCCGCGCGCGCCCGTGCAGGTGTTCCGGCGGGGATCCATCCTGCGTCTGACGGGAGCGGGTGTGGCCACGCTGCGCGAGGCTTTGAGGAAGAAACGTGCGTTGGGGGAACGGACCAGGGATGGATTCGGCCGGTTCCGGCTGGATTTTGCTCCGCTCAAAGACCAACCGCTTCCGAAGGAGGAATAAAACAATGATAAACCTCCCGCGAATATCCGGCTCAGTCGCGCCGAGACAATCTACGAAACCGCCAAGCAAATGGCCGGAAAATTGCCGAAGGGGAATCAGGGGCCAAGTATCTCGCAATGGCAAGACGCCTTGAATCACATCCGGCAGTGCCGTACCTATGAGGAAATCAAGGAATACACGAAAGGGCTGAAAACCACGGAAAAACTAGGCGGTTTGAAATGGAAAAACGTGCGGTGGGACGAATTGGAACAAGCCATCGAGACGCTGCTCCATCGTTCGTTATTCGCCACGAAACCGGATCAGTCCGATGCGGAGAAGGCCGCATGGGGCCAAGAGTATTATACGTATCTGATCCGCCGCCATGTACTCTCGCTGAAAAAGGAAAGGAAACCGTCATGAGCCAGGGCACCCCCTATCGTACGTTGTTTCTCGGTGAATTGGCGCAGGAATCGGCCTTAAGCCTTGGCGGAACGGCCGGCGAAGCCTTCGGCGTGGACGAGGCCTTCTGCCGGGATGGATTGGATCGGCCCACCTTGCGGGGAGAAGCCTTGGCGGGGGCGCTGATCGCCACGGCGCGGACCCTGTTTGATCCAAATAAATTACCGGAATCCATTTCGGCGGGATTCCGCGGCAAGGGCAGCGGGCATCCGCCGGAATCGCTGTGGCGGCTCTTCAGTTCGCATCCGCGTTCGGTTCCCGCCAGCGAACCGCGCTCCGGCGTGGGCTTGCGGCAGGAGACCGCCGCACCGGCCGCCGGGGTCCTGTTCGATGTGGAAACGCTTCCGCCCGGCACCGTCTGGCCGTTTTGTCTCGAGGTCAATACGTTCCGGGATCCTGACGGGATCGCGGAAAAAATCGCCGCGTGGTCCTTGTTGGAATGGACCCGCGGACGTTTGTGGATCGGGCGCAGTCCGGCGCGGGGCTTGGGCTGGATGACCTTGAAAAATCTGCAATGTTTCCGCCTGACCGGCGAGGAACACCACGATGAGCTTTGGCCTGACAGCCGCTTTCCCATTCAAGACGTACTGGAACGCATCCGGCAACAGGTCACGCCCATTGATGCTAAGGATTTTCAGGCGGTTCTGGATCTGGATTCCTGTCCTCTCCTCCCTCCAGAAGAACGGACCCAGTATCTTGAAATCACGGGAACGGTGGAATGCGGATTTCATGAAGACGGGTACGGCTGGGACGCGCTTTCCCTGGGCGGGCATGAGACCAATCGGTCGCTCATGCCCTGGAATGCGGCCCATTTATGCCTGCCCGAAGGCCGGGATCTTCAATGGATCAGGTCCGGCGATGAAGGAAAGGCAGAACCCGATTCGTGCATTGTGTACACGCAACGAAGCGGCTCCCCGCCGGAACCGTTCGTGCCAGGCTCCAGCATCCGGGGTACGATGCGCCATGCCCTCTCCCGCATGAAGCGGGAACAAATGACAACGGTTTGGGATCCCAACGCCAATCCCCGGCCGAAGAACCAGGATCCCGATCCGGTCGAGGAAACCTTCGGCGGCCTGGATGGGAGTTCTCTCATTCTGGTACAGGACGCCTATCTCGCCGATGCTCATTACCTCTTGGCCTGGCTGCAGCATCACGCCGAGGATGAATTCACTCAGGGGGCTTATGAGTCGGCCAAGTTCGACAGCGTGGCCCTGCTGCAAGGAAAATTCCACTGGAAAATCGTGGCACAGATTCATGCCTGGAAGCCCGATATGACTCCGAATGACAATATGAAAATATTGGTGAACCAATGCCGGGAACAGCTCCAATCCGTCTTACGCCTGGCCTGCCACGGTCATCTGCCCCTGGGCGGAAAGCAGTGGAGCGGGATGGGCTGGCCGAAATGGACCGTCACCTCGGCGAAGAAATTCACCGCGGGTGATAATCATGGAGATGAGTTAAGCGAATTCTTGCGTCTCATGCCGGGGGAGGATCCGAATCATGTCCAACCATGACCAGGGAAATCACAATCAACTATCTGTCACTCTCTATCAACGCTGGGGGCGCAGCAAACAAACGTTGGATGAGTTTGTCCTGGAATATCTGAATCGGCATCCGGAAGCGTATCAATTCTGGGCGGAACCGCGGCCGGGAAGAAATCAGGTCACGCAACAATTTGAACGGGTGCGGGACTATCCCTTTCTGGGAAGCCGGTTTAATCCCACGCATCCCGTGGAGGAAATCCGACTCTTTTTCGCCACGAAAATGTTGCACGTCCTGAGAGATGAAGCGGGCGGCTGCCGCTGGTTTGAATGCTCGGAAGATCCCTTGGCGGATGACCATCTGGGAACGGAGAATTCCAAGGGTAAGTTCGATTGCCACGATCATGCCATGTATACCTTGCAGGACCGGGCCCGCTTTTTTGGAAAGCCCAATCCAGACGGCGCAGTAGGGGATGGGTACGGCGATCGGGTGACCATCCGCGAATACCGCTACCCGGGCACTGGAAAGACCTTCACCTGGCGCATCATGCCAAAAGTTACCGGAGGGGATCAATCATGAAAAAGGGCAGAATTCTTAAAAGAGATAATCTCGGTTTATTGATCGAATCCGAAAAACAAAAATATCGCGCCGAAATGTCAAAGGCCGAGGCCGCAGCTTATAAGGAAGGCATGCCAGTTGCCTTCGACCTCGCCACCAACGAGAAAGGCAAGGAGGTGGCGGTCAATGTGCAAACCGTTGCGCAACCCGAACCACACCAGACAACCGCTCCCGCCATGTCCAATCCAGACGTCTACAACCATCAGGCAAAGAAAGATGTGATTCGCCCTCCCTACCACTTTGTTCCCATTCCTACGAAGGGCGGTCAGGTCGTGGGCGTGACCGATACTCCGGTTTTTCATGACGGCGCGCAAGCCGGGAAGGGAAATCTATGGTCCGGGGAACTGCGCTGCGCGATGACAGCCTTGACCCCCCTGCTCGCCGCCAACGACGAGTACGAGGCCCGGCATGTCAAAGGCGCGGTCCAAAAAGAAGAGAGCGAGAAAATCCAATTGCCGGAATCGTGGGGCATCCAAACCCCGGTGGATCCCGACAAAAAAGTGCTGGAGCCGTTGCGGTTGCCGGACGGCCCGGATGGTGTCTTAGGCCGCGTGCTGATTTCCGGACGGTCGCTCAAAGGCATGCTGCGCCACAGCCTGGGCGCGCTGTTGGCCGCCCCCATGGAGCGGGTGCGGGAACACACGTTTTCGTACCGGCCCAGTTTGATCATATCCGATAGAAATTGGGATAAATGGGAAACTCTACCCGCCATCGTCACGAAAATCACTTCGGGGAAAGCACATCTTTGGATACTCAAAAAGTTAATCCATCTCAAGTACAAGAAAGAACAAGCACCCGGCGGCTTGGAATTCATCCACCATACAGGAATCGATGGCGACTGTATTCTCGGAAAATTGCATGAAAAAAAGGAACTGGCTTCCGCGGATCGAAAAAGAAAAATCAGTCCTGTTCGTAATTACACGAGAGTCTATGTTACACAAAGAGATTATGGACAGGGCTTTCAGGGGGAAATCTACCTAAATGATGAATCCTACCAAAAAACGTTGGATCATCTCGGTGATGATAAGGATGGCCATCTGAGAAAGGAACATCCGTTGTATGACAAAACAAAGTTCGAGGAAATAAAAAAACGCATTCAGAATATGAAGAAAACCCCCTTTCAGGCAGAGCAGGTCATTTTCGTTGAAATCTCAAAAAGCAAAGGTTCACGAAGAATCGCCTCCTGGGGGAATCATGTATACTACCGTTGGCGTTATGCAGGGACTGTACGCCGTAAAAATGGGGAAGAACGGCTCGTTCTCCTTCCCATGCCGAAGGAGAAAATCCAGCCATCCAATCACTCCAACCACATTCCTCCCCAGGAACTCAGCGCTGCCCGTCTGCTCTTTGGCTATGTCTCCGATGACAAGAATCCTGGAACCAAGAACATCGGGCAGGGGGATTTTCAAAAATTATCCGGGCGGCTGGCTTTCAATATGGCCGTGGAACAAATCCAGGACCCGGATCCGGGAAAGCGGTTCGTGAATCACGACAGCGAATGCGTGGTCCCCCTGAAAATCCTCGGACGGCCCCGGCCCAGCGCGGCGGAATTCTATCTGCGGCAGGATGAAAAAGAAATCAAAAAACGCCATGATGGCGGCGTGATGGTCACGTATGGCGACCTGGCCGGCGATGATCCCGTGGGCGAACTGAACGGCCGCAAGTTCTATTTGCACCAGCCTGATGCCGCCAAGGATCCCTCGTGCTACATGGACAAATCCGAGGAAACCGTCACGGGCAATCAGGCGGCCCTGGGCCGGTACGTGTCTCAGCCTGGTTCCACCTTCCGCTTCACGTTGCGTTTCCGTTACCTGCGTCCCTGGGAACTGGGCGCCTTGCTGTTTGCCCTGGAACCCGAACGCTGGATCGATCGGCTGCTCGCGCGCCTTCCAGACTGGAAGTCCATTCCCTCCTACGTGGAATCCATCCGCGCCGCCGCCGGCCGGCAGCCTCTTTTCTCGCTGAAACTGGGCCATGGCCGTCCCCTGGGCCTGGGCAGCATCCAGATTCACGCCGACCGCACGCTGTTCCTGGGAACGGACCAACCGTTTTTCGAGGATGACGCCCGTCTGGAACAGGCCATTCAATCTTTCGCGCAAAAACTAGGCGAGGCCCCGGAACGGGAAGAGGTGCTGTTGCAATGGTTAAAAATCCACCGCTATGCCGGCCGCGCCCGCGCGGACTATCCACGAGTATATAAAGACAATAAAAGAAAAACCTTGAAACCGGGAGAGCAAATCTTCACCTATCACCAAAAACTCCGCCAGCGACACGCCCGGGGCCGCCGTTGCCAAGGCCCGGGCAACCCAGATCCGGATTTGTTGCAGCCCTTGGATTGATGGAGGATGACAGAAAAAAATCGTTTCTCATCTATCACTCTAAAATTACATTATGGGATGGTAGTTAAAATAAATAAACTTTCCATCCCCAATATTACTCGTGTTGACTGCCTTCTGATATTTTGGCATTTATATTAACTTCTTTCAGATTATATGCTTTATCAGATGAAAGATCATCGATCTTGAAAAATTAGACTGTGTTAATTTTTTTTATCTCGTAAATCCAGGAGGTGAGTGATGATCTGTGGTATTGTGTTGTTAACCGCTGTGGGGAAAACGGATTTGAAAATTCTAATACGAAAAGAGGATCAATTGGCCTGCGCCGAAGTGGATGGGGGGATACGTGAACTTCATGAACAATTGCTCAACGGAGATGTGCAATGTCTTTTGCAGGTTACGGCTTCATTACCTCTTGAAGAATCCTATAAATACAAGGTTGATTGGAAAGAGGGTTCGTTTCATAACTTGCCATCGGGATATGACATAGTGCGGGAAGACAACCGGTATGTTTTCATTCCAGTGAAACTGGCGTCGGTGGTCCGTTCTCTTCGTGAAAAGAACAAATCGGTTGTGGCGTGTGTTGTTTTCGCGACGCATCGTAATGATCCTTCCAAATTTAAAAATGAACCTGTTTCTGCGGGAATGTTAATTGCCCGCTGGCTGGCAGAAGAATTCCGGTTGGAACCCGGCAGATCGCCTGAGGATATCGGCATTGGGAAAAGCGGATGGATTAATTACCTGGATGGCGATATGCTGGCTTGCGGGAAGGGGCGTGATTATCCCGTGAACCGGGAAGGCGTATGCCGCATCGATAGGGCCATCAAAACCTTAGCCCGTCCGGAGTATTGGGCGTGTTTGTCCGTTGGTGGAGGTTTGCCGGAGATGAAAGAGCCCATCAAGGCGTGCGCCCAATTTCATTTCCGAAACCGCGTTCATATATGGCAAGACCCAGAATTCAAGGAAGATAAAGACTGGATACTGCCAACCCACATCCCACCTTCGCCTACTGAATCTTTCCGAATCCGCCATTATGCCCTCGAGATGATCCGCCGGGGCGACTTCACCGGCGCTTACGCGCTGGCCTCTCCCTTGGAAAATGATCCAATGGAATGGCAATGGGTGAGAAAAATAAAATCCGCACATAAATATCTGACTGGAATTTTAACCGCTTCTTCTGGTTTACCTTTTTCTTTAAGCCGATTGATAGAACCGTCTAATCCGCGCTGCCTGTCATGTGCCTTGCGAGTTGAATCCTCTTTGCAAACCGGGCGGATTCCTGAAGCAATCTCCTGGACCTGTACTTTTTTTGATGCTGCATTAATTGATTTTATAGTAAAAACACTCAAGCCAGATAGTATCGATGATCTGCGTAAAGTAATCACCATTGCCGCCGGTGTGCGGCTTGATAAACGGCTTATTGAAAAAATAGACAATTCCATATATGGTTGCCTGAATCGTATCCGAGAGAGGCAATATGAATATCGGATCGGTGGGAATTACACTAGAAGGTGGTTGGAAGTAATTCAATCAAAATCGCTTACGCAATTTCGGAAAGCAATCGATCCATATAAAGGTAAACAAGTCCACATGTCTCCACTCAAATTACGAAATATTTTAATGCATAGCCGAGTGACACAAGAATACATGGCTGAAGCCAAAAGTGTTTTTATTAGCCAAGGCCTTTGGGCGAGCAAGGAAAAAACTATGAATGGATTCAAATTTTTGAAACAAATTTTGGTGCAGAATTTGTTCACTGAGTTAGGAATCGATCATGTTGAGAATTATTGGAACACTTTCATTGAGGACCTATCCAATGAACTCAAAAATTACACGATTCAGTAAGGAGTGGTTGCCATGGTTCAACGGATTCAACGGATCTTGATCAGTTGGGTAGGCAATACGGATCTAAAAGCATCGGAAAAGATCTCTCCTCAAACCGCGGTTAAATACGATGAGATCGGCCCGATTGCGCGCATCTTGTTGCATGAAGACGAATATGGATTCGATCGAGTGATTTTAATTAGTGATCACAAGTCTGACACGATTGACCGATATCAAAACTGGTTATCCGAATTGAAATTGCAAAAAAAACCCCAATGTCTAGTTCATTCTGTAAAGCTCCATTCGCCAACGGATCTTGATGCAGTCATGACGCATGTCCTGAATGTGCTTGATATTTATTTGCCTAATGAAGACAGTCAGGATATCGATTTGTTCTTTAATATCAGTTCAGGAACCCCGGCCATGTACGCCACCTGGTTGTTTCTGGCACAGAAAGCATACCCTGCTGTGCTTCTGGAAAGCTATTTTAAAAATGGCCAAAGTCACGTCATAAAAAAATTCGTTTCTCCAGAATTACTAACCCGACCATCCCGGATTCCTGCATTCGCTGAACTTTCCCAGGAGATCCCTCCAGAACATCGCAAGCGAATCGAAAAAGCCTTCGCGTCTATTATTGGAGAATCTCCGGCTATGAAAGCATGCCTTCGGAAGGCGAAATTTATTGCTTACCTATTATCCCTGGAGAAACAACCAAAAAATGTGTTACTGTTGGGCGAAAGTGGTACCGGTAAGGATTTGTTGGCGAAGGCCATTCATGAATCATCGCGTCCCGGCAAACCGTTCATTTCTCAAAATTGTTCTGCCATTCCTTCGGAATTATTTGAGTCCGAGTTGTTTGGGCATGTGAAAGGCAGTTTTACCGGCGCGATACAGGATAAAGAAGGACTCTTGGAACGAGCGCGGGGAGGCACAATCTTCCTAAACGAGATTGGAGATATCGATCCCCGCCATCAGGCCAAGTTATTGCAAGTGTTGGAAGAAGATAATTTGATATTCCAAAAGGTTGGTAGTACTGTTGAATTGAAAGTAGAATGTCATATCATTGCGGCCACCGACAAAAATTTAAGCGATATGCTTATCAACGATACTTTCCGCTTCCCTTTGTATAACCGCCTCAATGGTTTCACGATCCATCTGCCTCCATTGCGCGAACGGGGGAATGATGTCGTCTTGATTGCCCAGTATTGGTTGGAGAAGTATAACCGTCATTATTCGGATATGATGGAACATTACCAAGCCAAAACATTCTCCCAGGATGCCCTACAATTGCTTTTGAATTCTCCATGGAAAGGCAACGTGCGAGAATTACGGGATTTGATCAAAGGGCTATGCACGTTTTACCCTTCTGTTTCTCTCTTGACTCAAGAGTTGATCACTCACACGTTCGGCAATAACGCTTCCAGGACAGAAGATTTGTTAAACGTGCCTATCGATGAGAATTTCGATCTCAATCGTCTCACCGATGAATTCAAACGGCATTATATCAGGCGGGTACGAGCCAGCGGTAAAACGCAAATGGAAACCGCTGAAATATTAAAAATATCAAAAGACGTCGTAAATCGGTTGGAAAAAAAATAAATCTACAACCACAGCCTACCGTTCGATTCGAAAATCCCGCCCCAGAAAGACGACAAAATCGACTGTAACCGCCACCCGCATCTCATACATCTATTATCCATAAGTAAAACAAAATCAATTTATTAAACTGATTTTATTCGATGCCTTTCGAGTTGGTACGATCCCTGCAAGAAGGAGAGGCAAACAAAAACAAGAAAGGAACACCACAATGTTATTCCGGACCAAAAAAAATTCCCATCACTCCCTCAACGTTTTCACCCAGGCTCAGGGTAACCAACCCCCGGCTCAGCCCACGGTCATCGTCATGCAACAACCAGCACCACGCTTACCCAAGTTCATGCTGGAACTGCCGGTTCTCTGCACCAAACATCCGATTTCGCTCCTCATGAAATGCATTGGCACCGGCGTTTCCCGAACTGGTAGCCCTCAGGCCATTTATGCTTGTACAGCACACGGCTGCCAGCATCGCGAAGGTTGGGTCATCGATCGCCATACCGGTAAACCAATGCGCCTTTGGTACAAATAAAAGCGATTGCTGTAATAGGGCAGCGAGGCACCACCCACCTAGAATGGAATCTCATCAACCAAATCGGAAAGGATCATGATCATGTTTAAGATTTTCCATTGTGTTGCCCCATCACCTGTGGCCACGAACCATCCAAAGCCCCCATATGGCCATACTGGCAAGGTCTACGGCAGCGATAAAATCGGCCTGGTCGGCTTTTCCAGCACGGCTCAAGTATTGGTTCAGCCGGTGGATGCGTTCTCTCCAGAGTTGTACAACCAATCGCAGCAATTACATCTACACGTCGGCGGTATGACCAATATCACCGATGCCATTCGCCAATCGGTCGGTCTTCTTTCCCAGACACCCATTGGCATGCTGCGCCGGATATGGTTGCTTACCGATGGCTGCCCCAACTGTGAAACCGACAGTTTGTTCGATTGGGTAAGCCGTGCCCGGGAGGCGTATTGCAATATCAATGTCATCGGCTTCGGCAATCCGGATAATCTGAGGGAAGACCTTCTTCAGCAGATCGCTTCGGGAACCCATCGTGGCCAATACATGCGGGCCGCTACCTTGAAAGAACTTACCGATGTGTTGGTGTTGAACTCCGGACGGACGGCTCCTCAACGGCGTCATCACCGGGCTGAAACCACAATTCTCGCCATCGATTTGAGTGGGAGCATGACAGAACCGATGCAAAACACGACCAAAATCGCCGTGGTGGAACAGGCCATTCTCCAGTTGTTGTATTACAAGCAGCGCGTATACGCCTAATTTTTTGATACGTAAACCGCCATCACTAGGTTCCGGCTCTGCCCGGGAAAGGAATCCCCCATGTACACGACTTATTCGGCCATCGATTCGCTGATGACTCCCGCAATGCCACCGGTCCGTAAGTCTACTCTCCGAACGTCCACAGCGTATTCGCGTTCCGGGCGCTCCGGGGTGGAGATTGCCTCCGTAACCGGACCGCTAGAAAGCCTTCACGGGCAAAAAGTGCTGCTCCTGGCGGATGTCGAAAATCTCATCTACAGCGCCCGTAACCTGGGATACAAGGTCTCTTTCCGGATGCTGGGGCAGCGGTTGCAGGCCATCGCTCGATCCTGTTCACTGCATGCCTTTTTCTCACGTCCCCAGGGAGATGATACCCTCGAGCGGTATTTCCAGGAACGTGGATGGATCACTCACCCGAAGAACATCGAAGAATTCATGACTCACAAAGGTTGGCAGCGTCATGCGAATAGTGACAATGATATCTTGTTCCATGCCGGAAACCTGGTCACCCGCCACGACGCCGATTTTATTCTCGTGGCCAGTGGTGATGGCCTCCTGGCCGGTGATTTGGCCCGGCTGATCACCGGTCTGCCCAAATCCCGCCATGTGGCGACCGTTTCTCTGGCCGGTTCCACCAGTTTCCGGTTGGATGCCCGTACCAACCCTAACATCACGTTCAATATCGAAATCGGTTTGGATTGCCTCATCCCCGCCTAGCCGGACCCGTTCGGCATGGCATTCATTTCTATGATTTAAAAGGAGCCACGAAGATGTGCAACTATCAAATTGAATCCCGCTATGAACTTCAGCGTCTTCAACCCTATCTGCAAGACCTGCCCCGGCTGGTGGGCCCGGCCGCGTACCAGGCATTACTCCAGGCTGTCCACAGAGGACATATCCGGCCTGGGCATGACCTGTACGACGGCCGGCCTCTGCCGGAATCCGAACTGCGGCAGGGTCATTACATGTCCCCTTGGAATTTCCAACGCTTCTTGCAGCAGGCCGAGCGTCGGCCGCATCGGTGCCAGTGGTGTGGGGGAAAACTTCCCGCTCATCTCCTTACACAACATCAGCAGCCCCATGATCACCGGGAATATATCCAGCACCATTTTCATTCCCCCTGCTGGCTGACACGGATGTTGGCGATTGCGGTAATCTTCGGCCACCTGCCGCCGCAACAACTGCCGATGCCCGCTTTCCGTCCTCTGCCTTGGCCGAAGGTATCCATGTCCTGGCCGAATTCTCCAAGGCGACAGTCTTCGGTTCACATTATTGAAACCGTCGAATTTACCGTGAAACGGGTAGTCCGCTGGTTTGCGTCACCTGGAAAACGCCACTGGAAAGGAAGGTGATATTCTTATGGGTTTCCTAACCCAGCTCCTCCACGTTTTAATTGATTCAACTATACGACCGGCTCGGCCACACCGCTTTCCCAAGCGGAAAAAGCAGCGTTTCTTTCCCAACTCCAGTCGGAACCCCAAGTTGGCAAAGACCGGGACAGGCTCTTGGAAATCCTGGGGACCATACACCCGGTTCCCCAAAACAATCACAGCGTACCACGGAACTCCCAGCGTGGCCAATGCGGTATCCATCTTCCGGCATGGGTGGATGACCGGGAATGGCAACCTCTACGGCGACGGTCTTTATTTTGCCACCGATGTAGCCACCGCGAAAAGCTACGCCGGTTCTGGAGGGGTATATCTGAAATGCGTGTTATCTCCCCGGCGCGTCTGCCATTGGACGGCCGGTATGGATAAGCAATTCCGCCAGTGGTGCGTGCAACGCCAAGTGATTTCCGATAACTCGGCCAAAACCGCTTTTTTATTGCAAAACGGATACGACTGTCTACGGCAAGGCAACATCATCGTCATGCTGACTCCACAATACGCCAATCCCACGGCCTGGAAACGCAAACATTTCAAAGTGCGCATTCTGGGTGTTTACCAAAGCCGGGATGATCGAAAAATACGGGTCTAGGTTGTTCCTCAGGACGGCTTCCGGTCTTTCTCCTCTCATACGGCGGAATCATGTCATGAAACAGACTCAATCGGCAAAGGGTCACATCGGATACGGGAATTCCTTCCAGTCAAAGTGACGCCATGCCTGGGCCGAACGACTCAAAAGGCCAAGCGATTTCCCGCCCACCAGTAATGCGGAGGAAGGAGGTCACTTCGATGCACCACTTCCTGGCCTGTTACGACATTTCCAGTGACAAAAATAGATCCCGGGTGGAAAAAATCCTGCTGCGGTATGGCCAACGAGTCCAAAAAAGCGTATATGAAATTCGTTTGCCACTGCACAATCTCCAGTCGGTGGTACGGGAATGTCAATCATATCTGGAAGAATGCGACAGTCTGCGGTTCTACCTGCTTTGTTCGACATGCCGGGAGACCACAATGCAACTGACCCGAACGCAATGGAAAGTGAATTGGGGCCCTCTGGTCGTGTGAGGAGAAATTAGGATGATTCGATTGACTTTATGGCAAGCGTGTTCACCGCGCCAATTATACAATGGATGGCGCCGTGTTAAAAAAAATCAGGGGTGGATGACCGTCCCCGATGACCGCTTTGGGATTTCCATTTCACACGCTTTAGAATCTCTCTCCCAGGAAATTCTTCAGGGCACGTACCAGCCCGCTCCGCTTGCTCTGGTTCCCATTCCCCATAAAGATTCAGAAAAATCCAGAATCCTCTCTTTGCCTCCAGTTCGGGACCGGATTGTGCAAAGTGCCTTATCCAGTCAATTGATCCCTTTGTTCGATCCTTATTTTGAAGACTGTTCCTTCGCCTACCGGCCCAAACGTTCGGTGGCAATGGCACAATACCGGGTGCTCGAGTATATCGGCCACGGCTATCCCATCGTCGCGCATAGTGATATCCAGGATTGCTTTGACCGGATCGAATTCACGCTGGTCCACCAGTTGCTTTCTCTGTTTCTCGCCGATTCCCGCCTCATCCATCTGATACTGCGGTTCATCTCATCTCCCGCCAGGTATCAGAACACCTTGTATTATCGTTCAGCTGGCCTGCCCCAAGGCTCTCCTCTTTCACCCCTCTTGTGCAACGTGGTCCTGGATGTATTGGATAAGTTCATGGTGGATAGGGGAATTCCCTATGTCCGCTATGCCGATGATCTGATTGTGCTGGCGGCAAGTTACCCTGAAGGCCAAAACCGGCTACGGGAGGTGCAACAACTTTTGGCCACTCTGGGGCTGGAATTGAATCCCGAAAAAACATACCTCACTCACTGGCAAGAGGGCTTTCGATTCTTGGGGGAAACCTTCGGAGGGGGCGTTCATGAATTCGCTTACGCATCTCTTGATTGATACTCTGTTTGTCCAAGAACAAGGAACTTACCTGGGCTTGAACGCGGGACGCGTCGAAGTGCGCAACGGGACATCCGTCTTGCATTCGTTCCCCTGCAATTGGATCAAACAAATCGTCCTCATCGGGCGCTGCACTTTAACCTCGGGTATGATCGAACATTGCATCCAAAAGAACATTCCCGTCATTTTTCTTTCAGTCCATGGCCGCTTCCGGGGCCGGCTGCATTCCCATCCCGTTCCTTCCCTTCCCCTGATCCAGCGTCAATGGAAACTCTACCGGGATGGGGAACGCCGCCTCCTTCAAGCCCGGGAAATGGTCCGCGCCAAACTCAACAACCAGCGTCAACTCCTGCTGCGAAAAAACAAACACCGGAAATCGCACTCCTTAGTATTGCATGCGGATGTGCTGCTGCAAATGCAGAATCGCATCAACGAAAATACCACCCTGGAGGCTCTCCGTGGTTATGAAGGACGTGGTGCGGTGGCCTTCTTCGAGGGCATCGTGGAATTGATTCCGCCTGAACTCCGTTTCTCGCAACGCAACAAGCGGCCCCCCAAGGATCCCGTCAACGCCCTCTTGTCTTTCGGATACACGCTGTTGTTTCAGTTCATCGAATCCTTGATCCTTGCACATGGATTGCATCCCGGCCTGGGTTGTTTACATCGCAAGTCAACCCGTTACTCCTGCCTGGCGGCGGATTTAATGGAGGAATTTCGCAGCCCCGTGGTAGACTTGTTGGTCCTTAATCTGATAGGATTGAACCGGTTGAAAAAAACCGATTTCATTTGGAAGCCGGAATCGAATGAGGGTTGTTTTTTGAAACCCGAAGGGCGGAAGTTGTTTCTCCAGGAATTTTCCAAGCAATTCATGAAACGGTTTCCACATCCGGCATCGAAAGAACCGGTCAGCCTGGCGGCTTGCATAACTCGCCAAGTCCGTCTGTATAAGGAGTTGTTGTGGAACCCAGAAGCCCAATATAAAGCCTTTTTTTGGCCGATAGGTTTCTGAACAGTTTTTATATGTTGATTTTATTGAGGTTATGTAACGATTTTCCGAAAACCCAGTTGAGCGGTGGAAGGGTTTTGCACAAGAAAGAATATAACTTATTGATAATGATAGATTTATAGATTCATTTCTGTTACACGATGTTTTCCTGGAGCATGTAAGACATTAAATATCAAGTAATTATGTTAAGAACCGGAGCGGAAATCAGGATGCTCTCATATCACTTACCACCAAAAATAAAGGGGTTGTCGGAAACGGCTTTCTATGCTATTGTTTTTTATGGGGTTGCAAGGCCCACTGTGGCATACCATTCCTGGTGATGACAGGATAGAAACACATGTGGCCACAACATCCATCGGGTGTGGATGTGTGGCATACCATTCCTGGTGATGACAGGATAGAAACTATTCCACCCATTATCACTCTAGATGCTCCCGGTGTGGCATACCATTCCTGGTGATGACAGGATAGAAACATACAGATAGTAGCATACCATCGGGACGTACCAATGTGGCATACCATTCCTGGTGATGACAGGATAGAAACCCTACTCTCGCACCAGGGGCAATCCCTGGTTAGCTGTGGCATACCATTCCTGGTGATGACAGGATAGAAACAGCTATTGGACGGTTGTATAGAATGGTTTGGCCCCTACGGTGGCATACCATTCCTGGTGATGACAGGATAGAAACGCCTCTTCGGAGAGCTGCCAAAAAAAGTCTTATAGAAGTGGCATACCATTCCTGGTGATGACAGGATAGAAACGTGCGGCAGTGGAGAATATTTGGCGTGTTCGATCCCCCGTGGCATACCATTCCTGGTGATGACAGGATAGAAACAGTCGGCCTACCGGGTGACATGGAATGGTGAACGAGTGGCATACCATTCCTGGTGATGACAGGATAGAAACGAAAAATGCTGCCAAGGAAAAAAAAAAAAAAAA
>JABLXU010000017.1 GCA_013177805.1 Candidatus Omnitrophota bacterium
GTGGACATCAAAGGCGAACAGGTGAAACTGGGCGTCACGGCTCCCCAAAACGTTTCCATCCACCGGAAAGAGGTTTACGAATCCATCCAGCAGGAGAACCAAGCGGCGGCGCGTTCGGGGACATCCAATTTGAGCGGTTTGATCAAAGTGTTGCACAAAAAAAACATCCCCTCTTCCGAATAATCCCCCATTTCTTCCGGATTTAGCTTTGAACCGGCCAGAACCGCTTCAGCCAGCTGGACACCGCTTGCCCCCAACTTCCTTCTCGATGCCGTGGAGCGGAGAGCGACCAAACATAGCATCCCGGATAACGGGTGAGCCCATCCAGCTCCTCCGGCGCGCACCGCCGCGGCGCCAGCGTCATCCGGACTTCCTTGGCCGCATACGCTTCTTCCAGAGGGACCGATTCGAAGGCGGAATCCGGAGGGATAAACCAGCGGTATTGTCCGTACCCGCGCGTGGAGATGATGTTGAACACCTTCAGCCGGTCCTGGATAGTTTCCAGGGATTCCTGCACCCGGCCGGCCACGGCGCGAAACGCCTCTTCCAGCGCGGCCGATGAATCAGCCCGCCCGATGCCGCCAGCCAAGTCCGGCAGGGAATCCCAGTAAAAGCGGGTGAAAGGAGCGATTTCCTCGCGCAGATTCTGCAGCCGGTCCAAGGAAAGATCCCCCAGGTTTTGCGGAATGGCATAGGGAAATTCCAGCACCGCCCGCCACACCGGCCGGCCGGCATCCCCTCCCGGAGGGAGGCATTCGATCAACATGGCCAGTTCGTCATGTTCAGGATTGTCCGTACACCGGGGGGCCTGACGGACGGTCTGTTGGTGGAGAGCGAGACAAGTTGTCAGAGTCATGACCATTTTGCGGGTGGAGAAGCACCACTCGTTATACCGGTCGATTTTTGCGATGCCGAGTTCCACCAGGCGCCGGGCCACCTCCGGCCATTGATCCACCCGGCCGAGATGAAAGGTTTTGGCGGAAGTCCGCTCTTTTTCGTATTTGCCCAACTGGCGGATGTACTCCGGAATCCCGTCACAAAAACCGTGCTCGATCACCCGCAAGAACCGGCGGACGGTCTCGGAATCCGCCGCCTCGGGAATCCAATTCTCTAGAAATCCATATTGGGCCATTTCCGACAAGAACCGCTTCAACTCCTTGCTGTCCCGCGGCGGCCGGTCAGACGTATGGATCCGGCATAGAGAAGGGAGATACAAATATTGATGCCGCAACACGGTATCATTGGTCAGGTAAAAATGTGGAAAGAAAATGCATGAATCCATTACGCCTCGTAAAATATTGGACAAAGGATTTCCTTTCAGCCCCCTACGCCGCTCGCGGGCGGTCCGGCCGCTTTTTACCGGCTAGGATTGTTACTATGAAACAAGCCGGAATGAAGGGAACCATACGGTAGCACAAGAATCCCAAAGGCTCCACCCAGGAACGTCCCGGGACAGGGAGGCGAATCCCCAGGGATCTTCAGCCACCGGACGGAACGCGATAGACTGCCTCATCCATCCCAATCCGCCGGCAGGCAGGCAAGACGAGGCTGATGTGTTTCCAACGCTGGTGAATACTCTGGCTGTGGTCATCGGTTCCCTGGCGGGCATGGCCTTCCATGGCCGGTTGACGCAGCGGTTTCGTATCATTTTGTTTCAATCCATCGGGTTGGCGACGCTGGTGATCGGCTTGCAAGAGGCCTTGAAAACCCAAAACATCCCCTTCCTGGCCTTGAGTATGATCGCGGGCGCGTTGCTGGGGGAAGGGATCGACATCGAAGGCCGGTTGCAAGCGTTGGGCGGCTGGATCAAAAAACACGTGGGGCAGCAGAAAAATCCCGAGTTTATCGATGGATTTCTCAACGCGAGCCTGTTATTCTGTGTCGGGGCGATGAGCGTGGTCGGCTCCTTCCGGGCGGGCGTGGAGGGCAACGGCGATATTCTCTACACCAAAAGCATGCTGGACGGCCACGCCGCCATCTTTCTGGCGGGCGCGATGGGCGCCGGAGTGATGGCCAGCGCCGTTTCCGTGCTGGGATTTCAAGGAGGATTGACGTTGTTGTTCATCGCCTTCGGCCGGGGATTGCCGGATTTTGTCATCCGCGAAGTGGGGGCCGCGGGCGGACTGTTGATTGTGGGGATTTCCATCAATCTCCTGGACGTGGGAAAGATCCGGGCCGGCAACCTGCTGCCCGCCATGCTTCTGGCTGGAATTTTGGCCTGGATGCAACCGGGATGAAAATCCCCCAGAACTTTTCCCGCCCGCAAAGGCGTGGGGATCATCCCTTTTCGAATTCGCGCTGCAGGGTTTCGATAGCGTCCAAAATAGCCACGAAACAGCCGCCGAATTTGGTCAACTGGTATTCCACGCGGGGCGGGATTTCTGGATAAGTGATCTTTTTCAGGATTCCGAACCGCTGCATCTTCTTCAACCGCTCATTCAGAACCTTCGTCGTCAGACCCGGACAGGCCCGTACCATGGCTCCCGGCCGAATGACTCCCTGTCGGATAAGAGCCAACACCTGCAAGGACCACTTACATCCCACGACGGATTCAATCATTCCCATCACGGGAGGGAAAGATTCGGGGTCTGGGGAACGGGGAGGTGGAAAATTTTTGTCTTTTTTTATGATCTGATTTCGTGAAAGTTGGACCATGAGGTATGTACTCTACCAAAAAGTGCGTACTTGCCGGCGCTTTTTCACCCTCTAGGATATAAGGCACGCGCGCGAAAACACCCGGCCGGGACAATTCTATTCCGATTGCAGGAGAAGGAAAATGAAGACCAAGGCGGTGTTTTATCATGCGGGTTGTCCGGTTTGCGTGGATGCCGAAAACCAGGTGGTCACGGCGTTGGATCGTTCCCGGTACGAGGTTGAGATCGTCCACCTGGGGAAAGAAAAATCCCGTCTGGACGAGGCGCGGCGGCAGGGCGTGAAGTCGGTGCCCGCGCTGGTAATCGATCAGCAGGTCTATCACATCAATTTCGGGGCATCGGTAGATCAGCTGACGTAACAGGCCAAGCAAAATCCAGACCCCACCCTCCATGCCAAGAAGGGCGGCCCACCCGGACCGCCCTTCCGGCATGAAAAGAAGCGGATCGTACTTAACCACGCGGGAAACACCGGATGGGATTCCAATGTTTCCGCGGGTCAGGAATTGGTCTTTTGTTGCAAGGCCGCCAAGTTGCCCAGCAGCGAGGTGGCCTCCAGATCGCCGGGATCCTTTTCCAAAATCATCGCCAGGTTTTCCGCCGCTTCGCTCATCCGGTCCAACACGAAATAGCCATACGCCACGAGAAAGCGCGCTTCCACGTGATCCGGATGTTGGCTTAGAAAGCGCTCCAGCACGGCCAGATGGGCGTTGAAATCGTTGGTATCTCCATAAAAGGTGGCCACCTGGATCGGTTCCTGGTACCAATCCGGATGCAAGACCAGCGCGCGCCGCAACGCGGAAGCCGCTCCTTCGTAATCCCCCACCGCGAGCAAAGCCCAACACTGGCCCATTTTGACCATCGGCGTATTGGGTTTCAGGCCGGCAATCCGGTGGTAGGCTTCGACAGCTTCCTTGTACCGCCGGTCCCGGAATAGGCGCTGGGCTTGATCGAGTTGCCGGACAAAACTGTCCTTGCTGCCGGGCCCGTGCGAAGGGATATACGAAGGTTCTTTGTCCCGGGGCGGGGATTCGGCCTTGGCCGTGGGTTCTTCGGCCGGGCGTTCCATAATGATTTTCTCCCGTTCGAGAATGGGATACCGCGGGAGAACCTGGGCCGGCGCCCCGGGGGAGAGCGTAACTCCAGGAGCGAATGGCCAATTCCCGTAGGCGGGAGGCTGGGTATACACGTACACGATACGTTCCGGGGCCCGGTACGACACGCGGGAAGTGTCCGGCACATTGAGGGGCCGCCGCCCCCGTTCGTAAGGAGGCATCAACCCATAGTTGGGATACGGCTCCAAAGTGAAAATGGGATAGCGGTACGCCAGTCCACTGCCCCAAAAGAAGGGCCGCAACCGGTAATTATAAAATCCGAAACTCAAGGCATGCGCGTCGAAGGCCCCCACCCCCGCCACGGTAACGATCAGGCTGAAAAGTAAGGTCCGTTTCATGATTCCTGCTCCATTTCGCCAATCCGGATCAGTCTGATATCCGGGATCAAAAAGAAACAATAACATCGCAACGCATGGTCCATCCACCGGGGAAAATAACCGAGGAGCGCAATCGCTTCTATTTTAACACGGCAAAGACAAACTCATATGGGATTTCCACCGAGGCTCCTTGCGCCCCGGGAACGCGCGCCAGCCGTGTGATCCGCATCCGGACGGAGTGCAGCGTCCGGGGCGCCACCGCGAAATACACATTTCCCTCCACCATCGAATGCGGCTGGATGGTCAGGGGCTGAATCGGCAAGGATTGCGCCAAAACGGAAGAAGAGATTTGGCCCCGGCCGGAGGGATACGAACTCTCCCAGTAGACGGCGTTGAAACTCGAGTGGTTGTACGATCCATATCCCACTCCCACCGTCGCCGCGCGGCGGGTACCCTGGGCGGCGGCCTCGGCCACGGCCGGCGGGCTCATGGCGAAATATTGGCGGCCTTTCTCCGTCAGCAGCACGAAATCCTTGGGAACGAACTCGAGGGGAACATCGGTTTGGTTGATCAGGGTTATCAGGAATGTGGTGACCTTGTTCCCAAGGGGAATGGGAGTCGGGGCATGCCGGACACTGATCGCCATGCCTTCCTTGCTGATGCTGCTCATCGTGCTTTCCGCTACGATGTCCACACCGGGGGAAGGCTGGGCCACGAAGCGGGGCGAGGCGCAAGCGGTCAACACCAGAGACAGAACGGCAACAGCCAACCACCCTCTGAGTGATCCCGGCTTCGAACGGTGAACCAAGCGGTGGAATGGAGTGTTCATGAATTGTTATCCTCGATGCTTCCTTAGCGTGGGCAACCAAAAATGAATAACCCTTCCGGCCGGCTTGCGCCGGAACCGAATGCATATTCCTATTCATTATAATCGTACCGCGAAACCGGCTGACTAGGTACTGTTGAGTTTTTTCAACGCAGATCGAATATTCCAAATGGAACGGATTCATCGATCGCACAAAGCTTTCTCCCTGGGCTGAAGCCCTAAGCCTGGGCTAGATTAAAATTGCTGTTGGAGATAGTACCCGGAAGTAGGATGAAAGTTGGAAAGGACCTTATAGTCGGCAGGGTGCTAAAGCCGGGGTCGGAATCCGCTCTGTGCAATCAGTCGTCCCCAGCCGGATTCAGGATGATTCCGCCGGGGCCGGGGCGCTGGAATAGGTGAAGAGATTCCGCAAGAACTGCCGCAATCCGCGGGGGCGGTCGGTTTTGACGTCGATCTGCAAAATCGTGGCCGCGATGTTGCGGATCGCGTGAGAAGCCGGGCAGGCAGGCGAGTAAAGCAGAAACGGTTTTTGATGACGCACGCTCTTAAGGACTTCGGCATCCCGGGGGATGAATCCCAGGTTGTTGAAGGACAATTGAAGGAATTGCCGGCACATGTGCAGCATCAGGCGGATCACTTCGGCGGCTTCGTGATTACTTTGGGCCATGTTGACCAGCACCCCGATTTCCTTGTGCGGATCGTGCCTGTGCAGGGTTTTGATCAACGCGTAGGCGTCCGTGTAAGCGGTTGGTTCCGGCGTGGTGACCACGATGGTTTGGTCGGCGGCGGTCAGGAATTGCAGCACATTGGGATGAATCCCCGCGGCCGTATCGATGAGAAATATATCCGGCGCTGGATCAATGGCCGCGAACGCGTCGAACAGGCGGTTCATTTCGCCGGGATCCAGGTTCGTCATTTCTTCCACCCCCGATCCGCCGGGAATAATGCGAATCCCTTCCGGCCCCTCCACCATGATTTCCTCCAGGGTTTTGCCGCCGGAAATCAAGTGAGACAGATTGAGGCGGGGGGTGATCCCCAGCAACACGTCCACATTGGCCAGGGATAAATCGGCGTCCAAGAGCAGGACCCGCTTTTTCATCTTGGCCATCGCCAGCGCCAGGTTGCAGGCCACGTTGGATTTGCCTACGCCGCCTTTGCCGCCGGATATCGCGATCACCCGCGTGTGGTCCTGGAGAAGCAGGCGGCGGCTGGGCATCCAACCCGGCGCGGGATCCCCGGCAGCCGGCTCCGGCAGGGCTGTGCCGCCGCGCATCGTCTTCTCCAAGGCGGCGGCCTTCTCCTGCTCATCGGGCTGGAGTGGGAGGGTGGGAGTTCCCCCACTTGAAGTGGTTGGTTCCGGTGGTGCGGAGTATGGCGCTTCGCGTCTATTCCCGGGAGCGGATGCCGCCTCCCCGGCGGATGGTGTCCCGGCGGAAGGGGATTCCGAATTGTCTGCCGGAAGTTCTGGATTTACCGGCGGCGTGGCCGCGGTGGGGGAAATTGATTCAGCGGCAGAATCCGATCGATCCGGCGATGGCGAATGTCCGGGTGTGGATTTCTCCAAAACCGGCGGATGGGTTTCCGGAATCCCTGAGGAGCCAGGGACTTTAGGATCAACAGACGGGATATCTTTGCGCGGAGTGACGGCCGGACGGAATTCCTCGGGATGGTCCAGCGTGGAAAGGCCGGGCGCGGCTCCACCCGAGGGGGGGAGCGATTCTTGTTTCGCCAATTGCCGAAGGGTTTCGGCTTGATCAGGAATTCTGCGTTTCATGAGCCTGATCCTGCGCGCAGACTGGTTCCGCGGATCCGTTGGGCCCCGAACGGTCAGTGAGGGGAACGGCCGGTGGTTCGAGGACCCCCGCGGGGGGCTCTTCAAGTACGGCGCGGTTGACCGTAGGCCGGCTGAGGAGGAGTTTGGCGATCCGCTCGGGCCGGGCGCGTTCGATGTCCTCGGGCACGTTTTGGCCGGTGGTCAGATAGGATATGGGGATCTTGAATTTCATTACCGTATTCAACAACGGGCCATAGGTGGTGGATTCATCGATCTTCGTGAAAATCAGCCGGGTGGGGTGGACTTCCTTGAAATGCTCCACGACGTCCACCATGTCGCTGTATTTGGTAGTGGAAGAGATCACCAAATGCACTTCAGAAGGGTGGCTGGCTTCCACAATCCCAGCCAAGGTGCTCATCTGGGGCATGTTCCGCTGGCAGGTGCCCGCCGTGTCGAAGAGAACGAGGTGCGCGTCCTTGTGCTTGGCGAGCGCCTGGCGGACCTCGTCGGGGGAATAAGTGACTTCGAGTTCCACACCGAGAATTTCGGTGTATTTCTGGAGTTGTTCCACCGCCGCCAACCGGTAGAGATCCGCGGTGATGAAAACAATCTTGGGCCGGATGCCGTTGAGGGGATTGTACCGGTACTGGGCCGATATTTTGGCCAAGGTGGTGGTTTTCCCCACCCCGGTGGGTCCGACCAGCATGATCACCTTGGGCTGCCGGGCGTGGAAATCCAATTCGGCGGGCGGAGCCGTCTCGATTTTCGAGGTCAAGTACGACTTGAGGGCCGTCCAGACGTCATCCTTTTCATCCGTGGTTTCAGCGATTTGATTGGCGATAACCAACGCCAGGCGTTCGTCCACATCCTGATCCAAAAGATGGGTGTAAAGCTCCCGGGTCCGGGGCGGCACGGCCGGGATCTCACCCACGGTGAGGGAAGGCGCCAGGTTTTCCAACAATTTGGTCAGTTTGATCAAGCGGTTTTCCATGGTGGAAAGACGGTCTTCCAAATTGACCGGCCCCGGAACCGGACCATCTTTCCGGGGAACCGCCGGTGGCAGCGGAGGCAGACTCTCCCGCGGCGGCATCTCTTTCTCCGTCTTCTTTTCGCGTTCCAGTTTCTTGGAAAGCGCCAAAAGCGGATTTTCTTCCCGGGACGGTGCCAGCGGTTCGTCACTGATCCGGAAATCCACCTTCTGGCCGATGCGAGGCAGAGGTGTGGGAGACGCAGAGGCCACCGGCCGTTCCGGGGGAGCGGCCACCGGCGCGGAGGCGGCCGGGACCTTGGGATCGAGCGCGGCGGTTACCTCGACGGTTTTTTTCCGGAACCAGCCAAACAGGCCGCCGCCAACGTCCCGCGAGTAGAGGATGATCGCGTTCGGGCCAAGCTCCGCCTTGACCATGCGCATGGCTTCCGCCATGTCCTTAGCTTGGAACTTTTTCACTCTCACTTTGCCACCTCACTGTGGAGATACGGGTCACCGGGACCTCGGGAGCGATCTCGTTGTACGACAATACGATCAGATGGGGAATGCTCCGCTCGCACAAGCGTTTCAAATGGGCCCGGATGGGCGGCGTGGTCAGCACCAAGGGATGATAGCCGGAAGCCATGGCGCGGTTGGCCTCCTGGTGAATCGCGGAAATGACCTTATCCGCGAAGACCGGGTCGGTCGCCATGATGCCGGCGGCCCCCCCGCGTTGCATGCCTTCCAGAATCCGGGTTTCGATATTGGGATCAAGGGTAATAACCGGCAACTGACCGGAAGCATCCGTGTACAAATAGGTAATCACCCGGGCTAGATTCATGCGGCAATATTCGGTCAGAGTGTCGGGATTCATCTGGGCCATTTCGGCGTAATCGGCGATGGCTTCAAAAATCAATTCCAAGTGGCGGATGGGGACCCGTTCCCGCAGCAGGTTCTGCAGGATTTTTTGAATCAGTCCGATTTTCACGTGCATCACTTCGATCAATTCGTTGACCAGCACGGGATTCCGTTCCTTGAGATGATCGATCAGTTGTTGGGTTTCCTGCCGGCCCAGAATTTCGTGCGCGTGGGAACGGATCACTTCGGTCAAATGGGTGGCCAGGACCGCGGCAGGTTCCACCACACTGTAACCGCTCATTTCGGCGCGGGACCGTTCATCCGGTTCGATCCACTTGGCCGGCGTGCCGAAAGCCGGTTCGACGGTACGGATGCCGGGGATGTCATCCTCCTCGGTCATGTCGGGCTTCATGGCCAGCAGGCGGTCGGGGCGAATCTCGCCCTCGGCGGCCTTGATGCCCCGGATGCGGATTTGATACTGCCGGGGACTAAGTTGCATGTTGTCGCGGATGCGGATGGGAGGGACGATGATCCCCAGTTCCACCGCCGTTTGCCGCCGGATCACGCTGACCCGGTCCAGCAGGTCGCCGCCCTGGGTGCTGTCCACAATCGAAATCAACGAAAATCCGATTTCGATCTCCATGGGATCCACCTCCAGCAGGCTTTCCACGCTTTCCGGCGCGGGAGGAGTGACCGCTTCTTGTTCGAGTTCCCGTTTCCGTTCTTCTTCGGTGGCGCGGCCTGCCCGCTGAATCCGCCATGCGCTCCCCCCCAACAACAAGGCGAGGAAGAGAAACGGCGGCACGATGCCCGGACTGAAGAGGAGACCCAGGCTGGCGATGACGAACAGGGCGGCGGCGGCGACGAACATGGCCTCGGGACGGGCAAACAACTGGTGGGCTAAACTTTCGCCCAGCGCGGTTTCTTCGGAAGCCCGGGTGACCACCACACCGGCGGCGGTGGAGGTGAGCAAGGCCGGGATCTGAGTGACGAGTCCATCCCCAATAGTCAAAATGGTGTAAGTCTGGAGGACATCCACGATAGCCAGGTTCTCGGAGTAGCCCACTCCGAAGCCGCCCAGGAGGTTAATGACCGTGATGATAATCCCCGCGATGGCGTCCCCCCGGACAAACTTGCTGGCGCCGTCCATGGCTCCATAGAAATCGGCCTCCCGGGCGATGCCGGCCCGGCGCGCGCGCGCTTCGGCTTCGGTGATGAGGCCCGCGTTCAGGTCGGCGTCAATGGCCATCTGCTTGCCCGGCATGGCGTCCAGGGTGAAGCGGGCGGCCACTTCCGCGATGCGCCCCGAACCCTTGGTGATGACCACGAACTGGATGATGATCAAAATCAGAAAGACGACAAAGCCGATGATAGGATTGTTCCCCGCCACCACCTGGCCGAAGAATTCAATCACCGCGCCCGCCTTGTCCAAGGCGCCGGTGCCGGGAGTGAGAATCAACTTGGTGGAAGCGACATTCAACGCCAGACGGAAAAAAGTCAGGATCAACAGGATCGTCGGAAACGTGCTGATCTCCAGGGGATTGGCCATGTACAGCGACAGCATGAGCACCAGCAAGGCCAACGTGATGTTCGCGGCCAACAGCAAAGAGAGGAGAGAGGGCGGAACCTGGCCGAGCATGACTCCCACCAAACTCACCACGGCGAACGCCACCGTCATGTTGGCGGTCTGTTGCGCGGCGGTCTTGCGGGCTGGGACGGCGGCCATGGTTCAATCCTTTACGCCCGGACTGGAATCCGGCGGGTTAACTTATAAACATACGCGAGCACTTCCGCCACCGCTTGGTAGAGATCGGGCGGAATCAGGCCGCCCACCTCCACCAGTTTGTAAAGGGATTGGGCCAGGAGCCGGTTCTCAACCACGGGGATGTTGTGATCCTGGGCGATGGCTTTGATCCGTTGCGCGAGGATATTCCGGCCCTTGGCGACGACTTGGGGAGCGGGGTGCTCGTCCGGCGAATATTTTAACGCCACGGCGTATTCGGTGGGATTGGTAACCACCACATCCGCCTGGGGGACCTGCTCCATCATCCGCTGGCGCGCCATCTGAATCTGGATGGAGCGGATGCGGCTCTTGATTTTGGGATCCCCTTGAATGTCCTTCATTTCCTGCCGGACTTCCTCCTTGGTCATCCGCAGGTCTTTTTCGTGCTGCCAGCGTTGATACGCGTAATCCGCGAGGGCGAGGAGGATCATGATCAGCAGGGCCTTCACCGCCAGGTCGAAACACGCGTACCCCATGTAAATCACACTGTCTCCCACCTCCATCCCCACCAGACCCATCAGGTTGGGAACTTCCTTGTACACCGTGTAGATCATCACCGGGGCAATGAGGAAAATCTTGCCCATGGATTTCGCCAGCTCCATCGCCCCGCGCGCCGAAAACAACCGCTTGAGGCCCTGGGCCGGGCTCATCCGGCTGAACCGGGGGATCAAGGGTTTCCCGGACCATAAAAATCCCACCTGCAGCAGGTTGATGGCCAGCGCCGCCACAGCGACAATCAAGAAAAAAGGCAAAACAATGAGGAGCGTCCGCAGCCCGATTTCCAGCAAAAGGGAGTAATAACTGTCCACGGTGATGGGCCGGGCGCTTTCTTGCAGGTAATACCGGACTGCTTCCATCAAACTGCCGAAATAGTGGCCGGCCAGGAAATAAAACGACACCACCCCGGCGGTCAACACGAGCGTGGTGTTGACTTCGTGGCTTTTGGGGACGTTCCCCTCCTCGCGGGCGCGCATCCGTTTGCGTCCCGTTGCCGGTTCGGTCTTTTCCTGTCCGGTCTCTGTTTCCGCCATGATCTCCCTCTACTCCGGCCGGATTTCAACCGCCGCTCAGCCAGGCGCCACCCGGCTCAAAAACGCCTCCGCGTACGGGGTGTACCGCGACAAAAACCATTGAAACGCGGTGGCGATGTATTGCATCGACAACCAGAGGATGAATAAAGACATCGAAATGCGGACGGCGAATCCCACCGCCAAAATGTTCATCTGGGGAGCGGTGCGGGCGATGAACGCCTCCGCGATGTTCACCAGCATCATGGCCACGATCATGGGCGCGGCAATCTGAAGACCCATCCTGAATACGATTGTGATCAGGGCGGCGCGCCGCCCCTCATCCAGCAGGAACACTTCCAATCCCGCCGGGCCCAGGTTGCCCAGGGGAAATCCTTCCCCCGGCCCGAGGATCCGAAAACTGTCGGCCGCCACGCTCAAGACGGTTTCCGGTCCGTTAATCGCCAAAAAAATCATAAGACCGATCCACGTTTTGATCTGCGCGATCAAAAAATTATCCTGGCCGGTGATCGGATCGAACACCGACGCGGCCGAAAAGCCGGACTGCTGGCCGACCAATTCCCCCGCCAGCCCGATGGCGGATAGCAGCACCTGGGCGGCGAAACCCAGGCTCAGGCCGATGGCCAATTCCGCCATCACCGCGAGAGAAAAATCCACGATCCCGTTGTACACCCGGCCGGCCGCGGGAAACGGCAATTCCGCGCCATTCTCCCCCAACCCCACGAAGGGCGCCGCCAACACCACCGCCACCCAAAAGGCAATGCCCGCCCGGATGGGGCGGGACACGGAATCCGCGCTCAAGACCGGCATCGAGAACACCGCCGCGCCGATCCGGAGATAGACGAAGAAAAACGTCATGAATATGGATTCCAAGGGCTGCGGCAACAGGTTCGGCATCGTTGGAATTCCAGTTCAATAATTAAAAATTCCGGGCCACTTCCGGGATCAGATTCATCATCCGCATGGTGATGTCCACCATCCGCTCGATCAGCCATGGCGTCAGGAACAGGATGGTCATCCCCACGACCAACAGTTTGGGCACGATGGTCAGGGTTTGCTCGTTAATCTGGGTCGCGGTCTGGAACATGCTGATCAGCAGTCCAACCGCCAGGCCCACGCCCAGAATGGGCAGGCTGATGAGCAACGCGTTGAACATCATATCCTGGCCGAGCTGGATAATGAACAAATCACTCATATCCGAATGGCCTTTTCTATTTTCCTATGATTCATTCCCATACCGGGCCGGGAAACCTGTCACCCCGCCATGTTTTGATAAAAGGAAGTCCCCAAGGCCCGCGCCAGCACGCTCCATCCATCCACCAACACGAACAACAGGATCTTGAACGGCAGCGAGATAAACGCGGGCGGCAATTGGAACATGCCCATCGAAATCAGGACCGACGACGTCACCAAATCGAGAATCAAGAAGGGGATGAAAATCATGAATCCCATCATGAAGGCCTTTTTCAACTCACTGATCATGAAGGCCGGAATGAGTACATGAGTGGGCACGTCTTCGGGGGAATCGGGTTTCTCCATGCGGGCCATGGACATGAAAACGGCTACGTCGTTGGCTCCTTCAACGCCGATCTGCCCCCACATGAAATTCCGCAGGGGAATCAAGGCCCGCTGCAGCATGACGTAAAACGGAGGCAGGTATTCGGTCACCGGCTTGCCGTAGGCGTCAATCTCTCCCGGATGCAAGCCCTGGAGTTCCTGGTTGAGATAGGGCTGGATGGCGGTGCGGTTGATCTCCTCGAACACGGGAGTCATGATGAAAAAAGTCATGAAAAGCGACAGGCCGACGATCACCTCGTTGGAAGGCGTCTGCTGCGTCCCGATCGCGCGGCGCACCAGCCCGAGGACGATGGAAATGCGGATGAACGAGGTGGTCATCACCGCAATGCTCGGCAATAATGATAATATGGTCAACAGGAAGAGGATCTGCAGGGTGACCGACACATCCTGGGGATGGGGGCCGGTAATGGGATCAATGCCCAGCCGGGAGACGAGCGGTTGTCCCTCTTGCCCGTAAGCCAGGGGAGAAGCCCCCCCGATCCACATCCCCAGGCCGAAAAGCCATACGTGGAGTTTTCTAGGCATTTTCTTGTTCTCCCTTCTTCCGCAGGCGGTGCGACAAGCCCTTCAGAAAGACGAGGCTGGCATTGACTTCCTGGCGGAGCGAACGGTCGTCCAAAACCGATTCCCAATGGCTCAACTGGTTTTGAAACGATTCGGAAAGGCGCACCGGCTGACTATCCGGGTTGGATGAAGAAACAGCCTCGGAAACCGAAGCCGCTTCTGGCGCGGGCGGCGTCTCGATTTTGGAAATGAGCGTGATGGCGTTCGCGCCTTCCCCCAACAGAAAATGCTCTGTCCCCACCCGGATCAAATGCACTTTCGATTTGGGTGACAGATTGTACGTGCTGATCCACGTGATGTGGTTCCCGCCCAGATTGTGGTTTTTCACTAAGAACCGTTTGGCCGCCCAAGCCAAGGCGAGAATCAGAAGAATGACAAAGGCCAGGCTGATCAGCATTTGGCCTAGAGACTGCGTGCTGGACCGTCCCCCGGCCTGCTCCAACAACTGGGGGACCGGATTGGCAGGATTCGGTTCGGAGGGGCCGCTTTCGGCGGCATCCCATCGATCCCGCACCGCGGCGAATACCTGGTTCACCATTTCATGAGAAGGAAAAACCGCGGCGGGCGGGGTGGCTCCAGTTACGGTGGGCGTGAACGCCGGGATGGGCGTGGAGGCGGGTGTGACCACGGCGGCCGCCGGCGTGGGAGTCGGCGTGGGAGTCCGGGTGGCCTTTCTCTGGGCAGACCACGAAGAATCCGCCGTGTGAAGAAGCAGAATACCCCCCAAACCCAAACGAATCCAAAAGCCCATGAAAGTCCACATGGAATTTTCCTGCCGGATTCAAGTACTCCGGCGCCGCGGGATCGAAACGGCATCCGCGGCCCTCAACCGGAATTCATTGGCCGGGGACGTGTGGTCCGCCTCCGGCTATCGCATTACAGACACACTTCAGGAAAGCGGTCCCTCTTCCCTCTCCGGGAAGCCGCTCCCCTGGCATAACTGGCTCCCGCAATCATTCACCAACTGACTAGGAGCGATATCTTCGGCTTTTTCTAGACTTCCCTTCCCCTATCACCAAGGGAGAGGGGATTGATTGCTTTTTCCTTACTGAACCCAATCGATTTCCGCGCTTAGCCTTGGCCGGTTTTCTACGTGCTGGTGACGCGTAAACACCACATGCCCTGCGAATCATCCGGATTCAAATCCCTGCCACATTTTTTATCAGAATCCCACTCTGGCCGTGATTGTCGACAATTTCTCCTTCCGCGATCACCCGCCCGTCCACCAGAACATCGGCCCGGTGTCCCGCGCGGGAGAGCAAGGCCTCCCAATCGCCCGCCTCCAGGCGCAGGATTTCCATCACCTTCCCTCCCGGATGCCGCACCACCACCCGGGTGTCGATCGAGACATCCAGCAGTTTGGAAAAGTTATGAATGGTTTGCGGATCGCCTCCAGGAAAACAAGCCTTGGAAACCAGCCACTGCCAACCGTAATTCAGCGCAATGGCCTCCGCTTCCAGTGAACTCACTTCTCCCCGGATAGCATGGACGCGCAGCAGGGTTCCCGGGCGTAACGACAGGAGATCGATCAGTTTGAGTTGGCATGAGGATTTCATTGGTCCTTCCTCAACCCTGTAACGATAAATTCATTCCCGCAATCCGTCCGCGCCATACGATGGCGGCGGGATCATACCCCAATCCGGTTTTTCTTCCTCCTGTATCCTTCTATTTCAAGGCTTCGATCCGTTCTTCTATGGTCAGAATATCCGTAATGCGCACGCCGAAATTTTCATCGATCACCACGACTTCGCCTTTGGCGAACAGTTTGTCGTTCACTAACACGTCCACCGGTTCTCCGGCCAGTTTGTCCAGCTCCACCACCGACCCCGGCCCTAACTCGAGGACTTCGCGGATTTTGCGGTGCGTCCGGCCCAGTTCCACCGTCACTTCCAAGGAAATATCCAGGATCAGGTTGAGATTGGATATATCCACCGGAGGGGCACCGGGTCCGTGAATGTCCCCCGTCCCGCTGAACGGGGCAAACTGGGCGGGTTTGGCCCGGACCGACGCCGATTGACTTTTGGCGCCACGGTCTTCCGGCGTTTCCAGGGGAATCCGGAGCCCCGAAGAAGCGGCGTTGATGATCGAATGCAAAAAATTACGAGGGATAATCTGGTAGATCTTACCGCTGATGGAACTGGATTCGAGCGGGTACGTCAAAAGCAGGCACCGGTCGGGGGAGGCGGGAAGCAAATCGGCAAGCTGGGGCGGCCGGGCGATGATTTCAGGAGCTTCCAGGATGATATCCCCCCCCAATTGCTGGGCCAGTTGGGCGTTGGCCGCGTTGAACAGGGATTGAATGGCTTCGCTGAGGGCGCTTTCCTCCAGATCGCCAAACTCATGGCCGGCCCCGCCGCCGGTCATCTGCGAGGTCAATTTCAGGGCGTTTTCCTCGGTCAGGACCAGCAGAATTTTCCCTTGAATCATCCCCTTGTGGCTCAACTCGGCGGCCACCAGGATGCCGGGGATCTCGTTTTGTATCGAGGCAGCGTCAATTTCTTTAAAATCGTCAAACCGCAAGGCAACGGATTCGCCCAGCAACGTGGTCAGCACATCGCTCCCGCATTCGGATACGACGCGGGCATACTGCTTGACCATGTCCTCTTCCTCGGCCGTGATGGCGCTCGGGCCCGGAGGAGGCGCTTCGCCGCGCAGCAGCGCGTCAATTTCCGCTTGACTCAACGCTTCGGCACACATGGCAACCTGGAAGATCCATTGAACTCAGGGGCTTAGATATCATCCGGCCCGCTGATGATCTTGGTGATTTGAATCGCGTTATGGTTGTGTCTGATCCCCGGTTTGGCCAAATACCGGTATTCATCTCCTATCCGCACCACGAAATCATCCCGGGTATTCTTGTTAAGCTGGATCACATCCCCCTCCTGGAGTTCCAGCAGATCGCGCAAGGTGATCCGCGCCGCTCCCACATACGCGACGATGGGGATGGACACCCGGCGCAGGCGGTCGTAAAGGACTTCGGCGTGTTCTTCCGAAAGATCCTTCTTCGAGGCCGCGTACCAGGAGGTGCTGGATAATTGATTGGCGATCGGCTCCAGCGTGGGATAAGGGATGCAGAATGACAACGTCCCCGAAATCTCCCCCATGGTGACCTCGAAGGTCATGAGGATCACCATTTCCGACGGGAGATAAAGCTGCATGAGCAATTGCGGATTGGTTTCGGATTGTTCGAGCGACAAATTCAACGGCAACACGTTGGCCCAGGCTTCATGGAGGCAATCGAAGGCGCGGTACAGCACCTTTTCGATAATGGTTTGCTCGATTTCCGTCAATTCCCGGTTCTTTTTAAACACATTGCCCGCCCCGCCCATCAAACGGTCCACCACGGGGAAGGAGAGCGTCGGCGACAACTCGATCAACGCTTTCCCTTCCAGGGGATCCATGTTGATGATATTGAGCGACGTGGGATTAGGTATCGAACGGATGAATTCCTCGTAAGAAATCTGGTCCACGGAAACCAGTTTCACTTCCACGATGGTGCGCAAAAACGCCGAGAGGGAGATGGAGAAAATCCGGGCGAAATGATCATGCAAGTTGTGCATGGTCCGGATCTGGTCCTTGGAGAAACGGTCCGGATGGTTGAAGTCATAGACTTTGACTTCGCGGACCCGCTCTTCCTCCTCGGACGCCGGTTCCGGCGATCCTTCCCCGGTGGCGAAGGCGGACAACAGGGCGTCTATTTCATTTTGTGAAAGTATATCCGCCATAATTGATTTCCCCTCCGGCCGTTCAAGCGGGTCCCCGCGGATTACCCCATCCGCGGGTGGCGCGAAGACGTTCCCGGAGGCTCCTTCACGTGACGATCAGCCGCATATAGACTTCGACGACTTCCGCTTTATCCAGAATCGCGTTCAATGCGTTTTTGATTGAATTCCGCATCTTCAGCTGCCCCGCGGCGCTGTTGATTTCCGCCCGGGTTTTGCTACGCAATTCGTCTGAAATGATCTGCATGATCCGGGGCATCTTGTTGCGTGGATTATCCGTGTTGATCCCCATTTCTTCCGTGGCTTGTTTTTCAGTAAAGTTTTTTCGGGGCAAAATCTCCAAGGTGACTTTGGCGCTATAAATGTATTGATCATCGGGCGCGGACAAATTGCCCGTAAACGGCTCCACGAATTCGTATTGGTACCCTACTTCCCTAATGGAAGCGGGACGCAGGGCCTCATCCGCTCCCACTCCGTTCCCCATGAGCATCATCGCCACTCCACCGATCACGCCAATGAGAACCACGAAGCCGGCGACGAGGATGGGGAGTTTAAGGCGGGACTTTCCCTCTGGTGCCCCTTGGGAACCCAGTCCGTTGCTCATTGATATGACTCCTTAAACGGCGTTGCGCAAATGCAATAATCCAAGATTATTATCTCGTATTATAATTGGTAAAAAAATCACTTGTCAAGCAGATTTTACCTCCCCTCCGGCTGCGAAAGAGAAGCACGTGAAATTATACCACCAGGAATCAAATCATTTCCTGGCCCTAACGCGGCGGCTGCGCCATCCGTTGGTCTTTAGGATTTGGTTGTTGATTCGCTTATTATAAAGCAATTATCATGCCGTCCTCCGGCCTGGACATCGCTTGACCAGAAGGTTCCCCGGCGGATAGAATACAATCGGTTCGAAAGGATAGACCACCCATGTCACAAAAAAGTTGGAATCCGGTTTTCCGCGGACTGGCCTTGTTCCTGATGGGAGGAGGGCTGGTTGGAGGACTCGGCGCTTGTTCTTCCACAGACACCATCTCCCTAAAACCCGCCAAGGAAATGTATCATGATGTTTTTACCTGTAAGGGACTCACGGCCGATGGGCGGTGGGTGGGAGTGACCGACGTATTTAAACCGGACGAGGATTCGCGGGTAGTGGTGGTCACCCGGTTGTCGGAAGAAGACACCGAGGAAATCGTTCATGTGGAATTGATGAACCCTCTCAACAACGTGGTTTTGACTGAATCACGCTATTATCCCCGCAATCAAACCGTTGGGATTTACTTCTCGATGACCAAGTTGTTGGAACTGGGGGGCGAAGGAGAATGGCGAGCCATCGCGAACGTAAATGGTGAACCCATCGGCCAAGCGGTATTTTACGTGGGAGAAAAACCCCTGGAGGAAGAAGAGCCTGGAACCGGTTTCTTTGTCGTGGGGGAAGATACCCTCTCCCGGAAATCGGATTCTCTGGATGAGGACGACGAGGGCGGCAACTCTTTCTATGGAGCCAGCCGCTTTGACAACTACATCCGGGAAGTGACCCCAGAACTGCCAATTCCTTCTCCCATCGGCTCTCAACCTTCCCCCGTTGAAACCGATACCCTGGCCCCCTGACGGACACCAGGGCGGCCACGGGCTCCCAGGATAATCACGCATATGGAAATCTACTCCCAAGCCATCCACGAAGATAAAGACATCCTGGCTGTCCGGGACCGGGCCCGAGTCGTCTGCGAAGAACTCGGATTCGGGATCACCCAGCAACTCCAAGTCACGACCTCGGTCTTCGAATTGGGCAAGAACATCCTGGAGCATGGCAAGGGGGGAACCGTCTCCTTCTCTCTCCTCACCGAAGGCGACACCTTGGTCTTGGAAGTGTTGGGTAAAGACAATGGCCCGGGTATGACCGAAGCGGAAATCGAAGAGCTCCTGGAAGGCCGCTCCGCCAAAGCGACCGCCAACCGGGGCATCCCCGCCATGAAACGCTTGATGGATTCGATCGAGATCGAATCGGAACCCCAGGCGGGAACCGTCATCCGCATGACAAAAAAGAAAAATAAATCCAGCAAGACCTTGGCGGGCAATATTGTCAGCTTCTTCCAGGAAAAATTTTCCTCCCGGGAAAACCCCACCCTGACCGAGGAATTGCGGACACAAAACACCAATCTGGTCCAGTCCCTTTCCCTCTACGAAGAAAAAAATGAAGAACTGGAGCGGAAAAACAAGGAATTGCTGGACTTGAAACATCAACTGGAAATATCCAACGCGGAACTGCATGAGCGCACGGCTGAATTGCAAGAAGCGTTGCTTTCATTGGGGGACCGGACCTCCGAACTCGAATCGCAAAACCGACGTTTCACCGCGGTGCTGGAGCAAATGCCCTATGGGGTGGTGATCACGGACCGGTCCGGCGTGATCACGAAAGCCAATGCCAAGTTTTATTCGATGCTTCCTCAGCCTAAGCAAAAACTGGAAGAACTCCGCAAGATCGATTGGTATGCGTACCTGAGTCAATTCAAACTGGAATCCGATACCGACTGGCATAAACGGATCTCCGCCCTCGACGATCAACCCACGGCAATCCAAATACTTCCCTTGCGAATCAAAGGCGATCCGCCCCGGGATATCCAATGCCGGACGATTCCTATCCAGGACGGTGATGATAAATTCATCGGCCGTCTCTGGATTTTTGAAGAAGCCCCTCCCGCCCCCGCCGCGCCTTGAGCGCCGTCTTTCTCCGCCCGGGGACCCGGCCGCACAGCAATCCCGCCGGCCCCGAATCCCTCGCCACGGTGTTCAATCCGGTTCCCATGGAGACCGCCCGGCCTTATTCTGTTATAATAGGTTTTATACAATTCGCATCTTCGAGGGATGGGTCAAACCACCATGCCGGCTGACATCGTATGGAAGAATCATATCGCCCTGGTAACCGGCGCCAGCCGGGGGATCGGCCAAGCGATCGCCGTCCGGCTGGCCCGGGAAGGCATCCAGATGATCATCACCGCCCGCGACGCGGAGGCGCTGCAGCAAACCGTGACGCGGATCGAGAAGGACGGCGGGACCGCCGTGGCCATCCCCTGCGATCTCGCCGTTCCCGCCCAGGCTCAATCCCTTGCGCAAGCGGCGGTGGCTTGTTTCGGTGGATTGGACATCCTCGTCAACAATGCCGGCACGGGGTTGAACAAACCCGTGGAGGAATCGTCCGAGGAAGACTGGGACCGGCTTTTCGCTATCAACGCCAAGGCCCCTTTCCTCTTATGCCGGGAATGCCTGCCCGCGCTCAAACTCTCCAAGAGGCCTACCATCATCAACATCGGTTCGGTGGTGGGCATTAAGGGCTATTACCGCCAGGCCCTTTACACGGCTTCCAAGCATGCCCTCATGGGATTCACCAAGGTCCTGGCCGAGGAAGCCCAGGCCTTCGGCATCCGTGTCCACGCCATCAATCCGGGGGGCGTCAACACGAGTCTCATCACCCAGATGCGCCCCGACCTCGATCCCGCCCAACTCATCCAACCTGAAGAAATCGCGGAAATTGTCTGGTTTCTGCTTACCCACCGGGGCAATGGAATTCTCGATGATATCCATGTGCGCCGCGCTTCCGGTTCGCCTTGGTATTGATTCGAATGGAGGTTGATTCCGGCTCCGAATTCACATCGACTGGATGCGGGAGAATGACCGGGCCGGTCGGGAGAGAACACCGGGAGAGCAAATCGGGAACGGAGAAGAGCCTGCGCTTGAACAGAACGCAAAAAAAGGGCCAGGAACCAACCTGGCCTCTCCAATCAATGCCTCAGACAGGCAGGTTATGGGCTCGATTCAGCAACGCCGGACGCGGGAACCATGCCGATCGGTTCCGCTCCGGCCGCGGGAACGAACTGGGTGGCCAGGCTGGAGATTTCCTTCTGAATGGCTTCCACCTGGCCTTGGGTGGATTCGAGAGATTTCACCAGATCATCCAAGATGGTTTGGAACGCAGCGCGCGCGTCCTCCGATTCGGGTGTTTCCATCCACGTAGCGGCTTGGCGGCGCACCGCTTCAATGCCGGATTTCAGCGCGTCGTGCAAGGTCCGGATTTCCGCCGTCAGGGTTTGCAGGCCTTGGATCGCGTGGCGGTATTCCTCCCGATCCGTTCCCTCCGCCGGGATTTGCGCGGCCAAGGCCTGCCGCACCGTCTCCAGTTGGGTTACGAGATCTCCATGAATCGTATCCACCCGCTGCCCCAGGTTCCCTAGTTGAACATTGGTGCTTTCCATGGCCAACCGGGTCTGGGTGAGGATTTCCAAGGCGGCGGCGAAATCCTGATCCCGCCGCGACTCCCTGCTGGTCCATTGTTCTATCAGTTCCCGTGACGAAGCGGTCAAGGACCGGGTATCCTCCACGGCGCTTTCCAGGCTGGCAATGGCCTGGCTCAAGGATTGCAATCCCGTGGTGACGGCCACGGCGGTTCTTTCAGCCGTCTGATCCTGGGCTTGCTTAGGGCGGCCACTTCCAGCCACAAATCTTCTGTCCGCCCGTGGAGCGCGTACTCCATTTCTTGGATGTCGTCACGCAAGATTTCCACGGATTCCTTCCCGCCGGCGAAACCGAGTTGCAACTCCTCCGCCAGTGCCTGAGTCTGATCCCCGATCAAGGAATGCAGATCCGATATCGCGCCGTTTTGTTCCAGCAAGCCGGCGCGCAGGGTATCCACCAGCGTGTCCACCTGGTTGGCCAAGGTGGTCTCCACGCCGTGGGTCTCATTCCGCAGGTCCTCCGCGTATCCCGCCAGCTTGCCTTCGAGCTGGGCCAAGCCTTCCGAGGCGATGGTTTCCAGCATGCTCCGGCCGGTTTGGGTCTCTGTGTTGATGACCGCCAGATGGCTTTCGATACGATTCAGGCTCCGTTGCGAATCCTCCCGCAAGGCGGACAAGTGCTGGTTCAGGATACGGGCCTGCTCATCCAACCGGCTGCTGAGGACCGTGTTCATCTGCTGGCTCCACTCGCTCATCGAAGTGAAACCCGACGCGAACTCCTGTCCGAGTTGCCGCAAACCATCCTGCATCTCCTGGCTGTTTTGTTCCACCTGCCGGGCAAGGGCCGCCACGTGTCGTTCCACCGCTTGGCTCTGGCCGTGGGCTTCCCGGACGGCTTCCCGGGTTGCCGCGGCTTCCTGGGTCAGGTTGGAGGCTAAGACCTGGAGAAAGTCCCTCTGGTTTTGATCCTGAGATTCAATCGCTTGAGTCAGTTTGGAGGTTTGCTGGGTAAAAGCCTGGACGGATTCGGTCACCAGGGCTGACATGTCCGTCAGCGTCGTGGAAAATTTCTGGGCAAACTCGGCGCTTTCCGCCCGGTTGCCCAAGATATCCTTGCGCGCGTTTTGAATGGCTTGCAGTGTGTCTTCAGTTTGTTTGGATACGTCCCCGGCCTGGGTCAATACCTTGCTTTCCAGGGATGTCAAACGGTAGTCAATGTAATAGGCGGCTCCGGCAAAGCCGATGAGCATCACCAGGAGCATCAGCCAGGCCATCCCATTGGATGAGCCTTTGTTGTGGATGTCCGCGGCCGGACGGGCTTGAGTCGTAAGGGTCGATTCGTCCATCGTTCCACTCTCCTTGGTCTCGTCGGAAAAATGAATCCACCCGCCGGTCCCTACCTTGAAAAAATGGCAGATAAGGACCGGCGGCTCGATGAACCGATGGAAATTCGAATCCAACTAAAACCATAAATCCCTTGGAACAAACCATCCAATCGGTTCGGCTCATGTCCGGACGCCGTCCGTCAAGGCTTCGAGTGGAATGGCACGGGAGCCGTAACAGCCTCAACGCCGCTCGTCCTCCCGCTACAAAACCGCGGGATTTCATACCATGGGATGACATGTTGGGGGTGAGGGAAGAAAAAACGCAGGAAGAATCACGGTTGTGGAAAACCAAAATTCCCTTCTATGTTATCCACAACCAACGAGTAGCAACGAATCAAGTCAAAGATCCCTCAACCAACTGAATTTGCACGGCATGATATTGCACTATTTCAAACAATTTGTCAACAGTTTTTTTGAGGTGAAGGCCTAAAAAAGACAAAAAAAGAGAAATCAAGCAGTTAACTATATGAGGGCACTGCGTTTCTCTTGGAATCCACCCTCCCCTGTATATCTGGACTCCATCAATATAGATCCCACCCGGGAACATCGGCAGGCGGAGGCGCGAAGGTATAGATAATTCCCGTCTCATTGGAATTGGGATCGGTATCGGGCATCCATTCCACCGAGGTGAAGGTCTCGTCCTCGGTTTCGAACACGAGAATGAAATCGTTAAACTCGGGATCGAAAAGGGGCGATTCATCCGGATTGGAAAGCCCGGGTTGCCCATCTTCCATGTTCTTATAAACCAGATCGCGCCGGATGGCGAATTCCACGTCCGTCACATTCCCCTCCATGGGAGCCACGTCCACGTAGGCGAACGTCCCCCATAAATTTTCTTCGCTGGCCGGATCGATGGTGCAAACCCAATCCCCGCATCGTTGATCAAAAACCTGCCGGCCCTGGATGTTGAATTCCGACCCGAAGACCGCCGGCCACCGATGACCGGTGTTGCTGTCCATGTCGGTGTCGAAACCGGTGTTCAAATACCAGAAATAGTCTCCGTACGGCTGCGGACTGGTAAACGTGATCCGGAAATAGAAATAATCCCTATCGTTGGCCAGGTAGCAGGCGGCGAAATCATAATGCAATCCGCCATCGCCACTGGGATCCAGGCAAGCCGGCGCGATGCCGTCCCAATCGCTTACATCACCGTCCACGACGATGGTCCGGTACACCGGAACCGCGGTCACGATTCCGTAGTACTCCTGAGACAGGCTGGGAATACCAGAAAGGCCCAGGATCAATAAAGAAAGAGGAAAGGCTTGCCGCATGTCACTGCCTCCAATCTCAGTATGGGTTCTGCCGCCGGATGCTTTCCGTGATGGGATGGACTTGATTCTCCACGATAGGCAGGGGGGATTGTCAACCACTAAATCCATCCTTTAGAAATCAGCCGCATGGCCGGAATCCGAAGGTTGGGCGGTGGCTAAGGCTTCCGGGCCGGAATCCGGTTCCCGCCCACTGATTTCGTCCAATAAGTCAGGCGGGATCGGATCGATCGAGAGGATTTCATACTGCCCGGTGTGCATGGGCAATTCCACATTGACGATCTCCCCGGCCCGCTTGCCGTAAAACGCCTGCGCGAAGGGCGCCTGATAGGACAGGATATTCCGGCTGGGATCGGATTCCCACGGGCCCAGCATGATGTACTCCTCCACGGTGTCCGCGCTGGAAGGAGAAATCCGGAAGCGGACGCCGAATCCGATTTGGCTGGTGTCCACCTCGGCGGGATCGACCACCTTGGCGATGTGCATGCTTTCCTTAAGCTCCGCGGCCTGCGCGGCCAGCAGTTTTTGTTTGTCCTTGGCCGCGTGATACTCCGCGTTTTCACGCAAATCGCCGTGTTTGCGGGCGGTCTCGATTTCCCGGACCACATCGGGGAGGTCGGTTTCGATCAGCCGGCGCAGCTCAGCACGTTTGCGGTCGTAAGTGGACTGAAGACACAACAATCCCTCCGGCACAGTCGGCCCTTCCGCGGCGCTCCCGGCGAACAGGGTGGGATACCGCGCCCGGACGATCGTCGTCAGATCCGCCGAGGTCCGCTGATCGATGCCCTCGTTGGTCATGGCGCGGCGGTAAATCGACTGCGCCACCGCCTCATCCGCGTTCTGAATATGGAGTTTGAACAAGGCGTAATGGTTTTTGCGGATCAGTTCCCGGGCGTCTCCCGCCACCTTGCGCAACCAGACCGCCTCGTCTTTCTCGCGCCGCTTGGCTTGGCTGGTCAGGTAATCAATCAGCAGCAACAAGCGTTCGATCACCACCGCCGGACTGATTTTTCCTTCCCACCAGTTCGTCCCCTCGCCGGCAAGAATCCGGCCCGCCAGCCAGATGAACGTGGGGGGATAGGTCCGGTAATGGGCCAACGCCTGGTCCACCACTTCAAGAATCCGGGCCGCGTGTCCCGCTTGTTCCATGGCAGCAGCCAGCTCGTCCCGGATCTGCACCGCTGGTTCCAAGAGTAATGCCTGAAAGATTTCCGGCCATTCGGCGGGATAGGTTTTCTGGATTTCTTGGGCGTACTGCCATTGGTGCGATTTGTAGCGCAGATGTTGCAAGATCGAACCCAATTTAGCGGCATCCTGCAAGGTTTCGTCGAGAATGGCCCGGTTCACGGACTGGATGTCTGGATCATAGGCTTTGAGGTCTTCATTGGTGAACCAGAGTTCCACCCGCTCCGCCCGGCTGCGGCGCGAGGGAGCAATGGCGTGGATTTTCCGGGAAAAATGGCGAATCACCTCGGTTTCCACATCGGATTTTTTGGTCGTCCGCAGGTAGGTATAGATTTGATCGACCTTGTCGTGCGGCGCTTTGGTGGCATCGAAGCGCTGCAACAATTCATCCTTATCATCGGCCGCCTCCTCCCGCAGCACGTATTTTTTCAACGCGCCGCCGCTCACCGCGATGTACTTATCCCCCCGCAAGGCCGCGCTGGTTTCGGACCACCAGGAACTCCATTCCCGCACATGAATCAACGCCGGGACCAAGTGCTCTTTGATTTCCTTGGCAGTGAGGGCACCCCCATAACTTTTCAACAGCAATTTGATCAATCCGATGGGATCTTCCCGGAGCATCCGGCTCAGCCCCTCGGGATTGATGGCTCGTTGAACCCGGAAATCCTCGGCGGATAGTGACTCGACCACGTTTTGGGCCAATTCCACATCCATGCCATGGTCGCGCTTTTTCTGGAAATTGATGATCACCCGCCGGTCCAGCATGTTCAGATCCTTGACTAAACCAATCCCCCAATCCGGATGCCGCACATAACAGCCGGGCAAGAAATTCATGAACAGTTCCACCTCCGCCAATGCTTCAGGCAATGGGCGGGTGCTCCGGATGCCGGTGTAGTCCAGCACCCGCTCCATGGCGGGAGAATCCGGGTGAAGACGGCGCAGGGTCTCCACCAGGGGTTCCCGGAGGGATTGATCCTTGGGAGTGTATTCCAGAATTCGGCGGAGCAGGCGGAAACGGTTGCGCCAGTCGTTGCGCTCTTCGGTGGAGGGAAGCAGCATCTGCAGCAAAACGGCGGCCCGCTGGCGTTGTTTGATCCCGTTCAATTGCTCCGCGATGGTGAAGAAGAAATCGAGGTTGTGCGGATCCAAGTCCACCATGTCCAGCCATAATTCCTCGATCTTGTCATAGTGCCGTTCCGCCGTAGCCGCCTCGAGGGCGGTCTCCAGATGGCGGACCGCTTCTACCGTATTCCCCTGCTCCAGGTAATATTGGGACAACCGCTGCGCGGTATCCACAACCCGGTCTTTGAGTTCCAGCAGCCGGCTCATGACCGTTTCGTATTCGCAGTCTTTTTGGCCGAGACGTTCCAACGCCTGTGCCAACGCCCGGAGGGCGAGGGGAAGATCCGGCTCGGACTTCAGACATTCCCGGGCCCGCTCCGCCAGACCGGTCCAATTCTCGCTCTGGCGCAATTGGTTTAATTCGTCCATAAGACGGTCCAAGTCTTTCGTGTCCATAAGCATCAATCCACGGCCTGGTTCGGATGATAGTACAATTGTCAAACAATCTCCCGCCCCACCCGGGGATGGGGCAAAAAGGCATTGTAGCAGGATGCCGGTGGTTTGGCCACGGTGCCGGGTCCGGTCCGAGCCTGGGGAGGGAGGGGGCCGGATTGCTGGATGCCGGAAAACATGGTATAAACCGCCACACATCCTGATGCGGGAAGGGATCTTTACGGCGTGTCACCCCAGTTGACCCACGAATATTTCATGCGGCTGGCTATCAATCAGGCCCGGATCGCTGCCGCGCACGGGGATATCCCCGTGGGGGCGGTTGTGGTGCGGGAGGGCGCCGTCATCGGCCGGGGGCGGAATATGCGCGAATTCCGCCAGGATCCTGCCGCGCACGCCGAAATCGAAGCCCTGCGGGACGCGGCCGCTCAACTTGGCGGCTGGCGCCTGACGGCATGCGCGGTTTATTGCACCCTGGAACCGTGCGTGATGTGCGCGGGAGCGCTCGTACAGGCCCAGGTTGAGCACCTGTATTATGGGGCGGCCGATCCCAAGGCGGGAGGAGTGGAAAGCCTGTACCAGATTTTGGAAGACTCCCGGCTCAATCATCAGGTTCTGGTCCATCCTGGGATTTTACAAGAAGAATGCGAGCGGTTATTGAAAGATTTTTTTGAGCGGCTACGATAAGTGTTCCCGGAAATACCGGGATCCGGAAAACGAGAAACCTTATCGGAGGGGTGGCCGAGAGGTCGAAGGCGCCCGCCTCGAAAGCGGGTATACGGGCAACCGTATCGTGGGTTCGAATCCCACCCCCTCCGCCAGGGATTCCTTCACCTGAATCTTACGGATTTTAATCTTACGGATTTTCCTGGCTTTTCGTGACTTCCTGTTCCTTTCCATCGCCTTCTTTATAGGCCAAAACCTCAATCTCCTTGTCCAACAGCACGAATCGCGCCTTGTGGGTGACGGTTTTAACGGTATACACTCGGTCCATAATGGTGATCCGCGTCCCCGGCCAGGCAATCTCCCGCGCGATCACGCCGGCAATCGTCTTTTTATCCGCCTCCGCCTCGGAACCGCTGATCCGCGCCGATTCTTGCAATTGCTGGATTTGTGATTGCATCTGCAAACCGGCCCGGATGATCTTCAGGCGCATTTCGGCTTTTTCTTTGTCCAATTTCCCCTGATCCCGCAAGCGGTTCAGGACCTGGACCGCTTGCTGCAAGCGATGGTAGTTGTCTGACAAAGCCGCGATCCGGTTCAGGATTTCGTTGCGTTTTTCCATGCGCTTTTTCAGATCCGCCCCGATCCCCAACTCGGTCTTCACGCCCAATTCGGAACCAATCACCCCGGCGGATATCCGTTTTTCCGCCAGGATGACTCCCCCCACGATCACCGCCTTGGTGCCTCGCACAATCACATCCCGCCCCGCCTTCACCACCGAATTGGTAATCGCGCCATTCACGATCACATCGTTTCCCGCTTCCACACGGGCATTGCTGATGAACTTGACGACGAGGTCTCCCCCTGCTTTGATCACCGCTTTCTGATTGCCCTGAATCCCTCCGTTGATGAAGATGTTCCCTCCGGCTTCCAACTCCGCCGCTTCCACCAGGCCATGGATATGCAAATCCTGCCCGGCTTTCACCTTGAAATCAGGCAAAACCCCGCCGGTGATGATCACGGTCTCGCGGTAGTCGATATGGCCGGTTTCCAGCGAAACATCGCCCTGCACTTTGTAAATGGAAGTTACCGAAATCTTATCGCCTTCCCGGCAGACCACTCCGTTCAGGGCGGCATAGAGTTCCCGCCCATCTTCACTGATCCGGACCCCTTTGCCGGCGGGGAAACGGGCCTCTTTCCCCGGCGTGGCGGGCAATTCCTGGCCGTACACATTCATGCCGGACTCCCCCGGGGTGGGCGCGATCAAGCGGGCCAAAAGTTGATTTTCATCCACTTGCAGCACGTGATGCCGTTCTTTCCAATCCACCCGCCCGCCGCGTTCGGTCAATGCGGCCCCTTCGAGTATCGATAAATCCACCTGCCACTCCACCCGGCCGTCTTCCCCATGGCGGGGGGGCCGGCCTTTGGCCACGGCCAGCGATTGTCCGAAGGATTGGTCGTGAAAGATCTTTTCGAGCGCGCGCCGGTTGATCCCGAAGACCACTTGGTTTTCCCGTAAATACCGCTCCAGGTCATCCGGAGTGTAGAAACCCGCGTACGCGGCTTCCACCTGCAAATGCGCCGACATTTGGCTGGAGGAAACTTCCAAACTCAAGCCATCGCCCCAATTGAAGGGAGGCGCCGGATTTGCCGGCGCCGGGGTCGTGGGTTCCACCGGCGGCCCGGTTGGATCCGCGGCCTTCCTGTCCGGTACGGAGGTGTCCTCATTCATCCGATTTCGGCCCTGTGTTCCCGGCATCGGGAAGGTACCTGGGAGGATGAGCCGGCCTCCCCCTGATCCATATCAAAATACATACCATTCATACCAATTGGTGCTTGTATAAACTCAAAGGTTTGGTATGATATTCATGGTTCCAGAAAAGGATTCAGTAAGGAATCATACCATACGATTTTTGGCGAGTATATCCAATTTGGTAGAAACGCCGTTTGGAAGAAACCAAGCGCCTCTCCTGGAGATCGGGTCAATGAGGGTCATTTCCACGAGAATCATCCCCGGATTGCTTATCACCGGGTTTCTTTCCGTTTCGTGCGCTTCCAAGGAAATCGCCCAGCTGCAACAATCCGTCCGCGATTTGGAACGGCGGGTTTACCGGTATCAACAGGATACCCGCCAGGATACGGTGCAGACGGCCTCCACCTTGTCGGAAGTCAACCAAATTCTGAACCAATCGTTCCGCGAACTCCGCGCCGCCCAGTCTGATCTGGAAAACCGGGCCGGGCAAACCGATGCCCGGGTGGACCGCCTGGAACGGGCGATAGCCCGCTTGGAAGAGAAAACCCAAAGCCTGGACATCTTTTCGACGGATAGCTTCGCCACCCTTTCGCAACAACTGTCCCAAACCGAGGAAACCTTACAATCCCAAACCCGGCAAGATCTGCGCGCGATGCAATCCGATGTCATGGCGCTCTCGTCCGCTCTCAAGGATATTCGGTCCGAGCAATCCCGCCTTCAGGCCTCCTTGCGCGGCCTGGAAAACCAGGTAGCCTCCATGGAAGAAGAAAACCGGAAAATTTACCGCCAGATCTTGAAAGAACTGGGTGTGAACACGCCCGAACCGGCCGCTTCCTCTGCTCCCCCGGCGGCGGATTCGGGGAATACGCATGTCATTCAACGAGGCGAAACGCTGTCCACCATCGCGGCCAAGTACGGGGTGGCGGTTCAGGATATTCAGACACTCAACGGGATTCAGGATCCTTCCATCATCCGGGTGGGACAACGCCTCAAAATACCCAAATAGACGTAACCTGGAACGGAAATTCGACCCCTTTGGGCGTTACGCGGCACTGGGACTTTCGTAATTATATTGATCTCCGCCGGATGGCCGGACTTTCTTCCTCCCGTTTTCTCTTCCCGAAAACCGGCGTCGGAAAAAGCGCGGCAAACCGGCCATTTCCCCGGACGGCAGGCGGCGTTTTCGACTCAGTCATTCATGCGGGAAAGGGGCAGACGGCCTTGTTCAATGGTTCCATCCTTTCATTCATTGTCATTACCCAACGGGGAGGAGTGATTCAACATTTAATCAACAGTTCCTTCCTGGCGCTGGCCATTTATGGTTCTTTGCTGGTCCTCTCCATCCTTTCTTGGGGGATCATGATTAAAAAATACTTCGATTTGCGCAAGGAACGGAAACTGGCGAAGGGCTTCCGCCGGCTGTTCAATGAACTGGAAGGCAACATCGTGGCGCTCTCGCAGGAAGGGATTTTGCCCGCCAACAGCCCCGCCCGTTTGTTTGTCTCCGCCTATGAGGAACTGCGGCTGTGGGCCACGCTGGACCGCGACCAGAACCGCATCATCGCCGAACGGCCCGTGGTTCCCGCCTTGGAACGGACCCTCGACCGGGCCATCGAAATGGAGAAAGAGCGCTGGGAACGGGGAACCACATTCCTGGCCACGATCGCCAGCGTCTCCCCTCTGATGGGTCTTTTGGGAACGGTCTGGGGGGTTTTTCTCTCCTTCCAAGAAATGGGCACGGTGGGCGCCACCAGCCTGGAAACCGTCGCGCCGGGGATTTCCGAAGCGCTGTTGACCACGGTGGGCGGTTTGTTGGTGGCCATCCCGGCCGTGTTCGGGCATAACTGGATCCTGCGCGCGGTACGAAGCATCGAGACACAACTGGAAACCTTCGCCAGCGAAATCATCAACCATTTTGACCGGCAAATCGTCGTGGGCTCGTTCAGCAATACCTCCCGCTTGTCCGCCCCCCGGCCGGTCAGCCGGAGGAGAAGCGGTGGCCCTGCGTAAGATTCGGTACCGAAAAGAAGCCCTGGCCGACGTGAACATGACGAACCTCATCGACATCATGATCGTTCTGCTCATCGTGTTCATCCTGGTGTCCAACTTCGTCCAAACCGGCCTGAACATCCGGGTGCCCGAGGTCAGCTACGTGGAGGCCATGGGAAAGGAACAGATCGTCGTCGGCGTGGATCCCAACGGGCGGAAAACTCTCAACGGCCAGCCGGTGACCGACAGCGACCTGCCCGTGAAACTGGCGGAACTCAAGAACCAGTTCCCGGACGAAGCCCTGTTCATCAACGCGGACAAACTCACCTCGTTCGGCGACGTGGCCGAGGTCATCGCCATTTCCGCCAAGGTCGGTTTTCAATCCGTCAACATCCCGGCCATTTACAAACCGCGGAGTTAAAAAGCGGAGGAAATCCGTCTGATGAGTGACCGGACGGCTTATATCATTTCCATTCTCCTGCACCTGGCGGTGTTTTTATACCTGACGATCAATCTGCGGGCGCATTACAAGTATCATCAGGGGGTGTATATCACCATGGCCATTCCCCAACAACAACCCGCCCCGAAGCAGGAAACGCCTCCCCCCGCGCCGGAAGAACCAGAACCGCCCAAGCCGCAGAAAATTGAAAAAAAACCCCCCAAACTCACCGAGGATACCATTAGTCAATTACGGGAAAAACTCAAAAGCACGCCCACCAAAGCGCCTACGGCAAAGCCCACGCTCAAACCCACGGCGACTCCCCGGCCGACTCCCCCGCCGACGCCTAAATCCACGGCGACCCCCCGGCCGACTCCCCCCCGGCCAACCCCTACGCCGGAACTCCCCCGTATTCCCTTGTCACAAATTCAACAACCGGTCACCGCGTCCCCGAACACCAGCCCGGCCTCCACCGACACCTACACAACCCAGATCTTCGGCGATCCCAACGCCCCGCATGATTTCAGCGGCTACGCCATGATTCTCAACAAACAACTGTACCGGGCCTGGCTGCAACCCACCATCCGGCCGCCCGAATACCGCGATTACATCACCGTGGTGTCTTTCACGGTGTATCAAGACGGACGGGTAAGCAACATTCAACTGGAAGAAAGCTCCGGCTGGCCGGCAATGGATCAATCCGTCCTGGACGCGGTGCAACGCGCCAGTCCTTTGGAACGGTTGCCGATGACCTACACCGCCGCCAGCGTGAAGGTGGTGGTCCCATTCATCATGCCGAAAAAAACGTATTGAGGGTTCTCCCGGAGAAAGACGTTCACAAAATAAACCATGGACCGCGATCAACAATTGAACCGGTTCAATATCCCCTGCTACAATGGGACCGGAGGTACGCCTGGATCCTGCGTGCCACTCTTCTCATACTCTTCAGGAAGGAAGGTTGAGGGAACCATGAAAAAACTGACATTGGGTATTTGGTTGGCTGCCATCGGCGGGGCCGCCGTGTTTGCGGAGTTGTTCTCCGCCGGGGCCGGCGAATCGACTTTGCCCGTTCCCCCGGTCATGGGAGGACTCGAAAAACCCAAAATGATGGTCGTGAAACCTACGGCGCGGGAACCGTTCGCCGGGCAGGAACAAACCCTTCAGGAACTGAACGACCTGATGGTGTTCGATTTAGGTTTTTCCGATGCTTTCCGCGTTTACGCGGAAACGCCCCAGGCGGCCTTCCTCCACCGGCAAGACGTGGAACGCAACGCCATCTCGTACGAGGATTGGCGGCGGCTGGATGTCAACGGGGTGATGATGGATTACATCGTGAAAAGCGAACTCGTCCCCCGCGGGCCGGGCCTGTTTGAACTCGACCTGATGGTGTACGACCTGGTGGACGGCGTCCGGGTCATCGGACGGGCTTACGGCGGACCGCCTCACGAACCCTTCGCCCGCAAAAATCTTCGCCGCGCCGGACACAAAGCCACGGCCGAGATCATCTCCAGTTTGACCCAAGGCCAGGTGAAACCCATCACCGAAACCCGTTTTGCGTTTGTGAATTACAATGCCGCCAAAAATATTAAGGAAATTTACCTGATCGATTACGACGGCTGGAAAGACAGCTTGCAACAAATCACCTTCTTTAACTCCATCACCAATTTCCCCGATTGGTCTCCCGACGGAACCGAACTCGCTTACATCTCATACAAAAACAACTGGCCGGATGTGTTTGTCCATAACCTGGCCCAAGGCAAGGTCCTCCCCGCCGCCCAGTTCAAGGGGACCAACAACACGCCCCGCTGGCTGCCGGACGGGCGGAATCTCATCATCTCCATGTCCGCCTATGGCAATCCCGAACTGAGCATCATTCCCAAGGAAGGGACCAAGCAGCCCCGGCGGCTCACCCACAACAATTGGCCGGAGGTTTCCCCCGACGTTTCCCCCGACGGAAACCGCGTGGCTTTTGTCTCCAACCGCGTGGGCAGCCCCCAGATCTACGTCATGGACATGGACGGATCCAACACCCAACGGATCTCCTACGTGGAGCGGAAATGCGAATCCCCCTTCTGGTCACCCGTGCCCGTGGGAGGGGATTACCGCATCGCCTTCTCCGGGTATTACGACAATCTGCAAAGCGACATCTACACGGTCCGGCCGGATGGATCGGACCTGCAAATGCTCACCGACGGGAAATTTGAAAACTTGAATCCGACCTGGTCGCCGGACGGGCAGTATATCGCCTTCTCCTCCAACCGGCTCGGAAAACATGAAATCTTCATCATGCCCAGCACACCCAACCGCTTGTTGCCCGATGGCAAGAAATATTACCGGGTCACTTCCAACCCGGGGGAAAATATCTGTCCTTCTTGGTCACCAAATTGAGAAAAGAATCGTTGGAATTCTTGTCATCTTCTTGGCAACAAGGTAGGATATGGTGAATTTAAGAAGGGATGATTCAACCCTGCGGGACGCAAGGCCGCCAGCCGTCGACACCCTTGCGGCCCGGTTCGAACGGTTTATGTCCCAGAACGGATGGAGGGATTCCCTGGGCAATCTCTGTGGAATGGTTCCGTAACAATATCCAATAACGGGATCAATAGAATACGGCCGCTCTACCGGATGGATGGGAATTGTGTGACAACCATTCCATCCAGGAGGGGATCACCAGAAAAACACGATGAGATTCATCATGTTGTATTTTTAAAAAATCGGGAGGTTCTGCTACATGTCCACATTCACACGTCGCACCATCAATGGTATCACGGTAGTATTGGCCCTGGCTCTGTTGCTAGGCGCCTGTGCGCGCACCCCCAAACAACCCGCGGGCGCTCAAGTGCTGGCGGAAAAGGGTATCAGCAGCCCCGGGCTGGGAGGAGAAGATGCGGGCTCGATCACCCGCCCGCCGATGAGTGGCGCGCCCATTCCTCTCTCGCAACTTGCGGATCCCAGCGAATTTCCGGGAATTTGCGACCGGATTCACTTTGATTACGACCGGTACAATATTCGCCCCGAATTCACCACCTGCCTGGACCAAGTCGCCGCTTACATGATCCGCCATCCGGAATATGTATTGCTGATCGAAGGCCATTGCGACGAACGGGGAACCATGGAATACAACATGACCCTGGGTGAAAACCGCGCGCAATCCGCCGCCTCGTACGTGATCCAACGCGGCCTGCCCGCCAACCGCATCGTGACCAAGTCCTACGGTGAATCACAACCCTTGGCCTTGGGACACGACGAAAGCGCTTGGCGTCTTAACCGCCGTTGCGAATTCTTCGGCGTCCCCAGCGCCGGCCGGTAAGTTCAGTCCACCACATTCAGTTCAAACCAAACGGGCCGGGTAGCCAAGCCCGGCCCGTTTTGGATTTTGATTTGGCCTTCCTGCTTTTCACTCCCCTGATTCTCCCCAAAAAATCCTCATCCATCCCTTTCCTCATTGCAATCTCCTCTCCGATTTTATATGGTTCTTCATGCAGGGATTTCAGATCAAGTTTCTATCGTTACGCAATTTCAGGAATGGGAGAATGATCATGCGTTACCTACTGGCCTTAACCTTTTCCCTCCTGCCGTGTATCCCGTTCGCCGACGCCTGGTGGGAACTCGAAACTCAGATGAATCCGGACGGCAAACTGCTCCTGATCCAAAAAGAGTGGTGGCCGCGGGCGCTACAACTCAAAACCGGCGAGCATTTCGTCCTCAAGTCCACCTATCCGGAAGGGGGAACCATGATCATCCGCCGCGAAGCGCGCACCCGCACCGCCAAGCCGCAGGATATGATCGTCTGGATTCTCGATGACGACGGCGACCTGCCCGCCGGCGCGTCCCAGGGCGACACCGATAGCGATTGCTACATCGCCGATTACGGCTGTGATGGAACCGTGGACCGCCTGGTGGATTACATCGACTCCAACGGGGATCAAATCCCCGATGAGATGGACATCCGGTATTTTGAGCAAGGGGAACTCCGCCGGGCTTGGTTCGGCGTGGATCTCGACGGCGACGGCCTCATGTGGGATCTGGCCGATTACGAATACACCGGGGATTTCTTCCAGAGCGACCCCTACGGCAATAATGAAATCTACATGAACAAGTACAACCCCCGCGGCGGATCCTGGATTCCCATCTCCGAGTGTCCCTTCGCGTTTTACGATACGGACGGCGACGGCCAGTCCGAGGCCGTGGTGCGTTTCAGCGCCGCCCCGCTGACGTTTTCTCCCGAGACCGATCCCGATTACGCCAACAGCCAGGCGCGTTACCAGGGGGAATATGATCCCGCCATGGAGCGCATGGGCGTCGTCAATATCCGCTACAGCCTGGATATCGACGGCCTCAGCTCGCCTGAAAATCCCTTGCATTACGAGATGGGTTTCAACCTGGTAGGCAGCCTTCCTTACGATTTCCCCGGCATGCGCCGCACGCAGCCCTTGCGCCGCGCGCCCAAAACTACGGTCTGCATCCCCTTCCCGCAAGCCCGCGAAGTATCCGGGAACTACCCCGCCGAACAGACCGGTTTCTCCTGGCGCGAGTTCGAGGACGGCTCCATCGCCATCGGCCATCCCTCCCGCCCCGCGTACGACCGCCGCTGGGAAGGCGTCTTCTGGACCTGGAACCGCCGCGTCATGCACAACACCGGCGGCCCCGTGCAATATTGGAACATGCGCCGCGAGTTCATGCCCGGTCCCTCTACCCGCCGCCAACTCTATTACAGTCCGGTGGACCGCCGCCTGCATCTCAAGGGCGCGGTGGAAGGCTGGGTGCCCGTGGGCTGCATCGAGTCCCAGGAGCCGCTGGGCGAAATCCGCCTGTTCGACACCGACCGCGACGGCTATTTCGACCGCTGGGAATACTTCTGGGAAGGAGAAGACGCGCCCTGCCGCGTGGCCTCGGTTCACAATGCGGAAAACAAGGATCTGACCGGGGATTGGGCTTCGATCATGGCGTTTTATAACCAGCAGGCGGTGCCCGAAGCGATCCGCTTGAATGAACAACTCATCGCGGCTATCGAGCGGCAGGGAAACGAATTCGCGCCGCCGGTGCCCGCAAACCTGACCGCGGCCTTGAAGCAGGACATCTCCCCCGATGAGCGTCGTTATATTCTCGATTGGATCCGTGAGTACCGCTACTGGCATTTCCAGAAAGCCGCCCAGGCCCGCGCCAGACAGCAGCTTACCGCCCATCTGGGCCAGGATCCGCGAGCCAGCGTGGAGTTGCGCAAGCAATCCCCCTCGGCCTGGGACCGCGCGGTCACACTGTCGCGTATCGATGACGCCTACGCCCGGGGATTGTATGATCAAGTGGTGGAAATGATGGATACGTTGAAATGGGAGTGAATTTCATACATCCGAAATGTTTTCCCACCGGATGCCCATCTTGCGCGCGGCGTAGCCCGCTTCCCGGAGAGAATCACCATACGCCATCATCCAGTGCGAGTCGCGGACTTCGGAAAGGAGCTTCTTCCACTGCCCCTGGATCTTCACCTCCTGTTGCGAGCGGCAGATAGGATAGAAAGGATTGCCGGTCACGTTCCCCCGGATGCCCACCCAGCGCCCGGCCGCGTATTCGGGATTGATAAACGAGACTTCCTGCCCAAGGGGAATCTCCACCTTCGGCGCGGCGCCGTAATCGGATTCCTCGTGCGTGAGCAGCGTCGCGGGTTCATAGCGTTCGGCGTTCATGCGGCGGGGAGCCGAGCAATGGGCGCAGGTGACGATGCCCTGGTGCGGGAAAGTTGAGTTGTGCATGAACACCGGTTTGCCCGAAATGTGCCGCAGCAGAATTCCCGCGGGCGTGACGACGTAATCGGATTCGCAAAACGCGATCAGTCCCTCATCGTTCAACAGGCTCAACGAGAGGCAGGCCGTGGTTTTAGACATAGGGATGATGGTGCTCATGCACTCCTTGATGGTGAACGCCGGGGCGCGATGCTCGCGCATCAGGTCCTTGAACATGCCATAAAGCATAAACGCGTTCACCACGAAGGGCCGGTCCGTCTGAAGCGTGGTTTCCGGCAGTGCGAGATACGCGTCCGTCCAACGTTCCGCCTGCGCCATCCGTTTTTCATCCGCGAACGCGCGTTGGATGCGCTTTTCCATCTCCTCGTAGCCGATTTCGGTGATGTCCAGTTTGTGTTTCTCTTTCGCGAACTCGGGCGCGTTGCCGGCGTATTTGCCCATGATGCCGCCCACGGCCACGATCCGCGCGCCTGTCAGGTTCTTGACGCCATACAACGCGCGCAGACGCCACAGGGCTTCGTTGTAATCATCCACCACCACGTCGTCCACGTGCGCCTTCCCCAGGCGGGGCGGCTCCTGGCCCGGCGCGCGCTCCTTGTCCGTGTTCAAGTACGCAACGCTCAGGGCTTCGTACCAGTAGTAAATCGGACCGGAACGGTGGCGGACGAAAAGAATCGCGTCACCCTCGGGAGGAACACAGGCTTGCAGCAATTTGCCGCCGCCCGAGGCCGGATACACCATCACCACGTCATACTCGCCTTGCAGCGCCTGGCTGGCTTCCTCGGGAGTCTTCACCTTGTCCACGGGAAGCACATCCAGGGGGAAATCGGCATTCCCAGCCAGCGCGCGCAACTCATGGGTGATCCGCTCCGCCTCCTCCACCGCGCTTTCTTCCGTGAGCACGCCGCCCCATGACCGCCACGAGGTCATCTCCCGCCTTTGCGGAACGGCGTACATCAGGAGGGGCCGCACGCGCAACGGCCGGCCCCAGATCAGGAAGGGGCGGGCGGGATTCCACTCCTCCGCGATCCAACTCATGTCACCGGAAGCCGCGGATACGAACACGGAAGTCCGTGCCCCCGCCGCTCCGCCCGTGGAAGATCCCACAGCCGCCGGGGCCCCTGGACGGGTTTGGGATTCACTCCACGCCGCGGGAGCGCCCACCATGCCCACGGCCGCCGCGAGTCCCGCGCCGGTTTTGATGAAGGTCCGGCGGGAGGGATGGCTGCCGGATTGACTTTTTATTGCGATCGGTTGGTGTTCTTTCTTTGGAGTTTCCTGCATGGTGGCCATCTCCCGGTTGTGGTCTTAGACCAATTCCCATCCTTTGCGGTATTCCTTGGTCACATAGGCATTGGCTTCCTTGTTGTTGGTGAACCGCATCGCGGGGCCATCCCAGTCCAGCCTTTGCTTCGGGAACTTCAACGAAATATTCCCCATCACCACCCATTCCGCCAAGGGACCCGCGTGATCGAAATTCGTGCCCGATTCGGATCCGGTTTTGATCGAAAGGATCCAATCCAACTTGTGCATGCGGTCGGCGTCTTGTTTTCCTTCCGGGGTGCGGAGATTGGGCAGGCGGGGGATGATGGGATCGGGCTTTGGGAAATCCTCCACGATCTCGCCGCCCACAATCAAAAAATTCCGCTCATTACGCCCGCTCATCAGGATCATCCCCTGATCACCCACGAACAGGTTGCCGGTTTTCTCCTTGACCAACTCCCCGGCGTTGCGGATCTCCTCCAACCGCTTGGGTTTGAGCAATCCGTCGTACCAATACAAATCGAGGGCGGCAAAATTCCCCCGCGCGGGGAACCGGTAATGCAGAATGGATTCGGTGGGAAAAGTCTGATCGTTCGCGTCTTTGACATGCAAACACTCCACGCTGATGGGATATTCCAGCCGCAAGGCTTTCGCCACCGGGCTGAGGTTATGGCACGCGATATCCCCCAGCGCGCCTGTGCCGAAATCCCACCAGCCACGCCACCGGAAGGGGCAATAGCCGGAGTTGTAGGGGCGGAAGGGCGCCGGACCAAGCCACAGGTCCCAGTCCAGATGTTCGGGGACTTGTTCTTCAGCCAGAGGGCCGGGGATGCCTTGCGGCCACCAGCCTTTCGGCCGGTCGGTCCAAGAATGAACTTCCCGCACAGTTCCAATCAGGCCCGCCCAGATCCACTCGCACACTTCCCGGTGCATATCGGTGGCCGCGCCCTGGTTGCCCATCTGCGTCGCCACGCCATACCGGTGCGCCGCTTCCCGAAGTATCCGCGCTTCGTTCACTTTATGGGTCAGCGGCTTCTGCACGTAGACGGCCTTGCCCCGCTCCATACAGCGCAGCGCGGCGATGGCATGCGTATGATCCGGCGTGGAGATGGTCACCGCGTCAATCTCGGGGCATTCATCCAACATCTTTCGGAAATCCTTGAACTTCTTGGCCTTGGGAAAGCGGTTGAACGCCCCCGCGGCGCTGTTCCAATCCACGTCGCACAGGGCCACGATGTTCTCCGAATCACAGGTCTCCACGTCGCTGTAACCCTTGCCGCCCACACCAATGCCCGCGATGTTCAGCGTCTCGTTGGGTGACACGCGGCGGCTCTGGACAATGGGAACCCGCCGGACCTTTGAAGTCGCGCATCCCGCCGTCAAGGCCGCGGCCGAACCGATTAAAAATCCGCGTCGTGTGATTTGGGTGTTCATCATTCTCCTTCTTTATCCATGCGCGGAAAAATAAAAAATCCTTCGTCCATTCCCGGGAACGGACGAAGGGATCATACCATACGCCAGATCCTCAAAGTAAGCTGTGGATCAATTCAATGCAGAGAAAATCGGCCGGCCGGATCAAAACGGCCCGGAGGGAGACGTCTTGATTTCCAACTGATAATCGCAGGGATTGTCCGCGGAGACGACCAGGAGCATGAACGTGCCGGGAATCAAGGGAGTGGTGAAATCGATGGGCTTTTCATCTTGATTTTGCCTGTCTATGATCTCGTCCCCGTAAAAGAGATACAGATCGGCGTCCGCGGGTACGTTCCAATCCATCGTAAACCGGACTTCCGCTTCATCTTGCAACGTGAACGTATAGAGATCCACGTCCCCCAGATACCTCTCGCCATCGAAGCCGGCCGTGTCCAGCCGGCCGGTCACCCGGGTGGTGCGGTTTAGCAGCAGCAGGCCTAAATTCTGCGCGGTGGCGTCGGTGTCGTTGGGTTCTTTTTCGGTGACCAAGTCCGGTGGCGTTTCGGTCGACAGCCACAGAATCTTCAAGGTGTAATCGGTGGGATGGTCCATCGACAACACCAGCAGTTGGTAATTGCCCGGCTGCAACACCTTGCCGTATTGAATCGGTTTATCGGCGCCGGCCGCCCCATCGACGATCTGATTGTTTTGCAGGAAATAAAGATCCACGTCGGCGGTGGCGGTCCAGTCCAAGGTGATATACAGCTCCCCGGCTTGAGCTACCGTAAACGCGTAGAAATCCGAATCGCCAACATAGTTATTCCCTTCCATCCCTCCTTTGGCCATCCGCCCTTGAACGGTGAGTTCTTTTTCGGATTCCAGCGTGCCCAAAGGTTGGGCCTGGGACAAGGCATCATTGGGTTCCTGCTCTTGAATCACGCCGGGCGGGACCGAGGAAGGCTTGACCTGTATTTGCATCGTATAGTCGCTGGGGTTGTCCATCGACAGGATCAGCAGCAGGTACGTGCCGGGATCCAAGGTTTGAGTAAACACGATGGGCTTTTCGAGCTGGGCCACACTGCCAATGGTCTGCCCGTTCGACATCAAGTAGAAATCCAGGTCCGCCTCCGCGGTCCAAGCCAGGTTCACCGTCAGTTCGGATTTTTCCCTAAGTGTGATCGCGTAGAAGTCTGAATCGCCCACGTAGGTCTGCCCCTCGACGCCGCCCTTCGCCATCCGGCCCGCGACGGTCGTGGTGCGGTTGGCCGCCAGGATTCCCAAATTCTGCGCGGAGTCTTGGGTGTCGTTCGGTTCGGTTTCAGGAATGACGCCGGCGGGTGGCGCGGTCGGCGTGGGCGTCTCCCCGGCCGGAGTCACGGTGGGTGTGGCCGTCGGCGTCGGCGTGGCTTCCACCGGAGGCCGCGTGGGCGTGGCCTCCACTGGCGGGAGCGTGGGTGTCGGCGTCGCGCCTGGGGCCGTTGTGGGATGGGCGTCACACATCGCTCCCAGGTACGACGTGGCGGGATCGAGTTTGTAGACCTCCACCGCGTCGATCAGCACCGCCACGGTACGCGAATCCTCCGGGCCCAGCGTGCACGCGGCCTGCAAAATGGGCGTCACCAGGCCCGGCCGGTCCGGTTGATACACCAGCTCCAGTACGCGTTCTTGATCCACGAAACTGGAAGCCTGCGCGGGGATCGTGGTGGCGATGGTGCCATTCACGCCTTCATTATTGTTCAGATTCCCTTGCAGGGCGGCTAAGGCCACGGCCACGCCCGGCCCGTCGGCCCGCACTGTAACCCGGATCAGCACCGGCCATCCCTCCGTCTGGATGGGCGCGAGCGTGTGAATGAACGCCACCTGGCCGGTATGCACCCCCATCATGATCCCCACTTTGTCCTTGGACGAAGGGATAAACGGCCCAATATAAATGTTCGTTCGGACTTCTCCCGGCTGAGCGCCTGAAAAACCGGCGCCCAAGAATTTCCACCCATCCGCCTCCAAGGTGGTTTTGTCGAATTCGTAGCGCGTGTCCGGGGGGAGTGTCTGGCTGGTGTCGATGGAGAGCACTTCCAGCCGGTCCACCGCCACGTTCACGGTTCCAGACGGTCCACCCGCCACTTGGATAATCGGCGTCACCCAGGGATGGGAATCCGGCTCATACAACAACACCATCCGCTCCTCTCTTTCCATGAACCGGCCGGAATCGGCGGGAATGTGGGTCGTGATGGTCCCGTCCACACCTTCCCCGGTTGCCAAATTCCCCCGCAACGCCGCCAAGGCCACCGCCGCTCCGGGAGCATCGGCGCGCGCCATCATCCGGATGAGCACCGGCTTTCCCCCCGTATCCACCGGCGCGGCCGCGTAGGCGAAGGCCACTTCGCCTGGACCGGCCGTAATTTGAATACCCACCCTGTCTTGCGAAGAAGGGATCAAACTCCCCACATAGCCCATGGCCGTGATCTGCCCTGGCGGAGTGTTGGGAACGAATCCGCCGGGGATCTCCAGCCAGCCATTCGTGGCCATGTCTTTCTGAGCGAATTCGTAAACCGCCAGGACTTCTGAGCCGAAGGGGCCTGGCGTGGCAGTGGTGATGAATTCCGGGAACGTCGGCTGATTCTCCCTCGTCGGCGTTACCGTGGGCGTGGCGGTGGATTCCAGGGGAGGTGTGGGGGTGTTGACCGGCTGATCCGGTGTAGGAGTGGCCACCGCCACCCCGGGAAGCTGGATGCCCGCGATCCGGCCCGATGGCACCAGGCCCCAACAAGGCATGGCGCTGATCCCGTCTTGGGTGAGTTGGCTTAGCTCCGAACCATCCGGACGAATCTTGAACACGTTGATTTTGTCCGTTTCCACCACACTGAACACGATCCATTGCCCATCCGGCGACCAATCCACGTGCGCGATGCCGTCCCATCGCGCGAACGACTGGAAATCGGGCGAAATTTTGACTCCGGGCGCGTCCGAAGCGTCTTCCTTCATCCGGTACAAGGAATACACGCTCAAGCCGGTGATCGCGTCCAATGTGATTTGGTGGGAATAGGCAATGTATTTCCCATCGGGCGACCAGGCCGGATAATCGTATTCCTCAATCACGCCCATTCCCAGTTGCGGGACGATCATCGGTTTCAGATAGGACCCATCCGGCGTGAGCTCGAACAATCCGGCCGGATGCATGCCCGCGAGCCCCACCAGCCGCATCGACGCCACGATCCGGTTCGCGTCCAGCGGATGCCAATCCGGCGACCGCCAGAATTGATCGCTCCGCTGATTCGGAATCGCGGGATAGAAAGGCAGCGCGGCATCCGATCCGTCCATTTTGGCAATGGCTAGATAACTGGAACTGGGCATATATTGTTGAGGAGGCAGAAACGGGCGGGCGGAATCGGCCCCTGCCTCTCCCGGAATCCCGACACGTAGCACAGAAAGCGGTTGGATCCAGGAAACCGGCGGCCGCACTTTCCCCGCCGGCGTGGGTGTGACCGAACCGGGTGCGTCCGATTTCCACACGTGAAACACCACCCGCTGCCCATCAGGCGAAACCGAGGCGTCATACGCGCTGGTCTCCACGCCATTCGCCAACAGGGTGGCGTTCCCCCCCTCGGCCGGGACTTTGTACAACGCCAGCGCGCCCTTGATCGTCGGATGCAGGCTGGAAAAAACCACCACACCGCCCGTGGGATCGAGGCTGGGGAAAAAATACGGCCCCTTGCCGATGGGCGTTACCGAACTCCCGTCCGGACGCATGGCGAAGACGCCCCACTCCTCCATGAGTTGCACAAGCTGCGGGCGGCAATACAAAATCCATCCGGGATCCTGCGCGGGGGCGGGCGTGCTGAAACAAGCAACCAAGGCTCCCAACACACCAATCAAGGCATGGGATCGCTTCATTTTCCTCAACTCCTTTCTAGGCAGGCGGCTGGCAGGAAGGCAACCGGAGAGCATCGCTGAACCACCGTTTCATTAGACGTTTTCCCTCACCCAAAAGGATGAATGATTCAGGATGCGGCTAACTCTTGCCAATGGAAGAGGAACAGGGTTGAACGATCAGATCGTTGAATGAGCGGACTGAATTGTAATCGGTTTTGGGAGTGATTCGAGGGAACTTGGCCGGTTGGCTTATTCCATCGATTGAAGGATTCCCATCAGGCGGGCAACGGTTTCCTCGGCGCGCTGGGAATCGCGGCGCACCTCCTGGATGAACGGATTAGTGTCCGGCCCGCCTCGCACGGCGGCGAAATCCATTCGTTTTTCCTCCTCCCCGGCCGCGTCCAATCCGAAACCAATCCGGGCGTGCGGATCGAACTCCTTCTGCGCGTCCTGCAAGATCATGTTGTTGAGTTTGACCTTGTTTGTCTTCCAGTCTGTAAGAATTTGAACCAGATCCTCGCGGGTGAACTCGCTCCAGGATTTGTTGAACTGCTTTTCCAGCGCGCCGCGGCACCACGCCCACTTGTCGGCGGAATACTCCCGCGCGATGGCCTGGATGGCCTGCCGGACCTCTTCCACTTCCGCGAAACGCCCTTCTTCCACCCCATGAATCACCTCGTCCACCTTGGCCGCGGGGACCATCCATCCGGCCAGATCCAGCCAACGCCCCGTTGAGTCATCCCTTGCCCCGGCCAAGCGGGCCTTGAGTTCCTCGAAACCCAGGCTTTCCCCGGCCGCGGCCCACGCCGCGGCGAGGGCTTCCCCCAAGCCGATCGAGACGGCCATTTCATAATATTTCGCGCACCGTTTCAACAACAACCGTTTGATGGCGATGCCGTTGTAATTGACATACTCCAGTTCCTTGGCGCTCTTGAGATACAAATCCATCAAGCGTTCGGCCGCCTGGATTACTTTTTGGAGAATCACGGGATTGAACAAATCATTCTGGATTTCATCGAGCCGGTCAGGATCTTTGCGCCGGTCCCGCTGGGCCCATTTCTGGCTGTCGCGGATGGTTCCCACCGTGAACAGGTTCATCGCGGGGGTCAACACGCTCCGGCCTTCTTCTTCCGTGATATAGGAGAAGGGAAATTCGGAAGTGTCGAAATTGCTGTAGTGCTTGCCGATCACCACCGTGAACGGCCCGATATGCGCGGGCCAGAGCAGGTACGAAAACGAACCGGTCTTGCACCCCCGCTCCAGAATCCCCTGATGCGCCGGCCCCAGCTTGTACATGTGATTGCTTTGGTTGGTCCCGCTCCCGGCGTTGTAAAACGAAAACAATCCCGCGATCAGCAGCGTGGATTTGTGATGCGACACCGTGTACGGCCCCGCGAAGATTGAGCACGCTTCGCCGTGCATCGCCTCCGAGTTGGCGAAAAAGGCCGAATTCTCGGCCGAATATTGCCGGGCGATCTTCACGCCTTGGCCCACGAAACAGGATGTCAATACGGCCGAACCGTCGATTGTGGATCCGGTATGCACGATAAAATCCCGCGCGTATACCCCCGCGCCGAGAGTCGTGGGGGCTTCGGGCTTGCTGACGATCGTTCCATTCGCCAAAAACTGGCACCCGGACAACGTGGCGTGGGACCCCACGCGCAGATCGCGGAGCGTGACACAATTCTGGATCAGACTGCGCGCTCCGATGATACCCCGTGAGCCGCGTTGTCCCTGCACGTACCGCTCGATCAGGGCGCTCAGCCGTTCGATAAACCGGCTCCGGTAACGGTAAAAGACCAGCATATAGGCGATTTGGGCGGTGAGACGGTCGTAGATCGGCAACGTCCGGCCCCCCGCCTCGTTCACCACTTCGATCGGCGTACCCTGCCCGAACGCGCTCTCGCCCGTCATCTCCAGGCTACCAATGTTCAACAGGCGCGCGCCCTCCTGGATATCGTAGCCGGACAGGAAACCCACGTGGGCGATCAGCACGCCATCGCCGATGACGCAATCCTGGATCGCGCTGTCGTACAACCCGGGCGGCGCCGCGAACCCGTCCGCGGGTTGCGCCTCCCCCCCCAGGACGCCGATCCGGACCTGGCCCCCAAAGCGGACCCGGTGGATCCACTCGGTGGAGAACGGCTCCGCGGCCTTCACGGCTTCCCACGAAGTGGCCCGGCAACCCTGGCGTTCAAGGGTGATGATTTCATCCTGCGTCAAGGATCGATAGTTCATGGCCGTTGAAACCTGATCGAATGAGGGAATCACGATGGACGGGTCCGCGAAGCGGGCCCCGGCCCCCTCGGCTTACACCATCACCTTGATGTCACACGCGCAGCATCCTTTCCCCGGTTCCAGGACGAACAAGGGATTGATATCCATCTCCTGGATTTGCGGGCAATCCACCGCCAGGCGGGACAAGCGCGCCAGGCAATCCTCCAACGCCGCGATGTCCCCGGCCTTTTGCCCCCGGATACCGGCCAGGATGGGATACGCCTTGATTTCCTGGATCATGGATTGAATCGTGCGCTTTCCCAAGGGAGCCACACGGAAGATGACATCATGGAAAACTTCCACATAAATCCCGCCATACCCAAACATCACCACCGCGCCAAAGGAGGGATCCCGCTTGATGCCCAAAATCACCTCTTGCGCGCCGGTGATCATTCTTTGGATCATAACCCCTTCCACGCGGGCCTCCGGCATCTCCCGCTGGACGTGCTGCATGATCCGCCCATAGGCTTCCGCCGCCTCCGCCGCGGTCCGGATGTTCAACACCACCCCCTGGAGGTTGACCTTGTGAACAATGTCTTCCGAGGCGATCTTCATCACCACCGGAAATCCAGCCGCCTCGGCTGCCCGCGCCGCCTCGGCCTCGCTCTGGGCCAGGCGGCTTTCCACAATGGGAATGCCATAGGCCTGTGCTAGTTCCTCCGATTCCCGCGCCGAGAGCATCCGCCGGCCGGCCGCCCGCGCCCGGTCCAGAACCGCCTGCGCTTTTCCGGAATCCGTTCCGTTGGGATTCACGGGTGTGTCCGGCTCCCTTTCCCGGGAACGTTTGAACCGGTACGCGCACGCGAAGGCGCTGCACATCGTCTCCGGCAGGATGTAATGGGGTATCTTGTGGCGCAGCAGGATGTCAATCCCCTTGGCCACGTCCGCTTCGCCCATGAACGAAGTCAACAGCGGCTTGTCCGATTCGGCCGCGTGATTGCATACCTCGGACGCGATCGCCTCGATATCGGTCATGGATTGCGGCGTCAGGATCACCAGCGCGCCATCCACATTGGGATCCTGGAGGGTGCTGGATATCGCCACCTGGTAACGGTCCCGCCGTGCGTCCCCAATGACATCCACGGGATTCTTGATATTGGCCGTCTTGGGCAAATACTCTTTCAGCTTCTGGGTGGTCTCGTCCGTGAACCGGGCCACTTGCAGCCGGTTCATCACCGCCGCGTCGGTCGCCAACACGCCCGGGCCCCCCGCGTTGGTGATGATCGCCACCCGGTTGCCCTGGGGCAGCGGCTGGTACGCCATGGCGATCGCGAAATTGAACATCTCCTCGATCGTGGAACAGCGGATAATGCCGCATTGCTTCATCGCCGCGTCGCAGATCTCGTCCGAACCCGCCATCGATCCCGTGTGCGACGCCGCGGCGGAGGCGCCTTCCTGCGTCCGCCCTGACTTCAGAAGCAGAATTGGTTTTCCCGTCTCGGCGATCACCTCTTCGGCCGCCCGCATCAATCCCGTCCCGTCGGTTATTTCCTCGAGGTAGAGCAGGATGACCTGGGTTTTGGGATCATCCTTCAGGTAATAGAGCAAGTCGATTTCCGTCACATCCGCCTTGTTCCCGAAACTGACGAACTTCGAGAAACCGATGTGCTTGGATTGGGCATAATCCAACACCGCCGTGCACAACGCCCCGCTCTGCGAGAGAAAGGCAATGTTCCCCGCTTCCGGCATTTTCCGCGCGAACGAAGCGTTCAGCATCACTTCCGGATCGGTGTTGATCACCCCCAGGCAGTTCGGTCCGATCAGCGTTATATTGTACTTCCGCGCGATGTCTTGGAGTTGTTGCTCGCGCGCCAGGCCTTTGGGGCCGGTCTCCTTGAATCCGGCGGAAATAATGATTGCCGCGTGGATGCCCTTCTGCCCGCATTGCTCCAGCGCCAGGTTGCACACGTGGCTGGGAAACACAATGACCGCCATCTCCACCGGATCCTCGATATCCAACACGTATTTGAACGCCTTCACGCACTGAATCGACTTGGAACCCGGACTGACCGGATACAGGATGCCCGTGTAACCCCCGATCAGAAGGTTTTCGAAAATGTCATGCGGAACCGTGCCGCTGACATTGGTAGTCCCCAGGACCGCGATCGATTGGGGATAGAAAATGGAATCAAGATGTTTGGTGGAATGGGTGTGGTCGGCCATGATGCAACCCCGTTTCTGAATTGATATCCGGATGCCCGCACAGACACGGGTTTTCGGATCATCCGGTTCCGTGATCCCCGGCGCGCGATTCCCCTGACACGGTTTTTGGGATCAATGACTTTGAATGCCCGCCAACCCGCAACGTGGTAATACCACTCCAGGCTTGGCAGAAAACCGAACCGTCATTTCATAAATTGTTCAATATAATCCACGGCCCCTTGGACGGTTTGCACTTCCAAGGCCGAATCTTCATCCAGCTCGATGCCGAATTCCTCCTCGAACGCGGCCACCAGCTCGATGCTCTGCTGCGACACCGCGCCCAAGTCGAACACGAAATTCGACTCCGGCCGGATCTCTTCCGGATTGACCTTCAATACCTTGGCCACCACTTGTTTGACCCGCTCCATGATGGCGTTTCGTTCCATAGCAGACTCTCCATTCGGATGCTCGGTCGGAATAAGGTTGATTGCGATTGTATTCAACCCACCCTCCCAATGCTAGGGATCTTTCTTCTTTTGCGGATTAGCGAATCATTATCCGTGGCACGCTACGGATGACCCGCCACCCAACGCCGGCACCTTTGGGGCACCTTTTTCAAGGTGGGACCTCCATGCCTCCTCGCTTCTCCCCCTGATCCTGTTCCTTGACGCCCTCCTCCTGAATTTGGGAAAATAAATCCCTACCCAATCCAATTACGGGATGGTCCTATCCATGCAGTGGATCGCAATCACGTGCCTTCTTTTCCTCTCGGAACCCGGATGGACCGGATTCGCTCTTATCCCTGCCTTTCCTGGAGAATCCACCGTGAAGATGTCGTGCAACGCTTCTCCCGCCCAATTGCCCCAAACCGCCGGCCCCTGGAGCCGGTCCGCGGCCTCTCAGCATTGGGATGCCGCGACTATTTTTGAATACATCAACGGCGCGGGCGAAATGTACCTCGCTTACCGCTTCGCGGGTCTGGACGTGTATTTGTACACTGCCCCCGGCCGGGACGACATTCTCGTCGAGATCTATGAAATGAAATCCCCGGATGACGCCTTCGGCCTCCTCTCCTCCGATTGGGGCGGCGATCCCGTGGACCTTGGAAACCAACCCGCTCAGGATTCCAGCGGCGGCCGCGTCCCCCCCCACCGCGCCCTCTATGGGGCCGGCCTGCTGCGGTTTTGCGCGCGGAACCTGTATGGCCGCATCCTGGCCTACACAGAAACACCCGAATCCAAGGAAGCCGTCCTCTCCCTCGGCCGGGCCATCGCGGCCGGACAGGAAAATCCACCGCCGCCCCTGTGGATCAACCGGCTGCCTTTGCGTTTGACTGAATCCTGGCGGTTGAAACCCAACCGGGTCTGCTTTTTCCGCTCCCATCTTATCCTGAATTCGGTGTATTTTCTGAGCCAGAAAAACATCCTGAATCTGGATCAGGCCTGCGAAGCGGTTTTCGCGGAGTACGAATGCAACGAAACTTCCGCCACCCTGCCACCGGTCAAGGCTTTATTGATCCGGTACCCCGGTGCGGATAGGGCACGACAAGCCTTCCAGCGGTTTTTCGAAGCCTATCTTCCGGAATATGCCGCGAAACGGCCAGGGGATCTATCCGCCGGATTTCAGGATGTCTACAATATTGAGGATGGTTGGGTGGGGTGCGCGTGGCATCAAAACCACGCGGCCATCCTTTTTGAATGCCCAGACCAACAAACCGCTCAATCCATGCTCCAGCAAGTGAGCGGGGAAATTCAGCGTGTGGAGGATTCCCATGACGGCTCCTAAACCTATATTGACCCGCCGGGATTTTGTTCGTGGCACTGTGGGCGCGGCGTTGGGCGCCTCCCTCTTCGGCGTCACCCCCCAATCCGCCCGGACCGCCGAAGCCCGCTCCAGCTCCGTGTGCGTGATCCGCGACGAAAAGGCCCTGGGGGAAGGCAACCAGGTCGACACCGCCGTCCTCCAGAACATGCTGGATGAATTGCTCCTGCAATTCACCGGCCAAACAACCCCCAAAGAAGCCTGGCTTTCTCTGGTCAAACCGGACGACACCGTGGGCCTGGTGGCCACACCACACCTCAATCCCACCCACGCCGAACTGGTAGACCTCGTCAAGGCCGGCCTGATCGCCGCGGGCATTCCTGTGAATAACATCCGGGACGCCCAAGGCAAACCCGACCGCCCCGAGGCCTGCACCGCCCTGATCGCGCTCCCGGCCCTCAAAGCGCATTGGCTGACCGGCATTGGAACGGTGTTGAAGAATTACATCACCTTCTCCGGCAAGCCCAGCAATTACCACGGCGAAAACAACGCCAAACTCGGCGAAATCTGGAATCTGCCCATCGTCAAGGGCAAAACCAAACTGGTGCTTGTCGACGCCCTCCGGCCCCTGTGCGACAAAGGCCCCCAACCCGACCCGCGCTATCTGTGGAACTACAACGGCCTGATCGCCGGAACCGATCCGGTGGCCGTCGAAACCATCGCCCTCAAGATTATCGAGGAAAAACGTAAAACGTTCCCCGGCGGCCTGGGCCCCCTTTCGCCCCCGCCGCTCTGCGTGGAAGCGGCCGACAAGGTCTACAACCTGGGCACCAGCAACATGGCGGAAATCAAAATCAAAACGTTCGGCTGGGAAAAAGACCTCTTGCTGTAAGGGAGACTTTGCGCCGCGCGGGCGCCGGCCCACCCGGCCCAATGGCGGATATCATGGCCCGGGGACTGACCGTTTGGCCCCCACGCCCATTCCGTTTGGACCGGAATGAGAAGGAGGAAACGGCTTAACTCTTAACGCCGGGAATGATCCAGCAAATACTTCATGATCGCCTTCTGGCCATGAAGACGGTTCTCGGCCTGGTCGAAGACGATGGAGCGGGGGGATTCAAGGACGCTGTCGGTGATCTCCTCGCCGCGGTGAGCGGGCAGGCAGTGCATGATTTTGACGTGATCCGGCGCATGGCTTAAGAGTTCGTCGTTCACCTGATAGTCTTTGAAATCGACGAGACGCTTAGCGGTTTCGGCTTCCTGGCCCATGCTGGTCCACACGTCCGTGTAGATGCCATCCGCCCCGGCGACGGCCTTGCGGGGGCACGGCTCGAATGTCACCAAACCGCCGATCTCCTCGGCCATGCGGCGGCCGCGGTCCACAAACCGCGCCTCGGGTTCGTAGCCGGGAGGCGTCGAAATCACCAAATGCAATCCCACCAGCCCGGCGATCAGGATCAACGAATGGCACACGTTATTCCCGTCGCCGATGTAGGCCAGTTTGAATCCCCGCAGCGAATCCCGTCCCCGAACCTGGTCCCACAACGTGAACATATCCGAAACGGCTTGGCAGGGATGGCTCTCATCCGACAGGGCGTTGATCACCGGAATGGACGCGTATTCGGCCATTTCCAGAATGGTGGCTTGGCGGTACACCCGGGCGACAATGAGATCCACCCACCGGGACAAGTTCCGGGCGATGTCCTTGACCGGCTCGCGCTTGCCCAGGTTGATGTCCTGATTCGTCAGATACACCGCGAATCCGCCAAGCTGCTGAATCCCCGTCTCAAAGGTCACCTTGGTCCGCAGGGACTGTTTCTCATTGATCATCGCCATGGTGCGGCCCTTGAGGCAGGACGTGTAGTTTTCGGGATGATCCTTCATGTCCGCGGCCAGGAGAAATATCTCCTGCATCTGGCGGGCGTCCAAATCGGCGATGCTGCGCAGATCCATTTTTGTCATGACGTCACCTCCCGGGGTGTCCACCGCGGGTATGTTTGCTCCAAGACTTAGCGGCGAGTGGTCAGGAACTCATCCAGAACTTCGGCGGAGGCCAGGAGTTCATCCTCCTCCACGATCAAGGGGGGAAGGAAACGGAGCACTTCGGGACCGGCCGTACCGGCCAAAATCCCCCGCTCGCGCAAAAACGCCAACGCGTCGGCCGCCGGAAACGTCAGTTGCACGCCGAGCATGAGCCCCAGGCCCCGGACCTCCACAATGGCCTCATGCTTTCGCTGCAATGCGAGCAAGCGTTCCTTGAACCGCCCGCCCAAGGCCCGGCTGCGCTCGGGCAGCTTTTCGTCCACAATCGTCTGAAACGCCGCCACTCCCGCCGCGCAAGACAGGGGATTGCCCCCGAAAGTCGCCGCGTGCGTCCCCGCCACCAGGGATTGCGCCGGTTCCTCTTTCGCCAGCATGGCCCCGATGGGCACGCCGCCCGCCAGGCTCTTGGCCAGAGTGATCACATCCGGCTCCACGCCGAATTCGTCGGCGGCAAAGAGATGCCCGCTCCGCCCCAGCCCGCATTGAATTTCGTCGAACATCAACAGCAAACGATGCTGGTCGCACACCTCCCGGACACCGCGCAAATACTCCGGCCGGCACGGATGAATGCCGCCTTCGCCCTGCACCGGCTCCAACAGCACGGCGCAGACCGTTTCGTCCACCGCCGCCTTCAAGGCTTCGAGGTCATTGATGGGCACATGCACGAACCGCTCCAGCATGGGCTCGAACCCTTTCTGGTACTTCGCCTGCCCCGTGGCCGAAAGCGAACCCATGGTGCGGCCGTGAAACGAATTCTGCAGCGCGATGATGGTGTGCCGCCCCGGGCCATGGTGATCATACGAATACCGGCGGGCCAACTTGATCGCCGCTTCCACCGCCTCGGTGCCGCTGTTGCAGAAGAACACCCGGTCCGCCGGGCTGTGCTCCACCAGCAACCCCGCCAGCTGCACTTGCGGCTCGATCAGATACAAATTGGATACATGCAGAAGCGTCTGCGCCTGTTTTTGGATCGCCGCCACCACCTTGGGATGGCAATGCCCCAGATTGTTGACGCCCAAACCGGAAAGCAGATCCAGGTACCGGCGGCCTTCCGAATCCCACACGTGGGCGCCTTGTCCGCGCACCAGCGCCAGATTCCGGGCGCCGTAATTTTGCATTAGCACGTTCTCCGCCTGCGACTGGAGGGTCTCTGCAAGGGTGACCATATTCTTAATTCCTTGATTCAAAAAATCAGACGTCCGGAAACACCTGGGTTCCCACGCCTGTGTCGGTAAACAATTCCAGAAGCACGGAATGCGGCACACGCCCGTCGATGATGTGGGCCTTTTTCACGCCACCCCCCAATGCGCGCAGGCAGGCCTTCAACTTGGGGATCATCCCGCCCGCCGCCTTCCCGGTGGCGATCAATTGATCCGCCTCCCCCGCTGAAAGGGAGGGGATCATCGAATCCGGATCGTCTTTGTCGCGAAGCACCCCGGGTATGTCCGAAAGCAAGATCAGCCGCTCGGCCTTCAGCGCCCGCGCGACCTCCCCGGCGATGGTGTCGGCGTTGATGTTGTAGGCGTTCCCGTCCGGCCCCACGCCCACCGGCGAGATCACGGGAATAAAACCGGCTTCCTCCAGGGTGTTCAATACCTTGGGATTGATGGCCTCCACCTCGCCCACGAATCCGATGTCAATCTCGTGCGCGGGATCGGAAAGGCTGTGATGCACCAGCTTCCGGGCGCGGATCAGGTTGGCGTCCTTGCCTGACAAATTGACCGCCCGGCCGCCTTCCAGGTTGATGCGGGCCACGATGTCCTTGCCCACGTACCCGGTCAGCACCATCTCGGCGATGTCAATGGCTTCTTTGTCGGTCACCCGCAATCCGTCCACGAACTTCGTGGCCATGCCCAGCCGTCTCATCAACCCGGATACCTGCGGGCCGCCGCCGTGGACCACTATCGGCCGCATGCCCACATAATCCAACAACACGATGTCACGGCAGAACTCCTGGTTCAAGGCGTCGTTGACCATGGCGGCCCCGCCGTATTTGATCACGATGGTCTTTTGGTGGAACTTCCGGATATAAGGAAGGGCTTCGATCAAATGGCGCGAAAACAATTCGCGGTCTTCCATGGCGGCTTGCCCCTCAGTAGATGACTTTGTTGAGTGGATACTCGATAATTCCCTCCGCCCCGGCGCGCTTGAGATCGGGAATGATCTCCCGCACGACTTTCTCGTCCACGATGATTTCCAGGGCGCGCCAGCCTTCCTGATGCAGATGCGACACGGTGGGATTGGTGATGCCCGCCGGCAAAATCCGCAAGACCTCCTCCAGCCGGGCCAAGGGCACGTTCATCTTGAGCCCCACCTTGTCCCCCGCGGTGATGGCCGCCTGCAATAGCATGAAAATCCGTTCCAATTTGTCCCGTTTCCAAGCGTCGCTCCATGCGGCGTGATTGCATATCAACTTGGTTTGCGACTCGAACAAGGTCTCCACGATGCGCAGGTTGTTGGCCCGCAGCGAAGATCCGGTCTCGGTGACATCCACGATCGCGTCCACCAGGTGCGGCACCTTCACCTCCGTGGCCCCCCACGAGAACTCCACCTCCGCCTCCACGCCATGCTCCCGCAAGTAACGCCGGGTGGCGTTGACCAGCTCGGTGGCGATGCGCTTGCCCTGCAGATCCCCGATCCCTTGGATGGGCGATTTCTCCGGCACCGCCAACACCCAGCGCACGGGCTGGGATGTCGCTTTCGAGTATCGGAGGGTGCCCACCTCGTGCACGTCCGACTCGTTCTCCAAAATCCAATCGTGCCCCGTAATCCCGCCATCGAGCACCCCGCCCTCCACGTACCGGGAGATCTCCTGCGCCCGGAGCAAAACGACGGACAAGTCCGGATCATCAATGGAGGGGTAGTAGGACCGTTCGCGGACCGCGAGCGTGTATCCGGCTTTCCGGAACAATTCAAACGTGGCTTGCTGCAAGCTACCCTTCGGCAGCCCCAACTTGAGAATCTTCGGAGACATGGGTCGGAAACGGCTCCGTTCCTTCTATAATCGTGACGCGCGTGCCATACGTGACCAACTTGTACAGCTCTTCGACATCCGCGTTGTGCATCCGGATACACCCCGCGCTTTTCGGTTTCCCGATGGTGTCAGGCGCGTTGGTCCCGTGAATCCCCAAACTGCTGCCGATGCCCATCCACCGGGATCCGAGCGCGTTGTCGGGATGGCCGGCGGGCAGGATGCCGCCTTCGGGCCGGTACCATGTGGGATTGACTTCCTTGTTGATGATCTTGTATTCGCCGGGGGGAGTCTTGTAACTCAACTCTCCCACGCCGACGGGATACCACTTGATGAACTTGCCGCTGGCGGTGAGCAAGTCCAACCGGCAGCGCAATTTGTTCACCACGATCCAAAACGGCTCCTTCGGTACCTTGATCCGCCGTCCGGGCCGCAGGCTGTTGGCGTTGACCTTGTTCGCTTCGGTGATGAACCAAGCGGTGGTTTTGAACTTCTGGCCGATGGAAACAGCCGCGTCGCCTTTCTCGATGGTGTACAACTCGGTGAAATCACACAGCGCCGGCGACCAAAGCATCGCGGTGTTGATTTTCGATAACTGATCCTTGGCCTCGGCCACGGTCTCAAAATCCGTCACCGACTGGATGATCTGATAATACATCTCCCGGGCTTGGGCGATGTTGTTTTCCAGCTCATACGTGCGGGCAATGCCCACCCGCGCTTTGCCCTGTACCAACCGATTGCCTTGCTTGGCGATTTTCTCGTAGGTCTCCCGCGCCTGGGCCGGGCTGTTCTTCTCCAACGACCGGGCCAGTTTCAACTGCGCTTCCAACGCGTAAGGACTCCGGGGAAACTCCTGGGCCAGCCGGATCCATACGTCTTTGGCTTCCTCATGCCCGGCCCCTTCATACGCTTCCGCCAACCAGTAGAGGGCGGCGTCGGCCTGACTGAACCGCCTCCCGTATTGCACCACGGGAAGCAATTGCTTGATGGCGCGCCCGTAATCCTGCGACTCCACCAGCGCCTTGGCCATGTTGAACCGGTCCAGGTTTTCCTGGTCGGCTTTCCGGTGCTGAAAGAGAAAATACGCGCCCCCCAAAGCGCCCGCCAGCAAAACGATCAGCAGAACAATGACCAGGTTCCGTGTCATGTCGATCTCCTTCTCTTCCGCCGTCCGCTTGGCGCGGGATCCCGGTGGCGGCGGGCAGCCCTCCATGGCGGGAAAAGGCCTTGAACTGGCTCCGGTTGGGAACAATCCACATCCCGCCCCCCAACCGCGGACCGGTTCGGCGGGATTGGGCCGGACCAGCCGGGTTCTCCCGGCTCAGGAGACCAGGGCGGGTTGCGGTTCCCGTTGCCGCTTCCGGGCGGGAACTTCGGCCACGGGTTCCGACGGCCCCAACATCAACAACACAGGGCTGGCCACGAAAATGGAAGAATACGTCCCGATGACCGTCCCCACCAACAGAACAAACGCGAAATCGTGGATCACCGGCCCGCCAAACAAAAACAACGCGATCAACACCATCAAGGTGCTCCCGCCCGTGATGATCGTCCGGGACAGGGTTTGATTGATGCTGGTGTTCACGGTCTCCTTGAAATTCAAGACCGCCGACGTGTAGTTTTCCCGCACCCGGTCGAACACCACGATGGTGTCGTTGATCGAATACCCGAGAACGGTCAACAACGCCGCCACAATGGGGAGATTGAACTCCGTTCCGGAAAACGCGATCAAGCCCAAGGTGAAAAACAGGTCGTGGAACAACGCGATGACCGCGGCCAAAGCAAAACGGAACTCGAACCGGATCGTGATATAAATCAAAATCCCGATACTCGAGAATATCAAACAATTTATGCCTTTGAACAATAATTCGCTTCCTACTTTCGCCCCGACACTTTCGGACGAAATCACCGTGAACGGATTGCTGGCAATCGCTTGTTGAATCATCCCGGCCAGGGCCTCCGGCGATTCCACCACCCCGGCCCGCACCCGGATTAACATTTGGTTTTCTTCGCCCAGAACCTGCTGGATGGTGGCGTCGGTGATCCCTTGCCGATTCAAACCGTCCCGGACTTCCTGCACATTGATGGGCTTTTCGAACTTCACCAAAACTTCATCGCCGCCGGCGAAATCGATCCCTTGCAAATGGCCCCAGTTGAAGATCAGCAACAACATCCCCGCCACGCCAATCGCCCACGTCAACGTCATCATGGCCTTGGCGTTGTGGAAAAAGTCGTAATTGGCGTTCTGGAAAAGACGCATGGTGCCTAAGGACAATTCCTTGACCCCCCGCGACACAATGTAATCCTGAATCACGCGGCACACAAATACCGCCGTGAACATCGAGATCAATATCCCGAGCGAAAGCGTCACGGCGAAACCCTTGATCGGCCCGGTCCCGAATTGGAACAGCACCAGCGCGGTGATCAAGGTAGTCAGGTTGGAGTCAAAAATGGTCATGAACGCCCGGCTGTAGCCTTTGTCCAGCACGAGTTGCAACGTCTTGGACCGTTTGTTCCGCATTTCCTCGCGCAACCGTTCAAAAATCAAAACGTTGGCGTCCGTCGCCATCCCCACCGTCAAAAAGATCCCCGCGATGCCCGGCAGCGTCAGGGTGGCCTTGAACATCGCCATCCCGGCCAGCAGGTAAAAAATGTTCAACAGAACGGCGAAATCGGCAATCAAACCGGATCCCGCGTAATACAACGCCATGAATCCCAACGCGCAGAGCGCGCCGATGAAACCGCTGACTAACCCATACCGGATGGAGTCTTGCCCCAGCGAAGGTCCCACCACCCGGCTTTGCGCCACTTCCATGGGAGCGGGCAACGCGCCGGCCCGCAGCACCACCGCGATCTGTTTGGCCTCTTCGTAACTGTCAATGCCGGTGATGCTGGCCTTGTCCGACCGGATGCGGTCCACAATCCGCGGCGCGGAATAGACCTGATCGTTCATCACGATGGCCATGTGTTCTCCCACGTTCTGGCCGGTGACCCGCGTGAAGATTTCCTCCCCTTTGGAATTGAAATCCAACATGACCTCCGGCCGGTTCGACATGGGATCAAAATACACCCACGCGCTCTCCAGCAAATCCCCGGTCAATTCCGCCCGGGACCGCAGCAAATAGAGATATTTGTGCGGATAATTGATCCACTGGTTGGCGGGCTGCTCGCCGCCCCATTTGAACGTGTATTCCCGGGGAATCAGGCTTTGCACCACGGGCCGCTTGAGAATCTGATCCACCAGGCGCACGTTGTCCGGCGACTCGGCGGCCACCGCCGCGACGTAGGGATCCGCGTCCGGCACGAGCGACCGGAAATCCTCCGGGACCGTATTGTCAATATCGGCGATCAGAGTCCCCAATTCCGTCCGGGGCGCCACGATATGAAAACTCAACTCCGCGTCCGCCTTGACCAGCTCCGCCACCTGGTCGGGATTGTTGAACCCGGGCATTTCTAAAACCACCCGCCAGGGCGGTTGCTTCACCAGAGCGACTTCCGACACCCCGAAGGCATCCACGCGGTTCTCAATCACCGCCATCGCCCCGTCCAGCACCATCTCCTTGGCGTAATTGATTTCTTCTTCCGACTTGTTCTGTTCCCGCAACTTCTGGAGAAACTTTTCCTGGTTCACTTCCAAGGCCAGATGCACGCCGCCTTGCAAGTCCAATCCCAGGCGGATGGCATCATCCCGCAAGCCGCGGAAACGCCGCGTCTCCTCCCGGATCTGTTCGATGATGGCGGCCGCCTCGGTTTTGGCCTTTTCGATCTCCGCGGGATCCGCGTCCCGCTTGTCAATCACCGCCTGGAGGCTTTCCAACTTCGCTTCCAACTCCTCGATCTTGGGGGACTTGAGCGTATTGCGGGCCACCGGATCGTAGGAATAGAATTCCAGCGTCGGCATCAACATCCAGAGTGACAAAAGGAGTGTGAAAACGATGAAGACAACTTTCCAAACTGGCAACTTCTGCATAATGGGAATACACTCCTTCGGGAGCCTTGAGAGAAGAGTTGTTTGCGTCCGAGGCATCGGAACGAAGAGCCACGAAAAAATAAAATGTACATTCGGAACCAGGGACTGTCAACGTGCATGATATGACACCGGCCCCCGCTCCCCCCACGCCTCCCGGATGGAATACCGGTTCAACTCCCGGAAACGGAACGGAAAACCGGTTCCCGGTCCAGGCCCTCCTTTTTTTCGTTGGCTTGTCCTTGGTTCTCCTGATGATTTTGCGGGTGCGTATCGCGCCGCCCGACTTGGCTTTCTATTACTCCTTCGCCCGCTCGCTGGCCTATGACCTCGATTTCTCCTTCGCCAATGAATACGCCCGCTTCCCCTTCGCCTTTCATGAACTCTACCTCACCTCTCAAGGCTTTCCCGCCAACGACTGGCCCATGGGCACGGGCGTGGTGTGGATGCCCTTCCTGTGGCTGAGCCGGTTGGCCGCCACCGTTTTTCCTTTCTTAGTTCCTGATCAAACTCCGGACGGCCACACGTGGTTCGATCAATGGGTGGTTACCTTGGGCTCCACGCTTCTGTTCGGCGGGGGGACATTATGGTTGTCCGCCTTGTACGCCCGGCGCGCGGGACTCAGCCGCCGGGCGGTGCTCTGGGCCACGGGCCTGATGGCGGCCGGCAGTTCTTTTTCTTACCATCTCTTCGTCAATTCGGCCGATTCGCACCCTCCCTCCGCCTTTTTCATCGTGCTTTTCCTGCTCCTCTGGCAGACAATCCGGCTGAATCCCTCACCACGTCTCCTGTTCCTGGCCGGATGCGCCATCGGCCTGGCCGGCCTCGTCCGCCCGCATAATTTCCTCTTTCTGCTCACGCCGGTTGTGGACCGCTGGATTTTCCGCAAGGCCACGGAAAACGCCACCATTCCGCGCGGCCCTTCTCCCAGCGGATACTTCATCCTGGCGGCGGGCGCTTGCCTGGCTTTTTTCCCGCAATTGCTGGTCTGGAAAACGCTTTACGGTTCCTGGCTGGCGATCCCCCGCAGCGAGGATGTCTTTTGGACCCACCCGGAACTTTACAACATGCTGTTCTCCGATTTTCACGGAATGATCTCCTGGTCCCCGCTCTTCGGAATCGGACTGCTGGGCTTGGGCCTGTCACGGCGCTGGCTTCCCATCCTCGTGCCGGTTTTGTTGCAGATCTATATCTATTCCTGCAATCTGGCGTGGTGGTCGGGCGGATCATTCGGCAACCGGCGGATGGTGGGCTGCACCCCCCTGTTCATTCTGGGATTGGCCGCGCTTTTTGAGCGCATCCCCAAAACATGGTTGAAAGCCGTGGCCTCCCTGGCCGCGGGATGGACACTGGCGCTTTGGTTAGCCGAAGTCGGAGGGACGATCCAACTGGATCACTATCAACCCTGGACGGAAATCCTGCGGGCGGTCCCCCAAGGCCTCCTTCCGGGGCTGGCAGGGCTGGTGAGATTCCCCGAATGGGGCGCTCATACCCCGGCCCGCCTGGGGGGATGGATGCTGGTGACCGGCCTGCTGGCGGCGGTTCTCTGGCTGAGTCCCCGTTTCATCCAAAAAACCCGGATCGCCGGGACCGCCGGGCTGCTCGGTCTGTTAATAGGATTAAACGGCATTGGCGTGGTCGCCGCGCTCCGTACCCCCGGTGCGGTCCAATCCGCTGATTTATCCTCGTATCGGACCTGGGACCGCTTCACCTGGATTGTGTACTACGAAAGAGGCTACTATCTTTTGCGCCAGGGCCGGTATGAAGCCGCGCTGAAGGATATGACCGCCGCGGCTCTTATCGAGCCCCGCTTTCCCGAACCGTGGATGTATGCTTCTTACATCTGCAGCCTGGAATTTGGATGGAAAACGCATTCGTACCACCTCGGGCGAATGGCCATCCGCTACGGGAAACATACGCGGGAATTTCTCGCCTTTTTCGACCAGCTGCTTACGGACCTGTTGGTGTTGCAACCCGCGTGGCGGCCCATGGTGTATACCCAGCGGGGCGTCGTGCGCGGCCTGGGAGGAAATTTCGACCAGGCGCAACATGATTTCAACGATGCCTTGGCCATTGATCCCGGTTACACTGTGGCCGTGAAAAACCTCGCCATTCTGGAAGCCCGGCGGCAAGGAGACAATCCGCCCTTCCATTGGGAGTAAACTGCTCATGTCCAAATCCTGGAATCTCTTCATTTCGGCCGGAGAAGAATCGGCGGATCTGCACTCGTCCCGCCTTTGCGCCGAGTTGCATCACATGCTCCCGGGAATCCATCTCTTTGGATTTGGGGGTGAGAAAATGAAAGCGGCCGGAGTCGAAATCCTCTATCCACTCCCCCGTTTGGCCTTGATTGGCTTCGTGGAAGTGATCAAACACCTTCCCCAAGTATTCCAAATCCGCCGGCAAGCGATTCAATCCTGGAAAGAACGCCGGCCGGACGCCGTGCTGCTGGTCGACTTCCCGGGATTTCATCTTCGCCTGGCGAAAGACGCCCGCCGCCTGGGCATCCCGGTGCTCTACTTCATCGCCCCCCAGGTGTGGGCCTGGCGCGAAAACCGGGCGGAAACCATGCGCCAGGTAATCGATCATCTGTACGTGATCTTTCCCTTCGAAGAACCGTTTTTCCAAAAGCATAAAATTCCCACCACCTATGTGGGCCATCCCTTAATCGAACGGATTCCTCCACCGGAACCATCCGGCATGATTCCGGCGGACGTCCTGCGGAATCCCCGGATCGGTTTATTGCCCGGCAGCCGCCGGAATGAATTGCGCCATATCCTGCCCACGCTGTTGCGCGCGGCGGTCCGCCTTCGGGAACGCCGGCCCGAATGCCGCTTTTTCCTGCCCCTCGCGGATACCTTGGACGAATCCATTCTCCAGGCGTTCCGCCTCCCATCCTGGATTGAAGTCCATCGGGATCCCCAATACCAACTCCGCCGGACCTTGACTTTCGCCTGGACCGCCTCAGGGACCGCCACGGTGGAAAACGCCTTGCTCGGCCTGCCCATGGCCGTGGTCTACCGGACTGGGCGGATGAACATGTTCATCGGCCGGCGGTTAGTCCGCGTCCCCTATATCGGCATGGTCAACCTCATCGCCCAAAAAGGAATCTGCGCGGAATTTGTTCAGGAACAATGTCAGCCGGAAGCCTTGGCGCGCCACGCGGACGAACTCCTCTCCTCCCCCGCCCGCTACGAGGAAATGAAACAAGACCTGGCCCGCGTGCGGCAAAAAATGGGACCTACCCCGGCCTCCCTCCGCGCCGCCCAGGCCATCCAGGAATTTTTGGTGAATCACATCAACGGAGGGCAAAAAGAAGAAGGGCAAAAAGATTAGAAAAATACACCCTACGGCCCCTACACGGTCCGCTCTTTCATCAACCCATAAAGGTCCACCAGCAGGTAGAAGAGAAACGCGAGCAAAAACGCCATCATCCCCGATACGGCCACCATGATCGAACGGGAGGGATACACTTTTTTCAAATTGGGAACCGCCTTGATCCACAGCACCAAGTCCTGCCTTTCGGTGGTGACCGTGGTGCCCGCCCAACCGGCCTGCTTGTCGATTCCAGAATAGATTTCCAATGCCCGGTCTAACTCGGCTTTTTTGATCATTTCATCCAAATCGGCTTCAAACAGCCGGTTTTGCATGATGACAATCTGCTCGCTCACACTGGCAATCCGGTCCGCCATGCTTTGGCGTTTGGCCTCCAGCGAGGGCAAATCGGCCTTCAACTTCTCGTATTCCTGCTGCAAGGAGAAATAGGAAGGATTAACGGCCTCGTCGTAAAACGTAATCCCCTTCAGGTCCGTCAGGTTCGCGTCTGAACCCAGAGTCTGCCGGATGGTTTCAAAGGAAAGATTGTCGCTGAATACCGAGCGCTCCGTCCGGATCTTGGGTTGCAGGGCGGAATCCGTGGCGGAAAATATCCGCTCCATCTGCGCCAATCGTTCCTTTTGCTCCACGATCGAATGATCCAAGGTGTCGATCTGCTGCTCCAGGGTGGAATAGATGGTGTCGAGGCTGGTCAGTTGGATTATCAGGAACGGTTTTAGATTTTTCCGGGCGGTAGTTTCATATTCTTTACGGAATTGTTCGACCTGCGTCTTGATCTTTTCGATTTCCAATGCGATTTGATGGGAACTGGATTGCTTTTCTTTTTCGATCAACTCCTTGTTTTTTTCGATGGCCACCTGGGCCAAGGTGTTGACGACTTCCGCCGCCTTTTCCGCGTCCTCCAGCATGGCCGCCACCTTGATGATCGACGTGTCATAGATATAGGAAACCAACAACCGGCTGCGCAACGTCCCGGGGTATTTCATGTTATAGGGCGGATTGCGCAATCCGCACCGGTCCATGACCTCCATCAACACCTCGTCCGCCGTGAACAACATCTCGAACGACCGCATGGGTATAGCGGGATTCTGCATGGTGTGCTCCCCCAACTTGGATTTCAACACACACAAGGTGGCTTCCGACATATACCGGTTGGGGATGAGCAACGTCGAGACCGCCGCCACCACCATGCAAAGACCCGTGAACAAGGAAATCCGCTTGCCCCGGTCCCAAATAACATACAAAATGGATGATAAGCTGATTTCTTTCTCTTCGATCATCACCGGTTCCTTGTTGTCTCGTGCGTCTCCCCCCGGTGGCTTCCACACGGACCGCTTTACGGGCGTGGAAGGTCACCCTCCTCCGATTCCGCCCCCCTCTTCCGAAATGACGGCCATCCCCGCAGGGAACCATCGTTGGGTTTTCTGCTGTTGGGTTTTCTGCGCCCGAAGGCCGAACCTAGGGCTGCAGGGGCGTGGACGGTACGCTCCGCGGGCGCTTGAGAACCGCCTCGTCCAGTTTCACGTTGTATTTTTTCTTCAAGTTTTCCCGCCAGTCGTCCATCCTCAATTTCAACATCAGATTCGGGAGAATACTCTGGATAGGTTCGGATTCAAAGGGTTGGACCACGGAAAGGGCTTTTTCAAAGACCAGGAAAAAACCAAACCGGTTCTCCAGAACCGGTACCACCTCCGACAAATCCCCCACCTCGCATTTCATGACCTGATCCCGGAACGCCTGCGTATATTGGCTCCACCAGGGATCCTTGTGGTACAAAAAGAGGTATCCGTAGTTGTACTTCCCGCTGAAATCATCCGAATACTCTTTGGCATACTCTTGCAATACCTTGCGCTGGGCGGTTACATCACCGATCAGGCCGGCCAGCTTCTCTTTCACCTCCGCGTGCAAACGGCGCGCGACACTTTCCGCTTCCTCCAAGGTTCTCTTTTCCCCGGCCTGGATCACCACCCAATTCACCTTCGAATACCCCGGCTGCGTGCAGTATTCCTCTGTGTGCTGATCGTAAAACTCCCGCATGGCTTCCGGAGTGATGCTTTCCTTGATCTTTTTTTGTTCATCCTCGATGCACAGCCGGCCTAACTCGATGTTCGATAAGATTTGAGTCAGTCCCGCTTCCGATTGTCCCGCTTGCCGCAATGCGTTCTCGTATTCCTCCGCCGTCTCATACCTTCCCCGGAATCCCCGGACTAGTTCATCCTGCCGGGCGGGAGTGACACTCAGATGGCGGGCGTTGGCCTCTTGGATCAGGAGGTAGTTTTCCAACAACACATCCAGCGTCTTCCGCCGTTCGGCGGCCAAAATCTCTTCCAGCCGGGCCGTACCCGATGCGTATTCGATGATTTGCGCCATCCGCGGCCCCAGGATGTTGTCGATCTGCGACAAGGTGATCCGGCCGCCGTCCCATTCCACGGCCACCGGATCCGCGGACGGGACCGGAGTAACGGGGACTTCCACCGGCGGAACGGTTCCGGCAGAGGCCGTTTGCGTGGGTGAGGGCGTTGCGGCCGTCTCGAGCGGCGGCTGCCCGCCGCAAGCGGCGGCCAGCATCGCCACCCCGGCCATCAGGAGTAATGGATTTACGCTTTTCATTCGTAACGATCCTCGGGGGGATTGATAAATAGATTGACGGCTAGAAATTACTGCGACTTGGTATTGGAATTGGCGTTATTCGGCACTATCCGGGCGCCGGGACCTACTTGCGGCTGCGGGGTGAACAACTGATCGAAATCCGGCATCGGCTTGCCGGGATGGAATTTCTCCCAATACCGTTTGTAGGCGTCCCGTTGCTCCTGGGTTTGGGGATACCCTTGGTTGTACTGCTGAGTTTCTTTCATGAATTGGTTGCCAAACCTCTCCTGGTACTCTTTCAGGCCTTGTTCTTGATCTTGTTGCGTCACCTGCTGGGGCATCTGGGTTCCATAGGGAGGCTTGTAGTTCTCGCTGAATTTTTCAAACTTGTCCCCCCACCGCCGCATGTAGTAATTGTAGGCCTCTTCCTGCTCCGCCGGCGTCAAGGGACGCGGATTCTCCTTCACTTCATCGAAAAATTTTGGGACCAGGGCCAGCCGCAAGGGAAACGTGGCCTCCCCCAACCGCAGGATCACCGCGTCACCGGTCAATTGATTGACCTGAATGCCGTTTTCGAGGGTTTGACCTTCAAAGACATTGAAAAACGTGTTGTCCCGGGTCTTATGAATCGTTCCGGTCTTGTTGCTGTCCCCAATTTGAGAAAATTCGACGTACACCCAATCCTCGATCAACGCCATCAGACGGTTGATGTCCCTCTCCATATCCGGGATCACCCGGGCGGGCTGGGTTGCCGCTTCCGCTCCGCTCGCTTCCCCCGGATGACTGGCCACTCCCGCCCCGGGCGTCGGCTCCACTCCTTCCGGAAACAGGTCCAGAACATGTTCGGCGGCGGGATCGCTCTGCAATACCGGCAAAGGCTGGCGGGCCGGGTCGATCCGGTTCACCGCGATTTCCACCTTTTTGGGCTGCGGGGCCTGAAGCACCGCGAAGACCACAATCCCAATCACCAACACACACGTAAACAAAACCACAAAGGTCCGCATATTCTTCTTCCCTATGGAAACCGCCGGGCCCGCTTCACTCCCACTGCGCGTTTCGGCTTGTTTTAGTTTATCATGTAGAATTTGCCGGGAATAGTCCCTGCATCACCACGCTCCGGCCCCCCCATAGGATGGGTTGGCGCGAAGCGCGCACTCCATCACACCGAATACCTTCTCACTTCTGTTTTCCCTCTCCCTCTGGGAGAGAGCCCTGAGCGAGGGAATTCCTTTCTCATCGGGTAACACTTTAACTAGCCCAGGAACCCAGGGTTTTAACCCGGGGTCAATCCCCCTGGGCCATCCCTTGGCCTACATCCTTATGCCATTCCCCTGAACCCCTCGTCTACCTTCAACGTCGTTTTTCCACAAAAAGTAACGGCACCCTTCCGCCCAGAGTGCCGTTACCGCGTGAAAAATCCCCTCGTCCCGCCTAGAAGTTCACGGGCAGGACAAACGTATCCTCATACCGGTAATCAAAGGGAACGCTGATGAAGGTCCCCTGCTGGGTCAAGTTCACCTCGGGCGGGATCTGGAAGAAACCGTACCGCTTCCCATCGCTGGTTATGACAAAATACGACCGCCCCGCCACCAGAGAAGCGGACAGCCCCGGCAAGGACACTCCCGTCCCGCCTGTCTGAGTCGCCGGATCATACGGATTCGAAATCACCGTGGCCCGCGAAATGTTCTGGTTCACATACTGGATGGGATTGATGGCATAAATATCCGTGTTTTCCGGCAGCATCATGATCCCACCCAACTGGTTGGTCACCTGCACGGTACCCGCGTCCAAGAACACAAAGTCCGCGTCACCCCGGAACACGGTGAAATACGTGCCCCGCGACGAGAACTTGAATCCAAACGGATACTGCACCTGCGTGCCATCCAGACTGGCCAGGGGCAATTGCTGGGGCTGGTCCAGCCCCTGAAGGAACTGCGAGTCGTTTTGGGACATCACCTGCCGCAACTTCATGCTGATCAATTCGATCTTCCCGCTCGCGTCCCGCTGGAACCGGAAATTGACCCGGTCGAACTGCGGCACTCCCAGCTGGACCGTTCCATCATACAAGGAAAATTCAAACGCGGGCGGGGAAACATTCCGGCGGAGCGAATTTTCCCGAATCACCAACAAGACATTATAGGGCGCCAAGGGATTCGCTTCATCCACATCCAAGAAGACCGAGATGGGCGGATCCAGTTGTTCATTCATCACCGGATAAATCGCCGTCCGGAAGTTATTGGGCAACCGGGTCAGGTAATTGATGTCATCATACTGCACATCCTGGGTATTGATCAACTCAAACGTCCGGCGGCCGAAATTCCGGATCTCCCAGATATCCACCACCCACCCGCGTCCGTCCGCCACTTCCCGGATGCGCAGGGTTTGATCAAAAGGAATTCCCGATTCCGAGAACAACATCCGGCCGATCGTTTCCCCGCCGACCGCAGAGGCATCAACTTGCGGAACGAAATATTCCAATCCCGGGCAGTTCACCGCCAGATCCATCATCACTTGCGCCGTGATGATGTTCCCCTGGTTGGAAATCGTGAAGTGATTCGGCACGGCCCGCGATTCGCTGAAGCTCTCCACTTCATAAAAATCGAAGAACTGCCGGAGCGATTGCTCCAATCCGGCGGCGTTGGCCCCCGTCGGATCTTTGTACGCCGGGGAGACCATCGCCATGATCTTGGCGGTGTTTTCACCGTTGAAACTGTCGATGATCGACCGCACGGCCTCCACGATGGACTGCAAATTGATGGACGTCGTTTCCGTATCGACGATCTGATCATCCTCCAGGCCGGCCTGATCGGCGAAGACAATGCCATCCCGCGGGAGCAAGGGATCGGTCCCGCCCAGTACCGTCACCTGGCCGCTGCCTTGAACCAGCATGAGCATGGTCGTGTCGCCCGGGAACAACTTCACTTGCCGGACCGTGCCGGGAGCAATGGAAGCGGGAGGCTTTAAGGCTTCCAGGCGGCTCTTGATGGCGCCGCTCCCCACCACGGTGATATTGCCGTTCTCATCAGTGATCACGACGTTCGAAACCGTGTTGCCCTGGATCACGAGGCTCATATCCCGGTACACATCGCCTTCCACCAGGTTGCTCCAAGATCCCACGGACGATCCGCCGGACACACTGAATAGGCCATTACCGGTCAGGAAATAGAGCTGGTTGCCATCAGGCGTCAATTCCATATCCCGGTAAAGGTCAATTCCCATGGGTTGCGGACGCAGGTTGGTGTTGGCGTTGCCGAGATACAGCATGTCCCCGTCCCCGTCCAAGACATATATGGCGCCCCGCGTCCAATCCACCTCCACATCCCGGGCGGATTCGATCCGGATCTGGCTCTCCGTCGCTTCAAGGATCAATTCTCCGCCGGTAAGCGAATTCCGGTAAAAAGCGATCTGCGACTGCGGGAAGAGCAACTCCCCGTTCGGCTGAAGGTTGGTCCGGAACACACCCAAATCCCCGGTGCCCAGCACATTGCCGTCCACTTGCACCATGATCAATCCCGAAAAGGTGGAATTGATCTCCATATCCACCACCCGGGTGATAGACTCGATGCTGGAGAATGTGGGCGCGTCGCCGAGACTGAACACCCGGCCATCGTTCGACAATTTGACGTAGTCCAGGGGATTTTGCAGATCCCCGGTGACCACAATACCACCGGTCCCGCCGCCGGTCCCGCCGCCGCCGATGTCGGGCGAGGCCACGGTCTTGATGGAACCGTCCGCGTACACATAAACCGGCGGATTCACCCCGTCATCGATCCGCGCGTAGACAAAGTATTCCTTCGTCGGATCGAAATCGGGGATGTCATCCCGCAAGTTCAGCGTGAAGCCCGTATCAATGCCTTCCCGGAGAATCGCGCCGGGAATGAAGGAACCATCAAATCCCCGCGAATCGGTATCCACATACAACCGGATCTCCGCGACGCTGTCCGGGTCGTCTGCCGTAAATTGAATTTCAAACTGGAAATCGCTGGAGGCCAAATTCAAACCCGGTCCCGGCGACGTAAACCGGATAGTCGGCGGAACATTTTGGCTCCGCACCACGATCTCGCTTGTGGTGAGCTGGTTTTTGCTCAAGTTGCGGAACGATTCGCCGCCGGCGGAATAATCGGTTTCCAAAAAGGAATGATAGGAAATGCCGCCTTCGGGCGAGGGGACCCGGGTGACCTGCCCCGTGGTAGGATCGGTGGTGGTGACAAAGGCGTTGCGCTGCCCGGAACGGATGCGGACTCGGAACGTATCCCCCACCACGGCATCGGGCGACGAACGCAGAACGATATAGAAGTCATCGCCCGCGAGCGGTCCGAAATTCTCATCCGGCAACTGAATTTGATACATATAGTTGGCCGTGTAAATCCCGTTGTTGGTCTGCACAAAATCCTGCATCTGCAAGCCGCTGTACGGATGAGTAATGTTAATTTCCGCCGGTTCCGGCAATTCCGGATATTCCGGACCGGCCTCCGGATCGGCATTGGCTTCCGCGTCCGCCACGGCCTGATTGAAGTCCGCGACGGCCTGACGCGCGTTGGTGTACGCATCGTTCAACGTGTTCACAAGATCGGTGACGAACTGGTTGATGGCGTTGAGGTCGGCGGTCTGCACGTCAAAACCGAACTGATGATAGTTCGGCGAAGGCGCCATGTTGTCGCCCTGGGGATTCTGCGCATTGGTCCCTGGCACATTGACAACCATGGGCGTATGCCCTACCCGCACGAATCCCATCGCCGGGTTGGGCACGCGCATGGCCGACGCCAGGGATAAGGCCCAACTCGCCCGCACGTCGCCATTGGGATCGGGAAGCACCGGCACGTCCGTGTCGCTCTGCGATGTCAAGACCAGCATCCAGATCTTGGGCCCCGTCGGAGCGGCCGGATCCACCACGAACAAATCATCGGGATAATACGGAAAATCACTGAAATCCCCGCCCCGCGCGCGGATCATCGGAATGAGGTCAATGAGGCCCGTCCGGGTCTCGAGAGGCGAGGAGATCATCCCAACATTGTACGTCGATCCGGAAAAGAACCGGCCGCCGGTGGGGGGAAACATCTGGTTGCGCACTGTCTGCCACGAGGTATATCCCAGCGCCCGCATATCCAGTTCCGCGAACCAGCTGCCCTCGCCCACGTTCAGAGGAAGCAATCCGCCGGCCACCAAGTTGAAAGGCTGGTTGGCGGGTTGGATGGCATTGATGAAATTCTGGTATTTGGTTTGGCTGTTCGGCTCAAACACATACACCGCCTGCTGAAACACCGACGTGCTGCCAAAATTGTCCGTGTAGGTGGGATAGAACCGGTCCATCGTGTCAAATACCCCGTTCACACCCACCGGGGTCCCGTCTCCCAGGTCCTCGTCGATCAGACCGTCACCGTCATCGTCCTGCAGGTTGTAAAGCTCTTCATCGACCAATCCATCGCCGTCGTCATCGTATCCGTTCCCGTTCGGCGTGTCGTCATCGAAATACAAGGCCACGGAATGCGAGGAAACCAGCCGGAAGAATTGATTGTCCACGCCCAGCTCAAGCGGAATGGCGCTGAGCACCAGGGAATTGAAGACCAGGCTTTGGGGCGCCGGCAAAAAGTCCACCTGGATTTCCCCCAACACCGTGTTCTCGGAAAAGAACGTGTCAAACAGGTTGAACTCGATCGTCTCCAGGTTGTCCACCAGGTTGGCATTCTGGCCCAGATCCTGAACGTCGATCCCGATCACGGCTTTGGGGGGCGAATTCTGCGACCGGTCGAACAGGACATTATCGTTGGAGGCAAAGGGTCCTTCGCCCGGCAGGGTCAGATCCCGGAACTGGAAACGCGGCCGGGGCCGGCCGATCATCGGAGAAGTGCTGGAGGTATTGGGACGGCTATATCCGATACTGGATACCGATTTCAACAACTGCACGGCATCCATGTTGCCTTTGGTGAACTGATTCAAGTTGGTGCCTATGGTGATATCGTTGGGGCCGATGAAAGGAATAAATGAATCCAGATTCCGTAATTCGTCGCTGGTCCGGATGGCAAGATAGATTTCCGGCCCGGCGTTGGTGCCGGTACGGTCAGTCGGCGCGAGCAGGTCGCTGATGGCGTTGTTTTTGGCTACGGGCAACACGAACGTGAAGCCTTGCACCAACTGAAAATCAAACAAGTCTTCCGAGTTCGTCCGGCCATTCCCTTCCGTGTAATCGTACAAATACCGGAGCTGGCCCTCCGTCAATCCCAGGTAGGGCCGCAGGATGTTGATGATCAAATCGAAGAAATAGCAATCCGGATCCATGATGCATTCCAGGGATCCCAAGGGAGGCCGCGGCGCTTTCGCCGGGTCGGGCAGCTCCAGCACACCCATCAACATCGTCGCCAAGTTATCGTCGCCAAGCAAGAACGGCATGAATTCCTTGCCGGCCTGCCCACCCACCTGGCCGGGCAACAATCGTTTCAAAATATGATTCAGCGGCGAAGAAGGATCTCTGGCCGCCTCCGGTGAAATTTCAAAAGACTCCACGGTGAACTTGCTCGCATCCAGGTTGATCAACCGGTCCACGCCCGCGTCGTATTTGCCCCGTGTTCCCCCCAACTCCCGGTACAAGAAAACCCCTCCCGCCGCGTCGGCCCGCAATGCTTGAAAAATATCTTGGGAAACGACACGGGGCGTCACGCCGTCCGCGTAGGGCGGCCGCGGCCCGTACGGCACATAACTGGTTATATGGCTGGTCGGATTGTCCGCGCCGATCATGAAGGCCACCCGGGGAAAACCGTACAGGTCAAGCGGCATGGTCAGGGGCATAACGGTCTCCCCGTCTCCCGGCGCCAGGGTCGTCAACAATTCGCCGGTTTCGAAATCCACCGGGACATTGTAAAACCAAGGACTGTAAAAGAACGTAGGAAACTGGCTGGATTGATCGATCATCCCGGTCTGCAGCATGGCCTCCACACCCGCCGTGCGCGCGCCCCGGTACAACGGCTGAGTCAGGTTGGCCATCAACCGCGCCACGGCGCCCAGGTTGATGCCGATCCAGTTCACCCGCAATTCCTGTAAGAAATATTCCTGATCCGCACGCCCGATCAAATCAATCCCCAATACGGCGGTCGGTTCGGAACTGGCGTCGATCCGGTTGGAGTTGTCCATATCCGAGACCACGCTGGCGATTTGCACGATATCGCCCTCAAAGATCGCCGGTTTGGTGAATTCCACGTTCATGTCAGCGAACGCCGGTCCCGGAAAGCGGTCATCGTACAATGTGTCGCGGGGGAGGGTCTGGCGCAAATCGCGGATCTTGATCCCATTGGCGGGAATACTCACCTCAAAGCGGTCGCCATGCAACAGATCCAGGCTGGTCCGCGCTACGACGTAAAAGTCCGCGAACTGATCCTTGAAATAGGGCAATTGGACATACGGACTGCCCGGGCGGGGCGTGAACGTTACCGTGAACTTCCCTTCCACCAAGGGGTCGGCTTCCACCACCGGCCGGACCAGCAGATCTATGGGCAAATCGCTGCTTTGGTCTCCCACCGCGTAGTTGAATCCCCGCATCGCGCCGCTTTCCTTGAAGAGCGCCAGCCCGCTGGACAAGGCCGAGGCCGACAAGGGCAGAAAATCCTCATTCACGTTCAACCCGGCGCGTCCCACCGTCCGGTCTTCAAACGTCACTTTCAACTCCGCCAACTCCTGGAAACGGATCTGGGGAGGTTTGTTCGGTTCATTGAAGGGATAGACGGAAAGGGGAAACTCCAGCAACGCCACACGGGAGGAGAGTGGAGCGATGCCCACGGGAATCACCTCCGCCTCCTGCGCATAGGTCATCATCCCGCCGGAACCTGAAAACGCCAGAAGGCCGATGATACCGATCACGAAATACGATGGAAACTGTCCGCACGCGATTTTCATATTGCTCCTCATGAACAATCCTTCCCCCTTCCGGGAAGTAGGATAGTTATTTGCCGATGGATACGATTTGACCGCCCAGACAGGGAAGGCCGGCCCTCCATCCCGGGATTCCCCTCCTCCGATCCCTCAACGCGGAAGAATTCCGGTTCCAACCTTCGCGCTTGCCTCTGATTATAACTCGTATGACCCAATCCGGCCGGGAGGACCCCGGTCCGGACAAAAAAATAATAAAAATAATCAATAATTCCTGCTTGCGCCTCTCCCTCCAGAAAACAATCCGCCTGACTCCTTGTATTTCACCCCGTTACCCGATGACACACTGATCGTAAATATATAATGTACAGAAGAAAAGTGTCAAGTTGCACACCGGCAAGGCTTTCCCCGGCCTTTTGGCTTTCCCCTCCTTCTTTCTTCCAGTGGCGGTTCCCAACCTCAGAACGCGGCTTTCCCCCGGCACTTTCCTTTGTACTTGACTATATCCCCTCCTGGGCGGTTCCCTTACAGGGTTTTTTCTCCATAGCCCGCTCCATCCAAATATTGAGACAAACCCGGACATCCGGGCAGGATTCAATGAGAATAATTGAGAACCCGCCCTCGCTGAAGATCCGCCTCCCCCATTAAAAATGACACAATATGTAATTCCCAATGCTCTAGCCCCATAATAATCAACGGACTAAATCCTTTACGACTTTCCCGTAATTTTGACTTGACATCTTCCAGGGCGGCTCTTAACCTGAGAGAAGGAACCAGCGGTTGGCCCTCATGCCGCCTTGGATCTTCGTGGATTTCCCAGGGCAGGCTCCTTGACGATACCTTCGGGGAATGGATGAATCTGTGAAACCGGTCGTCGGCCGGGAACAAGGTTTTCCCCGCCCACACCGCCGGAACCCGAACGGAGATATGAAGAGTACTCGCCACCGGCGTTTTGCGAAAGAGAGAATCCCTTTGAACCCATCAACACGTTTCATCTTTGTCACGGGCGGAGTCTGTTCTTCACTCGGGAAAGGCGTGGCGTGCGCCTCCACGGGATGCCTGCTGGAAGCCCGGGGATACTCAGTGACCCTGCAAAAATTGGACCCTTACATCAACGTGGATCCCGGCACCATGAGCCCCTATCAGCACGGCGAAGTGTACGTGACCGAGGACGGGGCCGAAACCGATCTGGATCTCGGGTACTACGAACGCTTCACTCACGCCCCCATCACCCGCAAGTGCAGCGTGTCCACCGGACAGATTTATGACGCGGTGATCAAACGCGAACGCAAAGGCGGCTATCTGGGCAAAACCGTCCAACTCATCCCGCATATCACCGATGAGATCAAGCGCCGCGTGGCCGAAGTCTCCGAAGACAGCAAGCCCGACTTCCAAATCTGCGAAATCGGCGGCACGGTGGGCGACATCGAAGGCTATCCGTTCCTCGAAGCCATCCGGCAAATCGGATGGGAACTGGGCCCAAACCGGGTGCTGTTCATCCACCTCACCCTCGTCCCCTTGATCAGCGTGGCCGGCGAAGTGAAAACCAAACCCACCCAGCACAGCGTCAACAAACTGCGGGAAATCGGCATCCAGCCTTCCATTCTCCTCTGCCGCACCTCCGTCCCCTTGACGCGGGAAATGAAAGAAAAAATCGCGCTCTTTTGCAACATCCCGCCGCAAGCGGTGGTCAGCGCCCGCGACATCCAAACCACCATCTACGAAATCCCCTTGGCCTACCGGGAGGAAGGACTCGATGATCTGGTGGTCCAACATTTCGGCCTCAACGGCGGCGAACCCGACATGCGGGAGTGGAAAAAAATCGTTGCCATGATTAAAAATCCACCCCGCGGACCGGTGAAGATCGGAGTGGTCGGCAAATACATCCGCCTCCAAGACGCCTACCGGTCCCTCTATGACGCGATCATCCACGGCGGCCTCGCCAACCGGGCGGGCGTGGAAATCTGCCCGATCCACGCCGAAGAAGTGGAAAAAAAAGGCGCCGCGGAATTGCTGGCCGGTTTGGACGGCATCCTCGTCCCCTGGGGATTCGGCAAACGCGGCATCGAAGGAAAAATCGAAGCCGTGCGCTACGCGAGGGAACGGCGCATTCCCTTCTTCGGCGTCTGCCTGGGCATGCAATGCAGCGTGATCGAATTCGCCCGCCATTGCTTGAACATGCCGGCCGCCTCCAGCACCGAGTTCGATCCCGACACGGCCCATCCGGTCATCAGCCTCATGGACGAGCAACGAAAAGTGGTGGACAAGGGCGGAACCATGCGCTTGGGCGCCTATCCCTGCCTGTTAAAAAAAGGAACCAAAGCCCGCGAAGCCTATGGCCGGGAGGAAGTGTTCGAACGCCATCGCCACCGCTGGGAATTCAACAACCTCTACCGCGAAACCTTCGAAACGTCCGGCTTCATCGTCAGCGGAACCTCTCCCGATGGCCACCTCGTGGAAATCGTGGAACTAAAAGACCACCCCTGGTTTCTCGGCTGCCAGTTCCATCCCGAATTGAAATCCCGGCCGCGCGCCCCCCATCCGCTCTTCAAGGCTTTCATCCGGGCCGCCTTGGAGTACCATGAACGTATCTCACCGGGCAGCGATTGACGCCCCGGGGAAATCACGGCAACCGGCTTGATGAATCCATCCCGCTTCTATCCTCTCTTCGTCCGGTTCCTGGACCGCCAGCGGGTCAAAAGCTTGCTGTGGCCGGTGGCCTTCTGGATTTGGACCGCCGGGGTCTCCCTCTGGATCGACACGGTGCCCGTGGAAGAAACACCGCCCCTGCCTTTTGAATCGAAATTCGGCAACATCGAATTTCACGGAATTGTGTTCAATCAGAATCACGCGGACTCGGCCGGCATCGCATTGGACGCGCCCCGGGCCCTGTTTGACGGGGAAAAGGGAATTCTGTATATCGACCACCCCCACATTCAATGGAAAGATCCCGGAAAAGGCATCGTGTTTTCAGCCACCGCCGCGGCGGGCGAATTCAAGTCGCACACCGGCGCCTCCGCCTTGCCGTCCGCTTTCCAATACCTGGATTTGCGGGGCCAGGCCCAGGCGGCCTTTCAGAGCAACCGGGTTGACTCCGAACGCATGCTATTTGACAATGAGAACCGGTTGTTTGTTTTTCCCGATCCGTTCCACTTCAAGGGAGAAAAAGTGAGCAGCCGGCTCAAACAGATGTATTACAATCCGTTCACCCAGAAACTGGATTTGATTTCCAAAGTCCCGAAAATCAATCCGGCTTTGAAAACAGCGCTCTCGGATGAGGTGCACACAAAACCATGAAGCGTTCGTATCGCGCGGTTCTCTTCCCGGCCCTGGCGGCGGCCCTCTGGATCGGAGGGATGCCCTCCACTCCCGGGGCGCAGGAATTCATTACCCCCAGCGGAACGAAGGTCACTTTTGAGAATTCGAATCACTCCATCGAAAATCTCATGTCCGATTCCCCCACGGTCATCGCCACTCCCGCCGAAGGCGCCGCCGTGGCCACCGCCCTCATCGAACAAGGGACCCAGGTCACCCGCTTTTCCGCCCGGAAAATCACTTTCACCTACCAGGTGGAGGATTTCACGCTGGAGGGCGAGGGAAAAATCGCGTGGGATAACGAATCGCTCTACGGCCCGGTGAAAATCCAGTTCACCGCGGCCAATAACCTGATGACGTTGTTCGGAACGAAGGCCAATCCCGCCACGGTGCATTACACCCTGGCCAATGGCACCATCTATAAAACCAAGGCCGAACGGGTGGACATCCAATTCAAAGTAGAAAACGGCAAACGCGTTCCCGTGCGCTTGGAAACCAAAGGCGGCAACGAAGAAACCGTCATCATCATGCCCAAAGCCAAATCCACGCCGAAAGCGTCCACCCTCCCCGGGCCCAAACTCTCCCCGCCTGGAAAAGGGTGATCCGCGTTCGCTCCAACCTCAATCCCGGAGTTCAACCCATTGAATCCTTCTCCACCTGAATGCTCCTCCGCCACCGTGGAAGAATTCCTCCGCGCCTTGTACCCGGAATGGCTTGAAAAAACCGGCCAGACGCTCCCACGCCAACCGGAATCGGTTGAACGCCCGTCATCCGGGGATTCCTTGCCGGCAGATCCCGCCACCCCGGAAGAACAACGCCGGGTGATCACCTCGCTTCCCCGCCGCCCCATCCCGTCCCGCCTGGAACACCCCGTGGCCGTGATCCTGGCCGGCGGCAAGGGAACCCGCATGGCCAGCGGAGTGCGCCAAAAGGCCCTCTGCCCTATCCTGGGCCGTCCCGCCTTGTTGCGCGCGATCGAAACCTACCGCTCCTTCGGCCTGGCGCATTTCATTCTCATCGTGGGCATCGGGTACCAAGACGTATTGGCCTGCGTGGGCTCCGATACCCCGGGGATGACCTTCTTGTATCAAGAAGAGCAACTCGGCACCGGCCATGCCGCGCGCCTGGCCGCCCGCTACCTGCGTCTCCAACGCTATACAGGGGATGTGCTGGTGGTCATGGGCGACAAGTTCATCACGCCCCGCGGATTCCAATGCCTGCTCCGGGATCATGCCGCCCGGCAGGCGGACTTGACTATCTCCACCGCTTCCAAAACGGCCTGGCCCGATTCCGGCCGCGTGGTGAAAGACGAAGGCGGCCGGATTCTGGCCATCATCGAAAAACCCGATTTGGTCCTGAGCCGGCTCCTGCACGATTTCTATCACTGGCCCGAAGATCCCGTGCCCTGCCAGGCATTGCTGGATCGCGCCCTGCAGTATTGGAACCGGTCGGAAAAGTGGGCTAAACTCCTGGGTTCCGCGTTTTGGCAAGCCCTGCACGACTACCCCGCTATTTCCCCGCACGACAACCGGATCCACGGCTGGCTGCCCAAAATGAAAGACGAATTGGACTTCCCCATCACGCCCACCTGCCGGCTGAGTGGAGAAGCCATCGAGCGGCAATGCGACCGGGTCAATATTTCCGCCTATATCTTCAAGTCGGCTCCCTTCCTGGAATCCATGGAACGCCTGCGGTCCAACAACGCCCAGGGGGAATTGTACTTGACCGACGCGGTCCAGGATCTGACGCAGCGGGGCCATTCCCAAGGGTATCGCGTTTTCCCTTCCGCCATGCCGCACGATTACGACATCATGGGGTTCAATACCCGCGAGGAACTCGAATTCATCGAACGCGCTATCGTCGATAAAGGATTATGGGCGGAGAAATTCCAAGAAGATCCCATTCCCTGATGGCCGGGGATCACCCCTCCCGGCGCCGCGACTCTTGAATCCGCTGAAACACCTCATCGAACCGGGTTCCCCAGCCGGCGTACTCGATGACCCGTTTTTGCTCATCGTCGGGCAGCGGCATGAATTTCCCTTCGCCCACGCATAAAACCGTCCCGTCTTCGCGTTCGATCGCTCCCCGCGCCAGTATCAGCCGCTTCTTGTCGGCCACCAGCTCGCCATACGCCAACAGCCGCTCCCCCGCCTTCGCGGAAGTCTTGTACCGGACCGCGATTTCCACCGCCATGCACATCACGGGACGCGATACCACCGCCGTCCACCCCATGATCTCGTCCAGCAAGGCCGCCAGAACACCGCCATGCACGATATCCCGATAGCCCGCGTGTTCCTTCTTCGGCGTGAACCCGGCTTCGATCCGCCCGTTGCGGTAATAAAACGTCACATCCAATCCGGTGGCGTTGTTCCGCCCGCACACAAAACATTCCGAATACCGCGGCAAGGCCACGGCGCCCGGGAACAATCCAATCGCCTGATCCGTCATGATTCGCCTCCCCCCAGAAGCCCCGCCCCGGAAACGTGCGGATGCGTCCGGCGGGGTGACAAGCCAAAGGGCGCGGATTCTCCACGCCCCCCGGGTGGTTCGCTGGCATTCGCTTTTGAGATCAGCGGAGATTCATGAGCTTCTTCAGGATGTACATTTCCATCCCTTCATAATCCCGCTTCTGCCGGAACGCGTCAAGCTTCTTGCGGTCGATGCCGCGCGAGATCTTGAGCAGCATGTTGAACATCTCGATGCTGTTTTTCAGATGCGTGGTGGCCAACGCGTCCGGCTGCGTCCGCAACGCCTTGACATCCAGGCCGACGTATTCGCCGTTCAGCCCGAAACCGTTTTGATCCAGCACATCCACCTGATTGAAGGCCCGCCGCAGGTTGACGAATCCGAACGCGCGGTCCTGATCGTATTTAAGGCCGTTCTGATCGTTGAGATGCACGCTGCCTAATTTCTTGTGCCACAGGGCGAATGCCATGTCGTCGGACGGATCCAGGCCCGCCAACAGGGAATGCGCCGACTCGATCAACACGCCCACCCGGTCCGGATCGATGGTCTTGTACGCCAAACTCAAAAAATGACCGACCGTCGGACAATAGGATTGATCCATCGGCTCGTTGGGTTTCATCTCGCCCAGAATCCGGATCTCCGGATCGTGTTCCAGCAAGATGTTCAAATATTCCACGAAACGGCCGACCGACGCCGCCGCGTCCTTGGCCTCCCGCATGTACGTCCCTTCCCGCGCGGGCCAAATGACGATGAGCTTCGTGCCGATGAGGTTGGCTATGTCCACCGCCCGCTTGGACCGGTCGATGGCGTATTGCCGCTCCGCCCGGTTGTTGGAAGTAAATCCGCCGTCGATGGTGCGCGGATCTTCCCACAAGCGGGGCGCGACGAATTCCGGCGCCAGCCCTTCGCCTTCCAGCATCTTTTTCACTTTGGCCACGCCGCGCTTGGTCTGCGTGACATCCCAATCGGCGGGCACGATGTCGTCATCGTGAAACTGTACCCCTGCGAAACCCAGCTTTTTGTATTCCTTTATTTTTTTCGCGAACTCCACTTCCTTCCGGACCGGCGGGCCGAACGGGTCGGCTCCCGAGTGGATGTTCCACGGCCCAAATGAAAAACGGTATGAATCCTTCCGCGCCATGATAGTCCCTCGCTTTTTTATCAGAATAAGGCGTTATTATGGCATAAATTATATACAATTGAAAAGGCGCCTCTCCTGACCGTGATGGCCTTCCCGCCGGTTTGAACGGCACCCGCTGGTCCGGTATACTGGGAATACTCTCGATTCGCCAGGAAAGGAATACCCATGTCCCGCATCGCTCCCCGGCCGGATTCCCATTACGCCTGGTGGTTGCGCTGGTTCTTCCGCTCGCAGAAAAAACGCTACGGGCAAACATTGGAACCCGCGAAAATCTGGGCGCGGGTTCCAAAACTGTTTCTCGGCGTGGCCGCGCTCTACGGCGCGCTGGACCGCAAATCCTCGCCCATCGATCCCGTGTTGCGCGCGCTGATCACCGTGCGGGTTTCGCAAATCAACTGGTGCCGCTTCTGCGTGGACATCAACTCCGCCACGGTCCTCCAGCGCGGCGCCTCCGAAGACCAGCTGCGCGATTTGGACCATTTCCAGCACAGCCCGCACTTCACCGAAAAAGAAAAAACCGCCCTCGCCTACGCCGAAGCGGTGACGTATTCCGACCGCCAGGTCAGCGCAGAGCTGTTCGCGCGGGTCAAAGAACATTTCACGGACGATGAAATCGTGGATCTCACCGGGCTGATCGCGTTTCAGAACCTATCCAGCAAATTCAACGCCGCGCTGGACGTGACGCCGCAAGGCTTCTGTCAAATCGCGCCCCAGCCCCGGGATCCCGAAAAGGAAGATTGAGGTCCATTGGCAATCCCCGATTCAATCCGCGCGGGCAAGGGGAAGGATTTCACCCGTGCAACAGGGTGACGCAATAGCGGGCGTACCGGATGAGGGGATCCCACCAGAGGCCGAAATACAACACGGGAACCGTCAACACCACCAGCAGGCCGGTATAGGCGGGATGGAAACGGATCGTCCCGGCGGCGGGCGCATCCTCCAGCAGCATCGCCTTGATGATCCGCGCGTAATAGTACAGCGAGACCACCGTGTTCAACGCGGCCGCCACCGCCAGCCAGTAGAGTTTCTCCTGCAGCACGGCGATGAACAGGATGTACTTGCCCACGAATCCGCCCGTGGGCGGCAGGCCGATCAGCGAAAAAAGCGCGATGGTCATCAGCACCGCCGTATACGGCGAGCGCGACCACAAACCGCGCACCCCCGCGAGGCGCTCATCCCCGGCGGCTTCCACCATCATGATCACCACCAGAAAGGCGGCCAGATTTGTGAACAAGTAAATCACGAGGTAAAGGATCACCGCCTCCAGCCCCTGGTCCGACAACACGCATACGCCCATCAGCACGTACCCCGCGTGCGCGATGCCCGAATAGGCCAACAGGCGCTTCAGGTTGGTCTGCACAATGGCCGCCAGATTGCCCAGGGTCATGGTCACTACGGAAAGCAACGCGATGTGAAACGTCCAGTCAAGGTTCAGCGCCCCGGCCTCCAGCCACGGGCCGCCCGCGGCGGGCTGGCGCAGCATCGTCGAATAGAAGAATCGGATCAGCAGGGCGAAACCCGCCCCCTTGGAGGCCACCGACAGGTACGCGGTCACCGGCGTGGGCGCGCCTTCATACACGTCCGGCGCCCAGAAATGAAACGGCACCGCCGCGATCTTGTACCCCGCGCCCACCAGGAACATCAGGAAGATCACATAAGCCGCCAGGTCGTATCCGGATTGCGACGCCGCCAACGCCGCCTGGATCCCCGCGAAACCGGTGGTTCCCGTCAGCCCGTACAACAGGCTGAGGCCAAAAAGCAGCACGCCGGTCGAGACGCCGCCGTACAACACGTACTTCAACGCCGCCTCGTCCGAACGGCCCACCGTGCGCGAAAATCCCGCCAGGAGATACGATCCGATGCTCAACAGCTCCAACGAAAGATAAAAGATCACCAGGTCGGCTGAGGCCGACACCACGCACATCCCGATGGTGACCGACAGCAGTATGGCGTAGAACTCGCCCTTTTTCAGGTAGATCACTTCCCGCGAGAACAAGGTCATCAATATCACGAGGGCCGTGGCCAGCAGGAAAAATCCCCGGAAAAAAGCCGAGAACATGTCGTGCGCCAACATGCCCTCAAACAAAAACACCGGCGGCTTCGCGTACAATCCCACATGCGCGAAGAACGCGGTCAGGGTCCCTCCCAGAGCCAGAAGGCCCATGGAGTCGAAATCCTTGCGTTCCGCGCCAAAGATATCCGCTAGCAAAATCACCAGCACGGCGGCGGTCAAAACCAGCTCGGGGATGAAATATCCCAGGCTCGCGACATTGCCCAAGGTTTCCACGGTGGCCATCGGTTTCTCCCCTGCCTCACGCGCCCAACAACTGAATCAACCGCTGCAGCGTCGGGCTGAACAGATTCAACACCGGCTGCGGGAAAATCCCTACCAACAACACCAGGACCGCCAACGGGTAAAGCGTCGCCTTCTCCCGCAGAGTGCAATCGGGCAGCGCCTCGTATTTTTCGTTCAGCGGCCCCAGAAACATCCGCTGGTAAGTCCACAACAAATAGGTGGCGGTGATCACCAAACTGGTGGCCGCCAGAATCGTGATCCAGGGATACACCCCGAACGCCCCCAGGAACACCAGCACCTCGGCGATGAAACCCGAGAATCCCGGCAGGCCCAGGCCCGCGAAAAACGCCACGCAGGTGATCCCCGCGTACACCGGCAGGTTCTTGGCCAGCCCCCCGAAACCGTCGATGTCCCGGTGATGCGCCCGGTCGTAAATCACCCCTACCAGCAAGAAGAGCATGGCGGTGATCATGCCGTGGCTGAACATCTGCATCACCGCCCCGTTCATCCCCTCGGGGGTCATGGCCGCCATGCCCAGCATCACGAAGCCCATATGGCTGATGCTCGAATAGGCCACCAATTTCTTGAGATCCGTCTGCGCCATGGCCACCAGCGCCCCGTACACGATGTTGATCAGCGCGATCAGGGCGATGGGCACGGCAAACGCCAGCGCCATGTCCGGCAGCAGGGGATAACTGATCCGCAAGAGGCCGTATGTCCCCATCTTCAGCAAAATTCCCGCCAGGATCACGCTGATCGCCGTCGGCGCTTCCACGTGCGCGTCCGGCAGCCAGGTATGGAACGGAAACGCGGGAATCTTGATCGCGAAGGCAATGTACATCGCCAGGAACAGCCACCACTTGAGCCGCGTGGCCCCCGCCAGGTCCGACTGGGCGATCTGCGCCCCCAGGGTGGTCAGATCGAACGAATAATCACAGTAAATATAAAACACGATCATCACGATGAACAGGAACACACTCCCCAACAACGTGTACAGGAAGAACTTGATGGCCGCGTATTCCCGCCGGGGGCCGCCCCAGATGCCGATCAAAAAATACATGGGCAGCAACATCACTTCCCAAAACACGTAGAACAGAAAGAAATCCAGGGCGATGAACACCCCCAGCATGCCGGTTTCGAGGATCAGGAACAGGGCGAAATACCCCTTGGCGCGGTCGTCGATGTCCCACGAGGCCAAAATGCACAACGGGCAGAGCAGCGCGGTCAGGAACAGCATGGGCACGCTCAACCCGTCCGCCCCGACATAGTAATAAATATGGAACGTCTGGATCCACGGCACCTTGGCCACGAACTGGTAGGACGCGTGCGGATCGTACTGCAGCAGCATCTGCACCGCGCAGATCAGCGAAGGGATCGTGAACAACAACGCCGTTTGCTTGATAAACTCCTTGGCCCGCGCGGGCGAGCACAAAATGATGAACGCGCCGATCAGCGGCCAAAAGGTCATCCAGGTCAGTAAATGATTGTTTTCCTGCATCCTTGCCGGCTCCCGATTGCTTCGTTCGCGGCCCACATTCCCGCGCCGGCGGGAAGGCCGCGGTGGTGTTTCCTTATCCAATCACGCGGGCGATCACGTTGTGGATCAACAGGATCACGCCCACCGCCAATCCCATCTTCAACAGATAATTCTGAATCACGCCGCTCTGGAACAGCGTGGTCACGGCCCCGGCCGCCTGCACCACGATGGCCAGCAGGTTCACCAGCCCGTCCACGACGTACTTGTCGAACGCGCCGGAAAAATACGATGTCCCCCGCAACGCCGGCGCGGTGGCATTCACCGCCCCGTCCACTACGTTGTCGTCGAACCATTTCAGCCAAAGCCGCAGCTTCATCACGAAAGCGATCACCGTGCGCTCGTAGAACTCGTCCACCCGGTACTTCGCGTGGGACCAGTCATACAGCCACGGGTATTTCGCCGCCAGCGCGTCCGCCGGGATCGACTTCGTGTAATACACGCAATACGCCAGCACGATCCCGCTGAAGGCCGCCAGGATCGACAACACCATCGCCCCGTAATGCGCCAGCGCGCTTCCGTGATGCCCCTCCGCCGCGTGCGCCGCCCCGCCGGTCACCGGGGGAACAACGAGGTGGTTAAACCACAACGTCCCGTACAATCCGAATCCGCCCAGGATCGACAGCACCGCCAGCGCCACCAAGGGGAGGGTCATCACGTCCGGCGCCTCGTGGGCGTGCTCGTACCGCTCCGGGTCGCGCGGCTCGCCGAAGAAGGTCAGGAAGATCAGGCGGAACATGTAAAACGCGGTGATCCCCGCGCCCGCCAGCAAGCCCAGGAAAATCAACAAGTGCTGAGGATGTTGCAAGCCGAAATCCAGCGCGCCCGCCAGGATGGCGTCCTTGCTGCCGAAGCCCGAGAAAAAAGGCACTCCGGCGATGGCCAGCGTCCCGATCAGCATGGTCAAGGCGGTCACCGGCATCTTGCGGTACAATCCGCCCATCTGCGTGATTTCATTGGTATGAACCGCATGAATGACGCACCCGCTGCAGAGGAAGAGCAGCGCCTTGAAAAACGCGTGGGTCATCAGGTGATACAACCCGGCGGTGTAGGCCCCTACCCCCAGCGCCGTCATCATGTATCCCAGCTGGCTGACGGTCGAATAGGCCAGCACCCGCTTGATGTCGGTCTGCGTGATGGCGATGGTGGCCGCGAAAAACGCCGTGATCAGCCCGATGTACGCGATCACCAGCATGGCTTCGGGCGAGGCGGAAAATATGGGAAACAGCCGCCCCACCATGTACACCCCCGCCGCCACCATGGTCGCCGCGTGGATCAGCGCGCTGACCGGCGTAGGACCTTCCATCGCGTCCGGCAGCCACACGTGCAACGGGAACTGGGCCGACTTGCCCACCGCTCCGCCGAACAAACAAATCGCCGCCACAGTCAGCACCGTCCCCGAAAACTGCCCCTGGGCCACCGCGTCGAAAACTTCGCGGTAATTGAACTTGCCCGTATGGAGAACCACCAGCAGGAGGCCGATGAGCATGAAAACATCGCCCACCCGGGTGGTGATGAAGGCCTTCTTGCACGCGTCCGCCGCCGCGGGACGCCAGAAATAAAATCCAATCAGCAGGTACGACGACACGCCCACCAGCTCCCAACTGATATACAACACCAACAGGTTGTCGCACAGCACCAAGAGCAGCATGGAAAAACTGAACAGGCTGAGATAGGCAAAATACCGGTCGTAAAACGCTTCCCCCTGCATGTACCCCATCGAATAGACATGCACCAAAAAACTCACGACGCCCACCACCAGCACCATCACCGCGGTGAGCGCGTCGATATGAAACCCAAAACTGAATTGCAGGTTCCCCCCTGAGAACCAACTCAACGCCGAAGGCTGGGGCGGATAAATGAATCCCGGATCGTGTTGCCAGACCACCACCACGAAAAACAGCATCAGCCCGCACAGCAAGGACATCCCCATCGCCCCGGTCGAAACAAAATCCCCCTGCCGGGGCAGTTGCTTTCCAAAAACGATCTGGACGCCCAACGCCATCAACGGAAACGCGAGTATTAGCCAAGCCAAGCCATCAATCATCAGCAGGTCTCGATCTCTTGGAGTTACGTCTGTAGTTACGTCGCCTTCGTCAAAGGGAGCGCGGCCCCATCACTCCCGGCCAATTCCGTTCCCCTCTTGGGAAAATGATTTCCCGTCCCCGAATCCCATGGCCATTCATGGAAACCCATCTTGCTTCCTAAGCCTTCCCTTCTCCCCCCGGGAGAGGGCCAGGGGGAGGGAAAGCCTGTCATCTGCTGTTTTGCTGTTCGATTGTCTCCTCCGGTGGGGTAGAAAATCCCGCCCTTTCCTGGATCCCCGCTTTCACGGGGATGTCCACTTTTTCGCGACGTCATGACATCGGCTCCCACCCGCTCCTCCCCGGGAGAGGGGATTGGTTGCTAGTGCTTCATCGTGCTGATTTCATCCATTTGGATTGTGGAAAACTGCTGATAAATCGCCAACACGATGGCCAGCGCCACCGCCGCTTCGGCCGCCGCCAGGATGATCACGAACACGGCGAACACGTGGCCGGATACGTCCGTCTGCGGCAAATACCGGTTGAACGCGATCAGATTCAGGTTGGCCGCGTTCAAAATCAACTCCACTCCCATCAGGATCCGGATCCCGTTCCGGCGCGTCATGACGATGAACATCCCCAACAAAAACAGGGAAACAGACACCACCAGGTAATGTTCGAGCGTTATGGCCATTCGCTAATCCCACCCATTGCTTGCATGCAAACGTTGTAATCCGCCCCGGACTGGGTTTTTTCTTGGTTCCTCCGCCCCGCAAGGCGGATCGACTTCAGCCCCCCTAACGATACCCCCCATCTCTCTCCCCCCGCGCCCCTTTCAAGGGGCCGCCATATAGCAGCCCAGGGTTTCAACCCTGGGCGATTCAACCCTGGGCTATACTCAATCCTGGGCAATCCTGGGCGATTCAACCTTCCGGCCGGCTTTTGGGTTCGCCGCGGGCGATCACCACCGCGCCAATCAACGCGACCAGCAACAGCAGCGAAGCGATTTCAAACGGTAACAGGTATTTGGTCAACAAAAACTCCCCGATCGCGGAAATTGTGGATTCAAGCGCCTTGGTTTCCGGATTCGGACTCACCGGCCAGGGGGTGATATAGATCATGGGCAGCAATGCCAACAACGACAACACCAGGAAGGCGATGCCCCATCGGAACTGCAACACCTGCTTCACCGCCACCCCGGCCAGATTGCTGGTGAACATCACCCCAAAGAGCAACAACACCAGGATCCCCCCCACGTAAATGAGGACCTGCGAAATCCCGACAAAATCCGCGCCCAGCAAAAGATACAGGCAGGCCACCCCAAAAAAGGTGAACAGCAGGGAAAACGCCGCGTGAACCAGGTTCGATGCGAACGCGGTGAAGGCGGCCGATGCCAGCACGATCACCGCCACAACATAAAAAATCAGACTATGCAGCAGATCGCCCACTCTCGGTTTGCTCCTCCGGTTTCTCTCCCGGCCCGGGAGGCGTGGCCTCTTCGGAAACACGGGTCCCCCCGATGGGAGGAATCGGATCCTTCACGAAATCCCGGATCATCAGGCTGCGGTCCGTGAACACCGTTTCATAATCGTGGGACATATACAAACTGTCCACCGGACACACATCCACGCACAACTCGCACCAACAGCATTTCACGTAATCGATCGTGAACAGGGAAGGCCGGCGCGATTTCCCCTTCCCCGTGGCCTCGCATTGGATACAGTCCACCGGACAGATGCGGACGCACTTGTCACACGCGATACAAATGCTGACATCATTGACCAGCATGCCCCGGAACCGCTCCGGGATGTACCGCTTCTCTTTCGGATATTGCACGGTGATCGACGGCCGGAAAAATTCCTTGCCCGTCACCACCATGCCCTTCAAGGTCGTCACAAAGCCGTAAAAAACATCCGTCAATACCGACATGATCCACCTATTGAAAATCCCCCGTGAGCGCCAGCCACAACCCGGCGCCCAGAATGTTAATCAGCCCCAGGGGGATCAGGAACTTCCAGCACGTGGCCATTAATTGATCGATGCGCAGGCGGGGAAGCGTCCAGCGCAGCCAGAGGGCGACAAAAATCACCGCGCTGACTTTCAAAATATAAATCACCGTCCCGTGCAGGCCGAACGGGCCATGCCATCCGCCCAGAAACAGCAGCGTGGTGATCGCCGAGACCACGAACAGGTCCGCGTATTCCGCCATGAAGAAAAAGGCAAACCGCATCCCCGAATATTCCGCGTGAAAACCGGCCACCAACTCCGATTCCGATTCCGGCAAGTCAAAGGGTATCCGGCCGGTTTCCGCCAGCGACGATACGTAATAGCACACAAATGCGATCAGGCAGAACGGATTCCAGACATACCAATTCCCCACACCCAAAATCCCCCCTTGCTGGCCGTCCACAATGGTTCCCAAATGCAACGATCCGGCGGCCATCACCGGGGGCAGCAGAAAAAGGGCCGAGGGGATTTCATAACTCAAAAACTGCGCCGCCGTCCGCATCGCCCCGTACAACGACCATTTGCTGTGCGCCGACCAGCCGGCCATGATGATCCCGATCGCCACCAGGGACGAAGTCGCCAGCAGGTACAACACCCCGATGTTCAGATCAGCCGGCACCCAAGTGGGTCCCAAGGGCAGTACCGCCCAGGCCAAAAGCGCCCCGCTGAACACCACCGCCGGAGCCATAATGAACAGCCACTTGTCCGCCATCGCCGGAATGATGTCTTCCTTGATGAAAAGCTTCAATCCGTCGGCGGCCGTCTGAAATATGCCGTGCCAGCCCACCTCCATGGGACCCAGCCGGCATTGCATATGAGCGGACACCTTGCGCTCCGCCCAGACCGCCACCAACGCCACCACCGAGACCGCGCCCAACGCCACCACGGCGCAAATCACCGCCGCCAGGATCAGCAGGAGGGATTCCGGAAGCCGGTTGATGAGCGGCAGCCACGCGAGCAGATTCAGCACCAGCGTCATTTACCGGTCCACCTCCCCCATCACCAGGTCAAAGGTCCCCAAGGTGGCCACCAAATCGGCAATCAACATGTCCTTGGAGATCGTTTCAAAAATGCTCAAATTGCAGAATGAAGGCCCTCGCGCCCGCAGGCGGTAAGGCTTCGTGGACCCATCGCTGATCATATAAAACGCCACCTCGCCCCGCGGGCATTCCGCCCGGACATACACTTCCCCTCCCTTGGGCGGCCGCAACACCCCCGGAACCTTCGCCCGGAACTCGCCGCCTTCCGGAAAGCCTTCGATCACCTGGTCCAGGATGCGCGCGCTCTCGTACATCTCGCGCACCCGCAGGTAATACCGGTCCCAGCAGTCGCCCACCGTCCCCTTAAGCCCCTGCCCGGTGGGGATATCGAATTCGAACCGGTTGTAAAGGGAATAGGTCTCGTCCCGCCGCAGGTCCCAATTCACGCCCGACGCCCGCAGCATCGGGCCCGTCAAACCGTAAGCGATGGCTTGCGGTGCCGTGATGACTCCGATGTTGGCGCTGCGTTTGATGAAGATTTGATTGTAACTCAACAGCTCATTCAAATCATCCAGATGGGGACGCAATACTTTGAGAAACCGCCGCGCCATGTCCATCGCCCGCGGCGTCATGTCCGCGTGCACCCCGCCGATCTGGATATACCCGAAGCACAACCGCGCGCCCGACAATTCTTCCAAAATGTCCAGCACCATCTCCCGGTCGCGAAATACGTGCAGAAACGGAGTGATGGCCCCCAAGTCCATGCCAAACGCGCCCAAAAACAACAAGTGGCTGGCTATCCGGTTGAATTCGCCGGCAAACACGCGGATGTATTCCGCCCGCTCCGGAACCTCGATGCCGCACAACTTCTCCACCGCCATCGACCACACCCAGTTGGTGTTCATCGCCCCGAGGTAGTCCATCCGGTCGGTGTAGGGCACGTACGATTCGTAAGCCACCGATTCCCCGATCTTCTCCTTGCACCGGTGCAAAAATCCGATGCGGGGAACCGCCCGTTCCACCACTTCGCCATCCGTGTGCAACTCCACCTGCAACACGCCGTGGGTGCTGGGATGCTGTGGCCCCATGAACACCACCATGGGCTCGCCTTGCAAGGGTTTCGGCTGCGCGGGGATTACCATAAATCTCTTCGATCCCATCAAACCGTCCAACTGAACGGCGGAGGTTGTCTTCTCGTATTCTTTCTGCCGGCGGTCTTGAATCTGCCGGCGCTGGGACCTTCTCCCATCCACTCCCCCTCCCCCTCTGGAAGATGGTCTCCTCTATTCCCTCTCCCTCTGGGTGGTGAGGGATTTCTTCCGCGCCACACGCGGATGTCCGCCTGCAGAACGAATGGATTGAAAAATGCCTATGGACAATCAAATATTCAATTCCCGGATGAACCAACCGGAACGGCCTCAATTTCCCCCGGCCGGATTCACCCGCTACAATCCAATCTCCCGCAGCCGGTCATGGTCGGGCATGACATAATCTTTCCGCAACGGATGGCCCTCCCACTCGTCCGGCAAGAGTATGCGGGTCAGGTTGGGATGCCCATCATACTTGACTCCAACCAAATCATATTCCTCCCGCTCGTGCCAATTGGCCGCGGGCCAGACCGGAACCACGGATGGGAACCGGGGATCCTCCCGCGGCGCCCGCGCTTTCAAAATCACGCGGTGCCGGTGCTTCATCGAATACAGGTGATACACGCTTTCGAAATAGTCCGGCCAATCCACGGCGGTGATGCAATGAAGCACATCGAACCCCAAAGCCTCATCGTCCCGCAAAAAACGCGCAATCTCCACCAGCGCCTCCGTTTTCACGAGGATAAACGGATCCCGCCACCCTTTCTTCTCGTCGCCGGTGATTACATGATCGAGGATTTTCTCTTCACCGAAGGTTTCACGCAACCGGTTGTAGATCTCCAGATGTTCCATGGTCCCAGGTCCAGTCTCCCCCGTCCATCGGCCCGCATCAGGCGGCATCGGCGTCCCGCGCTTTGCGTAAAATCCGGTCCTGCCGGATCTTCTGCTGCAACTCGATCAAACCGGCCACCAACGTCTCCGGGCGGGGCGGACAACCCGGCACATAGACATCCACCGGAATGTAGAGATCCACACCCTTCACAACGTGATACCCATGCTCGTAATACGGCCCCCCGCCGATCGCGCAACTGCCCATGGCCATCACCCACCGGGGTTCTGGCATCTGGTCGTACAGCAACTTGATCCGCTTCGCCATTTTGTAGGTGACCGTGCCCGCCACGATCATCAAGTCAGCCTGCCGCGGCGACGCGCGGAACACACCGGATCCCAACCGGTCCAGATCGAACCGGCAGTTCGCCGCGTGCATCATTTCGATGGCGCAACAGGCCAACCCAAAACTCATCGGCCAGACCGACGACAGGCGGGCCCAGTTAAAGAGGGAATCAACCGAAGTCACTATGACATTTTCTTCAAATTTACCTTGGAGATATCCCACAAAAAACACCCATCCTTTCTGGAAAAACCACCTCCCGCCCGGGAGAATCGGAACCGGTCTTCCCAAGGATCGCTCTCGAAATTTGATACCTTACCAAAATGATAATTGTACTGTGGATTTCCCAGATAGGAAGTGATTCCACCCCTCACCGTTTCGGCGATATCGGAATCCCTCCCTTATTCCAGAGGAACAACCCGATGGCCAATATCACCCCCATACAAATCACGACATCCGCCAGAGGAAACAGGCTGAATAAAGAACTGATGGAGTCCAGGGAAAGTTTCATAGTTTCCATACCCTCAATCCAGAAGCGGTTACGGCCGGGAACCGGATCGGGAACCGGGAACCGCTCCGCTTTCGCGCTCCCGAAATACCCATTCCAGGTGGCCTTTGACCCAGCAATAGGCCAACCCAACCCCTAATACCAGCAGAAAAACAAACATCTCAAAAAAAACCAGAAGCCCCATCTCGGGATACAACCGCCGGTATTCCACCGCCCATGGAATGATGAATAACACCTCGACATCAAAGATGATAAATAAAATCGCGATAATATAAAACCGCATGTTGAAGCGGATCCACGGCGTTCCCAGCGGCCGCTCACCGCATTCATAATTGGTCACTTTTTCCGGATATGGATTAATCGGGCGGAACAACCGGGGAAGAAGGACACTGATAGCCACAAAGGCCACCGCCACCAACAGGAAAATCAACGCCGTCGCAAACTGTACCGGCATCGATAAATAGGGCAATGTATCCACAAAAAAACTCCTGACACTGCTACAACAATAGATGCTGTGACCCGCGCTGCGCGCTTGAGCATCTTTCCCTCAAAACGCTGCGCCTTTAAAAGAAATAGCACGTCCCCGCTCACCAGGCAAGAGGACAAGGGGAAATTACACCTGGACCTCCCCTGACTTCCTGATGCCTTTTCGGTACGATGAAAGATAAAAAAGACATCCAACGGCGGCAAGCAGCTCGGGGTTTCACCCGCGGTTTTTTCTGGGATATCACCCGGGAAACTCGGCCGGCCGGAAACCTGTCGAATCGGAGAAAGGAATCGCGCATGATGAACCAGCCATCGGTTTTGTGCCTTGTTATGACCGTTTTGCTTCTTGGTTTCGGGACTGTGCCGCCCGCCGGGGCGCAACCACGGGGCCCACAAGGCCCGCAGGTGACCTCGCCCGAAGTCTCCGCGGACCGCCAGGTCACGTTCCGAATTCTGGCCCCCCAAGCGGATGCGGTGCGTCTCATCGGCGGAGACATCCCCGGCAACGGGCAGGGCGCGGAAATGACCAAAAACGAGGAAGGCGTCTGGGAAGTGACCCTCGGGCCTCTCCCTCCCGGCACCTACCGCTACCACTTCAACCTGGACGGCGTCGCGGTGATCGATCCCCGCAGCCCGGCCATCAGCCTATCCAACGACAATGTCTGGAGCCTCGTCGTGGTCCCTGGGTCGGAGTTTCAAGATATCCGGGATGTCCCCCACGGCGCGGTCTCCGCGGTAACGTACTACTCCACGGCGCTATCCAAATTCCGCCGGATGCATGTCTACACGCCTCCCGGATACGAATCAGGCCAGGGAACCTTCCCGGTGTTCTACCTGCTGCACGGCGCGTCCGACAGCGATCATTCCTGGTCCTCCGTGGGCCGCGCGGGATTCATCCTCGATAACCTGATCGCGGAAAAAAAGGCCGTACCCATGATCGTGGTCATGCCGGCAGGGCATACCGGTCCCTTCTCCTGGGGACGGTCCCGCCTGCCCTTGGATGAATTCACGAATGAGTTCATGGCCGACATCAAACCCTACATCGAGAAAAACTACCGCGTTTACACCGATCGCGGGCACCGCGCCATGGCCGGTCTCTCCATGGGCGGCGGCCAAACGTTGAATATCGGCATCCCCCACCTGGATCAATTTGGGTATCTCGGCGTCTTCAGTTCGGGGATCTTCGGCATCACGGGCGGCGGACCGGGCGGCGGCCAAGGCCCCTCGTGGGAAGAACGAAACAAAGAATTTCTCGAGAACGGCGAAACTAAAAAAGGCCTACGCCTGTTCTGGTTCGCCACCGGGAAAGAAGACTTCCTCATCGAAACGTCCCGGGCTACGGTGGATCTGCTCAAAAAGTACGGATTCGATGTAACTTACAAGGAAACGGAAGGCGGCCATACCTGGCTCAACTGGCGCGACTATCTCCACGAATTCGCGCCCTTGTTGTTCAAAGAAACCTCCGGAAGCGGAGAAAACTAAAACAGAAGCACAAAGTTAAGTTGATTTAATTCCACAATTCCATCCGTCCATCAAGAAGAACCATTCTTTGCGTTCTTCGCGCCTCGGCGGTGAGTAGAAATCGCTCTCCTCACCTCGGCAGCATTTCATCCACCACCCGGTTGGCGCACTGGATGACCTGATCCACCAGGTTGGTTTGCAATTTCTGCAATGCTAGGCATAGCCCAACGAGGGATTGAATGGCGTCCGGATCGGCTTCCCGGCTCCGCGCCTCCTCCACCAGTTTTTCCGTTTGCCCCAAGGCCGCTTGGCATTCTTTCAGGTGAACCTGAACCGCCTGAAATAAATTCAGAATGACGGAGATAAAGAAATCCTGCTGCGGATTCTTCCCCTCCCCCAGCGATAAAACCGCTTTCAGGCTCGCTTCCAGGCCTTCCGCGTAGGGCGCTCCATCCCGGTAAAACCGGTGCTGCCTCGGCCTTTCGGATTCCGGCTCTCTCGGGTTGCCTTTGCTGATTTCTTGGTTCATTGTGGATTCCATTCCTCGAAAAAAAAACCAGGGCACGGTCCGCCACGGTTCCTCAATCCCTCAGCTCATCCGGGGTGAACGTATTCTCACCTTTTTAATGTTTTTAAATGAAAATTGGGCACCCTTCAGCTTCCGATGCTCCTCTATTGTAATATCGGAAAGGCCAAAGAAGTACCCAAATTTCTTTGGCATCCGGCCCAGTGACCCCGGCCGTTTGCCAGACCATAAAATATCGCGCGGTTCGGTTTCTGTCTCCCCTTTTCACGTATTTTTTTACAGGTTTTTCAACCCAACCGGTTGCTCGGGACACCTCTTATATAAAACTATCCAAATCCATCATACCGATTTTCCTCCCCCTTGTGGAGAGAACATCCCCAAAAACTTCCGCTTTCTCCTCCGGCCCGTTTCAGTACGCTACCCAGTCCTCCACTCCCACCCCCGTCTCCACCGTCACCGTCACCGGCTCCGACCACAGACTCCACCGCCCGGTAGTATCCTGATATTTCACCCGCGCCCGGTAAACACGCCCAGGCATCAAATTTCGGGGATCAATGGTTATCTTCGTCCGGTACTGCTGGGTAATCCCGCTGTCCCAATCCGGTTGGATTTCCCAGCCCGAAATTTGGGTCAGGATCCAGCGGGAGGCCCGGTGGAAATCTCCATTGGGATCGCGGAACTCCGATGCCGTCAACTCCATGGGCCGGTGGGAAACGGCTTTCAAGCCCTCCGCCGGAACTTGAAGAACCGGTGTATCCGGTATATCCGGGTCATGCGCCATCTCTTTCATCGCCCGGACATAATGCGAACCATCGTTGCCCTGGTCATTATAAGTGGTGTTGATCCGCCGGATGATCCACTCTTTCATCTCGGTCAGCCGGACATCCAACGGCTTGTAACGGCTCTTGCTCGGTGAGGCATCCGCCGGTTGAAACAGATCCCAGCGGTCCAGGTCAGCCGCCGCGATTTCCGCGATCAGGCTCTGCCATTCATCCAATTGAGGAAACAAAACCTCTTCATTATAAAGAAGTTGCATGATCTCCCGCATCCGGTTCCGGTATTCCAGGGCATATTTCCCATCCTTGGGAAACCGGGCGGAAATGTCCCCCACCACCATATCCCGGAACGGTTCCCGCCCGTTCCCATGATCCGACCCGAACGTTAGATCCAAATCCCAAGGCATGACCTCCCACAATCCCGTATCCGCGTTATTGAAATAGTAATAATTCTTCTCGGCGTACACATCGTAATGATGCACCGCCTCCAATATGGTCCGGTACGACAGATATTCGTCGAGATCCAGAGTTTGCTCCAAATACCTGATTCCCTGGCGGTTATAGCCGTCATAAAAGACCCGGATATCCGAATCGTCCGCGGGATCGCAGTTGTTGGTCTCTTTTTCCCACTTTTTCCCATCCGCCGTCCAACCGTTGTTCATCTTGTAAAGATTGGAATTGGGATTGTAGCCATGCGCTTCCAAAAACCGCTCGTCCGGCGCTTCCACATCCAAAAAGAGACCATAAAAATCACCTTTGAATTGGTCCGGCCCCTCCTCGCTCACCTCGTCCACAATCCGGAAATGCACCCAGGTCGTATGGGGGCTGGGACATCCCGCCATCCGGAACAGCCAAAACGCCGTGGCCTCGAAGAGTCCCAACTCGCCCCGGTGAGGCACATCGATCATCATGTTTTGCGAAAGCGAATTCAAATTGATCGTCCGCCGCGCCACGGGATACGGAGTCCCATCGTTGAAATGCCCCTCAAAATAATGCCCTTTGTTCATCCGCAACTTCCACATCCGCTTGTTGAACGAATACCGCCACACCCCGCCCCGCAACCGGAACCGGATGTGATCATAGACTTCCCCATTGTATACAAAGGTCCCGTACCACCGGAACTCGCGCCGCTCCGCCCGGTTGCTGATCGGAATCATCTCGCACGCGCGGACATCCTCCGCCCGCGCGATCAAGTGATACACCGGCACTTTCTCCAACACGGTATGTTCCCGGATTACCGGCTGGGTCACCCGGTACGGGGGCACGCCATCATACACATAACACGCGAAATTCGGCTCTGGATCTTCCGGATACGGCGCCACCGCCGACGCCCCGTTGCCCCCCGCCGCCTGGATCTTATACCGCACCAAGGTCCGGTGACCCTGCGCGGGGATCACCCCGGTGTAAATGGAATCCCCCGCCGTGGCATCAGGACCGGCACCATCATCCCGCATCGCCGCGGTCACCCAGTCCGTCCGGTATTCCGGATCAGACAACCGGATATAGTGACCCGGCAAAACCGCCTGCCAGGCTAATGTGACCTCCAGTCCCGTCCCCGGATGGGGATGGATCACCTTCGCGGTCACCACAATCTCGTCCGCTGACGTGGGAGATTGGGGCGCGTGGCGGACCGGATAGATATAAGTCGGAATCCGCTCGGTATAGGTCGAATTCCTCCTCCCCGGCGTGGCCGTGCTCACCGCGTTCTCAAACCGGTAGGCGGGATTTTGAATTTGATTGACAGACCCCAACGACGCCCGCCACGCCCCGGCCTCCGCGTTATCCAGCGCGGGATGGATCAACTCCAGCGAACTGCCCAGCCCATCCGCTTGGACCGGCCAGGGAACCGTTTGCTCCCAACGCACGAAATCGACCACCTCCTTGGCCCGGTTCAGCAGTTCAATCCACTCCCCCCGGTTGCTCAACGATCTCTCGTAAGGTCCAATCATTAACGCGTTGACGCTCCCATAGGCCGAGCGAAACTCCGCCTCATCTTCCACCACCACGCCGTACGCCCCGGGCTCGAGGATCAAGCCCTCCGGAAACGTGAACCGGACTCCGCCATTGAGAAACCACCCCCCGATGTTCACCGGCTCGTCTCCCCGGTTGTACAATTCAATGAACTCCGCGCGCGCACAGTCTTCCGGTGGGTGATACATGATTTCATTGATGACAATGTCCTCCTCTCCGGCATACCCGGCTACACTCCCCGCGAGGATGACGAGAATACCCACCACGAATCCCTTTTGGCCAATACGTCCTGATTTCACGTTGCGGCTCCTTGCCTGGTGTGTCATTCCGAACCCCATGGCTCTCGTTGAATAATTCAAATCCGGACCGGTCGCCCGGCCGGATCCTCGCTTCCCGCTTACTCCCATAAACTGTTCCATGGCTTCCAGATCAACAAAAAAAAGTATAGAAAAATAATTCATTAAAGTAGTATCATAAAATCGGCTGAATAACCGGAAAAATGGGATGGGATTGGGTTGAAAGGCCGATCCGGTCTCTGTTCAAACGGTTGGAAGCAGGGGAATCCCTCATGACTACGTCCCGTTCCGCGTTCACGCTCATCGAATTGTTGATTGTCGTGGCCATTATCGGCATCCTGGCCGCCATCGCGGTCCCCAATTTTCTCAACGCTCAGGTCCGCGCCAAGGTGGCCAATACCCAGGCCGACCAGCGTTCCCTGGCTACCGCCATCGAATCGTACCGCCTGGATAACAACATGTACCCCCCCACCCCCAACACGGCGGCCAACCAGCGCTTCGCCCGCCTGGCCAAACTGACTTCCCCCATCCCCTATATGTCCTCTGTGCCCCTCGATCCGTTCCGTCAGGGCGTCGATTACAGCAATTCGGGGGCCCTCTTCCAGCCCGAGGACAGCGCCTACCCTCTCTGGGATCCGCAATACGCGGATACGCAGCGCGAATCGGGCTCGGTTTTTAACTGGCTTCCCCAAGAAAAAAACCGCAAGGGCGGATGGGTGCTCCATGGCGCGGGCCCCGACACCGACTACGAGGCCGCCCAGGGAATGCCTCTCCACTATTACGACTCCAGCAACGGAGTCCGCAGCGGCGGGGATATCTACCGCTTCGGGCCATAACGCCGGCCCGGTTCCGTGTTTCGGATTTTTCTTATCTTTTTCTTATTGTTTTCTGGCGCATCCAGCAAGGGCGTACTTTTTTTTCTCGCTACTGATTCCGTTGCTATGATCAATGAAACCCGCCACACGAAATTCCCTCTCCTTCAGGCTGAGGTAATTTTTGTCCCCTCTCCCTCTGGGAGAAGGACCAGGGTGAGGGTAATTTGGGCAGGAGTGGACCTGAGTGCCCGCCCTCATCCCGGAGTAAGTAGAGGAATAAGTAGATTCGATTAGACTCATCAGGCTCGCGCCTCCCGGTTGAACCTTATTTCTTTTCCATCCTATCGCCTTGAGAATCCTACAGCCCAATGGCCAAAATACGGCTGGCTGATAGGGGCCGTAAATTTCTTCAAAAAAACCTGCAACACTTTCCCTTGTCCGGCGTAAAACAGATTGAGACCCGAAGAACAAAGGGATTTGTATGGCTCAGGTGAATCCAATGCCCCAAAAGGAGGATGCCGCCGGATCGAACCAGGAAAACCATCTGATCCGGCGGGTGGCGGAAGGAGACGAACAGGCTTTCGCTCAATTCGTCCGTCTCTATACCGCCCCGGTTTACCGGTTTATCCGGCGCATGGTGAACTCCATCGAAGACGCGGAGGATCTGACACAGGAAACCTTTTACGCGGTTTACAAGCATCGCCATACCCTCCGGCCGGACGCGGAAATTCTCCCATACTTGTACACCATCGCCCGGCGCAAGGCGGTTTCTCTCTTCCGGTGGCGCACCGTCCGGCAGATTCTGCTGCCCCTCTCGGACGCGCATGAAAACCTGCCCGCGGACATGGAATCGCCGATTCACACGATCCAACAAAACCGCGAGGAGGCAGCCATCAACCTGGCCCTGGCCACTCTGCCCGAAAATCAACGGGCGGCGCTGGTGCTCCGGTTCTTTGAAGGTTTGACCTATCCGGAAATCGCCGGAATCCTCAACAAACCGGAAGGCACGGTCAAATCCCTGGTCTTCCGGGGGGAACAAACTTTACGGCTGAAACTCTCGTACCGGGCACTGATAGAAGAGCGAGGTTCACAATGAATACTCCCAATATTCATACCCTGCGCGAAAAACTGCTCCTTTACGTGGAAACAGTCGAATGGGGCCGGCAGGAACTGCCTGAAATCGAACGGCGGGAAATTGAGGAGTGTCTGCGCCGCGACGCCACCCTCCGGCGCGAAATGGAAGCCATCGCCGCCCATCTCCGGTTCCTGCGGGACTCTCCCCCTCCCCGCGTTCCCGAAGACCTGGCCACCCGCTGCTTGGAGACCATCCACCGCCGTGCCGCCAAACGCCGGCGCGGGTGGTTGATGCCATGGTGGACGTATGCTACCGCTTTCGCCGTGATACTTATCTTCGCCGCGGGCATCTGGGTAGGACACCAATTCCCCCCTGCCAGAGAGATGCCATTCCAGATCCTCCTCCAAGAGCAACATCAACTGGTGGCGCGGCTGGAAAGCAGCCTGGCCGGACGGTACCACGAAACCACCCTGACAACGGACAATCCCTGGTACCAGCCCCTCGCCACACTGAAAGAAACTACCCGCGCCCTCGCCGCCTACCACGAACAAACCAAGGATAACCTCGTGATTCAGCGCGGCCTGTGCATCGCCATCGCGCAAAACATCACGATGCTGCGAACCTTGTGTGACTATATCGAGAAGAACCAATCCATTCCGGATTATGACATGAAATTCTTGAATACGGCCTCCAGCGCCGGCAACTCGCTCTGATCCAGACATTATTTCCCCGGGGATTTAATGAATAACCACTCATTTCAATTTCCGTATGGAGGTATGACCCATGTTTCGTGATCCGTTCTTGAAAGCCTTTCTCTTTGGCGTAACTTGGTCCCTGCTGTTTATCCCCCTCCCGTCCGGGGCGGATGAACCGGAGACCTCGAATGAAACCGGTGTGATTAGGGAGGCCTCGGCCGCAGCCATGGCCCGCCAAGCGGAACAAATGGCGAAACAAGCCGAAGACCTGGCCAAACAGTGCGAACAAATGGCCGAACACATCGGAAAGCAAATGGAACACATCCTGCCCCAGATCGAAAAACAAGTGCAAAGCGCGATGAACTTAGCCGCCCGGATGAGCGAAAACATCCCCCCAGTCCCGCCCATCCCGCCGATTCCTCCCATTCCCGATATCCCCAAACTCCCCAATTTCGCTCATCTCGGGCAAGACGCGGAGGGGGAGGAAGCCGTGGAGACACTGGAGAAAACCTTCGAGGTCCAGCCGGGAACCGCTCTCCATGTGGATAGTTCCTTCAGCTCCTACCGGATCCAGCCCGGCGAGGACCATGCGAAAATGGTCTTCTCCATCGAGAAGAAAACGTTTGGCAAAACCAAGGAGGAAGCGCAAAAACAGCTGCCCGCCATCACCATCACGTTCGAGCAAACCCGGGAAGCCGTGATTCTCAAGATTCAACCGGAGAAAGACCAGCACGTGATACTCAACGGCCATTGCGAAGTCCGTATCCTGGTTCCTGAAAACACGCCGATCCAACTCCGCAATGACTTCGGTGACGTCAATCTGGAAAAACTCACCGGCGGCGTCAACCTCGAAAACAAATTCGGTTCCGCCTATGTGGGATACACCAAAGGCCACCTGAACGCCGCCGCGGAATACGGCAATCTGACCATCGACGCCCACGAGGGCCCCACCAAGGTGCGCAGCCAATTCGGCAACACGCGCTTCGACGCTCTGAAGGGCGATCTCGATGTCCAGACCGGATACGGCCAAACCTTCATTGACCTCGATTCGCCGAATGCCCGCCTGACCGGCACGTTCTCCTTCGGGGACATCTTCGTGGCCATCCCGGCGGACTTCTCCGGCGCCATCGAGGCCGTGTCGTCCTTCGGGGAAATCAAAGCGCCCGCGGGACTGCGGAAAAAGAAAGAAATGTTCAACGAATCCGTCTCCGGCCGGCTCGGCGGGGGCGAAGGAACCATCAAGATCAACAGCAGCTACAGCCCGGTGACCATCGAAATAACCGATTATTGATCCGCCTTTGCGAAACCGGAAGAAACAGAAAACGCCAGGAACACTTCCTGGCGTTTTTCTTTATCCATTGGCCTGATGGGAAGGTCGGCCGGATCGTTGGACTTCACCCCCTCGGCTTTTCCATTTCCTTCAATTGATCCGCCACCGCCTGATGAATTTGATCCACGGACACCCGGATCTGCCGCATCGTGTCGCGGTTGCGGATGGTCACGGCGTGGTCTTCCAGCGAATCGTAATCCACGGTAATACACAACGGCGTCCCGATCTCATCCTGGCGGCGGTAGCGCTTCCCAATGTTGCCCGTTTCGTCATACGCCGTCCGGTACGGCCCGCGCAGGCTGTGCTCGATTTGCCGCGCCAACTCGCTGAGCCCGGGTTTCTTGAACAGGGGAAACACCGCCACCGTCACCGGCGCCACCTTGGGCGAAAAGCGCAACACCAGCCGCTCTTCCATCTCGCCCTTGTCGTTGGGGGCCTGGTCGATGTCATACGCGTCCGAGAGCAACACCAGGATCGTGCGGTCCACCCCCGCCGAAGATTCGATCACCCACGGGAAATACTTCTCGCCTGTGAGGTCATCCCGGTACGAAAGATCCTTCTTGGAAAATTCCGAATGCCGCCGCAGGTCGTAATCGGTGCGGTTGGCGATGCCCTCCAACTCGCTCCAGCCCATGGGGAACTTGTATTCCACGTCGTAACAGTCCTTGGCGTAATGCGCCAGCTCGTCCTTGCCATGCTGCCGCAGCCGCAGGTGGCTTTCGCGCACACCCAGCGACAAGTACCACTGCCGCCGCCGCTCGAGCCAAAACGCGAACCACTTGTCGCTCTCGCTGGGATGGACGAAATACTCCAACTCCATCTGCTCGAACTCCCGCTGCCGGAAGATGAACGCCTTGGTGGTGATTTCGTTCCGGAACGACTTGCCGATCTGGGCGATCCCGAAGGGCACCCGCATGCGCGTGGCGGTCAGCACGTTCTTGAAATTCGGGAAGATGGTCTGGCAGGTCTCCGGCCGCAGGTAGGTAATGTTGGCCGAATCTTCCACCGGCCCCCAATGCAACTTGAACATCAGGCTGAAATCGCGCGGCGGAGTCAGCTCGCCGCCGCACTCCCGGGGCGTCTTGCTGGGTTTGAGCGGACAACATTCCTCGTCCAACTTGTCGGCCCGGAACCGGTGCCCGCACGTCTTGCAATCCACCAAGGGATCATGAAACCCTTCCACATGCCCCGACGCCTCCCACACCCGCGGATGGGTGGTCACCGCCCCGTCCATGCCCACCACGTCGTCGCGCGAGGTCACCGTGTCCTGCCACCACAGGCTCTTGACGCAATTCTTCATCTCCACGCCCAACGGCCCGTAATCCCACGAGGCGGCGAATCCGCCGTAAATCTCACTCGAAGGAAATATGAATCCCCGCCGCTTGCATAGGGCGACGATGTCATTCAACGTGGGTTGCACAGCGGTTGGCTCAGTCATACCTTCTTCCTCTGCGATCGTTTGAACTTCGTGTGTTTTGGCTCATCCGGAACGGGCGCGCTTTTTCAGATCCCCCTTCAGATCCCCGGTTCGAAACGCTTCGAAATGATCGATGAAAACCACCCTTAAAATCCCCTCTCCCGCTGGGAGAGGGCCAGGGGGAGGGTATTTTAGGGCTGACCCGGATGTCCACCTGCATCCCGAAGGGAATCGAATCGATTTTTCCTCTTTTCACGCGCAATCCCAGCATGAGCCTGATTTTTTTCCGATTTTTTTCTGCCCGGTCCGGGACACGGGGAAATTAATGGATCACTATACCTCGAAACCGCCCCGCGCTGGAGGAGCGCGGAAAAGAGGGAACAATTAAAACTCCTCCGATAAATGCTCATTTTATTCCAGGATCGCCGACGGACGTCGATTCGGCAAATGAGAAAGAACGACCCGCCGTCCCCTCCCCTGAAGGGAACTCAGCGGATTACGCCAGGCGGTAAACCAAATCCGGGGACGCAAAATACGCCCCCGGATTCGTTCCATCTAAATCAACATACGGCTCGCCACTATTCGACGATCAACGAGACTCCCCCCGTTTCCGCGCGGGTTTCGGGCTTGTAGTAGAGATACGCGGCGCTGGTTCCACTGTCCACCTTCACCGGCATATCGGCCTTCACCTGGAAGGCAAACTCGAATGGCTCACCACTGGTCAGCGATTCCAGGTAGAAAATGATCTTCCGCCCCGCCTGCTCGATCCGGCTCACGCCCTGGATTCCCCGCACCCGGTTGAGCGAATCGGCAAGGACCGAGAAACCTGTGGGCACCGAGACATCCACGATCGCCATGCTGGTCTTCTTCTCGATTCCCATGTAATTCACGGTCACCTGGACATCCACGATATCATCCACCTGGATGTGATCGGTGGAATACTTCACGGTCAGGAGCATATCCTGGCCCACCGGCTCCAGGAACACCGGAATGTTGAAGGCGTGCAGAATCTGGTACATCACGGTTCCCTTGCCGGACGACTTCAGGGTGATTTGATCCGCCGGGGCCAGTTCCAACGCCTGCAAGACATCGAAATTGGCTTCATTCAGGGTGAAGGTTTTAACGGATTGGCCATTGACAATCACCTCGACCCGCGCGTCCAAATTGCGGCTCTGGGTGACGGCCGCCGCGGTCAGGGCTTTGAGGGCCACCACCGTGTCTTGGGTGGTACCGTAGCCGCCCAGGCTGTTGCGTTGCGCCGCCAGCCAACGGAGAGCGGATTGCGCCTCCACGCGGTTCTTGGCGGTCAGCGCCATCGCCGCGTACCCGGTGGTCTCGATCGGGTGCGGCTCCCAGTGCGTCCCGTTCCCGTCCACGATGGCCTGGCCGATCAGTTTCTCCAGGGCGGTATCGGCCGCGGGGCTGCCGGCTTTCATCAGTGTGTACGTGATCAACGACAGGACATACGAATCCATCTTCTCCGCCGTGATCTGGCTCTCCAGGTACGACACCGCTTTTTGCACCACGGCCGGATCGGCATGGCCATATTCCAGCAAGGCCATGGTGACAAACGCGCTCAAGGCCAGGTTGCCGTTCTGCCCGCCCACCAACTCGGAGTGGATGACGAAGCCCACCGGCTCCCACGAACCGTCCGCCTTCTGCCGGTCCGTGATCCACTGGGCCGCATTGGCCAGCACCGTGTCGTCGATGGTCTGCACTTCGCGGGCGTTGCTGAAAGTGGACAGGACAAACGCCGTGAGCCACAGGCTGCCGCTTTCGTCCTGCTGCCCGAAGGCGGAAAACGAACCGTCATCCCGCTGGAACGTCAGCTCGCGCTGGTAGCCGGTCATGATGAAGAACTCGGCCTTGGCGCGCAATTCGGGAATGCTCTGGCCGGTGGCTTTGAGGTAACGCAGGATTTCGATATCCGGCGCGAGGAAGATCATATTCTGCTCGCCGCAGCCATAGGGCATGCCCAGCAAGTCGCCGAGGCCATCAAGCGCCTGGCCGAGCAGGCTGGCGGTCACCGCCACGCGCAGCTTTTCCGAATCGGGCACCACGATCTCCTCAAACGGAATATCCTCGGGCAGGCGGATCAACGGATTGGGCATACTCAGATCGATCGTCACCTCGGCCGCGTCCACCAGCGAGCCATTATGCACAATCTCCCGCCGCAACCCTTCCGGCTCAACCCGCAGATCCTTGCGCAACGCGTCGGCCCGGTTGGCGGATTGCGCGATCAACGACACCGGCAGCAGACCCACAGTCGTTGGTTTCAGCGTGAATACGGCGGAACGCCCGCTGTGGCCCGGCACCTGGATGATCTGCTCCGCGTCGCCCGTCAGTCCCAGGCTCTCGGGATCCTCCAGCGTGATCCGGATGGATTGTTCGCTGTCCGTATAGTTGAAGACCCGCACGCGCATCGGAAACTCATCCCCCCGGATCACCGAATACGGCAAGTCCGGCTCCACGAAAAAGTCTTGAAATACCCGGAGTGACCCTTCCGTAATGCCCACGCCCTTGGGCGACGTGGAAAGCGCGTGCAACTTCCACGTGGTGATGCTGTCGGGCGCGGTCAGGTTCAACACGGCGGAACCCTGCTCATCGGTCAACAGTTCCGGACTCCAAAGCCACGTCTCGGGGAAGAAAGTCCGCACGCGCGACGGCTCTTGATACGCCGTTTGACCTTCCGCCCCCCCGGCGGTGGCATCGAAATCGGCTACCGGACCGAGCATTTCCGGCGGCAGGTTCTTCCGAATCCCGGGAATCCCCCACAAGCTCCAGGGATCCATCGGCTGCGCCTTGGGTACCGACAGGCCCTCCGTGGTTAGAATCTGCAGGTTGTTGTCGTTCAGGATATCCGCGCTGCCCTTCCCGGCGGAAATCGTCCGGTACCCGATCGGACCTTGGTTCGGATCTTGATGAATCTCGATCTGCGGCTCCATGAATATGCGCTCCAACTCCGCGAAGACGTTGCGCAGGTTGAGGCGCCCCTTCACCAGCGCGAAGACCGATTCATCCACCAGCGCCAGGCCGACCATGGATTGCCCCTCGCTTTGCACGGAGAGGGTCACGGGATCGCCCGGTTTCACCTCTTCCGCGCTGAAGGTGGCGTTCAAACGGGTGGTGGAGGTCATCTCTACGTCAAACGGCAACACATCCGCCGAAACTTCGTTATTGGGCTGGATCATATACGCCACCAGACGCGCCGACGGGCTCATCCCCGGAGTGACCGGAAAACGGATCTCGTTGCCCTCCGCGGTATTGGAAAACAAGGTGCGCCCGCTGGCATACACATCGTAGAACACCGTGCCGGACGTGGTGGCCAACACCCGGAACACCGCCTCGTCGCCGGGCTTGAGCACGCCTTCGTTCATCTGACGGAGATGAATGTAATACGAGCCGGGCGAATAGGCGGCGGACAGCATTTGGGAGATTTCCTGCGTATTGTCATCCAGCTTCGCCCGGAGCGTGATAAAGGCGATCAGGGCTTTCGCGGGGACCTTGTAATTGAACACCGCCAGGCCGTTTTGCGTATCGACGCTCTGATCGATTTTGCCCAAATCCGCCCCGTTCTCGCCCACGAAATTGATTTCTACCTGCACCGGCAACGACAAGGGACCTCCGCCCGGGGTTTCGGAAATGATCAAAATGTCTTGATCGAGACCTGGCTTGATCACCTCCGACTCGGGGATCATCTTCAACGTGACACCGGCCTTGGCGATCCGGGCGATCGCGTCTGTGGATTCCTGATGCCCGGTCTCATCCGTGACGGTTACCTTGAGCTGCAGGGTCCCATCGCCCTCGGCCCCCGTGGTCCCCGCGGTGTATACCACCGGCGGCAGATCGAATTCAAATCGCCCGTCGGTAAGCGTGCCGGATTGTGTGGCGTATTTGTCCCACGTCCCGACATAGCGCAACGCCTCGATTTCCACACTCCCCTTTACCACCTGGCCGAAGAAATAACGGCAATCCACGCTCCCCCGGATCCGCTCGCTGACCAGGAACCAATCCTTGGACAGATTGAGATTCACTTCGAACGAGGGCAGAACATATTTATCCACCTCGATATCCAACTCGGTTTTGGAATCGTCTCCGGTCTGGGCGGTGATCTTCCACGTCCCGAAGTTAAGTTCATTAGCCAGCGGCAACTCGAATGAGGCAACCCCGAACGCGTTGGCCTTCAAAACTTGTTTGTGGATTTTAATCCCCTTGGCGTCGGAGATGGACACCTCTATCTCCCCTTCCAACGGTTGCAAGGAGTTATTCAAAAAGATCACGCGGCCCTGGATCTTCTGGCCTGGCTTGTAAATCGGCTTGTCGGTCTCGATGATCAACAACCCCGCGTTCTTCACGCTCGCCTGCCCCTTCAGGATCGTTTCCCCTCCACTCTCCAAGGCCACACTCCAGATCCCCTCACTCAGCGGGGGGATGGTCATGGTGTGCGAGGAAAATCCTTTCGTGTTGGTCACGCCCCGGGCCAGCGTGATCTTTTGATCCGCGCTGCGTAACGTCACGGTGTAGGGCAGGCACACCGGATTATGGGATTCGAGATCCATCGCCGTGAGGGAAAACGATCCCTGGCTGCCGCTGAACAGGTCCTTGGGCAAAATCATGGCCGCCGCCAGACTCTTGGGAATCTCGATGGTATCCACTGGTTCCAACCCCTGGATGGATTGGAGGGAATACGCAGTGGCCCATAAGGTGTCTACCGCCAGTTCCGAAGCCACCGCGCCTCCCCCGTTCTGCGCGAACAAGTACAACGTCTCCCCCTGCATCGGGAAATACCCGCCGATCCACACCGTCTTCGTGTCCGGGTAAACAGGAAGCGTCTCGTTATGTACAAATACTCCCGCGTTCCAGGGTCCGGTACTGAGCACCAGGGCCGTGGTTCCTTCTCCACCCGAAATCCGCCCGGTTTCCATACTGGCTACCAGAAGCGTCTCATCCTGAATAGTATCAGGCAGTTGAATTCGCAATCCCGCATTGGCGGCCGCTCCCTGCCCGGGAACCGCCAATTTCACGATGCCTTTTTCCACGTCATACCCCACGGTTCCCTGATCGCCATTGACATTGGTCAACAGCCGCGGATCGGGAGCATTGAAAGTCCCATCGGGAACCGAAACCAGGGGCCGCATATCGGCGGGTACGTAGGGATACAGCGAAAATCCATACAGAACGACCACGCCCGGCTCGGCCGCCCCGGCATCCAACGATACCTGCACGGCCGGCAAATACTGACCAGAAGGCGCGGCATAAATCAGATGCAATTGCCGGACTGGCGGCAACCCCGGATCAGCCTCCACGGTCATGAGGGTGTAACCCAATTGATGATCCGGAACTCCGTCCGGGGCGTTGAGTCCCACCACCGCCAGTTGTACGCGGCCAGACAAAATCCCGTACTCCAGGGTGATGACCTGCGGTTCGACGCCGGCCGCGACGGGATCTTTAACCGCCAGCAGGGTGGCCTCGCCCGGTTTCACCTCCACCCGGTAACCTTCGCTGAACGCGTTGTTGGTCAAAAAAAGACCGGACTCGGCGGCCGGAGCGGTGTAATTCATTACCGGAATCGAGATAAATCCTTCATTTTGCAGGGCTTCTTGGTTAAATGGGTACGTAGCGAGAGGCTTCGCGCCCGCGGATAGAACCGATAAACAAAGCAATACGGCGGTAACCATCACCGTCATGGGGTGAGAACGATACCTAAACATGAGAGTATCCCTCCGAGGGATTCATACCGGTTTTCCTGAATGGCCTTTTTTCTCGAACTAATATATCTCGATAACGGCCGCTTGGTTTCATTTTTTCTTCAAGAACCCGGCGGGACATTCTTCTTGACCTCCTCAATCTGAGAAACCAATTCCGGATTGGTTTCAACCGCCCGGCTCCAATATTCCTCCGCTAGCACGGCACTCCCATTCTGCCATTCCAACACCCCCAGATTAAATAAAGCCTCGCTGTAGCGGGGTTCGAGTTCCACAGCCTTCAAGAATTCCCGCCGGGCCGCCGCGGGATCATACTGCAATAGCAGCCCCTTCAGCAAATAAACCGGCGGATAACGCGGGGCCAGTCTTTCCGCGCGCGCCAAATGAAATCCGGCCAGGTCTTTATTCCCTTGGAGATAGTGGATATGCGCGATGTGGTAATGCGCCATCCCCTGCCACCGTTCCGTGGTGCGTTTGCCGTACAAATGCTCCGCCGCCTGAGTAAAATACTTCAACGCCTCCTCCAGCCGGCCATCTTCTTCGAACAACAATCCCATATTAAAAAGCGCGGTTCCATACGTCGGCAGTATTTCCAACGCCTTCCGGTAGCACTTCTCCGCCGCCTCCCGGTTGCCCTGCCGCTTTTCGGCGTTACCCCTGTTGAGCCAAACCTGCGGGTAATCCGCTTTTACCTCCAATGCTTGATTCCAAGCCGCGAACGCTTCCTCCAACCGATCCGCCTCCGCGTACGCGTTCCCCAAGGTGTAATGCGCCTTGGCATAATGGGGACGCGCCTCGACCGCCGATTGCCACAACGCGATCTCATCCCGCCAATCGAAACAACGGTCCAAGGTCCGGAACGCGAACAGCGCCGCCACGATCCCCACTCCCGCCATGGGCCAGTGGGCGGAAAGTCCGCCATACCGCTGGAGGAAATGATCGCCCAGCGCCACCGCCATCAAAACCAAACCCGCCCCGGGTATGTACAAATACCGGTCCGCTACCAGATACGACACCGGCGCCAAACCCGAAACCGGCACCCAGGCCAGCACAAACCATATCAAACCATACCCCACCGCCGGAGCGGTCCCCCGGGTCCGCCAGGCGGCCAGGGCCAAACCCAGGCCCGCAACCGCGCCCAGAATCCATCGGGGATCAAACCACGTCACCACCGGCGGATACGCGTGTTCCACTGTCAAATCCACTGGAAACACGCACAGCCAGATGGATTGCCCAAACGTGGCGCCGGAAGTCAGAAGCGCCGATAACGGCGTGTATTCAATCTCCCGGGCGGCGGGATCGAAAAACGTGCCTTGCTCCTGCGCCCAATCCAGCCGCTCGATGATTTGATACGAATACAACAAAATCGCCAACGTGATAAAGGCAGGAAAAACCAGCCGCTTGCCTATCTTTCCCCACGGGATCGATGGCTGCCGCGATCGAAAATACAGCCAAGCCGTGAGCGCCATGAGGAACGGCAACACGACCGCCACCTGCTTGGACAGCAAGGCCAACACCAAGGTGATCAGACTCCCGGCATACGCCAAGCGCGCCGCGGAGCTCGAAAGCGAAGGCTGGCATAGGGCGCAAACAAACAGCCGACAGGCACTGAGTTCAAAAAACAGGCAGATCAGTTCTTTCCTCCCGGAGATCCAGGCCACCGATTCGGTGTTGATTGGATGCACGGCGAATAGCAAGGCCGCGGCATACCCGACGCTCCGTTTCACCCCCAGATACTGGAGAAAAAAATAAAGCAAAAAAACATTGGCCACGTGCCAGGCAAGATTCTGCAGGTGATACCCCAGCGGATTGAACCCCCACAGGGCATGGTCCAGCATATAGGTGAATTCCCGCAACGGGCGGTCCCAAGTCAGCAGGATTTCCAGCCACGGGATCTCTCCCCGCAACGCCGGATTTTCAACCACCGTGATGGCTTTGTCATCGTACACGAACTCGCCCGTCAACGCGGGCGCGTAGATCAGAACCGGCAATCCCAGCCAAAGCAGGCGGGGATCCTTCCAACGGGAATAAACAGAGATAGCGCTCATGAAGCCGTTGAATCAGTTTTTGTATAATAAATTTATTTTGATAATACAGTCTAATTGGAATTCCTCCGGCAAGGCATACTTTCAGCTCATCTGGCAAGTGCGTCCTTTTTTTAGATCCCCGGTTCGCGTCTCTTCGAAAAGACCAATGCAAACCACACCCTATATCCCCTGGCTCTCCATGAGAGGGCCCCAATCATTCCCTCTCCCTCTGGGAGAAGGCCAGAGTGAGGGTAATTTTACATAGGCAGATCTGGGCGTCCGCCCTTATCCCGGCGTGACTGGAATCGATTTTACCTCAGGAGGTACGCGCTTCCGGGATGATCCATGCTTTCCCCCGAACGGCAATCGGCAGCCCTTTCGGACCGACTGCATCACCCCCCGCGTGATCCCTCACGGCATGGAAATATTACGTATCGGGCGAAGTTTCAGAAACGAGGCTGGCAGGCGGGATGTATCGGTTCCCGGGAGAATAGTCTCCCCGGACGATGCGGGGTCGGAATCACTCTGCGAACCGCTTTCCGGATAGGCCCCGCTCTCAGGCAACAACCAATGGCGGTCCCGGGGATCGGCCGTGGCCTGTCCGGCACGGGGAATCGGATGCAACTCCTTCCCGGGGGACGTAGGAGCCGAAAGCGCTGAGGGGGATTCGGCGGGCGGGAGATCCATCCATGAACGGATCGTTTGTTGGTAATCCATCGAATCTTCCATGCGGCCGGACTTCCATGTTTCAAACTCCCGCAACCGGCTTTGGATAGATGCTTCCAAGTTTTGCCGCTGCGTCACCATCTCGGGAGTCAGATCCTGCGGCGTCCGCTTGAGCAAAGGCTTCAGCGCGGCGGCATCCTCCGCCAGGGCCTCGAGAAGCGCCTTGGGTTCCCGGTTGGCTCTCACCACCGCGTTGGCCTGCTTGATCAAGGCGTTGAGGCGTTGGTTCTCTTCTTGAATTTGGACTTTTTGCTCCCGCGCCTGCCGCCGCTGATCCGTCCGCGCCTGCCGAAGCTCTTCCTCCCGGACCTTGTTGATCCGGTGGGCCGCTTGTTGGAGCGATTCGCCGATGGCATCGGCCAGTTTCAACAGCGCGGCGTGCTCGGCCTTCAGATACGAGGTATCTTCCCCCTGCCAGGGAACTTCCACCGTCATCCGGTTCCGATAAACCGCCTCGCCGAGATCCATTTCAAAAACCGCCGCGTTGATTCCTATGGAGAGACGCTTGCGCTCTTGGTCAAAAACCTGGTCGTACCGGGTCCGTTCCATCAACACGACTAGGTCGAATCCCAAGAACCGAACGGCTTCGAAAAACGAAACCGGATCGATCCGGCCATCCAGCTTCCACTGCTCCGTCAATAAAACCAAGGCGCTTTCAACCAGGCCCCGGCGGACGGGATCCTCGATTGACTCCAAGGTAATGACTTCCTGACACATAGACGAAAGAAACTCGGCCATTTTCTGATGCAGGCGGAAATCGAGAGCGCGGTTTTCCCGCTCCTGGGGCAACGTGTACAAAAAAATCCGCCAGCCACGGGACTTCCCCTGTCCAAAATCCCAAAACGTCACCTTTTCCACCTTGGGCTGGGTGCGTTTCCCCATGCGGGAGATCTCCCGCAACCAAGCGTCAGGATCGAGGCTGAATCCGCATGCGATCAACCAGAATAGGATAAGAGAACCAATCCGCCGGAGCATCATGCTCCTATTATCGGCAACCGCAAATAAACTTGTACCCCATGATTTTTTCGTAACACTTTACCCGAATACACAACTTGCTCACTGCTATACTCGGGATTCGAATATTGATGGGAACACCAAACCACCCCCCTCCCCCCGAAAACTTCAACCCCCTCTCCCCTGGTAGACTTCTCCCCCCACTCCCTCTGGACAAGGGCCGGGGTGAAGAAAAAACCCTTCTTCCCGCGTCCACTTCTCGATTTTCGCATTCCTCCCCCCTTCTCCCCCAGCGCCCCTTTCAAGGGGCCGCCATACATCAGCCCAGGGTTTCAACCCTGGGCATAATTCAACCCCGGGCACTTCACCCCTGGGCACTTCAACCTTACTTACAGGATTCCGCTGTCATGGATTGACGAAGGTTTCACCCCTGGGCGTTTCTCTGGGCACAATTCACCCATGGGCGAATTCACTTCAGACGATACTCACCCCTGCGCAACCTGACACAAAACCAACCACCCCCCTACCCCCTTCTCCCCCAGCGCCCCTTTCAAGGGGCCGCCATACACCAGCCCAGGGTTTCAACCCTGGGCACTTCGACCCTGGGCATAATCCACCCCTGGGCGAATTAACCTCAGACGATACTCACCTC
>JABLXU010000018.1 GCA_013177805.1 Candidatus Omnitrophota bacterium
GGGGCATTCATCCTCAGTTTCCTCGCGGCGCGGCCCGTGGAAATACCACAGAGGTCCGTGGAAAAACCGCCGCGGGAGGAGTAGAACGGATTTCCGGACTTGTATCCACTCATCAAGGCTCAATCCAAATACCCCGTCCCAAGGGATCCAAATTCCCAGCACCAAGGGATCCAAATTCCCAGTCCCAAGGGATCCCCCGCCTCTCATTCCCACATCCCGGTGTATTCCCCCTAGAAGGAAATCACAAAATGCTACTAAAAAATATTCCAACCATGCTTTGTAATGTCACAATATTTTCTATCCATCTCCACAATCAGCCGGTATACTCTCCAAAACTCCCATGGGAGTACTCTCCCTATTCGCCGGTTCTCTATGGGAGAATTATTCCTGTTTTTTAGGAGAATATTAACCGATTAAAAGGGCTTTCACCCGATATTCTCCAACTCCAATCCCTCCTAGAATCTTCATCAACAATCACATCGTGCTGTGGGCGCCATGTGAAAAAAAAATCAAAAGCAGGTTCGGAAGGAGAAGGATCATGAAGAAGTTCTGGATGGACGAGGGCGGTGCGGTGGCAACCGAGTATGCAATCGTTGTTACGCTGATCGCTTTGGTGATTGTTGCCGGTGTTGCACTTTTTGGTACAAACCTTAATAAATGGTTTAGTGATGCAGGTACTTCAATCGGAACTGCGGATGCTAATGTTAATCTTAATCCTTGATTGAGCAATATTATCGCAGGAGAGTCACCCAGAATCTTACAACCATCATCCATCACTCTGGGTGACTCTCCTTCCTCTCTTAATCACATGAGGGCGGGAAGGGTTGAAATGACGGGCACGGTGATACTTTGTGTGATTCTGGCGTTGGCGGCGGGGGTTGATTACCAGACCCACCGTATACCCAACTGGCTGACGGTCCCGGCGTTTGGGACCGGGATCGCCTTGAACACCATCGTGCTGGGGTTAGCGGGCCTGAAGATGAGCCTAATCGGCGGCCTGGTGGGTTTCGGGCTGCTGTTTGCATTCTACGCGATCGGCGCCATGGGCGCGGGGGACGTAAAATTGATGGCCGCGGCGGGGGCCTGGACGGGTGCCGCGGTTACATTTCAAGCATTTTTGTGGGCGGCGGTCATCGGCGGCCTCGTGGCGCTGGTCTTGATGGCGGGCAGCGGGCAGTTTTTCGCCCAGCTACGCAAGGTCAAGGACGCGGGCTGGAATCTGCTGTACTTCCACCAGGCGGATATCGGGGTGGAAGATCCGGCCCGGCGGAAGATCCGGTTTCCCTACGGCGTGTCGATCGCCCTGGGCTTTTACGCCTACTTTCTCTTTGGAGGTTTGATCTAATGCCTTGGTCGCGGAAGTGGACTCCGAAGGGGGGTGAGCGGGGGGCGGCAGCGGTCGAATTCGCGATTGTTTTATGGATCCTGCTTTCTATCATTTTTGCGATCATCGAATTCGGGCGCATCATGGCCTATAAAAATATGGTCACCTCGGCGGCGCGCGAAGGGGCGCGGACGGCCATTTTGCCGGGGGCGTCAGCAGATGATGTGATCGACAAAATTGTCGATGTTCTAAAAGGGGCTGATATGGATAAACGCCCTTACGAAATGTATATCACATTCTATAACTCAAATCCTAATGGCGTTATCTATGAATTGGCTAGCGGATTGGATTTGAGTGCTGCTGGAGGAGGGAATCCTGTAACAATTACAGTGCGGATCAATTTCAGCGATTACGCGCTGGTGCCGGGTTTCATGGATTGGATCGTCCTCGACGGCACGGTGACCATGCGGAAGGAAAATATGACGGGCTGAGGCGGCCTTCCACGGTATGACGGGCTGAGGCGGCCTTCCACGGGAGGGAGGTTTTCCCAGGGTTTAAACCCTGGGCTGCTGTAGGCGGCCCCTTAAAAGGGGCGCTCTCAGTCCGGAAACCCCTTGTTCTGAGTGGAAAAAGTAATTTTGAGTCTCCTTCAGGGGACGGCTTGAAAGCAACCGCCCGGCAAGGCCGGGTAAAAAACCAAAATCGAATTCAACAAGCGTTTTTTTCAAATAGATGCAAATTAAGTACACAGGAGAGCGATCATGTCGAAGGGAGCGGCGTTTTTCTTACTGCTGGTGGCGGTGATCTCGGGGGCGGTGGCCACCGCGGCCGTGCGGAATTATCTCCAAAGCAATATAGCGGCGCAACAGACAGGCGCGGCCCCGCCGATGGCGCAGGTGGTGGTCGCGAAATTCAAAATCCCGGCGGGCACGGCCATCAAGCCGGAATACCTGGTCGTGACCGAATTGCCGGCCAAAGCCATCCCGATGAACGCCTTCAAAACCATGGAGAAACTCGAGGGGCGGGTGGTGAACAGCGACATCTACCCCGGCGAGGTGGTCTTGAGCAGCCGGCTGGAACCGGAAGGGGCCCAGGCGGGCCTTTCGGCGTTGATTCCCAAGGGCATGCGGGCCATCACCCTGAAGGTGGATGACACGACGGGCGTGGCGGGCTTCGTCAAGCCGGGGAATTACGTGGACGTGGTGACCACCATCCGTTCGGCGGAGGTGCAGGAAGGGGCCATCAGCAAGGTGGTCCTGCAGAACGTGAAGGTCATCGCCACGGGCGAGCAGGTGGAAGTCAATCCCCAAGACGCCAAGCAATCCCGGAAGGTGCCGACAGTGACGGTGCTGGTGACCCTCGAGCAGGTGGAACGGCTGTCGCTGGCCACCACCCAGGGCTTGATGCGGCTGGTGCTGCGCAACCAGACCGACACCTCGGAAGAACAAACGATGGGCGCGACGCTGTCGAAACTGATCCCCATGGCCAACGAGGATCCCTCACCACCGCGCGAAGTCGTGGCGGCTCCGGTGGTGGAAGCCCCGGCACCTACGCCCACGCCCAAACCCCGGCCCGTTCGCACGGTGCAACTGCTGAGCGGCAACTCGGTGAAGGAGTTCACCTTCCAGGAGTAGGGAGCCGAACCGGGCCGGGACGACGTGCGGCCCGCGTTGTCGTCCCGGTCCCTCTCCCGCAAAAATAGCGATGTGCCATTGATATTCCCTCTGCGATGGGTAGAGGATTGTGATGAGGAGAGGACTCGCACACGTGGAAAACGGACAACAAGGCAGCGAAATCCTCAACAAAAACAATGGGGGAAAACCATGAACAAGGCAGGGATGCTGTGGATAACAGGGATGGCCGCCGTGGTAGTGGGAATGGTGGGATGGACGGCGGGTTACGCGTGGGGAGAGCAGACGCTGGAGACCCTTCTTCCGCCGAACGAGAGAATGGAGATCGCGGTCAACAAATCGCATCTGATTCAACTCGAACGCGCGGCGGAACGGGTGTCGGTGGTGAATCCGGAGATCGCCGACGTGCAGATCATCGATCCCAATCAAATCCTGGTCAACGCGAAATCCGTGGGCGAGACGGGGATGATCATCTGGACGGAAGGCGGCGAACACCGGGCGATCGACCTGGTGGTCAAGTGGAACATCGCGCCGATCCAGGCGGCGATGCTGATGATGCTGCCGGACGAGGCCATTGAAGTCGTGCCGATGGCGGACGGCGTGGCGCTGAAGGGGCAGATTCAGGATATCGAATCCATGGACAAGGCGGTGGAAATCGCCACCTCCTTCGCCCCGAAGGTGATCAACCTGCTCAATGTGCCCGGCCAGCAGCAGGTGATGTTGAAGGTGAAGGTCGCCGAGGTGGCCAAGAACTTCCGGGAAGAGTTGGGGTTCGATTTCTTGGTCACGAACCAGGACGGCTTCGGGGGCAGCATCCTGAATAATCTCATTCCCTCCAAGCGCGCGTACGGGACCGGTTTTCCGGATGTGAAGGAGCTGACCGACGCGGTGTCGCTGTTCTTCGGGCTTCCCAATGACGACGTGTACGGCTTCATCCAGGCGATGAAAACCAAGGGATTGATGCACATGCTGGCGGAGCCGAACCTGATCTCGCGGAGCGGCGAGACGGCGACCTTCCTGGCCGGCGGCGAGTATCCGATTCCCGTGGTGCAGGGCGGAGGGCTGTCGAACTCGGTGACGGTGGAATACAAGGAATACGGCGTTCGGCTGAGCTTCACGCCCACGATCGTCGCGGTGGGGGTGATCCATTTGGATATCTCGCCGGAGGTGAGCGACCTGGATTTCGCCAACGGGGTGAATTTCAGCGGGTATACCATTCCGGCCCTGGTGACGCGGCGGGTGCATACGGTGGTCAAACTGCGCGACGGGCAGACCTTCGCCCTCGCCGGACTGATGAGCCGCTCGCGCCAGGACACCAACCGCAAAGTGCCGTTCTTGGGCGACATCCCCATGTTCGGCAACCTGTTCCGGGGCAGCCAGAAATCGGCGAAAGACACCGAGTTGTTGATCATGGTCACGCCGCAGATCGTCGCGCCGCTGGACTCGGACGCGATGGACCTGTTCCCCAAGGACCTGCGGACCATCGAAAGCATGTATGAGGTCAAGCCGCAATCCTCTCCCGCCGGGCAGAACGCCATTCCGCCGGCGAACGCGCTGGAATACCGGCAGCAGATGTCCACGGGCGGCGCCGGGCAGGCTGTGCAGGAAACCAGCACGGAAGAACTGATGGAACAGACCATCAAGATGGAAAAGAAAAACAAGTTTACCGGCAAGAACATATTCTACCGCTGAAGCGGATGCGAAAACGCGAAAGCGAGGACGGGCGATGAGAAAGAAACACGAAGTAGAAAGCGGCGCGGTGTTGGTGTTAGTGGCGATTTGCATGTCGTTGTTCTTCATTCTGCTGGCGGTGGCCATCGACATCGGCTATATGCACGCCACCAAGGCGGAACTGCAGCATGCCGCCGACGCGGCCGCTCTGGCGGGGGCGATCGAACTGGCCGAGGCCGCGCCGGATCCAGTGGGCCGGGCGCAAGAATATGGCGGCTACAATGAGGCGGCCAAGGTCGCGTTGACGGAGATGCCGGAAAGCGATGTCATCGTTGGCTATATGGAGAATCCCCTTGACATCCATGCCGAGATCGACACCGAGAGCGAAGACGATCCCAACTCCGTTGAAGCGGTCACCCGGCGGACAACAGACGTGAACGGGCCGTTGCAATTGTTTCTGGGAGCCTTTACGGGACTGGACGAGGTGAACATCGCGGCCAAAGGCCGGGCGGTATATACCAGGAAAATTGGAGGATTTATGCCCGATGCTCCCGGAGGTACGGAAGGCGGAGGCGGAGGAATACCCAATGTGATGCCTTTCGCAATCCATATTGACCTTTGGAAAAAAATGTTAGAAGGACCAGTAGATGGTTCAAAAGTTTTTGATGACTATTCTTATGATGAGAAACAGCCAGTAGGACCTAGTAGAGTTGTCGAAGGCAAAACAGATGATAAATTTGAGATCAAAATGTATCCCAATGATAAAGATGAATCTTCTCCTGGAAATTATGGCACAGTCGATATTGGCAATCCCAACAACTCCGTCCCCGATATAAGAGACCAAATAAGAAATGGCATATCAGAAGAAGATGTGGAGTATATTGGAGGATCATTGGATGTGGTTGATAACTTTGAACTCGATGGAACTACACCCTGCAATTGTCTTTGGTTAGAAGCGGATCCAGGGATCAGTGCAGGATTTAAAGATGCATTGGAAGATGAAATCGGTGTTCCGAAAGTAATTCTGTTATTTGATGATATGTTATATGATGATGGGGGAAATACATCAGCATACCGGATCATTGGCTTTGGGGCAGTCGTCATTTTGGAAGTAAAAATGACAGGCAACCCTAAATATGTCAGGATTCAACCAACCGGTGAAATCAATCTCGGTGGTGATTCCGATCACTGGGGTACTCCTATTTTCAATCCTGATAGCCCAGAATCAGAAAATATGTACATGACCGGCTTGACCCGGTAAACCGATCATCGCAATTCAAATCCAGCCGGTTCAGGTAGTGTTGCAATACAGGTATGGAGTGAGGCAGGCGCAAAGGATTCGGAAGCCATGAATTTACCCTGGGAAGAACCGCTCAAATTCCGGGCCGTCATGATCGACCGCAGCGCGGACGACGTGAAAGCCTCGCGCAACGTGCTGGCCGCGCACCAGATCGAGGTCGTAGGCGAGGCCCAGCAGTTGGCGATGGCGCCGGCGCTCATCGAGCGGCACGCGCCGGATTTCATCTTCCTGGCCGTGGAGCACGAAGGGCCGCTGGCGCTGGAGATGATCGAGCGGATCCGGGAGCGGAACGCGAACCTGAAGATCGTGGCCCTGAGCACGCAGACCGACGCGAACAAGATCCTGGATTGTTTCCGGAGCGGCGCGGACGAGTTCCTGGTCAAGCCGGTGCAGGCGGCGGAGGTCAGCAAAGTTGTCGAGCGGTTTAAGGCGCACCTGCGTAAACAGATGCAGGATCAGCAGCCGCACGGCAAGGTGATCGCCGTCTGGGGCAGCCGGGGGGGCAACGGAACCACCACGGTGGCCTGCAACCTGGCCAACGCCCTGCAGGCGAAGCAGCCCACGATCCTGGTGGATTTCCACTTTGCGCAGGGGGATCTGTCGGTGTATTTCAACCTGCAGCCGGCCTACACGCTGGAAGACATCAGCCAGATGGCCGACCGGCTGGACGAAACGCTGATCGACAACATCACCCTCAAGCGGCCCAACGGCCTGTCGGTGCTGGTGCAGCCCGTCCGCGCGCCCATGGTGGAGTTGAAGGACGAGGAAACCGTCAAACTGCTCAAGATCCTGCAGAAAAAGTACAAGTACGTGGTTCTGGATATCGGTCATGAAGAATCGATGGCGGGCAAGATATTGCCTTATGTCGATAAAATCCTGCTGATCGTGACGCAGAACATGCCTTCCATTTACCTGGCGGTGCGCAAACTGCGGTTTTTGCGGAGCACCGGTTTTGAAAAACAAAGCGTCTTCGTCGCGGTGAACGCCTACAACCGGCGCGGCGAGGTGACCCTGGGCCGCATCGCCAAGGCCTTGGAAGTGCGGGACCTGTACTCGATCCGGCACGATGAGGCCAACGTCGTGATGGCCATGAACCGGGGATATCCCTTGCAGGAGATCTCCCGGCGGGGCAAGGCCAACCAGGACATCGCGGGCCTGGCGCAGATGATCCACGAGCAAAACCATGTGATGCCCCATACTCCTTCCCCCGGGCAGCTGGAGCTGAAACCTTTGCTGGAAAAGGCCATTTTTCCCGAGACGTTGCGGGAATCCATTTGAGTGAGGCGCGATGACGACATCACCCATTTACCTGAAACCCAATAACGGAACGCAGCGGACGGCGGAGCAGCACGAACTGTATCAGAAGGTGAAAGCCGATGTCCACCGGCAGCTGATCGAGATCCTCAACTTGGGCGAGATCACGGAGGAAAACATTCCGTACGTGAAAAAAGAGGTCCGGCCGGCGGTGAGCGAATTGATCGCCTCCCAAACCGTGCCCCTCAACGGCAGCGAACGGATGATCTTGATCGAAGAAGTGCTGGACGAGGTCTTCGGCCTGGGTCCTCTGGAACCCTTGCTGAAGGATCCGGACATCTCCGACATCCTGGTCAATAACGCGCGGGATGTCTATATTGAAAAGCACGGCCGGCTGGAGAAGGTCAACGCCCAGTTCCGGGATAACCGGCACCTGCTGCAGATCATCGACCGGATCGTCTCGCGGGTGGGGCGGCGCGTGGATGAAAAATCGCCCATGGTGGACGCCCGCTTGCCGGACGGGTCGCGCGTGAACGCCATCATTCCCCCCTTGTCCCTGAACGGCCCCTGCCTCTCCATCCGCCGGTTTGGCGTCAACCCGCTGACGCTGGAGGATCTGCTGGAATACGAGTCGATCCTGCCCGAATTTGTGGAGTTGTTGCGTGCCGCGGTGCAGGCCAAACTCAATATCCTGATCTCGGGCGGAACCGGTTCGGGGAAAACGACGCTTCTGAACATTCTCTCCTCCTTCATCCCGCCGACGGAGCGGATCATCACCATCGAGGATTCGGCCGAACTGATCATGCAGCAGCCGCACGTGGTGCGCCTGGAAACGCGGCCCCCCAACATCGAGGGGCAAGGCCAGATCACCCAGCGCGACCTGCTGTTCAACGCCTTGCGCATGCGGCCCGACCGGATCATCGTGGGGGAGGTGCGCGGCGGCGAGGCCCTGGACATGCTGCAAGCGATGAACACGGGCCACGAGGGCTCGTTGACGACGATCCACGCCAATTCGCCCCGCGATTCGCTCAGCCGGGTGGAAACCATGGTCTCGATGGCGGGTTTCGACCTTCTGGTGAAGGTCATCCGGCAGCAGATCGGATCGGCCATCGACCTGGTGGTGCAGACCTCGCGGCTCATCGACGGCCGCCGGCGGGTGGTCAGCATCTCCGAGGTGAGCGGAATGGAGGGGGACGTGATCACCATGCAGGAAATCTTCAAGTTCCAACAGGTGACCGTGGACCGGGAAGGCAACGTGATCGGCAAGTACATCGCGACCGGCGTGCGGCCGCAGGCGATGGACCGCATCGAGGCGGCGGGCATCGAATTGGATCCCCGTCTGTTCGAGCCGGGTGAAATTCTGCCGGCGGGAGCGGTATCATGACGTTTCCACTTCCCGATCTCAGTCCGAGCATGGCGGTCTTCTTTTTGAGCACGGCGGTGTGCGTGTTCAGCGTGCTGTTCTTTCTGCGGTACGTGCTGGTCCAGGGCGGATCCTCGGTCCAGAAGCGTTTCGACACGATTCCCAAAGCATTCCAAAATCCCGTGGGTGAGCGGCGGGCCTTGATCCGCAAGCAAAACGACTGGAAACAATTCACGGTATTCAACAAACTGCCCGCGCCTGTCAATCTGCCCTTGTTGTTCGAACAGGCGGGCATGACCTGCAACCTGGGGATCTGGCTGATGACCGTAGGGGCGCTGGCGGCCACCGGTGGATTTTTGGCCTGGTTCATGACGGGGAAGATCCCCCAGTCGGCGGCTTGCGGCGGAGTGTTGTTGCTGGTGCCTTACTTGTATGTTTTATATAAAAAGAAACAGCGGGTCCATCAGTTCGAAACCCAGCTGGCCCAGTCGTTGGAGATCATCGCGCGGTCCCTGCGGGCGGGCCATCCCTTCCTGGCCGGGCTGCAGATGGTCAACCAGGAAATGCCCGATCCGATCAGCACGGAGTTCGGCCGGGTCTGCCAGGAACAGCAAGTGGGGATGACCATCGAGGAATCCCTCCTGGCCATGACGCGCCGCGTGCCATTGATCGATCTGCGTTTTTTTGTCATCGCCATCATCATCCACCGGCAGATCGGCGGGGATTTGGGCGAAGTGTTGGACAATCTCTCCCGGGTCATCCGCGACCGCTTCCGTGTCCTGGGCCAAGTGAAAGCCCTGACCGCCGAGGGGCGCTTGTCGGGATGGATCCTCTGCGCCCTGCCTGTCTTCATCTTCTTCATGCTGTCGCTGATCAACCCCGAATACATCGGGACCCTGACCGGCACGGATATCGGGTTGAAATTGATCTACACGGCGGTTTTCTTCCAGGTCATGGGCATGCTGTGCATCCGTAAAATCGTGAATATCAAGGTGTGATCATGAATGTCTGGATCGATGTCTTCAGTTTCGTTTCGGCCTTCTTGCTGATCGTTTCGCTGGCGGTGATTTCCGGCGCGGTGAAGCATCCCGTGGATAAGCGTATCCAGGAGATGAAGCCCAACAAGCGGCGTCGGGAGAATCCGACGTTTATCACCACACCCAAGAAAAGCAATCTCGTGGCCGCGTTGGGCAAGCAAGTGGCGCCGACCGAGGTGGAACGGCGCTCGATGAGCAAGAAGTGGCTGGCGAAAGCTGGGTATTACAGCGATACGGCGTTCTATACGTATTGGGGGATCAAAATCCTATTGACCGCTCTGTTGCCCAGCCTGATTTTGCTGGTGTACCTCGGGCGGCAAATGCCCCCCATGGAAGGCTTGTATAGTATTGTTTGCGCGGCGCTGTTGGGATTTCTCTTACCGGATGTATTTTTGTTTTTTGTCAAGCAGAAACGGCAGGAGAACATTTTTTTGGGCTTGCCGGATATGCTGGACTTGCTGGTGGTTTGTGTGGAGGCGGGTTTGGGGTTGGACGCCGCCCTCCAAAAAGTGAGCGGTGAGATCCACATCGGCAGCAAGGAGTTGAGCCAGGAGTTGCAGATGACGGCGGCCTCCATCCGGCTGGGACAAAGCCGGGAGGCGGCGTTGCACGACCTGGGGGAACGCACCGGCGTGGTGGACTTGAAATCGTTCGTGGCGGTTTTGATTCAGGCGGACCGGTTCGGCACCAGCCTGGCCCAGGCCCTGCGGGTGCACGCCGAGGACATGCGCACGCGGCGGCGGCAGCGGGCGGAGGAACTGGCGGCCAAGACGACGGTGAAGTTGATCTTCCCGTTGGTGTTGTTCATCTTCCCGGCGATCTTCGTGGTCATTGCCGGTCCGGCGATCATTCGCATTTACGACTTCTTCGTCAAACAAGGCTCATGAAAAAGGAGTAGGACGGTGAAAAGCACAATTCGAATCATCCTGGTGGGTTTGCTGTGTGTCGGATGTGAAACGATGAAAAGCCAAGCGCCGGTGGAAACCACGGACGCGGCCCCCTTCGGCCAGAGCGTGGAGACCGCTTTCCAGACCATGGCGCGCAACGCCGCCCAGCCGGAAACCGTGTTGGGGTATGTCCATTTCGCGTATGACCGGGATTCCCTCACCCCGGAAGCGAAGGCGGCCTTGGATTGGATCGCCCAGGACATCGCCCAGCGGGAGGGGCTGGTGATTGTGGAAGGCCACGCGGACCATTTCAACACGGACGAGTACAACCTGCGGCTGGGATACCGCCGGGCCCTCAACGTGGCGGATTATCTCAAGAGCGCTGGCGTATGGGACGAACGGCTGGTGATCCGCAGTTTCGGCGAGGCGCGGCCGGTGGCGACCAATTGGATCGATTCCGAACGGGCCAAGAACCGCCAGGTGGTGATCAAAATGTTCGCCCAGGGAGACGGAATGTCGTCCAAGGAAGCGATGCGCGCCTATCAGAAAACCTTGCAAGAGAAAAAATCCACCGAATCGCGCGCGGGGGGCATTAATTTCATCATGTCAGGAGCCAACTGAGAGAGTTGCATGCGGGTGGTACTCCTATAATCCAAGGGAAAAGGCGGATCCGGCCGATTGGATCCGGAGCGACGATCATGACCGGGAACGCAATGAATACAGAAACTCTCGAAAACATGCCATTCAACAACGGGGATTCGGTGATGACCGTGGAACGGGAGCGGGTGAATATACCGCCCTCGCCCAAAACCGTTTTAGCGACGGGTTTGTCGCCTTCTTTCATCAGTGACTTGATCATCAAGCACATCTACCGGTATGGGACGATTTGCGGGTATGAGATCGCCGAAAAGATTTGCCTCCCCTTCCCGGTGATCGACCGCATTCTGGACGAAATCCTGGAAAACAACCTGGCGGAGAAGCGGGGCAGCCGGGGGCTGGGCAATTCGACCGATTTGTTCAGCCTCGTGGAGAAAGGGCGGAACTACGCGCAGGATCTCCTGGAACTCGACACGTACACCGGGCCGGCGCCGGTCACGCTGGAGCAATACACGAAGCACATCCAGGAGACCAATCTCAAAGGCATCACCGTGCGGGAAGCCATGCTGCGGGACGCCTGGAAAGACATCATCCTGGACGAATCGTTTTATCCAGTCCTGGGGCCCGCCATCCGTTCGGGGACCTCTTGTTTCCTGTACGGCCCTCCTGGAACGGGAAAGACCGTCCTGGCCAAATCCATCGCCCGGTACCTTGAATATTGGTGCGGGTACATCGCCATCCCCTACGCGATCATTGTGGGGGGAAGCATCATCCGCGTGTACGATCCGGTGTATCACGAGCAGGTGCAAAACACGAAGTCGTACGGCGACCGCTTCCTGCTGACCGAGAATCAGGACCGCCGCTGGTTGATTTGCAAACGGCCCTCGGTGATCTCCGCCGGGGAACTGACCCTGGATATGCTCGATTTGCGGTACAATCCCATCACCAAGTATTACGAGGCGCCGTTGCATCTCAAATCGAACGGTGGAATCTTCATTATTGATGACTTCGGGCGTCAGCAGATCGATCCCCGCAACCTGCTCAACCGCTGGATTCTCCCGCTGGAGGAGCGGATTGACTTCTTGACCTTGCACACGGGCAAAAAGTTTCCCATCCCGTTCGAACAGTTCGTGATTTTCGCCACCAACCTCAATCCCAAACAGTTGGTGGACGAGGCCTTCTTGCGGCGCATCCGGTACAAAATCTACGTCGGCCAGATCACGGTGAACACGTACAAATTGATATTCGATTGGGAATGCCGCAAGAAAAACCTGGTCTACAACTCCGTAGACCTGGACACGATCATCGAAAAATATTACCTCAAGCCCAACCGTATGCTCCGCGCTTGCGATCCCCGGGACATCACCGACCGGATTGTGGATTATTGTCATTACCACGAATTGCCCCTCAAAATCTCCTATGAGATCTTCGACAATACCTACGCGGCCTACATGGCCACGGTGGTCACCTGAGCGGAATCGTCCCTGCCCCTGCATTCCTGGGCTATGCATTGTGTTTGAATGGTTCGATGGGGTTGCCCACGCAGCGGCGGTGACCCCTTTTCTTTTTAAATCTCGTTCAGCACCCATTTAGCGGATGCGCTATTTTTTTAAGGAATCCTTGCCCGCTACTCCCAAAACGGATGCAAAATTCAATCGATTATAGCCACTGGATCCCTCAACGGTGGAATGGGGAATCCGGTATAGTATAAGGATAATCCATCAAGCGATGGATTTATTCAGAAAAACACCGGATGAATTATGAAGCACGCCATGAGATGGAATCCCCAAATCGTTTTGACCGTTCTGGGTTGCGTAGGATTGTCCCTCGCGTGCGGCCGGCCCGTCCAGGATCAGCGGGAACCGGGATTTTATGACATTACCGCCGCGACAGGCATTACCTTTGTGCATACGGACGGCAGCAGTGGACGGCATTACCTGGTGGAGACGGTGACCGCCGGCCTCGGCCTGTTTGATTATGACAACGATGGCGATCTGGACATCTATTTCGTCAACGGAGCGGATCTGCCGGGGCAGACATCCGAGACACCCCCCACCAACGAATTATGGCGTAATGACGGGGGATTCCGTTTCACCAATGTGACCCGTGAGGCAGGAGTGGGTGACACCGGGTATGGCATGGGATGCGTGATGGGCGATATCGACAACGACGGATACCTGGATATTTACGTATCCAATTTCCGCGAGGATGTGTTGTACCGCAACAACGGCGATGGAACCTTCACGGACACCACGGCGTCCGCCGGCCTAGGGGATCCCCGTTTGGGAGCGGGAGCGTGCATGGCCGATTTCAACCAGGACGGCTGGCTGGATATTTTCGTCGCCAATTATATCGAATGCCCCCTGGACACGCCCGCCCCCTGCACGCGGTTGGGCGTTCCCGTCTATTGCGATCCCAGCACCTGGAACATGTACGAACCGCAGCAAGCCAGCCTTTATTTCAACAACGGAGACGGCACGTTCCGCGATGTCAGCGTGGAATCGGGCATTGCCCAATTCCGGGGCCGGGGCATGGGTGTGACCTCGACGGATTACGACAACGATGGAGACATGGACATTTATGTCGCCAACGACGTCACCGAAAATTTTCTCTATCAGAACCAGGGAGACGGGACTTTTCTGGAAACCGCGCTGCTTTCAGGGACCGCTTATGATCTTCATGGGCACGAGCAGGGCAGTATGGGTTGCGATTTCGGCGATTACGATGGGGACGGCTGGTTCGACCTGATCGTGACCAGTTACCAGAATCAACCTAACACCCTCTATCACAATCTACGGGATGGCACGTTTGAAGATGCCACTATCCCTTCGCGGGTGATCGTGGGAAGTATGGAGAACGTCACCTGGGCCACGTTTTTCTTCGATTACGACAACGACAGCCGCATGGATTTATTCATCGCTTACGGCCATCTGCAGGACAACATCGAAAAGATCGAACCGCAAACCAAGTATTTATGGCCCAATCAACTGTTCCGCAACAACGGGGATGGAACCTTCACCGATGTTTCGGCCCAGGCCGGCCCCGGATTTCAAGTGCGGCGCACAACCCGGGGGGGCGCGTTTGGCGATCTGGACAATGACGGCGATCTGGACATTGTGCTTTCCAACTCGCGGGAGGGGCCGACGGTGCTGGAGAATGTGCTGCGCAACGGACGTCATTGGATCAACATCCAATTGGAAGGCGTGAAGAGCAACCGGGACGGGATCGGCGCGCGGGTTGAAGTGACCGCGGGAGAGAAAAAGCAGATCAACGAAGTCCGGGCGGGCAGCAGTTACCAGAGCCATTACGATCTGCGTCTGCATTTCGGCCTCGGCAATTCAGAAACGATCGAAGAAATCCGGGTGCTCTGGCCCAGCGGCCAGGTGGACACGCTCACCAATGTGAAAGCGGATCAGTTTTTAAAGATCAAGGAAAACGGTGGGTATGTTGTATTGAGATAAAGAAAGATTGAAACTGCTTACCCGTATGCCGAACATTTTCAATGCTGATATATGGGATATAGGGAATGGAATGCTATACCATATTCACTCCCTCGGGAAAGAGCACGGATGAGGATGGTAAGGTGAGCCCTTGGGTGAGTCGCATTCACTCACAGGCAAGCGATCCTGGAGAGATTGGATTTGAATAACCGGGGGTGACAGTCCACCCGGCAGTGATTACATCTTCGCCAGTTCGTCCAACAGCACGGAAGCGGCTTCCTCGATCGTAACCACCCGTACTTTTTCACCGTTCTTGAACAACATGCCCTTTTGATCGCCGAAAGCTATGCCGATATCCGCCGCCTTGGCCTCTCCCGGGCCGTTCACCTCGCAGCCCATGATGGCCACATCCAGGGGCTTGTCGATCGCATGCAGATGGGATTCGATCGATCGCACCATCTCGGGAAAATCAGTACGGCAGCGGGCGCAAGTGGGGCACGAGATGATGCGGATGCCTTTGGAACGTAATTCCAAGGAACGCAACAGGTCGCCGAGGGCCGGGAGGGTGTACTTGTAGTCGTCGTCCGGGAGGATAACGCTCAGTTCCTGCCCGGTCCACCGGTACAGGATGGGGGATAAGTACACGACCAGCCGGGGAAAAGTATTCCCGAATCCCCGCAGATCCAAGAGGATCTTACGGGCGGTGATGGGATGATCATTTTGCAGGTAGGGCAGGATATCGTCGAACGAACTCCAGCGCAGTTCGTTGATGGGCAGCGAAGCAGGGGAGGGAAGGGGTTCATAGCCATCGCACAACGTGGGAGAAATCGTCCGTTTCAACTCTTCCGCCCGTTCCGGTTGGGCGGCCACCTTTAAGTTCACGGAAAACAAGGACATACGTTTTATTTCCTTCTCTAGATCTTACTTATCGAGAATAAAATCGAGAAAATCCCTCCCCGATTCCTTCTTCCTCAAGGAGAGAGCCCGGGTGAGGGAATTTGTTGGGGCGGACCTGGGTGTCCACCCGGAAAACGCATTTCCCGGATTTACATAACATCGTTCACGCCGCGGGTTCTGCTTGCGGCCGGTGTCCCCGCTGCAACAGGTTGCGCACCCGTTGGCACGCGGCCCGCAAGTAATTCAACGCCACGGCAGGTGAACCGGCATTGCGGAACGTCCGCAAAATATAGTGTGGCCGGAAATACATCCTCCACAAAGCCCGCCTCCGCCAGCGTTCCAATTCGTCCGCGCCGAGACTCTCGGTGGAGACCGCGCTTACCGCGTAACCGCCGTGCCGCAGTCGTTCCCGGATGATCAAGCCTTTGTCGTTCACCAGGCGGTCCAGCTCCGTCCCAGGCAGGGGAAACGCCACGTTGAAATCGAAAAAGTCCGGATCCAACCCAGCCGCGAAATCGATCAAGGCACGGATGGATTCCTCTGTGTCCCAGGGAAAGCCGAATACAAAGAAGGCATGGGACCGGACATCGTGCTTCCGGCACAGGCGGATTGCTTCCCGTGCCTGACCGGCTGTGGCGTTTTTCCGCATCAAGGTGAGATGCTCATCGTTCCCGCTTTCCACGCCGAAGCCCACCACCCAGCAACCGGCCCGTTTCATCCAGATGAGCCGTTCCTCATCGATGGAATCCACGCGGCTGTTGCATCCCCAGCGGATGGGCAGCTTGCGCTTCACGATTTCTTGGCACAGATGCACGATCCAGCGTTTGTTGAGGGTGAACGTATCCGCGTGGAATAGAAATTCGTGGATGCCGTAGCGGTTGATGCACTCCTCCAGCTCGGCTACCACGTTTTCCGGCGAACGGTAGCGCACGCTCGTTCCCGTCAGCGCCGGAACCGAGCAAAAGATGCATTTATAGGGACACCCCAGGGAGGTGACTACGGTAGTCAGCGGATTCCGGGTTTCCGGGCTGCGGTAGAGGGTATTGTCGATCAGATGCCGGGCCGGAAAAGGCAGGGTATCCAGATCCATCAGCGGCTCTTCCCGATGAGTGCGGATCACGCGATCCCCCTCCCGGTAAGTCACGGCCGGCAGCCGGGACCAGTCCGCCGATTCCACGAAATCCGGCAGGTAGGCGTCCGATTCGCCCCGCAAAATGATGTCCAGGTCTTGGCATTTGAGGATGATATCTTCATCCAGGTAGAACAGCGGTTCGCCCTTGGCCGCGGTAATGACCTGGGGACAATTCTGTTTGATCAATTCCGCCGCGGAAAGATCACTCTCCAGCGTAGCAATGGTGGCGGTGAAAAGCGCCACGTCCGGCTGAATCTCGAGCAGGTCCCGCTCCAGGTCGCGCCAGGATGAATGGCTGGCGGGATAATCACGCACCCAAACCCGGTGGCCCGCCCGTTCCAACACAGCGGCGGGATAGAGCAATTCCATGGGCGGGAAGACAACGTTAACGGTTTGGTCTTCCACCCGGTTTTGGCACCGGTTGTCCCGCCGGTACAGACCAGACGGGGGATTGAACAAGAATACTTTTTTCATCCCTGTGTCGGTGAAGCCACGGCCGAATCCGCCGCCGGAAGTTCCACGGGGGAAACGGATTCCGGGGATTGGTCTGCGGGTTGGGCCTCCACTGGTTCTCCGGCCGGTGCGGCGGACGGTTCCGTCCCGGCCGGTGTAGGCGGAGCCGCTGCTTCCGGACCCTGTGCCGCTTTTTTCGCGCGGTCTTGTTCGGTCCTCTCGATATATTGTAGCATCCCCATGGCCCGTTGCATGGCGTTGGGAACATGGGAATAGTTTTGCCGGATCCGCTCGATCGTTTGTTTGGCCTGCGCGAATTTGTCATAACGGATATACGCGTCGGCGAGTTGAAATAAGGCCAGCAAGGGTCTTTCGGGCGAAGAAGGTTCCCGGATGGCTTTTTCGAGCATGTCCACGGCTTCGTTGAAATATTCCTCCGACTCTTCGGGTGTGGATTCCCGGATCAGCATGGCGATCGCCAGCCGGGCCTGAATCCCGTAATCCGTATCGGAGTAATCCTTGATGAGCCGCTGGTTTTCAAGAACCAACACGTTCAGCTCTTCGGCCGTGTAGGGGGAATTGTCTTCCTTCTTGAAAAGATTTTCGAGACTTTTGATTTTCCAGATGATCAATTGCGGCTTGACTTCTTCGGTGATGGCGGGATTGGTTTGAAGTTGATCATATATCGTGGCGGAAGAGATATAATCGCCCGCCGAGGCCCAGGTATGCGCCCAGTTGATCAAAGCGTTTTGACGGTCGGCCTCCAGGCCGACGATCCCGGTGGCACTGTTCACCACGTCCATTTCTTTCTGGTAGATTTCGCGCGCCTTTTCAAACTCCCCGCTGGCTTTCAGAACCTCCGCCTTGCCTGATAGCGCCATTAATTTATATTCCAGCGCCGCGGTCGGATCGGTCACTTCCGAGTCGGCGATCTGGAAAATCCGGTCAAAAAACTCTTCCGCGGTCGCCGTATGCGTCTGTTTCGCGTAGATGGACGCCAGGTAACTGAAGGCCCTCACCTGAATATGGGGATTGGTGGTGGCGCCGGCGATCTCTTGGAAATGGGCAATGGATTTATCGAAAAATCCCTCATAAAAATAGGTGCTGCCGATCTCGAAATCGGCCAGCATCTGAATGTTGGGCTCGGTGAATTTCTCCTTCATTTCTTGAAACACCTTGCGGGCGTTGGCGAAATCCCGCAGCTCGTAATAGCACCGCGCCAGCATTTCGTAGGCAGCGGTGATGTTTTCGTCGTCAGGGAATTTCTTAATGAAATCCTCGAAATAGAGGGACGCCCCAATGGGATCGGCTTCCTGATACGCCCGTACCCCCCGGTTGAAAACCGCGTCCGGCGTGTTGCTCCCGCAGCAAGCCAACCCGATCGTGATGCTAAGAAACACCAATACCGGCAGTACGGATTTGTAATCTCTCATGATTCTTGCGTTCCTTGATTGTGGGAGTATGAACCGGTTGGAATACGGAACCGGCCGGCCGGCACCCGTTCCCGGGGGCAAAAAAATAAACTCGATCCTCCGCGCTTTTGGATTGGCTGGCGCGGAGAGGGTTTGCCTCGGCCATCGTTACTGTCCGTTGTCATTATCCTGGATTCTCAGGGAAACGGAAGCCATGAGGGATAATCGACCGGGGGACAATGGTGAAGAACGTTCTTCCACTCTCGTGTACGGTGGGGAGAGGTTCGTTTGGCAGTCCTTCCAGCAAAAGCACTTTTGGGCATGAAGACATCGTACGCGATTCAATCGAGCCAACTGGATCAAACCATCTCCCTAGTCCCTCTCTCTGGGAGAGGGAAGGGTGAGGAAAAGCCTTTCCGCTGCGTTATAACCCACCAAAATTTTGTTTCCCTCCCGCGAAGTCAATGAAGTCTTCTTCAGAAGGACAGCTTTCCAATGATCCATGGTTTTCAACTGTGAGCCCAGATCTTGGGACACATTTCTTTCCCCCGGCGGATCCCCCAAATCTCCATTTACAGTAAATTGATTTGATTGATCGAATGTATATAATACATTGGACAGGGAAATCATCAGCAAACTCTCTTCAAGTAAGTTATTCCCCTTGATTCCGAATCCCGTCTTTCTTATATGTTGATGAAAAGGCATGACCATGCGGTCAATGCGCGGATCAATCTTTTTTCGAGGGAGGAAAACTCTCATGAAAACCAGGTGGATTTGGCTAGGTGTAACCACCATCCTGTTTATCGGTGGTGGATGGGGTGGCTCGGCGTTCGGGGCGGTGAAATACACCAATGACTTCAACAATCCCAGCAGCCCCATCGTCAGTGAAGCGTACCCCGAGTGGATCGATTTTGGGGGGAATACGGCCCGGGCGGTCAACGGGCGGATCGAATGGTATAGCTCCGGCGACAACAATGACTGGATCCGGTTGGATATACCGTTGGGCCCGCGGTACAGTTTCGAGTTTGATTTCTTTTATGAGGAAAACATCAACGGCCGGTTTTCGGTGTGGCCCTTCTGCAAACCGGGAGACAGCATTTTCGAGCGGCACAATTATTTTCTCCGGAAAAACACGCATTATTTCAACGGCGCCGACACGATCCCCAGCGAAGGGCCCCGGGATTTGACGCTGCCGGTTGGATCGAAACCCCACCGGCTCCGGTTCGAAGTTACGGGCGATCACGTCATCTTCTTGTATAAGCACCAAGGCGAGGGCCCCTGGATCAAGGTGGACGAGCGGGATTTCCCGAAGGTGGATGAACCCCGGTACATTCAGCTGGGTTACAACCATGACGGGGGCACGGGTGGTGTGCATTACATTGACAACTTCGTGCTGAACGTCATTGGGGAAGGATTGTTTTTCTACAGCAACAATTTCAATGCGCCTAGCAGCAATATTCCGCAAGAGGCTTACCCGGAATGGGTGGATTTCGGCGGCAACGCGGCGCGGATGGTGAATGGGCGTTTCGAATGGTACGATTCCGGCGGCAACGATGATTGGTACCGGCTGAACATGGAATTGCCGGAAAATTACACCATCGAGCTTGATTTTTTCTACCAGGAGAACATCAACGGCCGCTTCTCGATCTGGCCGTTCTGCAAGCCTGGGGACAGCATTTTCGACCGGCACAATTATTTCCTCCGGAAAAACACGCATTATTTCAATGGCGCGGACACGATCCCCAGCGAGGGGCCGGTGGACATGACCCTGCCGGTAGGGGCCAAGCCACACCGGTTGCGGTTCGAAGTGACCGGCAACCACGTCGTGTTCTTATACAAGTACCAAGGCGAGGGCGGCTGGATCAAAGTGGACGAGCGGGACTTCCCGGCCGTTGATCCCCCACGGTATTTCCAACTGGGTTATAACCATGACGGGGGAACGGGGGGCGTGCATTACGTCGACAACCTCATCATCCAGGGCATGGCGGAAAACCGGGCGGAAGTGAGCCGGGACATCGGGGCGGACAATTTCGTGGCCAATACTCCCGTGCCCGTGAAACTGCAAGTTCTCGTGGCCGGCACGCTGCCTTCCTTGACGGTGACGGAAGGCATTCCGAACGGATGGTCCGCCGCCAATATTTCTCATGGCGGGGTGGTGACGGACGGCCAGATTGTCTGGACACTCAGCAATGTGTCGCAATCCATGGAGTTGACGTATAACGCGGTTCCGCCCCGGTTGATCTTTGAGCGCGTGGCCGGCTTTTCGGGCAGTGTGGATTCGGGGGAAGGCGAAGACCGGATCGCGGGCGAAACGGCCATCAGCATCAAGTTGCCTTATCTGTACCGCGAAGCCATCGATTATGATTTCTCCGGCAGTCCGCAGAACGGGAAGAAATACCCCACCGGAGCGGAGTATGGAGTCCGGTACGCGCAAGGCATGGATGGCATTCCCAGTGATGTGGCCTATACTCGGCCCGGGGATGGCGTCACGACTCCCGCGATCGATACGGTATTTAATTTCCCGGCCAATGCCGATTTCCACCAAGGTTCGCCTGAGATGAGCACCTTCTTGAGCGACGCGTATACTCTGGCCGGTTACCGGGATGAAGGCGAAGCGTGGCTGGAGACCGGCGCGAGCGACACCCGGGGCAACCTGGGGAGCATCGACGCAGGCGACTGGTTCCGTTACACCTTCGATCTGGGCGAAGGCGACCAAGTCATTATTTTGAATATCTGGCTCAACAGCTGGCACGCCGCGGACAATTTCGCCGGCGTGACGACGGTTTACACCGACATTTATGTCGACAACAAGTTTAAAGGCGAAATCGGGATGGAAGTCTTCCCCGCCAACCAATTCAGCATGTACTCGGTGGGCCCGATCGAAGTCAGCGGCGGTGAACATTCCATTGTTGTTGCGTTCCCCATCGCGCCTCCTCCGGCAATGTTCAGCCGTCTGGAAGTGGTGCGGGTGAAAGGCATTGGCCACGTGACCCGCCAATTGACCCCGGATGGATTCTTCGATCCGGATCAGCCTTTCACGGTGACCCTCCAAGCGCAAGCGGAGTATGGAACCTACACGCCGATCATCGAGGAAAACGTTCCCCGGGGGACGATCAGCGAAATCAGCCACGGCGGACAAATCGACGGCGGCAAGATCTACTGGCAGTTGGATCCGACCAGCACGTCGAGCACGGTGAGTTACAAGGTAACCCCGCCGGCGGGCGCGAAGTTCTTGCTGTTCAGTGGATACTGCGACGTGGGCCTTTCCTTGGCGCAGGCGATCCGCGGCGACACCAGCGTGACCAACGAACTCTGGCTGTTCGGCGAAACCGCGGAAGAGAAAAAGGATGAATTCACGGGAACCGCGCTGGCCGCTCCCTGGATCATCGAATACGGAAGCGATCCGTCCTATAACACCAACTACCAGGAGGGCGTCACGGTCACGGTAGCTGACGGAGCGTTGACTCTGCACGTCGATCCGTTCGGTGACGGGGAGAAATTCAACGAATGGGCCAACGGGCGGCGGGCGCCCATGATCCTGCGGACGGATATTCCCGCGGGAGATTGGCGGATCGAAACCCAGTTCACTCTCCAGGACGTTTTCACCTGGTCCGGTTATCAGTCGGGCCTCGTGGTGGCGTACAATGACGGAGCTGACAGGGACGTGACCGGGGATGAGTATCTGTTCGGATTCTACGGCGGCGATCTGCGTGTGGAACTGACCAACAAGGGCGCCAGCGGCATTCTCCAGTATCACAATTACACGGATGAGTACGACTGGATCGATGCCGTATTGGCCGGCAATGTCAAGGCGGCGATCGCCGTGACCAAACGGGGCAACGAGTTGATCTTCAGCGCGAAATTGCCCGGCCGTTCCTGGCAATTGGTCGGCGCGCCGGTGACTGAGAACCGGACTCCCACCCGGATCGGCCTGTTCGCGAAAACCTCGTCGGACAACTTCACGGTAACGTCATACGAGTATTTTACGCTCAGCAGCATTAATCCCTTCACGGATGTGGAAGGGTGGATGTTGTTCTAAGTGCGGATTTCAGTACAGCCACACGCATCGGGCGGCGCGCGGTACGCGCCGCCCGGTTTTTACCGGATTTTAAGACAGACGGATCAGATTACCCAATCCTGCACATGCTCTGGAGGAAGAATCCGTTCGATGTAGATCATGATGGCGGCCCATAACTCGTCGGGGGGATCGCCTGCCCGCACTTCGATGATGTTTCCCGCCTTGCGGACCTGCGTTTCGGGATTGTAGAGTTCCACCCGCTTGCCCATGGGGTGCTTGGCGATCCACTCATTCCGGGTTGGCAGGTCGGGCAGAACCTTGCTGCCCACCAAAACGTTCTTGAACGAGATGATGGTGTGGCTGTGTTCCTCGGTGGTCAAAAATTCATCCGGCGTGGTATGCCGCATGATTTCCGGGGCGAAAAGCAGGACATCTTCGTGGACCAATTGCCATCGTTCTGCATTCGGCATGCCTGGATTCCTTTCCGTCGCCTGTCGGGTCGGGGGTAATTCCCCGGGATTCTCTGCGGCATTGTGACATCATGCCATAAAGCATACAACCCGATGCTCCCGTAGGAGAAAAAGGAATAAGCGTCCGGCCAGGAAACCTCAATCCTCAGGCGGATCCAAGGCGCGCGCCGTCTCGAACCAAGCCAATTTGTCCCGCAGACGGACCACCTTGCCGATGACGATCAATCCCGGCGGGCGTAATTGGTGTTGCTCCACTTGATCCGCAATGGTTTCCAGGGTGCCGGTCAACGTCTCTTGTTCGGGGGTAGTGCCCCACCGGATCACGGCCACCGGAGTTTCAGGCGGACGGCCATGCCGGATGAGCTCCTCGCAGATTGGCCGGAGCGAGAGGATACCCATGAACACCACGAGGGTGGCGTCTAGGCGGGCGAGAAGAGACCAATCAGTTTGGGAACGCTCTTTCCCGGTGTGTTCGTGGCCGGTAACAGCAACAAACGCAGTGCTGTGATCGCGGCATGTCAGCGGGATGCCAGCATAAGCGGGGACGGCGGAGACGGCGGAGACGCCCGGCACAACCTCAAATTCCACTCCGTGCTCGCGCAAAAAAGCGCATTCCTCCCCTCCGCGGCCGAAAATAAAGGGATCGCCGCCTTTCAGCCGGACCACCAAGGCGCTCCGGCGGGCCTCTTCGAGCAACAGGGAGTTGATTTCATCCTGGGTGAAGGTGTGTTTGCCGGCGATTTTGCCGACGTAGATCCGGCGGGCCTGAGGAGACGCAAGATCCAGAATTTCGCGGGAGACCAAGTGATCGTATACAATCACCTCCGCCTGGCGCAGGAGCTCCGAGCCGCGCACGGTGAGCAGGCCGGGATCTCCCGGTCCCGCGCCAACCAGATAAACACGTCCTTGGGAAAATTGGCCGACAACCATGCGCTCCATTCCCGCGCGCCACTCCGCGCGGCCCTTCTCACGAAAACGATTTTGGCGCAAAAGCAGGCACAAAGGTCTTCTCGTGCTCTATACGATATATTACTTGGCTACCGGCCGACCGGCCAGGAAGATTCAACATCAGTGCTTCTCTCTTTTTGAGGTTCCTCCGGAATGGGAACCGCTTACTTGAGTGCAGAATTTTCTTACGGCACGATTCGTGCTATGAGGATTTATGAAAACACGAATACATACCCTCTTCCATTGGGAGGAGGTCAGAATGAGAAAAGTCCTGAAAGAGCAAAATTTATATTGTCCGCGCATTCGAACGAACTGTTATATTTTCATAATAATGGAAGACAAGGTAAAAACAAACATTGGATCAAAGTCTTACTAAATCCGCTCGCAGGGATCCACAACGATAATGATTTCATCATCCTGATTCATCGGGAGGGAAAGTGCAATTTCACTAACCAACAAATCTGTCCGCTATCCCCACAGAATCGCGAGGAGGCTGAATTGACAACTTCTTTGCCATCGGAGAACGCGGGGAGCGGAACGCGGCACAGCCGGCCTTCTACACTGGGGGGGGATCCATATTATAAATGAACACTATGGATTAAAATGACCTCATCGTTCCAGAATTCAATTCCGGGCAGCGGCTGGGAAAACGAAAGCCAATGCCGGGAATCAAGCCCGAGTGAAGCGGTGGGTATATTCTCCCTTTATACTGGTTGCTGTTCAGGTTGCGGGAGAACATATCCGAATGGAAGGATTATCCTATGTCTCGATCGATCTTCCTCAAAGCAGTATCTTGGTTATGGATAGCATGCTTGGGGGTGGAGGCGGCCCAAGCCGAACCCCCGGAGGTCTTGAACGTCCAGGCTTCGCAGAGGACCGATGGCTCACGCCTGGTGGACATATATTATGATGTAAGCGATCCGGACAGCCCAAAACTTAAAATCACCATCGCGATATCCGATAACAACGGCGCTTCGTACACTATCATCCCCACCTCGTTATCGGGTGATGTAGGCCTTGTGACACCGGGAATCCGCAAACACATCGTTTGGAACGCGGGCCAGGATCTTCCCGGGGTGTATGGCGACCAATACCGCGCGGCGGTCACGGCCGATGACGAGGTTCCCGATGCGGGAGGGCTCATCGTAATCAACCTGCCCAATCTTCCCGCCGGCGCCAAACCGTTGGAGATGGTGTGGATTCCAGCCGGAACCTATCGGATGGGATCGCCGGTCGATGAGCCAGACCGCTGGGATGATGAGGGTCCTCAGCGCCAAGTCACTCTGACTCGGCCTTTCTACATGGGGAAATATGAAATCACCCAGGCACAATGGCAGGCGGTGATGGGAAATAATCCATCGTACTTTGGGGGCAATAATCATCCGGTGGAGCGCGTTTCCTGGAACGATGCCCAAGCCTTCATCCAGAAACTGAACCAACTAGGTCATGGAACGTTCCGCTTACCCACCGAGGCGGAATGGGAATATGCCTGCCGGGCGGGAACCTCAACCCGGTACTATTGGGGCGATGATCTGGATTACAGCCAGATCGGGAACTACGCGTGGTATCAAGAGAATTCAAGTTATCAAACCCAGGATGTTGGAATGAAATTGCCGAATGCCTGGGGTTTGCACGATATGAGCGGCAATGTGTGGGAGTGGTGCCAAGATTGGTATGGGGCGTACAGCACAAATCAACAGGTTGATCCGGTGGGCGCCGCTTCGGGCACTGACCGTGTCCTGCGCGGCGGTGGCTGGGGCGACCTCAAGGAAGACTGCCGTTCCGCTTGCCGCTACTGGTACAAACCCGGCGAGGCGGACGATTACATTGGTTTACGCGTTGTGTTGATTCCTGAACTAAGCGAATCATAGGATTTCGGATTCTGAATCCAGAAACGCATCCGCATGAAACAAAAAGAATATCACACCTATGGCTGCCTGGAATCTGCAAACGCAAGTAATCAAGGAGTCCACATCATGAAACATTCACTTCCATTTCTGATATTGCTAATCCTCCCAGGCCTTGGTTATGCCGCCACGCATACAGGTTATTCAAACCGGTTCACTATCAATAATACCCTTCCTCCCCAAATCGATACGGCGGCTCTCCCCGCGGCGGAGGCGGGGAAAGAGTATTGGGCCGCAATCCAGGTATCGGAAGGCGCGCGGCCATTTCTATTTTCCGTGGTTTCCGGCGAATTGCCCTCGGGGCTGATCCTATCCTCCACCTTGGGGACGATATCAGGGACACCAGTGCCAATCGGGACATTTACATTTTCCCTCCGCGTGAACGACGCTGCGGGATTATTCGACGAACAAGAATACACCGTCACGATCCTGGAAGGATTCATGATCGTTTCCTCCACGATTCCAAGTGGCCTGCAATTCGCGCCCTATGAAGCGAAGGTGGAAGGGGCGGGTGGCATCGTTCCTTATTCCTGGGCCGTGGTTTCCGGCGTTCTGCCGGCCGGGCTGATTTTAGATCCATCGTCAGGTGTTCTATCGGGAATCCCCAGGGAATCCGGGCAATTCCCCTTCACCTTGCAGTTGACTGATTCGTCCTCTCCCGCCCAAACCGCCACTCAAGAATTTATCATCGAGGTGATCTCCCACCCCCCCGAGCTGGATATCCAAGGGGAATTGTTCACCGATGGCCAGTCCCTGGGCCGTCTGGAGGATGGGAAAATTTACAAAGGCTTAGCGGCCGGACAAATCCTGCAAATTCAACTATCCATCACCGACCCGTCTCAGGGCGTGGTTTACTCCCCTGAGGTAACTATCTCCGATCCTAGCGCGGCAGGGGAATTCAAATCCAGCAAGGAAGTACCAGGCTTGTTGGAAGGCGTTTACATATTCGAAATTGGGGAATTCAATTTCATCCAAATCACGATGCAGTTCAATTCATCCAACACCGCACCGGTCATGCTGAGTTTTACATTGGAGGTTGCCATACCTGTACCCACCGCCACTACCACGCCCGGGACGCCCATTGCGACTTCCACCCCGGCAGCCACACCAACGCGTACGGCGGCGCCCACCGCGACTGTCCCAGCCATTCCCACACCCACCGCCCTTTCCACCCCTACGGTCACGCCTACTCCCAGCCTCACCCCGGTTGTCATTACTCTCCCGGAAAACTCCGTGGAGGTGTTCGACGATCTGTTCAGCACCAATCCCTTGACCGGGTTGACTGATTTCGATGCGCTCGAGGACCGGCAATTGGTGGTGCGTTGGAACTATGCCGGCCCTGCACCGATTACCGATTGGCATGTGTATGTCCGGAAAGGAGACGGGGGGTATTTCTACCTGGGGCGCACGGGTTCGGGGGACAGCCGCCGGTGGACTTGGCTCAATCCGGATGTCAACGCGCAATATCAGTTCCGGGTTTGGGGATTGTACCCAAATGAAGCGGGCCAAACCCGCCTGGTTGTTCTCAGCCAGCCAGGACCGATGGGCTACAACCTGGCCGACGGCGCCGCCATCCAGCTCAAGAATATCAGCAATCCCACCGACTTGGCACCGGGGACGGCCATCGTGGTAGACGACTTGTTCCACACCCGGGACCTCAGCGGCGGAACCGACACCGACTTCCCCCTGGCCCGCGCGTTGGCCCTTAAATTCCATCCCGGCACCGGCGCATTTCTGAACACGCATGTGTACATCAGCACCGACGGGGTGAATTACTCGTACCTGGGCCAGACCGGCGCCGCGGACCTGGCTTATTTCCGCTTTGACGCCAACGGCACCTTCTCGCTCCACCCCTCGTGGCAAAATGGTCCGCAGGAGGGGGTGACCTACTGGTTCCGCGTGTTTGCCTTAAAGGCCGAGGGGGGATCGGTCCGCATGGATACGGGTCCGGTGGCCTATGCGCTGGCCTCCCCGCCCGCGATGTCCGCGCCGGTCGAAGTGTATGATGACGAATGGAGTGCGGAACCGTTGACCGGCCGGACCGATTTCGACGATCTGGACTACCGCCGTTTGACCCTCCGCTGGGAATACACGGGAGACCTGCCCATCACCGATTGGCATATTTATGTCCAGAAAGGGCATGGCGGATTCTTTTATCTGGGCCGCACCGGCGAGGGCGCGGCGCGGATGTTCACCTGGCGGAATCCGGATGTCAACGCGCAATATCAATTCCGGGTTTGGGGATTGTATCCCAGCGAAACAGGCCAACTCAGCCTGCTCGTTCTCAGCCAGGCGGGGCCGATGGGCTACAATCTGGCGGGCGGCGCGGCCATCCCACTAAAGCAAATCGCCAATCCGGACGATCTGCCGGCCGGAACGCTCCGAGTGACGGACGATTTGTATCACCAGACGGACCTGAGCGGCGGCGTGGACACCGATCCGGAAGCGGAGCGGGCTTTGGCCTTGAAGTGGAATCCGGGGGAAGGCCTCTTCCTCAACGCGCATATCTATGCCAGTCCGGATGGTCAGAATTTCACGTATCTGGGCCAGACGGGCGCGCATGATCTGCACTATTTCCGGTTTGATGCCAACGACACCTTCTCTCTTAATCCCGCTTGGCGGAACGGTCCGCAGGACGGCGTCACCTACTGGTTCCGCGTCTTCGCCCTGCGGGCGGAAGGTGGTGCAACCCGCCTGGACACCGGCCCGGTTGTATTTCAAATCACCGTCCCTTGAATTTCCGGACGAATTCCGCTGTCAGGTCAATATAGGTATAGCCATGCTCGAATGTCGCTTCGATGTGGCTGAACTCGGCTAGTTCGTTGAAGGTGGATATGTGCAGCCAATCCGGATTGGAACGCATCGCCGCTTCGAACGTGCCCCGGTAGTAAGCGCCTTCCGGATCGTCCGGGTAGTTCACGCCGAACTTGGTCCGGTCTTTCCACCCCGCGCCTTTGAAGCCGCCGTTGCGGCTCTTGCGGCTCTCGTTCCGGGTTTCATCATACCCAGGTGAAATCGTGGCGTGGTGTTGGGCGGGTTTGCCGTTTTGGAAGCCTTGGGTCCGGTTATAGTCATCGATATGGCCGCGCATGGTCTGCATGAATTCCGCCAATTGGCAATCCTCGATATCTACCAGCGTATACTCTTCCAGCGCGCGGAACGGCCCCAGGTATTCCTTTCCCTTGCCGTTCTGATAGCTGCCGGACATGATGGGAAACGCGCGGATTCCGGCTTGCTCCAATTTGTCGAATACCTCCTGCCATTCGGCCGGCGTATGTCCCCAAGCGGTCCAAACCATGACGACCGGCTGGCCTTCCACCTTCAGCATGGCCGGATGATCTTTGTACCGGTTCAAGAAATAAAACAAGTCATGATACACTGTATCCAATGGCGCGCCTCCGTGTTCGTAATCGATGGTGATCTTCAGGTTGTGCGCGACAGCTTTTTCATAAATGGTGTCCAGTGTGCTGTTGAAACGGTTCGGCTTGGGGTCATACCACCAGGATACCGCCAGGGCGTCGATCAAAGCGCGGTTCATCTGTTGCATGTGCTTCTCGATAATGGCGGGATCCCAGGAGTTATACGCGCCCACGAGCGGATGCAGGCCATCCAGCCCTTCCTTGCGGCCGCCATCGTTTTCAGATTTCAACCAGTTGTCTTCGCTGAACCAGATATAGTAATAAGCGAGAACCACTTTATCCGTGAATGCGAAGCCATTGTTCAAGTCCGCAGCCGGTGCCCAGGAAGGCATTCCTGCTAACAGCGCCAACGAAATCATGCAGCATAGAAGGATTATTTTTTTCATGAGTTTCTCCCATCAATTTAGTGGATATTTCCCCTACCGCAGAGGGTTTTGAAGGGGCAAATATATACTCGATTCCAGAGAAAAGATACCTTTCACACTTTCAAGGCTTCCTTCACCCTTATCCTCTCGCGGGAGGAGAGGGAGATTCATTGCTATTTTCTGTGGGCTTACATTTCCCTGGGCTGACGCCCTGGGCTATAATCATGCCGCGCCGTAGGCGCTCAAAGATTGCGATGCCATCTTGTCCAAAATGATGATTTCAATTCGCCCAAGGAGCCCTGAGATGTCCCATAACCCAACCAAAACCTGCTTAGGCTTGCCCGTGAACTTTTTCCTGCTGGGGCTGTGTCTTTTTCCCCCCGCCGGGTGGTCCGTGGAAGTCACGCTGGATGAGATCCAATTGAAAGATCAATGGGTGCAAGAACACTGGCTGGGCGCCCAACCCCGGTTGCCGTTTTCATTCACCTATGATGGCAAATCCTCCGACGAATGGCTGGCAGCCTGGACGGAAACCGCCCGTATCGAGCGCCTGGACGACGCGCGCACCCGGCACACGTTTACCTGGACCGATCCGAAGAAGGCCTTGGTAATCCAGTGTGTGGCCGTGGATTACGCGGATTTTCCCGCCATCGAATGGACCGTGTATTTCAAAAACAACGGCCCGTGGGACACACCCCTACTGGAGAACATCCAAGGGCTGGACACCCAATTCCAAGGCGGACCGGAGGGCGAATTTACGCTTCTCCATTGGAACGGTGATACCTTCAACCAGGACCTGTACCAGCCTTTTGAATTGCCCCTTGGTTCCCTCGCCAGCCAGCGTTTCACCCCCAACGGCGGGCGGGGCAGCAACGGCGCTTTTCCCTACTACAACCTGGTGACACCCGGCGGCGGGATTCTTCTGGCCGTCGGCTGGCCGGGGCAATGGGCCACCGCTTTTGTCCGGGACGCGTCGAACAGTTTGCGAATTACGGCCGGTCAGGAATTGACGCGTCTGGCGCTTCAACCTGGCGAACAGGTCCGGACACCGCTCATCGCCATGATGTTCTGGAAAGGGGAAGACACGGAGCGGGCGCAGAACCTGTGGCGGAAATGGATGTGGGCGCATAACGTTCCCCGCGCGGAAGGACGGTTGCCCTCGCCATTCCTATTCGGCAATACCTCGTTGTGGTTCAACGAGATGGTCAACGCCACGGATCAAGATCAAATCGCTTTCATCGACCGGTATGGAGAAGAACGCGTGCAACTCGACTATTGGTGGATGGACGCGGGCTGGTACCCCTGCGACAATTGGCCTCAAACCGGCACGTGGGAACCCGATCCGAAACGATTTCCGAAAGGCCTGCGCGCCGTGAGCGATCACGCTCTCCGGCATGGAATCAAAACCCTCGTCTGGTTCGAGCCGGAACGGGTCGCTCCGGGCACCTGGATCGCGAAGAATCACCCGGCCTGGCTGTTAGGCGACACGTTACTGAATCTCGGAATACCGGAGGTTAAGCAATGGCTGACGGATCATGTGGACCGCACGCTCCGCGAGCAAGGGATCCATTTCTACCGCCAGGATTTCAACATGGATCCGTTGAATTATTGGCGTAAGAACGACCGGCCCAACCGCCAAGGGATCACAGAGAACTTGCACATCCAAAACTACCTGGCCTACTGGGATGCCTTGCGGGAACGCCATCCCAATCTGTACATCGACAGTTGTGCCTCCGGCGGGCGGCGGAACGATTTGGAGACCATGCGCCGGGCCGTGGCTTTGCACCCCACCGACTACAACTATGCCAATCTGACCGTCAAACAGGCATTCCACGCCAGCCTGTTCCAGTGGATTCCCTATTTCGCCTCGAACACGCTGCCGGTTGACACAATCGACCCCTACGCCTTCCGCAGCGGCCACGCGATGGGTGTTGTCCTGGGCTATGACATGCGGCGGAAGGATCTGGACTATGACCGGCTCCGCCGTTTGACGGAAGAATGGCGGCAAATCGCGCCTTGCTATTATGGCGATTATTACCCTCTCATGCCCTACAATATCCGCGAAGATCAATGGATTGCCTGGCAATTCCACCAGCCCGAACCGGGTGAAGGTCTCGTGGAAGCTTTCCGCCGTCCGCGATGCGAGGAGAGCACGATGACTTTCCGTTTGAAGGGCTTGGAGGCGGACGTGAATTATGAAATCACCGATTTCGATGTAAAAAAACCGATCATTCATACCGGAGAAGAATTGATGGAAAAAGGATTGTCAATCGAGATCGAAGACCGCCCCGGCGCCAAGGTGATAACTTACAAACCGGTGAAACACTAAAGAGCCTGTCCGCCTGAGAGCGTTCCATACCATGCGCGTGCAGCAAGAACGTGGCGCATTCGGGGGGAATTCGTTATGATGGGTATTCCTTCCACCAGTCTTGATAACTGTACCCGCGGGCGGGGTGATACGAAATTCCCGGCAATTTTGTATGCGGATGGGAGGCCAATTATGATGACCATCGTGCCGTTGTTGCTTCTGCTCGTGGGATGTGCGATGCCATTATTCGCGTCCGAACCGGCGTCTGTGGTTCCGGATTATATGGTCCCCGCGCGGACGTCCGTCCCTTTCACATATTGCATCGGATACATCGTGAATCCGGAAGAAGAATCGTTCCTGAAGGAGTTGGCGAAAAGCCCTCCCGATTTGTACCATCTCGGATACCAGATTCCTTTCAAGGGCGCACTGGGGCCCACCTACGGACATGAATTGTTCACCGACTCTATACTTCCCCCCTCGGATATTCCGCGGGAAATCGATCGGATTCATCGCCTCATTGCCAAAATGCGCGCCGCCAGAACCGGCCGGCTAATCCCCTATGTCTATACCATGGCGTTTTTCGGGCATCCCGAGAAGCGGACTGGATTTTTCCGCTTCTATGACCAGTGGGACGACTATCGGATTTTCGGCCTCGGCCCCAAGCCGGCCGCGGATCCCAGCTTGTGGTCCCAAGTCCCCGGCCCCCGGCCCTTAGGGGGTGGACCGGAGGATGTGCTGCACTACGATCCTTGTGTCAACCATCCAGGCTGGTCGGACTATCTCGATCTGGTCACCCGGCAATTGGCTTCCGTGGGATACGACGGCATGTTCTTTGATGTAAACACCCAATACTGCTATTGCCCGCATTGCCAGGAAAAATTTGATATTTACCTTTTGCGCAAATACGGGCGGCCGGGTTTGCAAGAGGCGTATGGAACCAGCGATCACCGGGAAATCAACCTCTCGGTGATTTACCGGGATTTCGAAAAGTATATATTGGAAAATTTCCAACCTTACTTACAGGACCGGGCACGCCATGCAGTAATCAAAACTAGATTGAACGGCCAGGATCCAGCCGGGATTCCCTTGGAAGAAGATTGGCGCTTACTGCGTTGCTATATGCAAGGCTCGCTCGGTGAATTTCCGCCCGAGGGTGAATTGCATCAGGTCTTGATGGATCGTTTTCAAACAGATCAACTGGGAGAATGGCCTGCCTCCCGGCAAAACCAGTTTACACAAACGGTATTGCGCTACTATTTCCGCGAGTACCTGCGCAGCCGCGAATTGGCCGAAAAACTAAGGGAGCGGTTCGGATCTTCCGATATCCCGCGAAGATGCCTGGGCCAACCGCGCGATCTCTGGCTGTGGATGGAGACCCAACGGTTTTGGTGCCGCAGCATGGCGGGCACCTTGGCGCGGTTGAAACAAGTAGGGCAATCGGAATTACTGAAGAGCAACCGCGCCGGTACATTTTACACGGTCGCTAACCTGGGATCGATGCAAACCGTGGATGGACTCAACAAGCGGCGCGTGGATGGCATTGACCTTACACATTTCGCTCCGATGGCCGATATGCAAATGTTTGAAGAGATGCCGCAGCCCGGTTCCTTGGAGAGTGGCGTGATCATTTCCAACATTTTCGCCTTCCGCTGGGCGGCAGGCGCAGGCACGAAAGCCGGTACCCTGTTATACAAAACCGTGGATGAGACCGCGGCGGATCTCTCCCATGCCGAAGCGGCCGCGGGCGGGGGGGGCGCGTTCATCCAGGCGGGACTCAACGCGCCGGATTCACGCGCGCGGTGGAAGCGTTTTTTTGCCGAATATTCCCATTGGTGGGAGAACGGAGCGTCGTATGCCCGCGTGGGATTGCTGTTCTGGAGCGGCCAGGTGTTCTATGAATACCCGGAACACGTGGCCATGACACGCCGCATAATTCATATATTATCCGAAAACCAAGTTCCGTTCGACATCATCACCGAAGAAGGCTTGGCCACTGTATCTCATTATGAGGTAATCTTCGCACCCCAGCTCCGATACCTGGCCGATTCGCACATCCATGCCTTGTTGGCCTACGTGGAGCAAGGCGGCCGTTTGGTGGTCATCGAACCCTTTGGCACGGAAGATCCCTATGCCCGGAAACGCGGCTGGCATCCGTTGTCACATTACCTTAAAAATGGAAATAACCGGCCTTTGATATCCCACGGGCAAGGCCATATTTTGGATCTCAGGCCAGAGGAAGTTCCCTTGCGGCACTCGGACGCGTGGGTTCTCATGGAAGAGCGCGCCGGGGCATTTCTGCTATCCAGCGATTTTCTCAACGTGGCGCGGGAACAGGATGTAAAACATCATGTAGATCTGGGAACCGGATTCGTATCCCGGCTGGAAAAGTCCTTCCAGATCCGTTTGCGCTGGTCTCCTCCCAATACGGACGCCGGCGTGTATATCCATCCCTACCGGATTTCGCCTTCGGAAAACAATCCAGAAAAATTGGTGCTTCACGCCGTGAACTACCGCGTTCCCATTCGGCTGGACAAGGTAGTCCAAGAAACGGATGATCCGATCTGGGACGTCTCGACCCGGTCCAGCGAACCGATACCGCAAAAGTTTGTGCGGATTTCAGTGCCTTTGCCGCCGGACAGGCAAGTCCACTCCGTGAAATCGTGCAGTCCAGTGGATGAGATTCAGCCGGTTGCGTGGGAAGTAAAGGACCAAACCGTGATGTTCGCAATCCCCGAGTTGAAGATCTATCAAGCGATCGTTATACAAATGGATACCAGGTAGCTTACCAGCGAAGATTCCCGATCAGTGAGGAACAGTGGATAATTTCAAGGCCGCGATAGTCAATCGGCCTCCGCCTATTTTCCTTTCACGATGGGGCAGCATTCGTTGATGCGAGCCATCTGAATCGCGCCAATTTACTCGATCGCAGGGAAAAGCAGCCTATTGCCCCTCCGCGATTTCTATCCCCTGGCCCTTTCCCAGACGGAGAGGGCATCGTTTTGCGTTCCCATCAACTCTCCTATCCCGAATAGTGTAGTGAGACATTGCCGCATTCAGGTATATAGCTGCAATCCCTGAAGCGGTATCATTATTGCACGCATGAATATGCTACAATGGCGGCATGCTTGATCCCATCGTGTCTCATATCCGCATCCCGGCCCAAACGGCCCGGTCCACGGGATTGGCCGCGTTACTCCAAAGCGGTCCGGTGGCGGGGACGGTGTTGTCTCATCAGCCCGGAGGCAAAGTAGTAATCGCGTTTCAAGGCCAAGCATACCCGCTGAATCTGAAAGGAAGAACGCTCCAGCCAGGTCAAAGCGTGCTGGCGCGGATGGCGGGGGAGCAGATCTCGTTGGAAGTCATTCCTCCAACGAAAAGCGCCCCGCGGACCTTACCTTCCGGCAGCCCTGCTTCACTCTTATCTAACCTGGGGATCACGGACAAAAGCGCTCCCGCCCTGGCGCGGGCGTTCATCCAAGCGGGCATTCCGCTTGAGCAAGCCATCCTGCGCGAGGTGATGAACTACCTGCCGAATGTCTCCGAAAGCCAAGTTTCCGCCTTGGCGTTTTTGTTCAGCCGGGGGTTGCCCCTTAGCCCGATGCTGCTCCAATGGATCGCTCAGATTATGATCCCCAAACCCCGGCTGAGCGCACAGCTGAGCGGGGTATTGACCCAATTACACGGATTTTTGGACTCCTGGGAAGAAGACGGTGGTCTGAGGATCAGCGTGGAGCAGCGTGAAGCGCTGCGCGCCACGTTCGATGATCTCGTCAACGTTCTTCCTTCTCTGCCGGATTTCACTCCGGAAGAATTAGTGTATGAGTTGGAAATCCTGTTTCAAAACGCGGCAGCCTCGCCGGAAGCATTGATTCAGCGCGATTCCGGGCAGGAGAACCGTTCCTTTCAGGAATCGGTAGTCCGGCTGTTGGCGCAGTTGCTCGCGTTCCAGCCGATGTTGGAAAAAACCCCCCAGGCGGATGAATTCACCACGCTGTTGAATCAAGTAAAAATCTTGCATGAAACCTTTGCCCAAGCCGCATTGCAAAATCTGCCCCAGAGCGACCCGGCCGCGTATCCCGTCTATTTGCAGATTCCGTACCGGGACGGAGAAACCATTCGCGAACTGCAAGCCCGTTATACTCCGCGGAAAGCCAACAGCCGGGCCGGCAGCCTGGATTTGCGGCTGGAACTTTCCCAACTCGGCCCGCTGCTCATCGCGATTCAATGGGACGCGCCGCGGATCAGCGTATCACTGGTGGTGGCACGGCCGGACATCCAGCAGTTTTTGAATCCTTTTCTGCCGGATCTGACCCATCGTCTGCAGGAGCAAGGATTGCAGGTGTTATCGGCGGGGGTCGTGGCGGGTGTGGTGCCGGAAACGTTGAGCGTGGAAGAATGGCCCGCCAGCGGGGGGACGGGGGGATTGGATGTGAGGGGTTAGGTGTTTGGATAGAAAAAACCGATGCAACGATTGACTCGATGTTGTAGTACGGATGATGTTTACTCTTTCAGGGCTACCCTCACCCTGGGCTGCTTTGAGGCCCTCCCCTGAAGAAGACTCTTAGGTTGATACAGTGCCGGGAAGCGCGTGGATAAATCAGGGGAGGCACCCAGGTCTGCCGTGCCGGATGCAGGGAAGATGCCTGCACAACAAATGGCTCATTTCCAAATGGCTCATTTCGTCTTGTCGATGCGGGGGAAAAGGCTTGCGCCTACGTCGATAGTATTTCCCGCGCAAAGGCCGGCGTGTTCAAGGTCCTTTAATAAGGGAAAGCCGCCGTCGAGGGGGAAGCCAAGGCGTTTGAGCATCTCCTCGGAGGTTCCCGGCATAAAGGGGTGAATCATGACCGCCACGGCGCGCAGGGCTTCGGCCAGGTTGAGTAAAACGCGGTCGAGATCGTCTTTCTTGTTGGGATCCTTGGCCAATGCCCAGGGTTCCTGTTTTTGTACGTAATCATTGGCCTTGGAGACCAGGTCCCACACCGCGCCGAGCGCCAAGTGCGGCGCGTATTGTTCCATGGATTCCACATAAGCACGCCGGATTTTGCTGATTACCTCTTGAAACGCGCCGTCTATCCCCGCGGTGCGGGGGACTCTCTGCTCGCGGTATTTTTTGATCATGGCCAGCACGCGGGAGAAGAGATTGCCCAGATCATTGGCCAGATCGGCGTTGTAGCGGTTGATCAAGGCATCCTCGGAATAATTGCCGTCTTGGCCGAAGGCGATTTCGCGGAGGAGAAAATACCGCAACGGATCGCGCCCGTATTGCTCGATGAGCGACACGGGATCGACAATGTTGCCGATCGTCTTGGACATCTTTTCGCCCTTATGATAAACGAAGCCATGCACGAGGACCATCTTGGGCAAGGCGATGTCGCACGACATCAGCATCGCCGGCCACAGGACCGAATGGAAACGGTTGATGTCCTTTCCGATCACGTGCACGTCCGCCGGCCAATAAGTATTGAACAATGCTTCGTCCTTCAAAAAGCCCACGCCGGTGAGATAATTCGACAGCGCGTCAAACCATACGTACGACACATTGGATTCGTCCCACGGCAGCGTGATGCCCCAGCGGGTGGTCGAACGCGAGATGGAGATGTCCTGCAGGCCGCGGTCAAGCAGGGCCAGCATTTCGTTGCGGTACATCACAGGGACATTGAAGTCCGGATGTTCCTCGAAATGGCGCTTGATGGCCTCCGCATACCGGCTCAGGCGGAAGAAATAATTCTCCTCCTGCCGCCATTCCGCTTTCTTTTTATGAACAGGGCACAGTTCGCCATCCAGCAGGTCGTCCGCGAGGTAAAAGGCCTCGCAGGAGAAGCAATACCAGCCCTCGTAATGCCCCTTGTAGATATCGCCCTTGGCATAGGCGCGGCGCAGCAGTTCCTTGGTCGTGTCGTGATGGCGCGGTTCGCTGGTGCGGATAAAATCGGACAAGCTGCTGCCCGTCAGGCGGTGCAGGTTAAGGAACACCTCGGCCATGTAGTCGCAATAGTCCCGGGGATGCTGTCCCGCTTCCTCGGCCGCCTTTTCGACGGTGGCGCTGTGCTCATCCACCCCGGAGAGGAAGAAAACCGGACGCCCCTGCATGCGGCGGTACCGGCAGATCGCGTCCGAAACGATGAATTCATACGCATGCCCCACGTGGGGTTTGGCATTGACATAGGAAATCGCGGTGGTGAGGTAAAACGGTTGAGACATCCTTTTGGTCCTCGGTGTTGGCATTCTGTCAGCTCAGGGTTGATCCCCTGGACTACTTTAAAGCCGTCTCCTGAAGGGGACTCCAATTGGAGAAACGCATGGCTACAAGCGTTTGTTTATCAGACGCAAGAAGAAGCGAAAGGCTTTCCCTCACCCTGGCCCTCTCCCGGGGGGAGAGGGGAATATACCGCATCATATTCTGAGCGGCGTGGCGATTTGAGCCTGCCCTCCCTTCTTGCGCTCGATCCACCCGGCCTTGACGCGACGTTGGCCGTGGCAGAAAGGCTCCCAGTCCTGGAGGATTCAAAACATCATACTTGCGGAGGCCGGTTTCGGCAACAAACGTTGAAGCCTTGCGGTTGCGGTTCCGGCTTCGAGCCTGTCCGGCTTGTTGCTACAATCCCCCCTATCGACTGTGCTCTGCCCCAAAAATCGAACGGCCTGGTGAAGATCGATGAAATACGAACCCATAATCGGATTTGAAACCCATGTCGAGCTGGCCACCCGCTCCAAGGTGTTCACCGGGACCCGCGCCGAGTTCGGTGGCGAACCCAACGAGTATGTCAATCCCGTCTGCCTGGGTCTTCCCGGCACGTTGCCTGTGCTCAACCGGGCCGCTTTCGAGATGGCTCTCAAAGTGGCTCTGGCGCTGGACTGCGAGATCCCCGAGGTCACCATCTTCGACCGCAAGAACTACTACTATCCCGACCTGCCCAAGAATTACCAGATCTCGCAGGAATACCAACCCCTGGGGCGTAACGGACGGTTCACTATCGTCCTCAAGGACGGAACCGAAAAGACGGTGGGCATTCACAACATTCACCTGGAGGAAGACGCGGGGAAACTGATCCACCAGGCCATCGGTTCCCGCTACTATTCGCTGGTGGATCTGAACCGCGCGGGGATGAGCCTGCTCGAAATCGTCAGCCAGCCCGATCTGCGCAGCCGCGAGGAAGCCGAAGCCTTCATGGAGACTATGCGCGGTTTGCTGCGGTATCTTGAAGTCAGCGATTGCAAAATGCAGGAAGGCTCGCTGCGGTTCGAACTCAACGTTTCCATCCGCCCCGAAGGCGCGAACGAGTTGGGGACCAAGGTGGAGATCAAGAACATCGGCTCTATGCGTTCCGTACTGCGCGCGCTGGATTACGAATTTCAGCGCCAGTCGGAGATTCTCGAGGACGGCGGCCACGTCATCCAGGAAACGCGCCTCTGGGACGACGAGCGGGGCGAGACGCGCCCCATGCGGGTCAAGGAAGGGGCCAAGGATTACCGGTATTTCCCCGAGCCGGACATCCCGCCCATCCACATCAGCCGGGATTACCTCGAGGCGCTGCGGGCGGCGTTGCCCGAACTGCGCGAAGCCAAGCGCAAGCGGTTCGTGGAGCAATACCAGCTTCCCGAATACGACGCCGGGGTGCTCACCGCCGAGAAAACCGTCGCCGATTATTTCGAAGCCTGCTGCCGGTTGTACGAGGCCCCCAAGGCGTACAGCAACTGGATCATGACCTATATCCTTCGTGAACTCAAAGGCGAGGAAGACAAGGACATCCGCGACATCCCCATCCCGCCCGAACACCTCGCCCAGCTGGTCCAAATGGTAGACCAGGGGATCATCAATCAGAATATCGCCAAGCGGGTCATCAACGATATGATCCAAACCGGCCACCCGCCCCGGCGGATCGTCCAGGAAAAAGCCCTGGAAGTGGTGGATGATACGGCCGCGATCGAAAAAATCGTAGAGGAAGTCATCGCCGAGCATCCTGATCCGGTGGCCCGTTTCCGCGCCGGGAGGGAACAGGCGCTCCATTTTCTGCTCGGGCAGGTTATGCGTAAAAGCCGGGGAAAGGCCAGCCCGGACGCAGTCCGGGAAATCATGCTTCGAAAACTCCAAAGCGGAGGGGAATGAGTTGGATTTCACCCAGCCGGCCCGGGTGGATATTACCGAAAGCGAGAGAGATAACGACTTTCCAGGCAGGGAACTTTATCAGAAACTGTTTACCTGATAACCGAGAAGGGTAACTATTTGCCTTTTCAAGGCTGCCCTCACCCATCTCCTCTCCCCGAGGAAGAGGGAATTATTGAGTGCTCCCCCATGCGCATACCATGAAGCCAGCGCTGGGAAAGTTCTGCGTCCGGGTAAATAATAACCTATTTCAATACTTTTTAATCAAGCCGATCGGTTTCCAGGCAATCATCCCAGGCGGCGAATGTTCAAAAAGCTTCCATAATCGGCCTTCACCATTCACACCACTCCCAATATGCGGATAATATGGGGATATCTTCCGGTTGGCATCTACATCTGTGTTTGAGAGAAGAATCAAGAATGCCTGAGCCGGCTCTGGTTATACGGATTTGTTTTTTTCAAGGCGCGGCGGGTATCTCCTCATGAGGGCCGGAGAGAGCCGCCTCCCATGTTCTTTTCTTGCGGCAAAATGAACGGCCTGCGTATGACTGACCGAGGCGGGATGCAATTCCAGACATCTCGTCTTCAACAAGAATCCCAGGTATAGATCCTCGGCCGAGACGAGCAGAATCTGAATACCCATATCAATCGAGAAGGAGAAGCAATCATGTCACACCCATTGGATCGCCGGAACTTCATTAAGACCGGAATAGCGGCCGCGGCGGTGTTGAGCCGCACTCATCTGGCTGGGGCAAAGCAAGGCCGGAAGATCAAAAAAACCTTGAAGCTGGGGATGGTAGCGAGCCAGGACGAGAACAAGAATAAGCTTACGATCAAGCAACGCCTGCAAATCGCCAAGGATGCCGGCTTTGACGCGGTGGAGCCGGACACCATGTTCGATCCCAAGGAAGTCGACGAAATCCGCAAGGCGGCGGACGAGGTGGGCATCCACCTGGACGCGATCATCTGCTCCACGCATTGGTCGAGTCCTCTGTCCAGCCCCGATCCCAAGGTTGTGGAAAAGTGTATGGAAGGCATGAAGGTCAGCCTGAAGAACGCCAAGGACATGGGCGGCGACATGGTACTGCTGGTCCCGGGAGTGGTCAGTCCGGAAGTAATGTACAAGGACGCCTACGAGCGATCGATGAAAGCGATCAAGGAGCTGGCCCCCATTGCTGAAGACATGGAAATTACCATTGGCTTGGAAAACGTGTGGAACAATTTCCTGATCAGTCCCATTGAATTTTTGGGATTCCTGGAGGAAATAAACAGCCCGCGGGTGAAGGCCTGGTTCGATGTCGGCAACATTCTCCGCTATGGATTCCCTCAGGATTGGATCCGCACCCTGGGGAGCCAGATCGCCCGGGTGGATGTCAAGGACGTCAAGATCACGGGCTTCATGACCTTTGACTTTGTTCCCCTGCTTAAAGGTTCCGTGAACTGGCCGGAAGTGATGAAAGCCTTTGACGAAATCGGCTACGAAGGTTACTTCGCGGCGGAAGTGCAAGGCGGCGGAATGGAATATCTGCGGGATGTGGTCGCGCAACCCATGGACCAGATCATCGCCATGTGAGCCTGTCCGGCCGGGCATGAAGTCCAGCCGTGACAGGAACTAAAACGAACTTGTTCCGAAGAAGCCCCGGAGTAAAATCCGGGGCTATCTGTTGTAGGTCATCGGGGCAGGTCCTCTCCCAGGGAGAGGGAATGGTTTAACGCATCCAATCATATTCATACCAAGAATTGAGCGGAGACAATTCCGCATTCCGGTAAAAAAGAACGAGACTCGCTCGTCCCCGCATGGCGCGCAGATCAACCCGGCATCAATGGAACCAGATTCTATTGTTTTCTAAATATTAAATATTATACTCATATCAGAAAATAAATTATTTACGAATAATCCAGGAGAATTCCCATGGACAAGCCTTTCTACACTTATACCTATCTCGCGATAAGCGGCGTGGGAATCATCTTGTTTGTCTTGCTGATTGTGTATGTTTTTGAATATAGCCTCTATCTATTTGTCCGTAATCTTCTGGGAAAAGAAATTCAGCCGAATTGGGTATTTAAGAATTATGACAGGATCATATCAGGAATCTTGTTCCTGTCGATGACTGCTTTGCTCTTGCATTTTCTGCTCTTCGATAAAATTACCGAACTATTCCAGGGCTGGTTTGAAGGGTTCGTTTTGATGCTTCTTTATGGGAATTGCGGGTACAGGTTCATTCACTCCCTGAAAAGCCGCGGGGAATAGCGGCCGTTGGGGGCGGGTGCGGGTAACCACGCCGCGGCATTGAACCTCAAACCGAACTCACACCAAAGGCAATACCTTTGTCAACAGATACACCCATGCCATGCCGGTGAAGGCCATTAAGGTCAGCATGGCGGTCCAGGTCTTGAGGGTTTCCGCTTCCGATAGCCCGGTCAACTGGCCGAAAATCCAGAATCCGCTGTCGTTCATCCACGAGTAGCCAGACGCGCCAAATCCGATTGCCATGACCAAGTACACCGGATGATAGGCCAACTCGATCTGCGGCAACGTGGGACCGATGATCCCCGCCGTCGTGATCATGGCCACCGTGGCCGATCCTTGGGCGATGCGGATCAGCGACGAGGTCAGGAACGCGATCCACAACACGGACAGTCCCCAATCCCGCGCGCCTTGGGCGATCACATCCCCTACGCCTGACGCCGCCAATACCTTGCCGAACGATCCTCCCGCGCAAGTGATGAACGCGATGATCGCCCCGCTGGCAATGGCCGGTTCGAGCAACTCCATCGCCCCCCGGTAGTTTAATTTCTTTTGCCGGATTACCAGCCGGATCGCGATCAAAGCCCCCAGGAAAAAGGATAAGTTCTTGTCACCGGCCAACTTGATGACTTTCAAGGTCACGACTTTTTGGTAATCCACCGCAACCGGGGCTGCCGGATCGGCACTCTCCACATCGGGGTCTTGCGCGGCGGGCCGGGCTGGAGCCTCTTTCCATTCTTTGGGGATATACGGAGCGGCGATGGACGTCCCGGCCAGGAGGAGAACGGGCAACAGGAAGGGAACCAGGGAGGCCATGAGGCTGGGGAGTTCGTGGTCGGGCTTGAGAGCGGTGGCTTCGAGTTCTTTCTGCGAAACGCCCAGCGCGTCCTTGGGCGTCACCCGCAGCCGGCGGTCGATCCACCGGGCATAAAGCACCCCGCCCACGACCGCGGGCACCGCGGCCACCAAGATCCCCACCAGGACGCACAATCCGATCGTCACGGTGGCGTTGTACTGCGCGAGTTGTTCGCTCACTATCAAGGGTCCGGGCGTGGGGGGAACCAGCGCGTGTGTTAATGCGCCGCCCGCCGCCGTGGCGCAGATGATCAGTACATACTGCGTCTTCCGCCGCGCGAAGACAGCGCGCGCCAGGGGGGCCAGGAGATAGAAAACCGTATCGAAAAACACGGGGATGGAGAGCACGAATCCGCTGGCTAACAGCGAGTAATGCTCCCGCCCCGCGCCGAAAAGCCGCGTGAAGGCCCGCACGATGCGGTCCGCGGCTCCGCTGTCCATCAGGCATTTGCCGATGATGGCCGCCATGACCAGCAGAATGCCGATGTTGGCCATCATGTTCCCGAACTCGGACGCCACCAGCGGCAAGGCATTCTCGAGTGGAATCCGGTTGGACAACACGGCAATGAGAATCGCGGCGCTGATCAGCGCCAGAAACGCATGAAAACGGAAATACAGCATCAAGACCAAAATCGCCACGATCCCAAACATCAGACAGGGCAACGGTCCCAGCATGGTTCACCCCTCGCATTAAACAGAATCGGACATTTTCATCATCGAATTGAATCAGAATAAACGAGACGAGTTTACCATGGGGGCGGGGGGAATCCTACGGTCACCTGAATCCAGGCCCCAGAGGAACGCGGGTATCTACCAGCGGCGCAAATAACCTTAGGCAGGAATATTTCCTGATCCTACGCAGTTGCCTTATAGCGCCAAAGGGATACAAGAAAATAGAGCCCAGGAGCAACGACCATACGTGCTAAGTTAAGCCTATTTTGTTAAGCCTATTGTAAAATGTCTTCGCTTGGAATTCATGTAAAACCAGCCTCCCTATTCCCATTTTTTCCCTCGTTAAGCAAGCGCCTATGAGATTGAAATCCCGAGCGGTTGTAAATCTGTTCCCTGGGGGCTGATCAGGTGGAAAAGAAATAATCGGCCAAGGAGGCAAAGAGGGCATAACCGGGGCCGGGCTCGTTCCAGCGGCCGGGGCGTCCGGTAGCTTGGCGCCGTTTTTCACCCCACTCGCCCGGCCAGTTGGCTGGAACTTGGTGGAGGAAGAAGGCGCGTTCAGGGTGGGGCATGAGGGCCGCGACGTTTCCGCGGGGATTGCAGATGCCGGCGATATTGGCGTAGGAGCCGTTGGGATTAATAGGAAATTCGGGGTCAATCTCTCCCTGGGGGCCGCAGTAACGCCAGAGGATGAGGTTTTGTTCGTCGAGGGCACGCAGGATATCGGGATTCTCGCTGATAAAGCGGCCTTCGCCGTGGGAGAGAGTCATGGGGAGTATTTGATTTTGGTTCAGTTTGCGGGTGAACGGCGTCCGTGAGGGAGGAGTGTCGCAGCGAAGGTTAATCCAGGCGCAATGGTGTCCCCGGCGGACGACGTGCCCGCCGCGGGTCATGTAATTGGGAGCAAGGGCCATTTCCACGCGGCCCGGATGCAACCCTGGGAGCAGGCCGCTTTCGAGGAGGATTTGCGCGCCATTGCAAATACCGAGGACTGGTTTGCCTTTTTCGGCCTGCTGGGCCAGCGTTTCGAGAAGGGGTTCTTTGGCAGCGATGACGCCGGCGCGGACGCGGTCTTCGTAAGAGAAGCCGCCAGGGATGATATAGGCGTCGAACGGTTCCAATTCGGCGGCCGGCCGGTTCCAGCGGAAGATTTCGGGTTGGAGGCCGGCGGCCTGGATGGCGCGGGCGGTCTCGGTTTCACAATTCGAACCCGGGAACTGCAGAATGGCGACGCGAGGCAAGGGGGAGTGAATCATGTCACGTACTTTCAGGATCATGGGGTGATCGATGATATCCTAGAAGGATTGTCACATCAGATTGAGGTAATTCAATCCCGGTGGAGAGGATTTTGGCAGTGGAAGGACGGCCTTCTTTCCAGAATCTTCATTGTGAAGGAGGAGGAGGTCTGGGCTATAAAAAACGGATGGTGAGAGGGTAACGGAAAGCCATTCCGTCGTTGGCCTGGATGGCGGCGTATATGCTGGCGGCAAACCAGAACAGGCCGAGCGCCAGGGCGAGGGGAATTCCGATAAAAAAGAAAAACAGGAGGACGCAAGGAATCGCGTAGAGAGTGACGCTGATCTGGAAATTGATCGCTTCCTTTCCGTGTTCATCGATGAACGCGGAATCGTGCCGTTTGATGAGCCAAAGCACCAACGGAGCGATAAGGTGGCCGACCGGCGGCAAGATAAAAATGGCGAAGCACGAAAGGTGGCAAAAGGTGGACCAGAGCCGTTCATCCTTGGATATTTCCGGGGAGATCCCCATTTCGTCGAGCCTCATGTGTTTTCTCCTTTGTTGACTTCAGTCTGCCCGGATTCGGGGAATGAGACAAGACGCGTGGACGAAATTGACAGCCCGATCGAGGGAGCAAAAGAGAGACGAAGGGTTTAATAAAATTATGCCAACGGTACGGATGGATCGTGTGCGCGAAAGGCCGATAGAACATCCTTTCAGGGTTTCCCTCACCCTGCCCCACTCCCAGAGCGAAAGGAAATGATTATCTTGGTCCCGGCCTATACCAGGACTGAAGCCCTGGGCTGGTTTAATAAGGCTAGTTTAATAGCGCCGATGGCGTTGGCACGGCGAACCCACACATCGGAACCTCATTCATGACAAAGAAGCCACAGAATCTAGCTCATCCTCACTTTGCCGAAATAGAGACTTTTTGATGGCACTCCGCTCCAAAATTTGTATCGATTCACTCCAGACAACTTTTTACAAAACTCCCGGATGGTCAGCCTGTTTTTCGATACACTCAGTGTGAGAAAGCTTGAAGGAGTATGGCCGTGACCGGGAACCTTGTACAGTTACGGAGCAATGATGATCAGCAGCGGATTGTTCTATTTTACCTCGAACGAATCATGGAACAATTGGAGAACGGATGCCTTCTGCTGGCCCGTCAGGCGTTTGAACGATACAGTTCTTACTTTGCCACGCTGTTGAAACCCAATCACCTTCAGCGGCTGCAAGAAGCGGTGGCGCAACCCGATCCCTGGTCTTCCAGCAAAGAAAACGCATTTTTCGAGCGAATGCAAAACGCATGGGAGTTCGGCGAGCACAAGGCGGTGCATGACTGCGGGCGGGAAATTCTGCTTCATCATCATCATGAATCCGACCCATGCGCCCTCTGCGTCAAGGTCAACGATATGTTGGTGGTGAATAACGCCCACTACATCGAACCGGACAGCATCGCCATCAATACCTTCATCGACGCCAAAATCGATTTCGTTGTCGAAAAACGCAAATCCAGCGCGCAAACCCGTAAAAACCTCCAGGGGAATCCGGGATTTTACCTGCAAGACGCGGTGGGCACGCGTTATCGTTGCTTTGTCAAGCAGGTGAATGACGTCAAGGTGGGGGATGTCTTAAAGCTCAAAATCACGAACATTCCCGGCCTGGCTATCGCGACCCGCAACAACCAGGAACCTATCCTATACCTGGAGCCCCGCGTTTCGCCCGGCGATTTGATTGAAATCGAACTCGTCAGCCTTTCCCACACGGAAAACAGTTTCACGTTCCGGCATCACAGCTACGATGGCTTCTTGTGGTTCAAACGGCGGGGCGTGAACAAGGCCCTGTTCAATCAATCCACCCTCCGGCCGGGAGAACGGATTATCGCCAAGGTGCTTTATACCACCGAGGAAGAAAAACGGGCCAGCAACGGCAACATCACGCGGCTGGGCATCATCAAGGCGATTCCCGTACGCAAGGCCGATCAGGAACTGAACCCGGAGGACAATCCAGATACCGACGCTGCCAAAGCTCTAAACTGAGTAAAATCCATAAGTGGTTGTTATAATCCCGTTTCCCGTCTTGATGGTCCTTTATTATCTCCTGAACGCGCCGGGGATTGAACAATCCCCGGCGCGCGACTGTCTCAGGCGACGCCACGTCATTGATCAAGTCCCGTAATTCCTTTTTGAACCATTCGCCCACCGGCACATCGAATCCATGTTTCCGCCGCCGGATGATTTCAGGAGGCAGACAGTCCGCGAAGGCCTGTTTCAATATCCATTTGGTGGTTTTCCCGCGTAATTTCAGACGCGCGGGAAGCGAAAAGCCGAATTCCACCAACGTGTGGTCGAGAAACGGCACCCGCACTTCCAACGAATGGAGCATCGACATGCGGTCTACCTTGCGGAGCATGTCCGCGGCCAGGGTATGCCGCAGATCCACCCACAACATGCGGTTCAAATCGTCCCAATCGGGCATTTCATCGAATAGATCTCTCCGCAAACGGCATGGACCATCGAAAGCCATAGCCTCGCGGACCTCATCGCGCAGTAACGGAGCGCGGATTTCGTCCTCGAAATGAATACCCCATTTGAGATGCCGCGCGAATGGGTCGGGATCCAGTCCGCGAAAGAATTTCTTGATCTGCCGCAGAAAATCCATCGCCACATTGGCCCGGGACTCGGGAATTCCCGCCACCAGCGTGCGGGACAGAAAACGCTGCCAGGATTCCGGCAAGAACGCGAAGAAACGCCGGTAATATTCGGCTTGATATTTCCGGTACCCCGCGAAGACCTCGTCCCCGCCGTCTCCGGAGAGGACCACTTTCACATGCCCCGCGGCCAGCCGGGAAACAAAGTAAACCGGGAGGCAGGAGGAGTCGGCCAGGGGTTCATCCAGTTGCCAGGTGATGTCTTCCAACGCCGTGAGCAGATCCCGGGGAGCGAGCCGTTTTTCGTAATGCTCGGTCCCGAACTGACGGGCTATGGTACGGGCGTAGGGGGTTTCGTCGAAGAGGCGGTGGCCTTCGAAGCCAATCGCGAACGATTTGAAACCCGGCCCCAAATGATCGTGCATCAGGGCCACCAGGATGCTCGAATCGATCCCGCCCGATAAAAACGCGCCCACGGGCACATCCGACAGCAAATGTTCCCGGACTACGTTTTTCAAACGATCGGCCAATTCCCGCTGGATATCTTGTTCGTCCACTTCGGTCAAAGGGCGGATGGTTTCTTTCGGATTCCAGAAGGGCCGGATGGTGATATTCCCATCCTGAAATATCAACATCTCGCCCGCGCCCAACTGCCGGATACCTTGGAACATCGTAAGCGGTTCCGGGGCCGAAAAGTAAGCCAGAAAGTAATTCAACGCTTCCAGGTCGATCCCCCGGGGCACCTCGGGATCCAGTAGAATAGATTTGATTTCCGAGCCAAACCGCAGTGCCTTCCCATCGAAATGATAGTACAGCGGTTTGATGCCTAGCCGGTCCCGCGCCAGGATTAACCGGCGCCGCGGCGCGTCCCACAACGCCAGGGCGAACATTCCCCGCGCTCGCTCCAAAAACGTGTCCCCATACTGGCGGTAGAGGTGCAGATAGGTTTCCGTGTCAGACGCGGTCCGGTAACGGCATCCCCGAGACTGCAGATTCCGCTTTAATTCCGGATGATTATAAAGTTCTCCATTATAGACAATCCACAGCCCGCCGTCCGCGGAGGCCATGGGCATGTGGCTGTCTTGGCCCAGCCCGACGATGGCCAAGCGGCGCGAACCGAGGCCCACGCCACCCGCCCGGTACAGGCCCTCGTCGTCCGGCCCCCGGTGTTGGATGATCCGTGTCATGGCTGTCAGGAGGCGTTCATCCACCGGCTGGTTTGGATCAGTATAGACAATCCCGCAAATGCCGCACATATCAGTTCAATATCGATGGTTTGGAATGATGGTTCTGGTAAGTATGTATCGATTTAACTCATTACGGAACCTTTGGGATTGGCAGAAACGCACCGGGAGGAGCGAAGAAAATGTCCTGTGAGGGGATGGCAGCAGGGATTGTTTCATGATGAATAAGCTTTTAATGAAGCCGTTACCCCACTCCGCCCAGCCAAAAAATCAGCCCGCACGCGCCGGATGTGGTGATTTGGATCGTCAAATTGTCCAGGCAGTGAAACGACACCGCTTCGACCAGTGTGGTGATCATGGCCAGGATTAGGGAAGCAAGCAGCACAAAGGACCAGGCGGCGTTGTATCCCAGGGATAACAGGATCACACAGCCGCACAGGGACGCCAGAAATACTGCCCCGCTGCCCTCGATACTGCGGCGTGTGACCATACCCCGTAAGGTGGGAACCCGGTAGGTATGCTTCCCCCATCGAGTTCCCACGGGTTCGCCGGCGGCATCGCCCCATCCGGTAGTGATGTATCCCACTACCGCGAATTGGCCAAACAACAAGTTGCTGAGCATGCCGCCCAGAGCTGTCATCAAAAAGGGGACAAGGATACAAAATTTTTCAAATGGATGATCATTTGGCCGGGCAACTGCCCGAAACAGCCGGCTTTGATTTCCACGCCAAACCGCGCACAGGACGACCACTCCCACCGCCGCCCCGAAAACTTGAACGGCCCCAAATCCTTTCATCAAGCCTAAAATCCCGGCTAAGGTGAAGATGACGAAATGAAATATTTTTCCGGGAATACCCCACCGGCCACTGCCACCGTTCCCGGCAGTATGCGGCTGACCATCCCGCGAGAACTTCCGTAATTAATCCGGGGGGAAAAATCAGGATCCAATCCCAGAGGGATGGAAACGTCCAGAAGGAGAAATCCGGTAGCCTCATAGCGGGAAAAATAGGTTTCCTCTTTTTTCTATGGAAGTGGGGGAGGTAACAGACGTGTCTGGATTGGATAACATCTGTTGAGTCGAATCCCAATCCCCGGCAATGATCGAAGTTTGTTCCTCCTTGTTGCCGTTGTCCGCCCGCAACCAGGAGGCATAATCCCGGCAGTCGTTTTGGTCATAGGAAAACAGCCGCGCCCGGATCCCTGCGATGGCCAGCGCCATGCGGAACGGTTCGAAAGAATAGCGGCAGATCACGAACAATCCCTGGGTAAATGGATTCGTTTTTAATGAGGGTAAAATCAAGTCATGCAGGATGTCCCGCGCGGAGGTCATAATATAAAAAACGTAACCCGCCGACAGGGATAGAAGGCCTATTTCCTTGATCACACAGGCCTGGCACGAAGCCGGGATTTCCCTGGAGGCTCTATGCGGGTCCGGTCTGCGGTGAAGGTTCTGCTCCAAAAAATAACAGTCATGATTGCTTCTACCCGATACGCAAGGAGGACTCAGAGATTTCAGGCAAAACCCCACGCCCAGGACCGGTTGGCCTCTGCCTCGATCATCCGCGTTTCCATCTGTTGCTTGATGGAACACCGGAAGACCTTCACCGGGTGAATTCTCATCCGCGGGGGCATCTATTTCTGAGTGCTGGTAGTACTGGATTCCCCGCCAGGTCCGCACCGGATGCCGCAGGAGCACGGATTTTATGAAATCCCGCCCGTATTCCCGCCGGAGGCTGCGGAAGGAAAAATCCCAGATCCGGATATTCAGAAAACGGACGGCGTCGAACCATTCCAGCCATCTCATGGGACTTATGGCCTCCCTGGGAATTCATGAATCTTTCTAGACATTGAAAACAAAGTACTTTATATTATAAAGAAAAGGAATTCAAGTATCCCCGCCAAGGAAAAGGAGAAACGCAACAAGCGATCTACGGATGAAACGTAATTTGTTGAACGATAATTTCCGATGAGCTAACGGTGCGAGGGAAGCCGTCCGGAAAAAACCACCGGCAATCCGGCGAATTGTTCCCCGTAAACTTGGGGGATGGGGAAAGCCATGATACAATGTCTCATCACGTGGTTTTGTACTGTCTAAAGAAGAAAGGCCGATCCATTTGGAATGAACGGGTTCCGCAAAGCGCGTGTGGAGGACGTCCGGCGCATCAAACAACTGATCGACAATCACATGCAAGAAGGTTTCATGCTTCCCCGCCCTCTGAGCGAGTTGTATGAAAACCTGCGGGATTTTTATGTGTGGGAAGAAGACGGCGTTATCCACGGCAATGTCGGCCTGCACATCGTCTGGGAAAACCTGGCGGAAGTGAAATCGCTGGTGGTTGATCATCACGGCCGGGGCCGGGGCATCGGGAAACAACTTGTCAACCTGTGCCTCGAGGAAGCACGCCAATTGCACATCCAAAAAGTGTTCGCCCTCACCCAGATTCCCGATTTCTTCGTGAAGATGGGATTCCAAATTCTTGACAAGGCCCAGTTGCCCCATAAAGTATGGGCCGAGTGCATCAAGTGTCACAAGTATCCCAGTTGCGATGAGATCGCCGTAGGGATCACCCTCCTGGAAACGCCGCTCCGGTCAATCCAGGAACCGGAATTATTGGCTGGAGTCTTTCCGACGTTGGCTTCGAAAGCGGCCGGGAATTGCGTGAAATGAGGAGACCTTATGTTTTTGGCTAAAGTGGTGGGGACCGTGGTGGCGACCCAAAAAGATCCCAAGCTGGCGGGGCTCAAACTGTTGCTTGTTCAGAATCTGACTCTGGACCTGGAGTTGACTAAAAGTTTCGTGGTGGCCGCCGACGCGGTGGGAGCGGGGACCGGTGAAGTGGTGGTGTGCGCCACCGGCTCCTCCGCCCGATTGACAGAAGTGACACACAATCTGCCGGTGGACGCGGTGATCATGGCTATTGTCGATTCCCTTGAAGTCGGCGGCCGGATCACGTACAACAAAATGAACGATGAAAAGCCCGTGGCGGCCGGTCCGGTATCGTAATCCATGAATATCGCAACGGTAATCGGATCTCTTTGGGCGACCCAGAAACATCCTAGTTTCAACGGGATGAAATTCTGCGTGATTCAGCCATTGGATCAACACCGCCGGCCGGTGGGCAGCCCCATTATCGCCGTGGACCCGGATAACCGGTGCGGGCGCGGGGAAACCGTCTTTTACGTGGATGGCGGAGACGCCGCCACGGTCAAAGAAAACCACTCCATGCCTTCGGATGCTACCATAGTCGGCATCATTGACAGCATGTCCACGGATAACCACACATGAGACTCGCGCGGGTTGTGGGAAATGTCGTTTCCACGTTGAAGCATGAATCGTACGAGGCGCGGTCATTGCTGCTGGTCGAACCGATTCATCCGGGAGGCGAACCAGCCGGTCCGGCAACCGTAGCCGTGGACTACGTTGGCGCGGGAACCGGTGAAGTGGTGCTGATGGGCGCCGCGCCAGGGGCCGCGAAACTAGTCTTTGGAATCCCAATCGCCCCGATCAAGGAAATGGTCATGGGGATCGTGGACGAAGTCGAACTCCATGGCCAAGTGGTTCTCCGCGCCTCAGAAGAGAACGCCTAACAATATAAACCGAAAAAATAAATCACTTTCTTCCCGCGTTATGAATTTCCGCGGTATATCCCTGGAAGCCGTCCCGGCTCACACATACCCAATCCCATACCACACCAGGGGAACGGGAAACGTCCGGTTTAGTACCTCATATAATTTCGAGTCTTTTGATACTTTGGAGGCCAGGAAATCCTCTCCCGCCCGGCCGAAGAATAGCAAGGCCAGTTCTCCGCCATGGGCCAGTTCGATTTTCTCGCTACCCAAAGCGATTTCCATGCGTTGATCTTCCGCCTCGATCTGTAGTTTCTCCAGGCAGGTTTCTCCGATCCGTTCGGCCAGGAAAGGGCGCGCCCGTTCCAGGAACCGGCGGGCGTGAATGACCAGCACCGTTCCGTCAAACCGGCGGTATTCTTGAATCCGGGAATGCCAGGCCAGCGGGAGCAGACTCATCGCAGAAGGAATATAAGTCAAGGAATTCACGCCATACCGTTCCATCCACCATGCCGCCGCGTGTTCCAAGGCTGCCGGATGCCCCGCCCAATCCAAAAGCATCAGGATGTCCGCGCGGTGATGGACGATGCCACAACCAACCGGGTTCCTTTCGTCCCGCACCATCCACCAATCTGTGGGTTTATCCATCACCCATTTTGACTGAAACAACGCTTCCAAGTCTTCCCGGGGAAGCAAGTATCGGGTGGGCAAGGTGGCCCACAAGGCCGTCATATCCGGGAGATCGGACACTCGCATTTCGGCCACTGCAAGCCGGTTCGATAATTGGGCCTCACCGGTTCCGATCTGAACCACGGGATAGCAGCCGCAATCCACCGCGTGCATGCGCCGGTATACACCCAAGTCGCCCGAAATCAGCATGATATCCGCACCCTGGGCGACGCTGCGCTTGACCGCGTCTTCCATCAGAATGGAGGCAAATCCCTGGCCCCGGGCCTCCGGATGGGTGGCCACCGCCCCGATACCCGCTACCCACGTGGGGATTCCCCCCAGCACCACCGGACGGACAGAAACCGCCACGTGAGAGACAATTTTACCGTGTTGTTTGATCACCCGGATGTTTTCGAGGTTGTTCATCCCCACATGCCGGGCATATTCGCGGCCCATATCTCCCCCCTGGGGGCGAAAGACCTGATTCAACAAAGCGATCAGCTCAGGCAATTCTGGCGCGGTGATGGAGACGGGACCTTCGTAGTCAGGCATAAACGGAACCTTCTTTCTACCGAGGGATACAACAATGGATGATTTCTTACAAAATTCTCGAAGAATAAACAGAAAAGGGGGCAAGATCCGAAGATCCTGCCCCCGAGATTCCAAGCTAGACTTTGTTACAGACCCAGCAGGCCCGCATCAAAGTAAGCGTCCTTGTCATCCACGATCCGTACGGACAGGTCATCCACGTTGGCATCCAGCCCAGCCGCCTGAACGAGCAAGAAGTTCGTTCCCGCTTGGCCAAGCGTAGCCACCGCGCAGACTTTCGCCCACGAATTGGTTGGGACCGCAGCGCCATCGACGAAGGACTGAGCCGTCGTCGCCGCACCATCCGTCATGACCAATACGAAGGCCGCGCCCGCGTCGGGTTCGCCGACACGCTGGACCCAGCATTCCGCCACATTGGTACCCTTCACCAGATTCACCTGGATGAAGGCATTGGCGATCTTGCCTTTGCCCGGAAGCGACATACTGCCCGCTCCCGCGGCCGAGGTGAAGTGGTTCGCCGCACTTGCGGCCGGAGCCGCAGCGCCCTGGGCCAACAGGTCACTGGACCAACCCGCGATCGAGGTCATGCTGCCATCCACCGGCAGAGCCAAGGCCGCGTTGGGATCAAACGCGTAATCCACCACCGGGCCCGCCAACACCACCTTCATGTTGGTCAGCGTGACCGTAGCGGCTGACGAGCTGCCATTCCATACCTGGAAGCATGGATAGACGTTGCCCGACATGTTCACGAACGAAATCGACAGGTTCTTCGATACGTTCGCTTCGAGGTTCGTGCCGCTCGGGTTGGTGAACTTTGTGCCAGCGCCCGGCGCGCCGTCAAACGCGACAAGCGCCAGATTGATGCCCGTATTGTTGGTCGTGTAATCGACCACCAACGACACGGTTTGGCCAGCGGTAACGGCAATCGGCGTGTTCAGAATGGCGAGGACACCCGATCCCGCATCGGCCGTGACCGTCGCGGCACCGTTCGCCACAGTGAGGTTCGCCTGCGGCGCCGACGCCAGAGCGGGCATTACCAACCACGCCGCCGCGTCCGTCATGCCCACGGCGATCGCTTGCGCGGCCAGCAGGTTCGCGCTATCCGCGCCGGTAGGAGCGGTCGCGCCCAGGCTCACGATCCACGCGCCCGTGAAGTTCGAGGCCGCGGCGAGGCTGTAGGAACCATCCGCGTTCAGCGTGGCGGTCAAGCCATTTGCGCTCGCACTGCCAGCGCCTGTGGCGACAATGCTCCGGGCCACTTGACGCAGACCGGTTTCCGCGTACGTCATCTGGACCGAACCGATGGTCGCGATGAGGGCCGCGGCGCCTGTCGCGCCACCCGGAGTAACCGGGCCACCGCCTTGCGGCAGATTGGTCAGGGCCGCCGCCGAATTCACGGTCGTTCCTGGCACCAAGGCATTGTAGAAGATGTTCCCACCGGCCAAGCCCGGAATCCGGTTGTTGTTGTCAACCGCGGGCTTATTGCCGATCGCGAAGGAACTCACCTGGACAACGCTCTCCACCGTGGCGGATTCCGCGCCCGAAGTCGCGGTGAATTTCGCCACCGAACGGCCCGGCGTATCGCCGCCAAACACTTGCACCATGCTGCCCGTGACCGTGCCGCCTTCCGCTGTGTACGTCAAACTGCCTGTCACAGCGTCAAAGAAGTTGGCCAGATCGAAGACGACGGTACCACCCGGAGCCAAACGGATATCCGGGGTGTCATTCGCCACGACCGTTGCAGCTTGAGCAGGGGCGGCCACCAAGCCTAGAAGCGCTGCCAAGCCTACAATTGTTAGAACCGGCATTTTTCTCATTCGGTATTTCCCCCCTTTCTAGGGTTTTGATTTTTTTTATGGTGAAAATCACCATTTTCTAGAGGAGCAAATGAGTCAAATGTCAGTTCTCCCTCCCTTCCACACGCTCAATTCTCATCATGTGTTCTTTCGTCCACTTTCTCATCGGCTTCGTTCATGCAAAAATTCCCAATCAAACGCTCGAGTCCCTCTCAGGAACAAATCCACTATATAAAATCTTGAAACTCCTGTCAACCCTATTTCCCATAAATCCATTCGGCCCTTATAGTTTACTATATTTCATGAATCCAGATCCCGTCTACCCATCCTTCGCCTCCCGAACAGATACCTCACTCCATAATATACCCCATGAACCACATAGATATTCAAAAAATTCACCAATCCAAGGTACGGGAAACGGCGTAAAAAAGCAAGGGGACTCTTCAAAATATTCCACTGTGTCAGCCAAAAGCGCCGCAGCCCCCAATTCTTCAGGACAAAGTTCATCCGCAGCCGCTCATGGTAATAATGATACGCTACTTCTCCCCGGCGGGTACGGCCGGGTTCTGCGTAATGATGGAGGATCTTCACTTCCGGATTCACGTACAACCCATAGCCCCGTTTGCGCAAGCGTTCGCATAGGTCGGCGTCTTCGTACAGGTAAAAGAAATACTCATCGAAACCGCCGATTTCCCGCAACGCGGAAGTGCGGAAAATCGAGAAACAAGTGGACAGGACCGGGGGATCGTCCTTGGGCGCCAGCGAGGCCGCCGGATCGTGGTTGCCCGTCCAGTCCATGCATGGCGACCAGCACCACAACTGCCGTAATTCTTCATCCGAATAATAAATTCCGGCCGCTCCCGCCGTCTGGGGATGCGCCTCGAGGTATTGAACCAGAATCGCCAATCCTCCCGGCGTCCGCAATTCGGCGTCGGAGTCCATAAAGAGGGTGTACGCGCCGGTGGCCACACGTAAACCTTGATTCCGGGCGGCGGCCGCGCCGGCGTTGGCCTGGTTTTCGATCAGAATGATATCGGATCGAGAACGCAGCCACTCCCGCGAATCATCCGTGGAGCCATTATCCACCACGATGATCTCCAGGCCATCATAATGTTGATCCAACAGGGACTGAATGGCTTTTTCCAAGTAGGCACGGCGGTTCCAACTGACCAGGATGGCGGAAAGGCGGGGAAGAGGCATCGTGATGGCAATTCCTTCATTCATGAAGCCGCTTGGGTGGAAGCCGGATGGCGGGCCTGCTGTTCTTCCCATTCTTGAAGACTGGTCAGGACAAAACAACTGTGGGCGCAGGAACAGCATTGAATTTGTTTCCGCCGGGTTTGTGCCGCCGGGGAGGTCCATAGACGCGGCAAATCGAAATCAAAATCCGCAAGCCGGGCGAACGGGGTAGTGAATTCGCAAGCCGCCACCGATCCGTCGCTGTACACTACAGCCGCCGTGCGGCCGGCGGACAGGCAATAAAACGGCGCGGGCCGGCCGAGATAGAGTCCGACCTGCACTTCCAATTGGCGCACGCATTGGTTAAACCGCGAACCTTCGCGTTCATTCACCCGCCGGATTCGTTCCAGAATTGATTCCAGTTCTTCCCGGGGCGGAAGGTCGCATTCGCGGGGATCTTCCTCCTGACGGATGGCATGGGGGATGTTCCACGTGGAAAAGCTGGCGCCGCGTACCAGGTCGTAGGTGTGCTCCACGCCGGTCTCGTCCCACAAAATGCGGGCTAACTCTTCGATTTCGTGGTAGTTATTCTTGTTGATGTTGGTGAGAACCACCACCCGGAAAAAGGGATGTCCGCGCATCAACTCGACGAGCCGTTCCAGGTTGCGCAGAATCTTGGTGAAACTCCCCGGCAGGCGGCGGACGCGGTCGTGGGTTTCCGCCAGGCCGTCGAGGCTGACCTGATACGTCAAATAATGCTGATAGTGAAGGGCGAGATCGCGAGTAACAAGGTCTTCCATGCGATCCATCAACAGGCCATTGGTGTTGATTTGCACGTGATGAGTCTGGTTGTCACGGAAAAATGCCTCCACAATCCCCGCCAGGTCGCCGCGCAGAAACGGTTCGCCGCCGGTTATGGCCACGGTGCGCAGAGGCCATGATGTCCGGGCCAAGGTCTGGAGTTCTTCGAGCGTCATCTCTTGGCCGGGATTGTCGATTCGCTGCCAGAACATGCAATGATCGCAGCGCATATTGCAGCGGTCGGTCACAAACAAAATCAGATCCTTCACCCGCGGTTCCGGATACGTCCCGCGGGGATCCGCCGGGGAAGGATGGAACCATTGCATCAATTTAGGGAGTCGAATCGCCATGCGGCCACCTTGTTCAGAAGCCATGCCAGAAACCTTGCCTAAACCGGCAGCTTTCCTTCATGATAAACGGCCGGTCCGGCATGGAATCCCTGTTTCCCGGCCGCGTGTCATGGCAGAATGAGTCTTCGTCCCGCGCGCGCCAATGCCTGTTCACGCTTGCCTGTTCACGCAGCGCCCATGGACGACGTTATCATAGCAGAGCCGTATGTCCAGGCAACTGTATAATCTTCCGGCCAACGCTCCGCTGCCGCCGCTTCCCCGCCCCATGGTCCAATTGAGCCTGGCGTTGATGGGGGGAATCATCTACGCGCGGTATTTCCCCCTTTCCCTTCCGTTTACCCTTATTCTGATGCTGGCCCTGGTGCTGATGTGGATTACTACCTTCCGCAAGGGGCTTATGGGGCCCCGCAAAGCGGTTCACTGGGCGATGGCCCTGATCCTCACTGGCTTGTTGGGAGCCGTGCGCATGGAGATCCAGCGGCTCTCGTGGCGCGCTTTATCCCTGGAAGTTGAAGCACTAAATCAATCGGGAATCTGCACCATCGCGGGAACTGTTGAGGAGGTCCATGTTTACGAGACGGAGAAAGCGGCCGTCATTCTCACCGCCGTGCGGCTGGGACAACAGCAACAGGAACGCTTGTTCCCGGGAAAGTTGGAAATTACCGGTCCAGCCGCTTCTCTTGCTCAGTTCCGCCCCGGTGACGGTTTGCGCACCGAGGGAACTCTCTATCCGGTCCCCGGTCCCCGGATACCGGGATTTCTCAATACGCGGCAAAGCCGGTATTCGCTGGAAATCTTCGCCACTGTGCCGGTCCGCCAGGAAACGCCGCTGGTTCGAAACACGCCGGCCCATTGGAGTCCCGCGCGGGGGTTTGCCTATTCCGCCATGGACGCGATCCAGAAACAACTGGACACCCGGACCGTGCCCGCCCGGGATGAAATCGGCAGTCTGCTCGGTTCGATTTGTTTCGGTCTGCGTTCCGGCATGCCGGAGGGCCTGCGGGACGCGCTGTCCGGCTCAGGATTGGCCCACGTCACTTCCATCAGCGGCCTGCACGTGAGCCTGGTGCTGTTTGGTTTGGGATACGGATTGAAACAAATCGGATTCAAGCGCCGGCACGCCGCGCTGATCACGGTATGCTTTTCGTTTTTTTACATCCTGCTGGTGGGAGCGCGAATCCCTACCTTGCGGGCGGCGCTGATGGCGTTTGTCTTTCTGGGTGGATACTTCACCGAACGGCGCATCGACTCGCTCAATTCGCTCGCGCTGGCCGCTTTTCTGTTGTTGCTTGTGTACCCGGTGGAGCTGTTCCTCCCCACATTTCAACTCTCCTTCACGGCGGTTCTGATTTTGATCCTGATCCATCCCTACGGACAGATCCTGGGACAAAAGATCCGGTTCCGGCCTTTGGCCTGGCTGCTGCAAGGATTTCTAGCGTCGGCCGCGGTCAGCCTTGGCATGGCCCCTCTCACCATCGCTTATTTTCAAGCCTGGAGTTGGGGAGCGATCCCGGGCAACTTGGCGGCCATTCCCATCACCAATGTACTCATGCCGGTCACTTATTTATGGGCGCTATCGCTGGCGCTGCCGGTTCCGCCGCTTTCGCGGATTCTGGAAAGCCTGTCGGTTCACCTAAGCGAAGGATTACGCCAGACCATATTTTTCTGCTCCAATCCCGATCTTTTCCAATGGGAAATCGCCTTCGCCAGCCCAGTGATGCCCGCCGCCTTGTTTTTTTCGATCCTTCTCCTGGCCCGTCCGGGATTGCTTTTGTTTTACGCGCGATCGATTCCTTTCCGCTCCGCCCATGCGGCGTTGGCCTTGCTGGGGGCCGTGTTTTGGTCGCTGCCGTTCACGCAAATCGATCCTCCCTTGCGGATCGATTTTCTCAGCTTGGGGCAGGGGGATTGTAGCGTGATCCAAACTCCCCGCGGCCGGGTGATCCTGATCGACGGCGGCGCGCCGGAACGGTCGCGCGTAGATTCCACCACGCCCGCCCTGGTTGACTTTCTAGCATCGCAAGGGATCTCCGCCATCGATCTCATGATCTTGAGCCACCCTGAAGACGACCACATCGGCGAATTGGGCGCGGTGGCAGAACGCTATCCGGCCGCGGGTCTCCTGGAGGGAACCCGGAATCAGGATTCGGACTCATACCGGCGCTTAGTGGAGATCATCGAACAGCGGCAAATTCCCCGCCTTACGGCGCGGAAGGGAACCCGGATTGACATCGAACCGAACCTTTCCGCCTGGGTGCTTTCGCCGGATTCAGATACCTTGCTGCGGGAGAAGGACGTCAACGATCAATCGATCGTGCTGATCTTGCGCTACCAATCATTGAACTTGTTGTTTACCGGTGATATTTCGGAATCCATCGAACAACGTTTATGCGCCGCCTATGATAACTGGGATGTGGAGGTCCTGAAGGTTCCCCACCATGGCAGCCGTTTCTCCACCAGTACCCTTTTCTTGTCCGAAGTCCGTCCGGAATTCGCCGTCATCCAAGTGGGCCGCAACCGGTACGGCCATCCTCACCTGGACACCCTGAACCGCTTGCGCAATGCCGGAGCCACCGTGTTGCGCACCGATTTGGAAGGTACGGTGACCCTCATCTCCCGGGGAAGCGGATTTCAAATCCACACCTCCGCGAGCAACCGGGTATATCAATACCGGCCGGAGCGGGGGGGAGATTGAGAGAGGTATGGACAGCCAAAATTGGAACCGCTGCAGGCGTTGAACAAGCTTGCCGCTCCCTCCCCAACCCGATTGCCTTATGCCTTTATGGCAGAACGCGTTTTCCCCAGGCTCATTCCGCCAGCAGGGGAAATTCCGTGATCCGCAACCGGGTGTTGCCGTAGGGAATCAATTCCAGATCGGCCAGCGGCTGATCTGAAACTACCGGGCCCGGGGGCGGCGCTCCGGCGGAATTATCCACCAGGGTCCACTCCGGAAGCATCCGGCCTTTGACCTTCAACACCACCGGAGCATCTTCGTGGCTAAACGGCACCGAGCTCACAGGCCGGGTTCGGATTTCAACGCTTTCCCCGGGATTGTCCCGGTCCAGCGCCAAGCCGAAGTTCCACGGGGTGATGGGATAGATGGCCCAATCGGCCACGGGCAGCGTGTCGTGATAGGATTTTAGTTTTTTAAAATGCTCCTCGATTTTCAGTGAAAAATAGAGCGGGCCGCGCCGGATGGAGACGGCGCCGTTATACCGTGTCTCCGTTCGGATTTTCATGGGCAGGTCAAGGGTTACAATGTCACCCGGTTGCCAATCCCGGGTGATGGGGAAGAACAATCCCGCTTTGGGACGCAGGATCTGCCCGCCGGCCGTGGCCGTGGCCCCTTCCGCCCAGGCTGGGATACGCAGATAGAGGGGGAATCGTACGCTCCGCTCCATAGCCAACGAGAACCGGATGTTTCCCTCGAAGGGATACTGGGTTTCCTCGGTGATCTGGACGGTTTGGCCGTCCGCCACGCGGGCCGTAACCACGCTGGGACCATACGCCACGGCGGCCATGCCCTGATCGTGGGTGGCCATCCATAGGTGCGACACGAACTTGGGCCAGCCTTGGTGCATGTTGGCCGTGCAGCAGCCGAAGTTCGGTTCCAGGCCGTAGAGATTCGAGGCGTTGCCGTTCGTGCTCCAATTGCGTTTGGCCACGGTGCAAAGCACCTGATTGGCTTGCTGATCATATTGATGCGCCCAATAATCCGGCGTGCAGGTCCCGGGATTGGCGTTGTAGGCGAGCACCTCCAGGCGGTCCGCCAGCGCGGGATCACCGAAGATTTCGATCAAATTTTCCAGCGAGAACATAAATTCCACCACCCCGCACAACTCGGTGCCCTGGGAGGGATGCCGCCCGGAGAGATGTTCATCGCCGGAGTACCGGCCCGCGGCCTGGCCATGATAGCGGTCCAGATTTTGGATGGCGGAAAACGAACCTTGCCGGTAAGGCTCTTCCTTGGCCAAGACATAGATCAGGCCGGGATATTTGATAGCCATGCCTAGATTCACTACGTGGCAGGGGTGACCATAACCGGTCCGTTTTTGCGTCCAGGCATCGTCAAAGGGGAATTGGTTGAAGAGGCCGGTCCAGTCAAAGCAGTTCTTGTAAATGATCTCCGCTGTCTTCAACACCCGTGGATCGCCTGTGCGGCGGTAGAGCCAATACGCGGTCACCAAATTCTCCATGGCCCGCACGCCGCGCCAATCTTTATCCGGCCAATCGGGTGGATTGTTTTCGAGGAAATGGAAATAATTCTTGATGATGGTTAACGCCCGGGCGTCGCTCGTGGCTTCGTAATACTGACTCAGCACCTTGAGGGCCACGGCCAAAGGCCACCGGTCCTTGTTTTGGAGAGGTCCGAACCAGCCATCGGGCTGGCCGCTGGCCAAGATCGGTTCGATCCAGGACTTCACCTTATCGAGCAGCCGCGCGTCCTCGAGCAGGTAGGCCAAGGGAACCAGGCCGTCCAGGTAATACGGCCCCCGCTCCCACGCATCGCCGGTTCCCCCTTTCCAGGCTGAGTTGGAAAGCGATTCCCAAAACTCGTCGAGATGCCCGGTGAGGCCGTTGGCTTGGAGGGTCAGCTGATCCTTCAGCCATCCTGCGGGCTTAACCGTCCCCAGCGGTAAGGCCACGAATTCCGACTGCACTAAAGGTTCCAGATTCACGGGATAATGCCGGTTGACACTTTCCGCGGCTTTTCCCGCCGGTACCAGCCAAACCATCCCGGCGGCCAGAATCCAGATGGATGATTTCATGAACGCCAATACCTCCTGTTTCTTCATGTTCCGGATCACGAAAAAGCCCCGCGGCCGGAAATCCATCTCATTCTCTGAAAAACGCACGCGGTTGTATAGAGGCTGGCGCGTTTGTGATCCTTTGGCCCTTCACTCTTCTCTTGTTGACAAGATTCATGATATAAACCAGATGACAATGACAGAAATAACGGTTTTTCCAACCATTCACTCAAGCGAGGACATGATGAACCCCAAAATCCGTTTGGAAACCATCAATCATGGATCCCAGGGCATGACCCGGCGGCAGTTCGCCCGGGCCGGTCTATTCGGTTTGAGCGCGATGGCCTGGGGCATGCCAGGATACACATCCGCCGCGGCCGGTTCTCCCATCAAAATGTATAAAAACCTGGGCGTGGGACATATCGGCGTGAACGCCAACTTGAAGCAGGCCATCGCTTACGCGAGCCGGTTCGGTTTCGAGGGTGTGAATCCCGAGATCGGCGAGCTGGAGAAAATGACGGCCGGACAACGGAAAGAAATCGTCGAGGATCTAACAAGCCACGGCCTGAAATGGGGTGCGGGCGGCCTGCCAGTCCAGTTCCGGGAAGGAGAGGAGCCATTCCAGAAGGATATGGCCTTGCTGCCCGGCCGGGCGCAGATCCTGCGGGAGGTGGGAGTTACCCGGGTGGCCACTTGGATCCTGCCCGGCCACGCCACGCTGACGTACCGGCAGAATTTCGAGCAACACCGCGCCCGCCTGGCCGAGGCGGCGAAAATTCTCCAAGATCACGGCATCCGGCTGGGGTTGGAATTTGTCGGCCCCCGGACGTTCCGCAACCGTTACCGTTTTCCCTTCATCAGCAGCCAGCCGGAAATGCTGGAACTGTGTGGCGCGATCGGTACGGGCAACGTGGGCCTGCTGCTCGACGCGTGGCACTGGCATACGTCGCATGGCACGCCCGAAGAATTGCGCCAACTGAGCAACGAACAGATCATTGAAGTGCACATTAACGACGCGCCGGAAGGAGTTCCCATTGACGAGCTGGTGGACAACCGCCGCAAACTGCCCAGGGCCACGGGCGTGATCGATCTGAAGAGTTTTATGAATATTCTAGTTGCGGTTGGTTACGACGGGCCGGTTACCATCGAGCCGTTCGACGACGATCTGCGGAAACTGGAAAACGAACCAGCCTTGGAAAAAACCAGCGAGGCCATGCGGCGGGCGTTCGATTTGATCGAAATGTAGGATCATCCGGTAAGCGCGGGATAATTCGCTTACGCTTGGCGGATCATGCGCGCGGGAACGCCCACCGCGGTCACGCCGGGCAATACATCCCGGATGACGGCCGCTCCGCCCCCGATCACCGCGTCTTCGCCGATGCACACGCCGGGCAAAACGCACGCGCCGATCCCGACATGGGCGCGGCGGCCGATGGTGACATTCCCGCCCAGATGCACGCCGGGCGAGATATGCGCCCCATCGCCGATCCGGCAGTCGTGATCGACCGTGCAGCCGGTATTGAGAATGACGTTTTCCCCCACGCACGCGCCGCTGTTTACGATCACGCCCGCCATGGCCACCGTTCCCGCCCCCAAGGTGGCGCTGCCGGCAATCACCGCCGCGGGATGCACGGCGGTCACCAGTTGGAAGCCCATCCCGGTCAATTGGGCGGCCCGATCGAGCCGTGCGCGGTTGTCGCCGATGGCCACGATAGCCTGTTGAATCTGGTTCCGCCGCGCCGTTTTCAAATACTCCCGTGCCAGGCACACGGGGATATCCAGAAAGGTCCCCCCTGCCTTCCCAGGGTCGTCATCCAACAGCGCGGCAATTCCGATTCCCATCCGCTGGAGAATATCCACCACCACCTTGGCATGTCCGCCCGATCCATAGACGATCATGGGGCCATCGGGAATATCCATGTCGCGCGTCTCTCTTTCATTCCAGGGGAGGAGATTCCACCAGCCGCACCGCCAATTCCACCAAACCGCCGCGCAGAGAAGAGCATACGATGGGAGGGGTGTGCGGATGTGTCAGCTGCCACACTTCCCGCGCGGCCTGGATACCGGGGGTCATGGCGGGGAAGAAGCCCGTGCGCTCAAAAATGAACTGCAGGAGAAACTCTACGGCCGGCAAGAACACGCAAGCGGGATCCTCTTCCGCGTTGGCCACGTAGAGGATTTGCCGCTCATCCAGGGGAATGCCGGCCAGATCATCCACCAGCGCGAGGGACGGGCCTTCCACCGCGGCGATCAGCCACGGCCTTCCCTGATACAAAACCCATCCGCCCCATTCGGGTTCCAAACGGATTCCCCGCGAACGGCAGGCTTGATGAAAACGCTGGTACAAAGGCAGGTGTTCGTACGGTTCACTCATTCGAGGCTGACCTGGTAGGGAGGCAGACCGAAATCCCGGTCACCAAACACGATGGCTTCGTATAGGTAAATCTCGATTTGGGGATCTTTCCAGGCCTGGGGTTCCAACCCCGCCTTGACGCAAGTGGCATCCAGAAACGTGGGAACGTCCCATCCCTGTTCGGTGGCCACCTGAGGAAGCAGCGTGCCCGCGCGGAACGCACCGGAGCGCGTGCGTCCCTGGATTTGCAGCCCATGCCGGCCGATTTGGATTTCCTGGATCTCTTTCACCCGCCGCCGGGGAGACAAAACCGAAATCTGGATATCCACCATGGGCAACTCGTCCAGGCTGACAGGACGGAAACGGGTGTCATGCGAGGCGGATTGCACGGCCATTTCGCCCACCAGGCGGAACAGGGGCAGGTTGTCGGGATCAAAACGGCCGAGACAGCCGCGCAATTCCCCCTGGTTTTTTAAGGTGACAAACAAGCCCGCCTTGATTTTCAACCGCTCATCGGATACGGCCGGCTGGTATTTTTGGTGATTCAAAGAGGCCCAAATGCTCCGGCGGGCGATGTTCAGCAAGGTTTTCCGCTCGTCCAAGGTGAAAAAAAGCGGTTCTTGAACATCGCGCTGGTTTTCCTTCGTTCCGGGAACGGTATTCGGATCTTCTCCGGCGCCGGTTGGCGCGTAGATGGCGAAGGCGCCGTATCCCACCACCTTGTCCTTCTTGCCCTGGGGACTGTCGCCGCTGTTCCGGTAACAAAGAGTTTTCGCTTCCGACGCGCCCAGGCACCGCGCGGCTTCGACGGCGGAGAACATGGCCGCGCTGCCGCACATGATGCATTTCACGTTATGACGGGGATCCCAATTGAGACGGTTGTATTCCGCATAGATGGTGGGAGGATCCAAGGTTTCCAGGGAAGCCAACATTTCCCGGTCCACCCGGTTGGCTACCTCGTAGGGCGGATAATGGCTCATGTCGGACGAGACCACAACCAACACATTTTTACCGGGCCGCCGCAGGACATCGGCGATCCGCTGCCCTACCGCGCGGCACAGACCGGGATCGGTGTGCGTGATGAGCATGGCGGCGATCCGGGCCTCGGGGAACACGGTCTGAATAAACGGCAGATTAACCTCGACCGAATGTTCAGTGAGAAAGGCTTCCCAGCATGCGCTGATCGGCCCTCCTTCCTCCACCAACGCTGCCGTTATTTCGTTATCCACCCCGATGGGACCGAGGGGGGTTTCAAACGCGTGCCCGGGAAAGACCACCGCGCCATCCACCCCCCGGTGGGCCAGCGCAAGGATCAGTACGGTGTCCGGATGCTGGTTTTGAACATGCTTGTACGAATAGCCCGCCACCGGCCCCGAATAGACGTAGCCCGCGTGCGGCGCCAGCACGGCCAAAACCTTCTTCGTGGATGGTTCGGTAGCCGCCTCCGCCAGGTAACGGTTCACCACGGAGGCCAACTCGTCCGCGCGCTCCGGGTAAAACTGCCCCGCCACCACCGGCTTCATGACATCATGAGCATGGCCCGAGAAGAGGTTCATGGTTTTGTCCCACGCGTTCCGGGATGAATTCGGGAATGGATGTCAGAACCCGCTCCACCGCATGCGCTCCACCCAAAACCAGGCCGCCAAGCCTCCCCACACCGCCAGTATCGTAATCCAACGCATATCCAATCCCTGTTCCTGGATTCCTGCAGTCTCTGCCGGAGTATAGAGGATCTATTTCCCAGCACGGATCAGCCCGTATCTGCTTGAGCAAGAAAACGACATCCGCACGCGGAATCATTTAATTCCATCCACCGAGAGAGACCGTTCCAAAATTCTGTCTCAAACCGGTCTGCGTGGCTCTCTTGCGCGCCGGCGCGAGAGAACGATTCCGCATGCGCCAAATTCCTTTTTCATTGTTATTTTATGCAGGTTTTTGTGAAAAATGAAGCGGATAGGCGGCGAATCGCCGTCCGGTGCCGTTGAGCGTACTTGGATTTTCACCCATAGTGCGATACAAAATGGCGTGGTATTCGTTAAGGCATGACGCCGTGATTTGTTACTTTGGAAGAGGGAGCCGGAATCGTCTTGATGGATCGGATCACATGCTTTTTCATTATGTTCCTGGGATGCCTGACCTTACCTGGCCGGATTCCAGTCTATCCTCAAACCCCTCCTCCCGCCGCCGGCGCTTATTACGCCTTCATGAAAAACGCCGCCCTCGCGCATCAATGGAAAGGGCATTTGCACCTGATTTTTCAACGCATGTACATCCAAAAAATCGACGCTACTCTCCGAAAAGAGCTGGAAGCGATCTTCTCCCTCCCCGCCCACGATCCCCTCTATCAAAACCATCCGGTCCTGTACATGAAAAGCCACTTGCGCATGAATTGGTTCAGCGTCCTGGATGAAAAATCGTTGTCCGGCCGGCAACAATGGCTCGATTCGTACACCCATCTCACGGCGGTTCACCCCAACCTGCCGGGCAATCCGCCCGCCATTCTCCGGCGGTTAACCCCCCTCACCGGCCTGGAGTTCCGTTTCTCATTGCCCGCGGATCCCGGCACCGGCGCGCCCACCACGCCCCGGTTCATCCTTCCCCCGGAGATCGCGCCTTGGCATTACCCGCCCAACCTTTGGTATCCCTTGCCCTCCCTGACCGGATTTCCCAAAGACTGGGCCAAGGTGCAGATCCGCACGCAAGAGGCCGGCGCCATCGCCTATGTCTTCACCCCGGAGCATTTGGATCCGGATCTACTCCGCTTTTTCCGGATGGGGACTCAGCAACCGAAATTGGAGGTGAAGGATCTCACTGGAATTCTCATCCTCGATCCCTTAACGGATTCTTGCCGTTCCTTCTCAATCAACTGCGAAGTGGAAGGCAAGCCCAAACCGTTGTTGAGCATTGCCCATGGGGAGCCCGGCCCTGCCATGCAACCCTTCCCGGCTCCCGCCATTTCGACTTTGTTCACGAGTTGCCTGGTGGAAAAAGAAGAGCCCCAATCCTGGAGCACCAACTATTTCTGCCAAATGAACCTGGTGGAAATCGATTCTTCGTGATCCTCCGGACGGCATTGGGGGGTAGGCTTATGCCGTCTTCATTTTATTCAACTGACCGGGGGGAGGTTGATTTTCCAGCGTCCGCGGACGAAATGGGTCAAGGTCAGGATCAATTGCACCAGCGGGGCCAACGCCCAGGCGATCCAGGGGCCGAAAAAATCCAACGCCGAAAACAACGTGAAGCCATAAGCCAACGGCAACATGAGCACCCATTGCGACAGCACCGTGAACCGCAAGGGGGGGCGGGTGTCCCCCGCGCCGGTGAACGCGCCACTGGCGACAATCGACACGCAATTGCAGAACTGTTCCACGGCGATGAACCGCAACGCCCATACCCCTAAATCCCGGAGACTTTCCGAATCCGAAAAAAGACGCATGATTTCCCCGGCCAGCCCGAAAATCAAGAGGCTGGCCACGGCCATGACCAGCGAACCGAAAGTGATGGCCGTCCAGCCGTAGGCTTCGGCCGTCCGCATACGCCGCGCCCCGATGCTTTGCCCCACCAGCGCGGCGGTCGCCACCTGAAACGCCAGGGCGGGCATGATTACCAGCATCCGGATCTGAAAACCGATCGTCGCCACCGCCACCGCGTCCGATCCCCGCGACGTGGAGGCCAGGATGCTGAAAAACAGAATGCGCGCCCCGTTGCGGAAGAAGCCCGAAAATCCGGACGGCAGGCCGATATCCAAAATCCGATGGAACAACCGCCAATCCAGCCGGGAACGAAACGCGAAGCAAACCGGCCGGCGGGGATTCGTCAAGATCCAGACCGCCCAGACCGCGCCGATGAAGCGCGCCAGAATGGTGGCGGCCGCCGCGCCCATGACGCCCATCCCCGGAATGATCCCCCACCCGAAAATCAGCAGATAACTGAATCCAATGTTCAACGCGTTGGAGACCATCGCGATTTTCATGGGCGTCTTGGTGTCGCCTTGCGCCCGGAACACGGCGTTGGTCGTGTAGTTGATCATCAAAAAAATCACGCCCCCCATCAATACCTTGAGAAACGCCGTTCCGCTTCGCAACACTTCGCCTTCCGCGCCCAGCAGCCGCAACAAAAAATGAGCCAGCCCGTAACCGGCCGCGCCAAAGAGAAGCCCCGACAAGAGGGCGAGCACCAACGAGTGGAAGGCCACTGACGAGGCGTCATCAAACCGCCGCGCGCCGAAATTCTGCGCGATCAACGTGATGGTGCCGGTGGTGATGGAAAGGGTTCCGATCATCAAGACCAAGAAAATCTGGCGGGAAAATCCTATAGCCGCCACGGCTTCCGCCCCCAGATACCCCGCAAAATAGATGTCCACCAAGCCCACCCCGGTTTCCATCAAGGAATACATCACAGTGGGCCAGGCCATTTCCCACAACCGGCCCAACAAGATTACATCCAGCCATCCACTCCAGGGGACGGCCGGAATCCTCTCCCCCACCGGCGGTATCTTCGGCATCCCTTTTCTTTCCATGACGCGTTTATCCCATCTCATGCCACCTTAGCCCGGCCGGATCTTGCGGGAAGAGGCGCGCAGCGGCCCTATCCGGAAAGGGAGACTAGCGCCGGAGGCCTACTTGATTGACAATGCCTCTGACCATTTTCAGCCATCGCTCCCCAGCCCTTCATTGAATCATGTTCACCCGGGGGAGGATAGCGGATTGGGAGCCGAAAACCATGATGGACCACCGCGAAAAATTGTCCGGCATTTTTCTCCCGGTTACCACGCCGTTCAACGAAGACATGAGCATCGATCTCGGCGCGCTGCAAAGCAACATGCGGTTTTACGCCCAAACGGGGATCAAGGGATTTCTCGCCTTGGGGAGCAACGGAGAGAACCGCTGCCTGCGGGAATCCGAGAAACTCACCGTGCTGCAAACCATCCTCGAAACCAAACGGCCGGATCAGATCGTCATGACCGGCTGTATCTACGACAGCACACCCCTCACGGTGGAGTTCATGAGAACCGCCCAACACCTGGGCAGCGATTACGCCACCCTGCTGACTCCCTCCTATTTCCGTAAGCAAATGACACCCCCAGTACTCGTGGATTATTTCACCGAATGCGCCGAAAGCGCCGGTATCCCCGTTTTGCTCTACAACGCCCCTGGATTCACCGGCGTCACCCTCACGCGCGAAACCGTCTCGATTTTAGCGCGGCATCCCAACATCGTGGGCATCAAGGACAGCGCCCCCACCGGCATCGAACAATTCATCCCGCTTGACAATGCCGGTTTTTGCGTGATGGCGGGTTCCGCGGCCTTCATCTATCCTACGATGCGCCTGGGGCTGCGGGGGGGCATCGCCAGCCTGGGCAATGCCTTTCCCGATGCCCTCCTGCAGTTGTGGAACTATGGCCGTCAAGGTCCCGACGGCGAAGGCCAAGCGTTCCACGAACGGATTACCGAAGCCAACCGGCGCGTCAGCGGCACCTACGGCGTGCCGGGCGTCAAATGCGCCATGGATCTCGCCGGACTGGCCGGCGGTTATCCCCGCAAACCGCTCCGGCGGCTGGAAGGGGCGGACCGGGAAGCGGTGCGGCAGGCGCTGGTGGAAACCGGATTGCTGTCATGAGCCTCGTATTGGCCGTGGATGTGGGCACCACCAAAATGAAAACCGCCGTGGTGGAGGACGGCCGCCGGATTCTCGCGTCCGCTGAACAGGCCTATCCCATCACCATCCGCGCGGGGGGGCAGCGGGACATCGACACGGAGCATTGGTGGAACGCGTTCTTGGAATGTTGCGCCCGGTTGAAACCCTATACCGGCGGCGTGCAAGCCGCGGTCTTTTCGGTTTCCACGCCGGGTGCCACCGCTTTCGGTCCGGATGGGGAAGCGCTCACCCCGGCGGTATTGTTTCTTGACGGGCGCAGCGGACGGCAGGCCCAACGGATCCGTGATCTGATCGGTGAAGACGAATTGCTCGAACAAACCGGCAACCTGCCCGTTTCGGGAGGTTGCACCGCCGCTACATTGCTCTGGTGGAAAGACCAACAACCCGAAATCTTCAGCCGGGCCGCCATGTTCGGCCATACGAATACGTTATTCGGCCAGCGTCTGACTGGAAATTGGGGGATGGATCCCTCCACGGCCTCGCTCACCGCCCTCTACCGCACAACCCGCATCGAGGGAGGCTGGATCGAATCCATCGCTTCGCGGCTGGGGATTCCCCTCCACAAACTTCCCCCACTAGTCAACAGTTGGGAACCGGTGGGCGGTTTGCTTCCCCGCTGGGCTGATATCACCGGAATGCCGGCGGGAACTCCCATCCTCATGGGCGGAAACGATGCGATGTGCGCGGCCCTGCATGGGGGGGTCATCCGCGAGGGGGCAACGCTGGACATCTGCGGCACATGCGAAATCCTCAGCGTGGGCCTTGCCCGTGCCCTCCCCGGAAGGAACTACAACCTCCGGCGGCATGTCATCCCCAACCTATGGGCGACACTGTACGTTCTTAACACCGGCGGCAAAGCGCTGGAATGGTTTCATGAAAATTTCTGCCGGGAAATGAGCGCAGATGCTTTTTTCCACGAGTATATCCCTCGCGTCATCCATGACTATTTCGATAACGAAGCAAGCCGGGAGTTGCCGGAATATGAGGTTTTTCTGGCCGGAGACCGCTACAGCACCAAAGACCGCCGCGCCGCCTTTTCGCGGATCACACTGGAAACCCGCCGCGAGGACCTGTTGATGGCTTTGATCCGGGGCAACAACGAATACATGGCGCGCCATCTGCGGGAAATGGGAGAGAAGATCGCCTTGTCGGATACCATTCATCTTACCGGAGGCGGCCTGACGGAACCCTTCCTGCGGTGCAAACAGCGCTGGATGGGAGAGTACCACTACGTGCTGCGCGAAAATTCCTCCCTCCTGGGTGCGGCGCAGCTGGGACATTTCTTTGTGACAGGGGAGGCCGTGTGGGAAAAGGTAAATCCCTCTCCCTAAACGGCCCGTTCGTAAAGCATAGAAATCCAATGCCTGGAAAGCCGGACTTTGGGAGGACGCATTCCAGTACCCATGAGAAAAGCCGGCGCGTTAGGCCAGCAGATCCTCAATCGGCTTGCCCTTGCCGTTGTTGGTCACATAAAACGGGCGGTCCTCAACCACATAATACGTATCCGCGGGGATGCCGAGCGCCTTGTAGATCGTGGCGTACACATCGATTAACCTCACGGGTTTCTCGATGGGCAGCATGGGATGACGGGCCGCCGTCTTGCCATAAACGAACCCCTCCTTGAAGCCGCCGCCGAAGAACAGCATGCTGGAAGCGGAACTGAAATGGCCGTGATGCCCGTACAGGCGCTCGTTTTCAATGATCAATGACTCGCCGGTCTGGCTTTCGTCGAAGCCCAGTTTTTCCTGGCCCGCGGCAGGTTGGTCGGCCACGGTCCGGCCGAATTCGGTGGCGATCACCACCAGCGTGCGCTCCAGCAACCCCCGCTCGTCCAGCTCGCGGATCAAATTCCCGATGGGCCGGTCGATCGCCTGCTTCATCCCCACCATCCTCGTATGGCCGTCTTCGTGCGTGTCGAAGCCCTTGAACGGCGCGTATTGGTACTCCACTTCGATGAAGCGCGCTCCGGCCTCGACCAGCCGCCGGGCCAGCAGGCATCCCAGACCGAACCGGTGTCCAACGTCGTAAGCCTGGATCGTCTCGGGCTTCTCTTCCGCCAAGTTGAAGGCTTTCTTGACCGGCGAATCCATCATCGCCCGGGCGCCTTCCACGACCTGGAGATAATCCTTGACTTTGCCGGATTCCCGGATCTCCGCGCTGCTCAATCCCGAGATGGCCTCAAAGAATTTTTGCCGCCGGTCCAGCCGCTCCGGGGTCATGCCGGCCACCGCCTTCAAGGTGGGCAATCCCTTGTCCGGATCGGGGATCATAAAGGGGGCGTATTTTATTCCCAAAAATCCCGGTCCCTGATACTGACTGATGAAGAGAAATTCCTCGTTCGAGGTGTCGATGTCCCGCCCGATGTCGATATACGCCGGCACATTTGGATCGCGGCGCCCTAGCGACCGCGCCACCATGGCTCCCATGGAAGGAACCTGCACCCCGGCCGGGAACTCATAGCCGGTCATCAGGTAATGCTGCGCCTTGAGGTGAATCGCGCCGAATTTGGTGTCAGAGGTCAAGGTACGCAGAATCGTCCCCTTGTGCATGACCTTCGCGATATGTTCCAGCCCTTCAGAAAGGAAGATGCCATCGGCGGAAGTGGGGATCTTGGGAAACGTGGAGAGCATCCGGCTGCCCTTCATGCCCGGTTCGAAGGGGGTGTGTTCCTTGGGATCCCAGGTATCCGCCTGCGAAACACCGCCCGGCAGCCAGATCAAGATCATGGCATCGGCGGTGGGATTCACCGGCGCGTCCAAGCCTTCCCGGGATTGCGCAAACCCAGGCGTGGCGCTCCTGCCAAGCGTCAACGCCCCCGCGGCCCACGCCCCTGTTTTCAAAAATTCCCGCCGCGAAACGGGAAATTGAGTATCCAGAACTTTTCTCTTCGTATTCATGGTTTATTCTCCATGGATTGGTTTTGATGATAGTTTTCAGATACCGGGATAAGCGGCTGGCCGCCTTTTTTTCTGGCTCATCCGGCAGGCGCGAATATGTTTTAAGGGGTTAAATCGACTCCCGATATATTCAGCTGTAGAGATCAATCCCAAATCCCTCGGGGCTGATCTTTACCCACAAGTACGGTCCACGTGGGCTCGAGTCGTAGCGTAATCCACCAACGATAACCTCTCTTATCGGCTCCCTCTCCCTTTGGGAGAGGGCCGGGGTGAGGGTAAAAACCGATCTCCATCCTTTCCCGTCTCGGATTATTTTCTCACCTCATGTCTCCAGCGGCTCACCAGGAGGTTCGCCCTCCCATTCATCATCACCGGATTACCGGATGAACTGAAACTCCGGGCTGACCGCCAGGCCCCACAACAGGTCTTTCCAATCGTCCCGGCCCGCGCCTTCTTCTAAAAACGCCAGACTCAGGGTTTGCTCCGCCGCCGTGGGCTTGCGGTTCAGCACGGCAAGAAACGCTGTGTCCACCGCCTCCTTGCGCGAGGGGAACTGGGCCAGCTGGACCGGCAGATCTGCTTCTTCCAAAATTTGATTCAGGTGCTCGCCGTTGATGAACTCCAACGCCTGGATGACGGCGGATTCCTCCGACCGGACAGTCATCACCTCGTTGCGGGTTTCGGGGCGTCCCAGAGAACGAGTCAGCCCGGTGGATAAATCGTCATACGACATCCGCCGTCCGCTGACGCCTAAGGCCACCGACAACGAATCCAAAAACTGCTCACAAGTCAGCCGGCGGTGGGCCGGCGACCGGAAATACCGGGGATGATCTATCCCCACCTCGAACCGGTCGGCCAGCCGCGGATCGAACCGCAGTTGATACGTGCGGGAATTGAGGATTAACCGCACCATATGCTTGATGTCGTAACCATGGGAGACAAATTCATACGCAAGCCAATGCAGCAATTCAGGATGCGAGGGGGGATTGTCCATCCGGAAATCGTCCACCGGTTCCACAATCCCCAGGCCCATATACCGCTTCCACAACCGGTTGACGAAGGATGTGGCGAACTGGGGATTGGCCGGATCGATGATCAGCCGGGTCACTTCGGACAACCGCGCCTCGAGGGTGTCCAGTTTCTTTCCCCCGCTGTTGCCGTTGTCGTAAATGAAGGTGGGAGCGAGAAATTCGTCGTGTTTGACTTCACACCGGATCAATTGCAGGTCTTGGGGCGCGAAATAGCTGGCGAATCCCAAAAAACGCTTCTGCGGCCATTCCAGATTGAGAAAATGGTCATGGCAGCTGGCGCATTTCATCCGCGCTCCCAAAAAAACCTGTCCTACGTTAGCCGCCGTCTGCACGCTCTCCAGGTGTGTTTCCGATTTGACGTAACCGCCCCGGTACTTGGCCGCGGCCGGATCGAGCAATTGCGCCACGAACACGTCATACGGTTTGTTTTCACGGAAACTATCGATGATGAATGGCTTGAAATTCGCCCGGGTGCCGACACCTCCCTGGTGGTTGCCGTTGCTGCACAAGGCATCTTCCCAGAACTGTGTCCAGTGGATGGCGTATTCCTCGTTCCGGGCCAGGAGCGAATCGATCAACTTGGCGCGTTTTTCAGGAGCAGGATCGGAGAGAAACGCCTCCACTTCGGTGGCGCAGGGGATTACACCGATAGCATCCAGGTACACCCGGCGGACGAAGACCGCATCGTCACTCAACCGCGGTGTTTCTCCCTCCGGCCATTTCGCCGTGATGAAATGGTCGATTGAATTATTGGCTTCACCGAGACCCTCGGGCGGAGTGGGTGGCGGCGGCAAGGCAGCCAAACGTTCTTTCCGGAGATGATCCATGCGCTCCCGGAAGGCTTGATAATAAATTTCCTCCGCCTGAGCGGCCGCGTCCCGGGCGGCTTGTACGGCTTGCTGGACCGCGTTTTGGGCGGACTGGGCAGCTTCGACAGCGGCCCGGGCAGCCTTGGCGGCTTCTTGGATACGGGAGAAAGGGGTTTCTTCTTCTCCCGCGAAAGCCCAGGAAATGAGGATAAATAGAATGATTCCAGGCAGAAAAGCGATTTTTTGCGGAAGCATGCGGACCTAACACCTCCCCAAAAGATTCGACTCAATCTAAGTAGGAGGGATATTATATTGACTAAATTGATCAAGTAAATAGATTTTTTTCTTGATCTCCTGCGAATCTTGCCAGAATCATTACAGTTCTTCCTGAGGGGGAGAAAAAAAAGACCCCTCTCACCGAAGCGAAAGGGGTTTCCAGAGTTAAGGGAAATGGCGGAAAGTGAGTATTACTTCACTTCCGGCATCGTTGGGATTCGATAGTGGACGGATTCGGCCGGATGTTTTCTTGGGTGAATGTAAAACTGGCTAATTCACCATTTTTTCCACCGATTCCGCGAATTCTTTGCGCAAATTGACGATCCGTTGTTGAATTTCCTCCAGCCGTGCATGAACACGCGGAATTTCCTCGGATACAATCTCCATCATGGCATAGTCCCGGTCGCGGATGTTTTGCAGTTTCACATCGTTGAGCACCAGGATCATGGCCTCCAGGAATTCCGCTTGATCCACCAATTTTTTTTCCTGCCGGACCCAGCGCTCACCGGCCGTATGCAAGCGGCCAGCGTACCGGTTTTTCGTCCGCAGAACGGCGTTGGGCAACTGGATGATCTGGGCCATGGGTTCCTCCATGCCTGATTCATGGGGCGCAAAGAGAAAAAAAGCAACAGACGTGCCAGCAATGGAATCCATTCATGATCAAGTAAATATCAATAAATCGGGGATGAAGACGGGAGGGGAGGTGGAAATTTCTTCATGGTGGACTTCTCGAGGAAGAATAAATTGCCGCGAGGATGGTGAAGAATAATCCGGGGGGAATTAAACGAGAAGCGAGCCCCTCTCTCAGCGGATTAGGGAAGCGTTTAGCGTTTCCAATTCTGTGCATACCTCGAATCAAGCACAGAGAAAGGCCGGCATGCGGGGAAATGGTCACCGCACTTTTTACCCGCTCTTACCACGCACGAGTTTTTTATTTCCGTTATTGATGATCAATAGTGACACTAAATAAATAGTGACACTAAATAATTTGTGGACGTTTTTGGGGATCATGATATGGTATCGTTGCTTGGCACAAGCTGGATGAGCTGGTGAGGGTGGCATGTTTCATAACGATGTGATATCTAGAAACTAGTGAATGACCATTTCCCCTACGATTTTACGATTTGTTGAAAAGGAATGAAGGTAGGAACTTTCGAGCCGTCAAGTGATTTTAGATTAGTTTGATTCAATCAATGCTGTCTCAGGAAATGCGTTTGACCATGAGAAAATCGTTGTTTTTTTTCTTGATGGGATTAACCGGGATCGGGTGCAGTATGGTATTTCCCGGCACTTCCGGATGCAGTGAACCTGCGGATCATTTTCCGGAGGGTGATCTGTTTTTCTTTCCACTATCGCGGGGAGAAGAAATGGGTCATCCAGGTTATCCCCTGGAAAAGAATTTCCCGTTTTTGACCAATCATCCCCAGGCCACGACGGCCGATGACAGCTGTGAAAAAGAAAGCCGGGACATGGTGCCGGCTCCCCGTCAGCTGTTGCCTGTCCTCCCGCAACCGGTTCGGGAATTCATCGAACATATCATCCGAATTAAGCAGGCGCCGCTCCGCGGCTTCCGCATCGCCGGTCTGGCTGAAATTGATAATTGGCTGGACCAAGCGGGGAAATTGAACACCCGTCAACGACTGCGGTTCTGCCGCAGCCACCGTATCCTGCCTAGACAGGAAACCGCTCATCGTCCCTCTCGGCGAGGGCCTCCTCCCGCCTGATTGAAGTTTCCCATTTTCCCAAAGCCGGCATTGCGATTGCCTCAAGCCAGAAATCCCATGAGGTGGGATTTGCACCGTATTTAATAACCGGGGCAAGGTTGGATTTGCCCCGGGTTGAACCCCTGGGCTGGTGCACGGCGGCCCCTTGAGAGGGGCGAGAAGAGAAGAAGGGGGAGGAATGCGTAATTCGAGAAGAGCAAGCATTAAGACAGGGCTTTCCCTCACCCCGCCTTTCCCCGGGGAGAGAGGGGGACCTTGTGGGTGGGCTACGCTGCGCGTTGAGCCCATTCTACAACGGCTCTCCCGGGGGGAGAGGGAGCTGGTTAGGGGGGGCTATATGCCGAGTAACCGATCATGGAATCCTTACTTGTATGGAGATGCGCCATGAATTCCGGAAATCGATCAATCCCTCATTTCATCAAACCCCCCGTCTGGTTGTGGGAGCCGCTCCAACGGCTGCCCCAGTGGGGACGAACAATTATCTTTTATTTGTTTCCCCGCTTGTTCCAGCCTCAACCCTGGGCGATCAAGAAATGGATCCGGCTGGCCTTCGTGCTGGCGGTGGTGGCCTTTGTTATCGCGGTGATGCGGGAGGGCATTGTCCACGTGCGGGAAAATCAGGTTGGGATCCTGGTGAACAACCTCACAGGTGAATTGCAGCTGAAAGACCGTGTGGGATACCACCTCTTCGCGCCCGGGCTGGCCGATTTTTACGTCCTCGAGAAAACCATCCAGAAAATGGACTTGGCCTGGAGTGCCCAGCGCGGCGGACCGCCCCGCGACATCAAGTTGAAAACCCGGGATGGCAGCAACGTCAGCTTGGATATCACCCTCAATTTCAAACTCATGCCCGAAAAAGCCGTCACCGTGTTGACCCGCAGCGGCCCCGGCATGCAATTCGTCCACCTCTGGCTGGAATCCTATGCCCGGCATATCAGCCTCGAAACGTTTGGTGAACTTTCGACGGAAGAGATGTACGACGCCCAGCACCGCAACGCGAAGGCGGAAGAGTGTCTCAACAAGATCAACCGGTCTCTCAATCCGCAAGGGATCGAAGTCATTGCCTTCATCCCGGGTGCCATTCGTTTTTATGAAGAATACGAAACAGTCATCCAGGAAAAGAAACTCGCCGACCAGCAGGTTGAAGAACAACAGGCGCAAGCCCGGGCCGCCCTGCAGGATCAACAGCGCCGGATCGTCGAAGAACAGAAGAAAGCGGACGTGCAACTGCGCCAAGTGGAAGGGGAAAACCTGAACCGGATCATCCACGCCCGGGCCGAGGCGGAGAAAACCCAATTGTCCGCCGAACAATACTTTCAAACCACCTTGCTCCTGGCTGATGCCGCGTTGTACAGCGCATCGGCCTCCGCCGAAGGCATCCGCGCCAACAAGACCGCCGAAGCCGAAGGCATGGAGAAAATCCGCGAAGCCCTTGCCGGGGAGGGCGGTTTAGGAATCATCGGCCTGGAATACGCCCGCCGGATGAACGATACCCGTTTCAGCGGTACGCCCATCACGCGGGATCCCCACATTCAACAATTCTCTGTCCAGCCGGATACGCCCCCAGGGCTTCTGCAGCGCGTTTCCCCTGCCGGCAACGACTCCGCTTCCGGAGGTGAACAATGAAACGGTCTCCTGCCGTTCAACTCGCTCTTATCCTCATCGCGGTGCTGGGCAGCGCGTGCGCCAAAATCAAGCCGGATGAAATCGGTGTGCGCACCATCAATTTCGGGTCATCCAAAGGCGTGGTGGAAAAGGATTATGATCCCGGCTTTTACCGCAATCTGTGGCCGCTCGAGACGTGGCACCGCTTTCCCCGCACCGTGCAGCAGATGCGGTTCGTGCGGGATGCCGCCTTGCCGCCGAGACTGACCGAGGATCCCATCGCCATTACGTCTTCCGACGGGGACCGGGTGCGCATGGATGTCGTGGTGTATTACCGCATCGCGGAAGGTCAGGCTCACAAGGTGGTGCAGGATTCCGGAATAGGAATCCAGCACCAGCGCCTGGTGCGCGATCTGGTCATCGAAACCGCGCGCGCCATCTTCGGCCAGTTGGGCACGGAGGATTTTTACAATCCGGACGAGCGCGAGGCCCTGCGGGAGCAAGCCCGGGAATACCTCAACGCGCGGCTGTTGAAGCGGGGGATTGAACTTGTTGATTACCTGGTGATTACCCTGGAATTCGATCCGGCTTACGAAAATCTCATCAAGCAGAAAAAAATCGCGGACCAGATGGTGGCTTTGGAGCAGTCCAAAACCCGCGCCGCCGAAGAACGCGGCAAGGTCGACATGATCCGCCAGGAGACTGAGGTCAAGCTTCGGACTATCCGGCAGGAAACAGAAGCTCAAATCACGAAGAGGAACGCGGAGACCGACCTGCGCATCGCGGAATTCAAGACCAAGGCCGATCAATATGCCATCCAGCGGCGCGCCGATGCCGACTTATACCGAAAACAGAAAGAGGCGGAAGGCATCGTTCTTCTCAAGAACGCGGAAGCCGAAGGCACCCGCCGGCTCAATCAAGCGCTGGCCGGCCCGGGAGGGGCCAATCTCACGGCTCTGGAAGCCGCCAAAAATCTCCGCTTGCAGGATGTCGTATTCCCGAGTACCGATTTTAATTGGTTCAACCCGACTGACATGGCGTTGCGTCTCGGAGCGGAACCTGCTTCCACTTCGCGCGGGCCTTATGCCGGAGGGGCGAACCAGGCAACCGGCCCGACAGAGGACAATCCATGACAATCCTATTCTTGAAATTTGCGTTTGGTGTCTGGCTGTTGATCGCAGGGTCCGATTGGTTCACCCGGGCGGCTGCCTTGGTGACCGAGCTCACCGGATGGCCGCGCGTGCTGATGGGGGCCGTTCTCATTGGCCTGACGACCAATCTCCCCGAAATGGCCGTGTCGCTTTCGGCCGTGTGGACGGGGCATGGGGCCATAGCCTTAGCCAATCCCACCGGTTCCAACATTGTGAATACGGGACTCATTTTGGGGCTTTGCCTGGTGCTCGGGCGCGGCCGAATGGAGGAAGAATGGCTGCGGGCGCACGGAATCCCGATGTTATTTGCCGCGCTGCTTCTTTACCTTTTGGCTCTGTGGGGAGACATTGCCGCCCTGAGTGGATTGATCCTGCTGGGGGCATGCGCGGTTTACATGATCCTGACCTTTCACCACGCGCGCCGCGATCCCTCCCTGGCGGCGGCGTGGCCGGTACCGGGGCCGGAAAGGGAGGCACCCAGTACGGTCCGCGGCGAACCGGGCTGGCCCACCGCTGTCACCTTGGCGGTGATCGGTGGTGCGGCGGTCTTGATCAGCGGCCAATGGGTGCTCGATTCCTCCATCGCCATCGCCCGTTATTGGCAAATCTCCGAAGCGGTCATCGGTCTGACTCTTATTGCGGCCGGCACCTCGCTGCCGGAATTGGCCACGGCCTTGTCGGCATTGCGCAAAGGCCATCATGACACGTCCTTAGGAATCGTGCTCGGTTCCAATATTTACAACGCGCTGGGTGTCGTTGGATTGAGTGGATTGGCGGGAGTCATTCCGGTGACCGCCGCCAACCGGTTGTATGATCTGCCCGTGATGATGTTCTTTCTGTTGGTCCCTTTCCTGGGCATGGGGCGCACCCGCCAACCAGGGAAGACAACCGGTCTCGTGCTGGTCTGCGCATACGGCGTCTATACCTATTCGCTGTTTACCCTTTACGGAATCTTTGAGCCATGAAGTACGCCATCGAAATGGAAAATCTATCGCGATACTATGGCCGCCAAGCGGGGATCATCGAGATCAACGCGTTGATCGGGGAAGGCCAGCTGGTCGGGTTGCTGGGGCCGAACGGCTCCGGGAAAACCACCACCCTTCGCATCCTGGCCGGCTACATGCCTCCCTCGGAAGGCCGCGCGCGCATCTGCGGCCACGACGTTTTTTTTGATTCCATGAAAGCGCGCGCCCACATCGGCTATTTGCCTGAGCACAATCCGCTGTACCCGGACATGCGCGTCCATGAATACCTGGAGTGGATGAGCCGGCTCAAGGGATTCACCGGTTCCCCCATGAACCGGGCAGTCCTCCGCGCCGTGGAATCCTGTGGCCTGGAAAAGGAAATCAATACCCGGATCGGGGCGCTTTCCAAAGGATTCCGGCAACGGGTGGGTTTGGCTTCCATTCTGCTGGCTAACCCCCCGGTCCTGATTCTGGACGAGCCCACCATCGGCCTCGATCCGCTGCAAGTGCGGGAATTCCGTGCGCTGCTCCAGTCGCTCAAGCCGGACCATACCCTCTTGCTTTCCAGCCATATCCTGTCCGAAATCGAGATGATTTGCGATTCGGTGTTGATCTTGAACGAGGGGCGTGTGATTGCCAGTGGAACCGTGGAACAACTCCGCGCGGAAACCCATCGCGCATACCGGCTTGAATGCAAACGCAGTGAAATGATGTCGGCTTTGTTGCCTTCGTTGCTGGAACGAATACCGGGCGCGCGGCTGGACCGTTACTGGGAAGATGAACAATCCGCGTACCTGCGCCTTACGGCTCAAGAAAACGATCCCCGGGAGTCGATCCTGCGTCTTTTTACTCAAGCGGGCTTTACCCTCCTCGAACTCTCCCAGGAACCCGTCTCGTTGGAAGATGTATTTGTGGAACGGATTCGGCAGGCCGCGAAACCGGCCGCTTCTGGATACGGGAAATCCGAGGTGACGGCATGAACCGGGCATGGCTCATCGCGCGGCGCGATTGGATCGCGATTTTGCTCTCTCCGGCGGGATTGTGCATCGTCGCCACCTTTCTGACTCTCGCCGGATATTTCTTCGCCTCCGACATGGTGATCAACCAGGAAGCCAGCTTGCGGTATACCTTTTCCACCCTGGGCATTCTCAGCGTTGTCATTGTTCCCCTTCTCACCATGCGCCTGTTGGCGGATGAATTCCGGAGCGGCTCCTTCGAAGTGCTCATCACCAATCCCCTCTCGGACACCGAATTGGTGGTGGGGAAATTTCTGGCGGGATGGCTCAGTTTTTTCACGCTCACCCTTCCCACGTTAACCTATCTGGCGGTTCTGGAACGGCTGGGATCACCGGATTGGTGGATGGCCTTGAATGGTTTTTTCGGCCTGTGGCTGCTGGGACTGCTGCTCACGGCGCTGGGATTGCTTTTTTCCGCCACGACGGACAACTCGCTTTTCGCCGCGTTGGGCGCCCTCACCGCCGGCATCCTGCTCCATAGCGCGGGTGATGCCGTCTACGCGCTGTTCGGTTGGCCGGGGGAAGCCATCGCGTATTTGTCGGTCAAGAATCATTTTGCCCTGTTCCGCCGGGGGGTGTTGGACAGCCGCTCCGTGGCGTTTTTTCTGTTCACGACGGTCATGTTGCTTTTTCTGACCGTCCGGATCATTGAATCCCGCCGTTGGAAGTTTGGTGTCACCCCGGGAATCACGAAGATGCCCTGGCGCTCTCCCAAGCAGTCTCTGACGGGTGTTGTGGTGGCGTTTCTGTTGGTGGGTGAGGCGGCTGTTTCCCGTTTATCGGCGGGCTTCTGGAGTCCGGGCGCGATCGGGATGGCGTTGGCGGGAATCGTGTTACTCGGGGCCGTTGCTTGGTACAATCTTCCCCGGATTCAATGTGAAATACGGCTCCGCCAGACCAGTTTCGCCTTAACCGTTGCGTTCAATTGCCTGTTGGCGGCCCTGGTCTGGGGAATGGCTCTCTACCTCAGTTCACGCCTGTACACGCGTTTCGACATGACCTCCGCGCAACGGCACACCCTGGCCCCCCTGAGCCGGCAACTGGTTGCCCAGCTCGATCAGCCGGTGGAGATCACTGTCTGTATCGCCCGGCCGGAAGACCTGGTGCAGGAAATCCGTGATTTGCTGGACGAGTTTTCTTCGTTGACCAACTACCTGAATGTGCAGTACCTCAATCCCCAACGCTCACCCGAAGAAGCCGAATATCTGCGGGCGCGGTATCAGCTCCCCAGCGCTCTCGCGGATGAAGTGCTGGTGGCTTCCGGCGAGCGGTACCGCCGCCTTCCCCGATCGGCCCTCGTCATGACCACGGTTCTTCACGTGATCGAGGGACAGCGGATCCTGGCGCCGGCGCACTTTGTTGGGGAAGCCGAGATTCTATCCGCTTTGCTCTACCTCACGCGGGAGCAACCGGGACGGGTGGTATTTCTATCCGGCCACGGGGAACGCGATCCCGAAAACACGGGGGAAGAAGGCCTGTCCACCTGGGTGTGGGAACTCAATCGTAAGCATTGGCAAATTCAACACCGGATCGTTACGCCCGGCGGTTCCCTCCAATTCCCGTCCGATACCCAGGTTGTGGTCGTGGCCGGTCCGAAACGCCCCCTTTCCAATGAGGACCTCCAGGCCCTCAATCAAGTGTTGGATCGCGGCGGCGGCGTGCTTTTCCTCCTCGACCCCGGAATGGATACGGGAGTCGAACCACTGATTCACGCGTGGAACTTCCGCTTGCGGAATGATTTTGTCGTGGATACGCAAAGCCATACCGCCCATGGGGGGCCTGCCTCGCTTTTCATAAAGCGTTTTTCGAATCATCACCCCATCGGGGCGGCGATGGGAGACCTGGCGGCCGTGTTGCCCACGGCGCGCCGCGTGGCGGTTACTGTTTCCGATCCCAATCCCCATGTGGTTACGACGAATTTCATGCATACGACGGGGTCCGGTTGGGCGTTGGAGTATGATCCGGACCGGCGGTTTCAGGTCGATCCCAAGCGGGACCGCCGGGGACCCATCTCCTTGGGAATGGCGGCGGAACGGTATCAATCCTTCTCGGAACCCGGCCGGAATCCCTTGCAAGGCCGGATGGTGGTCATCGGCGATTCCGACTTTGCTACCAACCGCTACATCGACATGGCAGGCAATCTCGACCTGGCGCTCAATTGCGTCGAATGGCTGGCGGGACGCCACGATCTCCTCTCCATCCATCCCCGGGTATCCGGCTATGCCGGTTTGGTTTTAACCGCTCCGCAAGCCAAGTTTGTGTATTGGTGGAGCATCCTGTTGCTGCCCGGCCTAGCCGCCGGGACGGGATTTCTCCTCTGGACGCGCAGGAGGTGGCAGGCATGAACCGCCAGCTCACGTATTCCTTGTTGCTTTGTGTGGCAATCCTCGGAGGCCTTATCGTCCTGATTGACAGCGCCACGTGGTTTCGTGGAAACCACCGCATACGTTCTTCGCCCCGGATCATTCAAGTGGAACCCCAGGATATTCTGAAAATCCGCGTGCTTCGTGATTACTGGAACACGTTTACGTTGTCTCGAAACGCGGAAGGGAGTTGGTATATGGCTGAACCCACTCGGGAACCCGCGGACATCGCCTATGCCGCCCGGCTTCTGGAAACCCTGGCCAACCTTCCCCGGCTCGAAATCCTGGGATCGATTGCCGACGATAGGGAACGATACCGGGAATACGGACTCTGGCACCCCTCTGTTCAGGTCACTCTGACCAGCGTGGATCGGGAATGGCAGCTCGCGTTCGGCGCAGAAACACCGGACGGAAAGGGGGTTTATGTGAGCCGGATGGACAACGATGAAGTTTTCATTACCTCCAAAGAGGCTTTCGATATTATCATCACGGATGCCGGCTATTACAGGAAGGCTGAAAACCGTGGTTCTTCCATCCAGGCCAAGGAATAGGTCTGAAACGCCAGGATGCCCCTTGAGAAGGGCGTGGGGTAAGAATGGAGGGAAAGCGTAATTCGGGAAGGTAGGACAGGGGGAGGCGAACCGGAATCCTATACTACATCTCCGGCACGGGTTTCAGGCGGCCCAGCATGCGGTGAAGGTTGATGACCGCGCGGTTGACCAAATACTCGCCCGCGCCTACCTCCACGTACGTGCTGTACCCCGCTCCATAGCCGCCTTCCGCCGCCGCCTGGATGGTGGGGAAATAGCCGAACACGTCGTTGCAATACCCTAGGAAAAACGTATTCGGGACGGGCGACCGTTCACGTAGATCGACCTGAAATTCATCGAAAAATTCCCCGGGAAATCCTACCCAAGCGATTTCCTTCCCGAGAATCACGATGGGGATTTCCGCGAGGATCTCAGCCGGCCGTTCCTTTAACATTTCCTCGAAGCGTTCTTTCCCGTATTGTTGGATATAGAACTCCCGCACCTTTTCATTGTTGAAATCGAACCGGTATTGCAGCGGAATCGTTTCCGTGGACAGGTTCAAAGCGGGCATGGCGCTACTGATGGGATTGGTCACCCCGGCGATGCGGACCACCTCTTCGCCCAGTGTTTGGCCTTCCTGCATGAGGACCGCGTAGCCTTCCTCGGTGGCGGGAGTGTTGGCCAAGTAGGGATTGGCCACGCCGCAAGCGCCTTGGAAAAAGAGGCACTCGCCGCCCAGTTGCTTCTCCACGAAACGGCGCATCGCGCCCGGCCATTCCGCGGAGTATTTCAGGTTGTCCGAACCGAAGATGACGGGATGGCCCGCGAAATGCACCACGGTGGCCAGCCACTGTCCATTCTTTTTCTTGAATCCCACTACTCCCACGGTCTGATCCACGGGATCGCCCGGCGTCCGTTCCGCGTTGCGCCACAACATTTTCACGGTGCCATCGGGATTCACCACCCGCCGGTCGTAAGTCAGGTCGGCCGTGCCATAGCCCACTTCGACAGTGACGGAGATCTTGGCCGCCACGGCCTTATCGACCGCTTGCAGGATTTTCTCTTCCAGGGTGGGCAGCCAGGGATTGTCCGGTGTGGGAACATCCGGTTTCAGGACCGGGCCGGCATGCGTATGCGTCGCGAGAAACAGGAGCAGGGAAATATTATGCTTTTTCTTGACTTGTTCCTGGATGCGGTTCCGCATGTCCTTGGGGGGAGGACTGATCAGGTCCAATACCACGAAGGCCGCCCGGCGGGAGCCATCGTCCAGCACCAATCCCTTGGCGAACAAGGGATCCCACACGCCTTGCGACGGTTGCTTGCGGGCCGCGTATCCGGGCATGGGAATGCCCGTGGGAGGGGTGATCTCCACTGACGCGACGCCCACATCCAAGGCCCGGGCTTGTGGGATTGTTCCCAAGGCCGTCAGGAAGATGAGCATCGCTCCCATGAAGAGGCGGATGGAATGCGGGTAATACGTGTCCATTTTGATTCTCCGAGAGCCATCTGATGGATTCACATCGGCGGTTTCGCCAAGGATGTGACCGTATAGCCATAATCAAAGGTTTCTCCCGGCTTTAATTCAACCCCGTTGGTGATGAGATCCAGGGCAGCCATGGGATATTGGCTGTTCCATTCGAACGCGGCCCGTTCCATGTCCAGGGGGTCGTAGCTCAATAGAAGCCCATAGCGTTCTTTGTGATTGAAAAAGGCGTAGCCTCCCCCGCGGGCGGTTTGGAGGATCTCCACGTTCCGCTTTTCCGGGATCGTCCAATTCTGATTGAATTTCACCCATTCCTGATCCTTGATGTAGGCGCTGACCACGTGGTCGTCCTGCGTGACCGTGCCTGTGAACCACTCGGGATGGATCCGGAACCGGTACGTTTTGGCCTCGCTGCCTTTGTGGGTGATACGGGTTTCGAAACGGACCGCGTCCGGTGGATCGTCCGCCAGCCGGATGGTCCGTTCCAGGATGGATCCATCCGCCAGGATTTTGGAGAGATGAACGGAGGAACCGGTGGATTCCACCTGGAATGCGGCCGGATCGTCCTTATGGGCGCCCTGGACCATCAATTCCTGAAGCGTCAGGTAATCGAACGCGTTCCGCAGGCTGCGGTAGCCGGCGGGCATGAGCAAATCCCGCCGGCTGGGCTTGTGGCGCAGTTCAATGAGCTTGCCGTTTTCCTCGGGCAAAATCGTCATACTCCAGGACGCGTTTTCGAGTTTCCGCGCGGGGAAGCCCTGGAGGGTGGCGCGGTCGAGGAGGTTATAGTAGTGATCGATGGTCTCCCATTCTTCCGCCCGGGTCTGATCGTGTTTCCGGGTTAGTTCCTTATAGCGCCCCGCGAGATCGCCGAACAGTTCCGGATAACGGACGCGCAGGATGCCGTTTTGCACGTCGTAAATGCCGCAGGTTTCCAGGACCGCCCGCAGCGAAGCGATCGAGGCCTTTTCCACCCGGTTCCGGACCGCCTCATTCTCCGCTTTGGCCAGGGCTTTTTGGAACAATCCATATATCTTCTTCGCGGATTTTGGTGTCATGCCCACTTCGAAAGGCTGGGGGAAGCAGGTGGGGTGAAAGCCGCTTGTTTCGGCATTGTCATGCACGTAGGTCAGATAGCGAATCATTACATTGGCCGACCGGCCGTAATGCAAGCGGCAGAATTCCTTGGCCAGTTCCCAACTGTCCAGTTCGGGATTCCAAATGCAGCGGGCCATCACGTAATTGCGCAAATCACACAGTTCGCCCGTGTTGCCGTTGCCGTTGGCCTGCATGAAAAGGCCCTTGGCGTGATTTTTCAGAAAATATTGCACGTTAGGGCTGATGACCCGCAGGTTGGGGAAGGGCAGATCGTAATAGCGGAAATTGGTGTTGTAATTCCACACCCAGATGTGATCGCAGATTTTACCCCATTCCTCCATATCCCGGCAGAATTCCCGGTTTTTCTCGCAAGTGGGATCGTCGATCGGGTGGAGCGTGCAACACTCGATGCTGCAAAGCTGAATTTGCACGTTGGGGCGCGGCTTGATCGTCTTGGGGGGCTTGCGGGTATACCAATAGGCCAGCGTGCCGACCATGACGCCAGGGTGCGCTTTCTCCACCCGTTCCGCCACCGCGTTGACGAAGGCCAGGTGCGAACCCATCGGCGTGCCCTCGCGCTGGTTGATGGCTTCGCAGTTCTCGCAGCGGCAATAAGCGTCGTTGTCGTTCTGGCTCACACTGACGTTTTGCATGCCAGGATGCCGGTCTAGATCGGAAATCACGTTTTGCGCGACGATTTCGATTACCTCAGGATTGGTCACGCACGGCTCCGGCCCTCCACCCCACATCTCCAACTTGCGTTCGCCATCCACCAGCGCGAAATATTCGGGATGTTCCTTCCCGTATTTCTCCACGGGCAGGTAGTGATGCAACGTGTGGCTGATCAGGCTTTGACGGCACACGCCTCCGAGTTTCTCGTCATTCGTCGTCGTGTTGACCCGCAGCCGCGCCGCGAACTCGGGATGATCCGCGTTCTCCTTGTAATAACTCCACCGGAACGCGAAGGGCGGGATATAGGTGAAATCGCCAATGGGGATTTTCCAGCTTTTCTTCTCCGGGATGTACGTATGGTCGTGCGTTAGAAAACGGACGCCGGCATACCGCTCCATGAACTCGTACACGCCGTACAACGTCCCCCGCGGGCGGCCTCCCGCGATGGCGATATTCTCCGGCGTGACACGGATCCGCAGGCCTTCTTCCCCCAGATCTTCCACGCTGAATCCCACTGGGCTGGCTTTCATTGCGGCTCCCGCGCCGATGAAGATATTCTTGGACGGCTGGGCCTTCGCGGCGACCGGCAACTCGATCCCCGCCGCTTGATGGAACAAAGACTGGAATTCCTCCGCCGCATAGGTCTCACTGGGAATCGCGTCCTCCGCCGGGACGATCACCCAATCCCGCATTGCCTGGGGATTCAACGGCCCCTGCGCGGCATACGCCGGGATCATCCCGCCCGCCAATACCAACCCAATAGTCAGAATCGCCGGAATACGCATGGATGTATCTCCTTCTCCCGATGGTATATGCATGAATGGAAAAATCCCGAAGGGATTTCGCGCCTCCATAGTACCTGATAACCCTCCGTGAAGGCGAGGGGGTTCGTTAAAGGTTTCCTAGGGGGAGAGGGGAGGTGAGAAGGAAGTGGTTGGTTTCGTGTTTGGTTGCGCAGGGTTAACTGACGTGAGATGAAAATGAATTCCATCCCCGCCAGGGGTGAAGGTGGCTAGCCGCAGGCGGCAGGCCAACAATCTTCCCGATATCAAAGGTGGGATAATTACGCCGGGGGGAATGTGATGAGAATTTCCCGGTCTTCGGCCTGGTCGATGTCCCGGCAGAAACGGACGAAGCCCTCGTAATCGGCCGGCTGGATTTTTTGTTTTGGAATCAAGAACGAACGTTTCACGACGATGTGGTTCCCTTCCCACGCGTAGAAGAGGGAATAGTAGCCGTATTGGGTGAGGAGAAGCACATTGTCCGGCAAGGGAATGGAGGCGCCTTGCTGCAGATAAAGGCTCATGTCGAAGCGGAGTTCCAGCGGATTCCAAACGGGGCTGCTTTCGAAGACCAGCGGGAACACGCGGGCGGGTTCGCGGACGAGGGAGGACGCATTGGCGCGCACCAGGACAGGGGAAATCTTGAGGCGGCGTTCTCCCGCTGGCTTGGCGATGTCCGGGAGCCGGCCCGAAAACTCAATGCGCGGGGGACGGGTAAGGTCGTCGACATCTTCGAGGGAAGATGACTCGACCCGGATGCCCTGAAATTCAGTGGTAAGTTGCGCGTCCACCAGGCGTTGCTTGACTTCGGGGTTGGTCAACGCCTCGCGCACGAGTTGATCGAGCATGTTGTCGTACCGGTAGGTTCCTTGAATCGTGGCGGAACGGTCTTCCTGGAGGCGCAGAGTGGCTTGCCGGTCCAAGAGCCCTTCGTCCCAGAGAGTAGGATCGATTGGTTCAAAATAGGGAACCGGTCCGTCGTGGACGAAGGCCATCATCCGCCGCAACGTGGGAGGCACGCGGTCGTAGGGCAAGAATCGGCTGCCGAAATCCAGAATGATCCGTTCGGGAATGCCTTCCTGCCGGGGGATGATCAACACCGGCGCGCCGGGGTAGTTGATCGCGGGCATGGGGCGGAAACCGTC